>JAZDIQ010000102.1:0-25802 GCA_043804825.1 Pseudomonadota bacterium
GGCCAACAGGTTGCCGGCCAGGCGTTTGTTGATTTCCCCCAGGGTGGGGTAGGGGTGCACGGCCCCGGCCAGGGTGGAGAGCCTGACCTTGCCGCCCAGCACCGCCACCCACTCGCCCAAGAGCTCGCCGGCCGAGGGCCCTAGTATCTGCACCCCCAGAGGGCGCTCCTGGCGGTCCACCAGCAGCTTGATCCGCCCGCGCGCGCGCCCCTCGGCCAGGGCGCGGTCGTTGGCGCTGAAATCCTCGCTCCACACCTGGTACTCCACCCCCGCCGCTCGGGCCAGCTTCTCGTTGAGCCCGATGGAGGCCAACTCCGGGTCGCAGTAGGTGCACCAAGGCATGCGGGTGTAATCGACCTTGCGCGGCAGCCTGAGCACGGCATTGGTCAGGGCCACCCCGGCCTCGTAACCGGCGGCGTGGGTGAATTGGAAGGTCCCGGTGACGTCGCCGGCCCCGAAGATGTGCCGCTGGCTGGTGCGCAGCCTTTGGTCCAGCTTGAGGCCCTTGGCGTCGAACTCCACCCCGGCGGCGGCGAGATTTAAATCCTCCAGGTTGGGCGCCCGCCCCAGGGCCACCAAGAGTTCCTGGGCGCTGAGCCTTTGCTCCCGGCCCTGGTCGTCGGTGATGGCCAGCTCCCGGCCGGCGCCCAGGTCGCGGGCCGCGCGCACCTTGGCGTTAAGGTGGAAGCGCACGCCCTCCTGGCTCAGCATGTCCATTACCTGCCCGGCCAGGTCTGGGTCCTCGTTGGAGAGAATCTGCCCGCTGCGCTGCACCATCGTCACCTGGCTGCCCAGGCGCTGGAAGGCCTGGGCCATCTCGATGGCGATGGGGCCGGCCCCCAGGATGAGCAGGGACTCGGGCAGGCGCTCCAGGGAGAATATCTGTTTGTTGGTCAGGTAGGGGGTGGACTCCAGGCCGGGCAGCGGCGGCGCGGCCGGGCGCGAGCCGGTGGCGATGAGCCAGTATTTGGCCGCGATGCGCCGCCCCTCCAGGTCCACGCAGTGCTCGTCCACAAAACGCGCCTGGCCGAACTCCACCCGGGCGCCCAGGCCGCAGAAGCGCTCCACCGAGTCGTGGGCCTGGATGGCGGCGATGACCTCGCGGATGCGCGCCGCCACGGAAGCGAAGTCCACCGGCGGCGGGGTCATGGCGGGCAGGCCGTAGAGCTGGGCCTGTTTGCATTGATGATAGACCCGGGCGCTCTTGATCAGGGTTTTGCTGGGCACGCAGCCGAAATGCAGGCAGTCGCCGCCCAGCTGGGGCTCTCTCTCGATCAGGATGGTCTTGGCTCCCAGTTGGGCCGCGCCGGAGGCCATGGTCAGGCCGGCGGCTCCGCCGCCCAGGATGCCCAGGTCGTATTCAAAACTGGCCATGCTGCTGCAACCTTTCTTTATCCGGTCCGGCGCGCCGGCTAGGGTTCAGCCTTTTTCACGGCATGGCCGCCGAACTGCTGGCGCAGGGCGGCCAGGACCTTGTCGCCGAAGCTGTCGGCCTGGCGGGAGCGGAAGCGCTCCATCAGGGAGAGGGTTATCACCGGGGCGCTGGTGGCGCTGTCCAGGGCCTGCTGCACGGTCCAGCGCCCCTCGCCGGAATCATCCACGTAGCCGGCCAGGGAGCCCAGGCCCGGGTCGGCGGCAAAGGCCCTCCCCAAGAGCCCCAGGAGCCAGGAGCGCACCACCGAGCCTTGCTGCCACAGCTCGCAGATGCGCTGGAAGTCGAGGTGCTGGGCATAGGGGCCGGATTCCAGCAGCGCGAAGCCCTCGGCATAGGCCTGCATCAGGCCGTACTCGATGCCGTTGTGGATCATCTTGACGAAGTGCCCGCTGCCCCAGGGGCCGGTGTGCAGATAGCCGCCGGGCGGGGCCAGGCAGGCCAGGAGGGGCTCGATGCGGGCGAAGGCCGGGGCCGGCCCGCCCACCATCAGGCAATAGCCCTCGCTCAGGCCCCACACCCCGCCGCTGACCCCGGCGTCCAGAAACTCCAGGCCTTGGGCCGCCAACCACTCGGCCCGCCGGGCGGCTTCCGCGAAATGGCTGTTGCCGCCCTCCACCAGCAGATCGCCAGGCTCCAGGAGCGCAGCCAGGGCCAAGAGGTTTTCCTCCACCGCCGGGGCCGGCAGCATCAGCCAGACCACCCGGGGGGCCTGGAGCGACCGCACCAGCTCGGCCAGGGAGGCGGCGGCCACAATACCCTGCCGCCCGGCGGCCAAGGCGCGGGCCTTGTCCGGGGTGCGGTTATAGGCTATCACCTGGTGCCCTCCCTGGGCCAGGCGCAGGCTCATGTTCATCCCCATGCGCCCCAAACCGATCATGCCCACCTGCATGGCCATCCTCCTCGGCTGATTATCTGACTATCTTTCAATTATGCCCGCCCCGCGCCGGCCCCGCCAAATATGTTTGGACGGCGGTTGCGGGTCCGGCCCTGGCCCGGCGGCGGCCAGGCCTTATAATTAAACATATACGCCCCGGTCCAGACTATCAGGGCCGGGCCATGCTCCCACCCCCTCCGGCGGAGGTGCCCCATGAAAGCCCTGACCCTGACCATCGCCAGCCTGCTCGGCGTCATTCTGATCTGGTCGGCCAGCCCGGCCCAGGCCGCCCCGAACTGGCAGATCGACCCCCCGCACTGCTACGTGGGCTTTTTCATCAAGCATATCCTGGCGCCGGTGCAGGGGGTGTTCAACAGCTTCGCTGGCGAGATCGTCTTCGACCCCGACGACCCGGCCGCCAGCCGCGTGGATGTGGCCATCGAGGTCAAGAGCCTGGAGACCCGCAACCCCCAGCGCAACGCCCACCTGATGAGCGACGAGTTCTTCGACGCCGCCAATTATCCCAGCATGCGCTTTGTCAGCCAGGACATCCAAGCCTTGGGGCAGGGCCAGTTCGTGGCCCACGGCAGCCTGACCATCAAGGATGTGACCAAGCCCGTCGACCTGCCCTTCACCTTCCTGGGGCGCGTTACCAGCCCCATGAACCCCAAGCTGGAGGTGGCCGGCTTTAGCGCCCGCCTGGACCTGGACCGCCTGGCCTACGGCGTGGGCAATGGCAAGTATTACCGCATGGGCGCCACGGGCAAGGACGTGGAGGTGGTGATCAACCTGGAGTTGACCCGGACGAAGTAGGGAGGCGGGCCATCCCGGAGGGCGGGCTGGCCCGGCGGGTCTGGAGCCGGCCGCCTTCCTGACGGGCGATGAGCAGCTTGTGGCCGGCCACGCTGAAGTGGGCGCCCATGAGTGGCAGGGCCGGCAGCAGGCGCCGGGCCAGGGCCTCGCCGCCGGCCAGGGCCCGGAGCACCTCGTCCTGGCTCAGCTCTCCCACCCTGGTGGTGACCATCATCTCGGGCACGTCGGTCTGTGGGTCCAACTCGCCAGCCGGCACCCGGGTCACGGCCGGCGAGTCCACCGTGCAGGCCCCCGCCAGGCAGGTGGCCGCCGCGTCGGCCAGGGCGCCGTCACGCCCCCACACCGCCACCTGCTCGGCCACGCCGGGGCTGAAGGAGCGCCCCGGCCAGCCGCTGCTGGCCACCCCGCCCACGCCGTCACCGCCCTTGACCGTCAGGCGATGCCCCAGGGGTCCCCCGGGGAACAGGGGCAGGCCCACGCTGAGCCGCCGGCCCGGAGCCAGGCAGAGGGCCAGGTCGCCGCCGTTGTTCACCACCACCTTGTCGGCCCCCAGGCCCCAGGCTGCTAAAGCCACCTCGTCGGCCACGGCCCCGGCCACGGCGGCCAGGGGCGTCAGGCGCACCCCGCCGGCCCCGGCCACCAGGCGGCAGGCCTCCACGGCCCGGGCCACCACCCGTGGCGGCCGGCCCCGCTGGGGTAGGCTGGAGACGTCTTGCTTGAGGTATTGCCGGAAGTCGGCCAGTTGGGCCAGAAGCTTTAGAGCCAGCGCCGCGGCCTTGGCGGCCATCACCGGCCGAGCCCGTCCGCCGGCCCAGGCCGCCACCGACAGGGTCATGGGGCCCCAATCCACCAGGACCAGATCAGGTCTGACGACGGTTATGGGCCCCACGGTCCGGGCTCGTCGGCCTTGAAGGGCTTCATGGCCTCCACATGCCCGCCCATGGCCTGGTAATCATCCAGGCGCATGGTGTATTCCAGGGGGCAGACGGTGGCCGGCGTGGGCACCCAGGTGAAGCTGCCGGGGCGCACTTTTTCCACGTCAACGTAGAAGGTGATGCCACCGCCGGGCAGCAGGAAGACCGGCGCCCCGCCCACGGTCAAGACCGCCCGGCCCAAGTGCACGGCCTTGGTCAGGCGCAGGGGATAACGCGCCACCCCGGCCCGGGCCGAGCCCCCGGCCCCGCCCACGTAGAGGGCCGAGACCCGCGACTCCTGACAGGTCTCGGCGATGGCCGCCAGGGCCTCGCTCGCCGCCGTGGTCAGGGGGATGGGCTGGTAGCGGCCGCCCTGGCCCAGCACGAAAAGAGCCGCCCGCTCGCCGGTGGTCTCGGTGATGAACAAGGTGCTGCCCACCGGCGTGCGGGCGGTGTCTATCTTGGCGATGATCTGTAGCGGGTCCACGATGTCGGTGCCGCCCCAGCCCTGCCCGTGCCTGCCGAAATAGCGCCCCGGCGTGGAGCGCTGATAGCACAATTCCAGGCCCGAGGGGGTCAGGCCCAGGCAGCGACCGGCGGCGTGGTGGCTGAACAGGCTGGTGATGTGGGCGTCCAGCACGATGACCTCGTCGGCGGCCTTCTGCAAAAAGGGGGCGAAGAGCCCGGCCGTGGCCGAACCGCAGCCCACGCGCATGCGCCCGGCTTTTATGCCGTCGATGATCGGCGGCTGGCCCACCCGCACCTCCAGGCTGGCCCCGCCGCGCACCTTGAGTTTCAGCGCCTGGCGGTTGGCGATGGCCGCCACGGCCCGCGCCGCCGCGAAGCCGTGCTTGCCGGTCAGCCGGTTCACCCCGCCCAGGGCCAGTATCTTGGAGCCGTATTCCTCGGTCTCCACCATGCCCACGGCCCGGCCCTCGAAGGTGACGATATCGCCTTCCTTGCCCAGATGCAGGTCGGTGTCCACCTTGAGCTTGACCCCGGAGTAGGACAGGGGCGCCTCGGTGACCGCCGTGACCACATCCACGCCGTCGCGCTTGTCGCCGACAATGTAGGGCGCGGGCACGTAGTCGGGATAGGTGCCGCCGGCGCCGATGGCGGTGATGATGGGCCGGGCCAGGAGGGGATCGCCGGCCGGCCCCAGTTGGTCTTGCACCTGGGCGTAGGTCAGGGGGACCATGCCGCGCTCCAGGCGGCCATCCAGGTTGCGGTAGCGCCGGCAGGCCCCGCTCTGACCCGGGGGCACCCGGCAGCCCACCGGGCAGGCGGTGCAGGCCAGCACGCCGGGGGCCAATTCCTCCGGGCGCTCGCTCACGGCCCCGGCCGGGCAGACCTTGAGGCAAGTGCGGCACTCCACGCAGTTCGGGCCGATGCTGGCCTTTTTGTCCTTCAGGGTGATGATGCCCAGGGGGCAATCCTTGGCGCAGGTGGCGCAGCCGGTGCAGGTCTGGCTCTCGATGCGGATCATGACCCGGCCTCGTCTTTCTCGCGCTCCACCAGCGCGGCCATGACCCGCTCCAGGCTAAAGGGCTGGTCATACAGGCGCCGGCCCAGGGCCTGGCAAAGGCCGCCGGCCACCGCCGGGGCGGTGGGGATCAGGGCCGGCTCGCCCACGCCCTTGGCCCCGTAGGGTCCGGCCGCGCCCTCGGTCTCCACGATCATGGTGATGACTTCCGGCGCGTCGGCCACGGTGGGGATGTGGTACTGGTGCAGGTTGGTGCAGTGGGGGGTGTATTCCTCCATGAGGGCGTAGCCCAGGCCCATCACCACCCCGCCCACGATCTGGGCTTCCACGCCTCGCGGATTGACCGCCCGGCCCACGTCGTGGGCCGCCGCCACCCGGGGCACCCGCGTCAGGCCGCTATCCTGGTCCACCTCCACCAGGGCGGCCTGGGCCGCGAAGGCGTAGACCGGGTAGGGCTCGCCCTGGCCGGTGGCCGGGTCCAGGGCCGAGGTGGGGGGGTCATAATCGCCTTGGGCCTGCACGGGCACGCCGCGGGCCTCCAGGTCCCCCAGCAGGGCGGCCAGGGGCAGGCGGCGCTGGCCGGCGCTGGCGCCGTCCCGGTCCAGGGTTATCTCCTGGGGCGGGGCGTCCAGAAGCAGGCCCGCCCGTTCCAGAAGAAGGGAGCGCAGGCCCTGGGCGGCCAGCAGCACGGCGTTGCCGCTGATGAAGGTCTGGCGGCTGGCCGAGGTGGCCCCGGCGTTCAGGGTGTGGGCGGTGTCGCCGCGCACCAGGCGCACCATCTCGGCCGGCCAGCCCAGGGCCTCGGCGGCGATCTGGCAGAGCACCGTGTCCGAGCCCTGACCCAGCTCGGCGGCGCCGCTGCGCAGGCTTAAACAACCCTGGCCGTCTATCTCCAGCACGGCGCTGGCCGGGTTGCTCATGGCCGTGTTGCCGATGCCGTAGAACATGGCCCCCAGGCCCACCCCGCGCAGCCAGCGTCCGTCGCCACTGGTCTCGGCCTGGGCGCGCATTTGCCGGTAGTGGGGGCGCAAGGCCTCCAGGCACTGCACCAGGCCGGCGCTCTGGCCCAGGCGCTGGCCGGTGGCGGTGATGTCGCCGGGGCGCAGGGCGTTTTTGATGCGCATCTCCAGAGGATCGATGCCCAGGCGTTGGGCCAGCTCGTCCATCTGCCCCTCGTGGGCTAGGGCCACCTGGGGCACTCCGAAGCCGCGCATGGCCCCGCACCAGGCGTTGTTGGTGTATACCAGGCGGCAGTGGGCCTGCACGTGGGGCACCCGGTAGGGGCCGGCGGCGTGCACCGCCGCGCGCACGCAGACCGCCGGGCCGTAGGAGGCGTACACCCCGGAGTCGCCGAAGATCTCGGCCTGGCAGGCGATGAGCCGGCCCTCGTCGTCGGCGGCGGTGGTGTACTCCAGCACCAGACCGTGGCGCTTGGCCGTGCAGGCCAGGGACTCCTCGCGGGTGTAGGACATGACCACCGGACGCTGGAGGCGCCAGGCCGCCAGGGCCAGAAAGCCTTGCAGGCCCAGGTCCAGCTTGCCGCCGAAACCGCCGCCGGTCTCGGCCTGGATGACCCGTACCTTCTCCTCGGGCAGGCCCAACAGGCGGGCCAGGTCCATGCGGTCGTGGTGGGGGTTCTGGGTGGAGGCCTTGACCACCACCAGGCCGTCCTCCAACCAGGCGCGGCCGCCCTCGGGCTCGATGGCCGCGTGCTCGGCCCGGCTGGTGGTGTAGGTGTTGGTCACCACCACCGCCGCCCGGGCCAGCATCTCCTCGGGCTGGCCCCGGCGCACCCGGGACTCCCAGAGCAGATTGCCGTTCTCACCCACTCGGGGCGCGCCAGGCTCCAGAGAGCGACCGGGGTCGTGCAGCCCCGGCAAGGGCTCCAGCTCCAGGCGGATCAGGCGGGCGGCGGCGCGGGCCGCTTGCAGGCTGGTGGCCGCCAGCAGGGCCACGGCGTCGCCAGGGTAGCGCACCTCGTCCTCGGCCAGGATGGGCTGATCCTTGACCTTGGCGATGATGCCCACGCGGTTGACGCCGGGGATGTCGGCGCTGGCGAAGACCGCCACCACGCCGTCCTGGGCCAAGGCCGGGGTGACGTCCAGGAGCCTGACGCGGGCCGGGCCGCAGCCGGCGCGCAGGGCGTGCAGGTGCAGGTCGCCGGGCTGGGCCAGGTCCACGCCGAACAGGGCGCGGCCGGTGACTTTTTCCAGGCCGCCGCGCCGGGGCAGGCTGTGGCCTACTTGATTTAGCTGGCTCATGAGCGCGCCTCCTCTTGATCCAGGCCGCGCCGCCAGGCCAGCTCCAGGGTGCGGGCCGCCACCCTGGTCAGGGCCGGCTCCTTGTAGACCATGGAGGGGCGCGCTCCGCAGGCCGCCAGCATGCCGTCGCTGATGGCGCGCGCCGCCCGCGCCCATAGGCCGGGCTCCGGGCGCTGGCCCAGCAGCAATTCCTCGGCCTGGGGCACCCGCCGGGGACTGGGGAAGACCGCGCCCACGCCGATGTTGGCGGCGCTGATGAGGCCCTGGACGTCCAGGGCCAACTGCGCCGCGATGTTGAAGCGGGCGATGCCCACGGCCTGGCGGCGGATCACCTTGCAAAAGGCGGCGGCCCTGGCACAAGCCGGGGCGGGCAGGGTGAATCCCACGATGATCTCGCCGGGCTTCAGGGTCTGGGATTTGGCGGCCAGCTCCTCCACCGCCACCTGGCGTTGACCCTTGGCCGTGGCCAGGAGGGCCTCGGCCCCCAGGCCCACCAGCACAGTGACCCCGTCGGCCGCCGCGCTCTGGTTGCCCAGGTTGCCGCCCAGGGTGGCCACATTGCGGATCTGCAAAGAGCCCACGCTACGCGCGGCCTCTCTCAGTAGGGGCAGACGCTCCTGGATCAGGGTCTCTTCCTGGCATTGGCTGAAGGTCAGCCCCGCGCCCAGCCAAAGCGCGTTGCCCTCCAGGCGGGCGCCGGCCAGCTCGGGCAGACCGGCCACGTCCACCAGGAGGACCGGCGGCTCTTGGCCCTTGAGGCGCATCTGGCGCAATTCCACCATCAGGTCGGTGCCGCCGGCCATGACGCGCGCGCCGGCCCCGGCCGCGGCCAGGGCCTCCAGGGCCTGGGGCAGGCTGGCGGCGCGCAGATAATCGGTGCTCATCGGCCGTTCTCCAGCTTGTCCGCGGCCAGACGCACCGCCGCCAGGATGTCCTGGTATCCAGTGCAGCGGCACAGGTTGCCCTCCAGGGCCTGTTTGATCTGCCCCTCGCTGGGACGGGGGGTGCGGGCCAAGAGGGCCGAGGCGGACATGAGCATGCCCGGGGTGCAGAAGCCGCACTGCACGGCCCCGGCCTCCAGGAAGGCCTCTTGCAGGGGGTGCAGGCCCTGCTTGGAGGCCAGGCCCTCCACGGTGAGCAGCCGGCGCCCCTGCACCTTGGCCGCCGGCAGCAGGCAGGAATCCACCGCCCGCCCATCCAGCACCACGGTGCAGGCCCCGCATTCGCCCACCCCGCAGCCCTCCTTGGGGCCGGTCAGACCCAGGCGGCGCAACAGGGACAGCAGGCTCTCGCCGCCATCCACGCCGTCCAGGTCCATCGCTTGGTCGTTGAGTATGAATTGCAGCCGCATGTTGTCTTGCCGTTAGTGGTTTGGCTTGGGGCCGCGCGGGCCTGCCTGGCTAGCGTCCCATCATCATGGGCAGCACCAGCGCGATCTGGGGGAAGATGGTCAGGATCAGGCAGACCAGGATGATGGAGCCCAGGAAGGGTATGGCCCCCTTGAAGATTGATTCCAGGGGCACGTCGGGCATCACCCCGGCCACGGTGAAGACGTTGAGCCCCATGGGCGGGGTTATCAGCCCGGCCTCCATCATCAACACCGACACCACCCCGAACCAGATGGGGTGGAAGTTCAGCGCCACCATCACCGGGAAGATCACGGGCATGGTCAGCACCATCATGGAGATGGAGTCCAGCAGACAGCCCAGGAAGAGATAGATGCTCACCACCACCAACAGAATGATGTAGCGGCTGATGGTCAGCTCCGCGGCCCAGGCCGCCACCTGGGTGGGGATGGTGGACAGGGCCAGGAAGTAGCTGAACACGCTGGCCCCGGCCACCAGGAACAGCACCATGGTGGAGATGCGCAGGGAGTCCAAGAGGCCCGAGAGCAGTTGCGCGAAGCTCAAGCGGCGGCTGGCCAGCACCCAGACGAACATCACCGTGGCGCCGATGGCCGCGGCCTCGGTGGCGGTGAAGAAGCCCAGGTATATGCCGCCGATGACCAACATGAACAGGGCCAGGGTGCCCGAGACGCCTTTGAGGGCCTGGAGCTTCTCGGCGAAGCTCACCGGCTCGGGGCTGGCCGGGGCCAGCTTGGGGTCCAGCTTGACCATCAGATATACGGTGAGCACGTAGCAGGCCGCCAGCAACAGGCCCGGCAAGAGGCCCGAGACCAGGAGCTTGCCGATGGACTGCTCGGTGAGCATGCCGTAGACGATGAAGCCGATGCTGGGGGGGATCAAAAAGGCCAGGGTGCCGCCGGCGGCCACGCAGCCCGCCGCCAGCTTGGGGTCGTAGTTGAAGCGGCGCATCTCCGGGATGGCGATGGTGCCCATGGCCGCCGCCGAGGCCACCGAGGAGCCGCTGACCGCCGCGAAGCCGGCGCAGGCGGCGATGGTGGCCAGGCCCAGCCCCCCGGGCAGACGCCCCAGCCACTTGTCGAAAGTGGTGAAGAGGTTGGATGTCATGCCCGAACTGGTGCAAAACCCGCCCATGAGTATGAACAGCGGGATGACGGTATAGGGATAAAAGGAGCAGACCTCGTAGACCGTGCTGGCCAGCACCGGCATGGCCGCCTCCAGGCTGGCCAGATAGGTGATGCCCGCCAGACCCACGAACATGCACGACAAGGCAATGGGCATGCCCAGAAAGAGAAGCAAGAACACCAAGACAATGCCCAACAGTCCCACCGTCACCGGTTCCATGGTCTTAACCTTTCGCCTGGATCACGCCCAGGTCAAGCTCGCTTGGACTGCCCGTCGCCAAAAAACTGGCCCAGGGTCGCCAGCAGATCCAACAACAACTCCAGAAAGAAGCAGAACCCGGCCACGGTCACCAGGAGCCTGAAGGGCCGCTGGGCGATGCGCAGCATGTCCGAGACCGTGGTCTGTTCCCAGGCGATTTCCCAGCCCTGCCAGGCCACCACCAACAGGACCATCATGCTTATGAGGGTGGTGAGCACGTCCATGCCCAGGGCCAGCGGTCGGGGCAGCCTGTCCAGGAGCATGGTCACCCGCACGTGGCCCTTGACCTGATGGGTGTAGGCCAGGCCGCTCAAGATGAAGACCACCAGGATGTAGCTGGATATCTCCACGGTGCCGGGCACCGGCTTGTTCCACAAAACCCGCCCCAGCACGTCGGCGCTGGTCAGCAGCATCAGCGGGAGCAGCACGAACATGCCGGCGTAGGCGAAACCTTGGGTGACCTTGTTGATCGCCCACCTGAACCTTTGCATGCCATCCATGTCGTTCCTCCTTGGCGTCGGGCGCGTGCGCGCGCCCCCGCTTGATGCCGCCTGGCTCTGGTCTACTTATGCCACTCGGCGGGATAGGCCTCGCAGGCCACGCCGTACTGCTGGGCGATCTTGTTGTACATCTCCAAGGTTTCCTTGGAGGCCAGGCCCTTGGCCTGCAAATCGGCCACCCACTTCTTGGTCTCCTCCTGGAACTTGCCGAACCAGCGGGCCTGCTCGTCCTTGGGCAACTCGTAGAGCTCCACGCCCTTGGACTTGATCTCCTCGATCATCTCCGCGTAGGACTTCTGGTTCAGCCCGTGGGTGGTGGCGAAGGGATTGCCCACGACTTCCATGATGATGGGCTTCAAGTCCTCGGGGGTCTTGTCCCAGGCCTTTTGATTCATGACCACGCCCTCGGTGACGCAGCCGAAGGTGGCCACGACGCCGTGCTTGGCCACTTCATAGAGCTTGAAGGCCAGCACCAGGGGCGAGCAGGTGACGATGCCGTCGATGGTGCCGGTCTCCATGGCCATGTACACCTCGCCCAGGGGCATGAACACCGGCTCGGCGCCCAGGGCCTTGATGTAGTTGGTCTGGTGACCGCCGGGGCTGCGGATCTTCATGCCCTTGAGGTCGGCCATGGAGCGCACCGGCTCCTTGGTCCAGATGAAGGCCTGGATGCAGCCGTTGAGCTCCAGAACCTTGACGCCCTGGAATTCCTTCTGCAGGGCCGGTTCCTTTTCGTAAAGGTCCTTGCCGATGTTGGCGGCCACGTCCTTGCCGTCCACCCAGGTGGCCAACGACAGGGTGTCGGCCAGGGGGAAGCGGCCGGGGGTCCAGGTGGCGGTGAAGTAGCCCATGTCCGACAGGCCCTTCTTGACGATGTCGAAGTGCTCCGGACCCGAGCCCAAGGCGCCACCAGCGTAAAGGGTATAGGTTATGCGGCCGTTACTGCGTTTTTTAAGCTCCTCCAGCATGGGGATCCACACCGTTTTGACCTCGCGGCTTGCCGGCGGGTGCCAGGTGCTGAATTTGATGTGCATGGTGCCGCCCTTGCTATCGGCGGCCCAGGCACCAGCCGCGGCGAACAGGCTGGCCACCAGGGCCAGTGCCAGAATCACGCTTGTCATGCGACGCATACCGACCTCCCTCTGATGCTTGTGGTGACCTTCGCCCGCCGCCATGTGCTGCCCGCCCGCCTGGCAGCCGGCCGGTAACCCGGCCTATCTTGTCGGCAAAGCTCAATCATATTTTTGGTCTCGGGCGGCTGTTTACACTATTGAAGTATAATTTAAAAAGTAATATAATATTAAATTATGACCCAAGGCAAGAAAAATTACTGTTCTTTTTTTGGCCAGTATGCGAAAGGCCTAACGTGGTATCGCCCACTGACGTCCTCACCGCTGGCGCTGCGGCGGTATCGGCCACTTCATGGTTGACAGCCGCCGAGACACATGAAACTATATATAAACTAATTTTACTATAAATTAATCAAATAGGCGGGGGCAAGACCTCATTCCCATGGAGTCCATCGGCCAAAAACTCAAGGAACTGCGCAAGGCGGCCAAGCTGACCCTCAAGCAGGTGGCCCAGCAAGTGGACTGCACCGCGGCCTATCTGTCGCAAATAGAAAACGACAAGGCCTCGCCCTCCATCGCCACGCTCAAGAAGATCGCCCAGGTCTTCGACGTGCGCATCGTGGATTTTTTTCTGGACGAGGCCCACGAGGACCCGGTGGTCACCAGGCCCGAGGATTTCAATAAGGTGAGCATGGGGCGCTGGCAGGCCGATATCCGCCAGATGGTCTCCAGCGTGGCCCAGAAGCGCATGCAGCCTTTCTACACCGTCGTCGAGCCGGGGGGAGGCAGCGGCGGCGAGTACACCCACGAGGGCGAGGAGTTCGGGGTGGTGCTGGAGGGCATACTCACCCTGCGGGTGGGCAACGACGTCTACCGGGTCAAGAAGGGCGAGAGCTTTTATTTTTCATCCCTGCGCCCCCATGTGTGGGGCAACGAGGGAGCCAGACGTTGCGTGGTGATCTGGGTGGTCAGCCCGCCCAGTTGGTAAAAATCATGCCATGGCCCGGCCCCCGACGGGGGTGGGCGGGGAGCTTTTGATGCCTGTGGTGTACGTAAAAAACATCGGCCAGATGCTCAGCGGCGACGTGAACCAGCCCCTCTTGGCGGCCGACAGCCTGGTCATCGCCGAGGGACTCATCCAAGAGGTGGGCGCGGGGCTCAAATGCCCGGCCGGGGCCGTGGTCATCGACGCGGCCGGCGCGGCGGTGCTGCCCGGGCTCATCGACAGCCACTGCCATGTGGTGCTCATGGACTACTCCCCCCGCCAGAAGACGGTGGGCTTTTTGGAGAGCGCCGTGCACGGCGGCGTGACCACCTCCATCAGCGCCGGCGAGGTGCACCTGGACGGCCGGCCCAAGGACCGCGCCGGGGTCAAGGCCTTGGCCATGTTGGCGGCCAAAAGCTTCGCCGCCTTCCGCCCCGGGGGCATGAAGGTCCTGGGCGGGGCGGTGATCCTGGAAAAATCCCTGCAACTCTCCGACTTCGCCGAGCTGTATGCCGAGGGCGTGCGCGTGGTGGGCGAGGTGGGCCTGGGCTCGGTCAAGGACCCTGCCGAGGCCGCGCCCATGGTCAGAGCCGCCAAGGCCGCCGGCATGACCGTGATGATGCACACCGGCGGCACCTCCATCCCCGGCTCGTCGACGGTCAGCGCCGAGCAGGTCATGGCCATCGACCCCGACGTGGTCAGCCACATCAACGGCGGGCCCACGGCCGTGAGCCTGGACGAGGCCCAACGCCTGGTGCAGGAGACCGCGCTGACCCTGGAGATCGTGCACTGCGGCAACTCCTTGCGCGCCGTGCAGGTCTGCCAGATGATCGCCGAACGCGGCCAGTTCGGGCGCCTGATCATCGGCAACGACGCCCCCAGCGGCACCGGCATCGTGCCCTTGGGCATCCTGCGCACCATGAACCTCATGGCCAGCCTGGGCGGCCTGGCGCCGGAGTTGGTGGTGGCCATGGCCACCGGCAACACCGCCAAGCGCTACGGCCTCAACCGGGGTGTCATCGCCCCGGGGCGCGAGGCCGACCTGGTCTTTGCCGACGCCTCCATGGGCTCGGCCGGCGCCGACTTCTTGGCCGGCCTCAAGGAGGGCGACAACCCCGGCATCAGCATCGTGATGGTGGACGGACAGGTGGTGGCCTCCAAAAGCCGCAATACCCCGCCGCCCCAGCGCGCCGCCAAGATCATCAGTTAATAGGGATAGGGACAGAGCCATGGAGATTCGCAAGCTGTTTACCATCGTGGAAGAGACCAGGAGCGAGATGGGCCGGCCCGTGGACCCGCCCACCAGGAAGGCCGCGGCCATCGCGGTGCTCAAGAACCCCTTCGCCGGCCGCTACGTGGAGGACCTTACTCCGCTGATGGATATGGGCGAGGAGCTGGGCGGGCTCTTGGGCAACCAGGCCCGCCAGGCGCTGGGCATACCCCCCGAGGCCTGCCAGAGCTATGGCAAGGCCTGCATCGTGGGCATGATGGGCGAGTTGGAGCACGCCGGGGCCATCCTGCACCCCAAACTGGGTAAGCCCTTTCGTGACGCCTTGGGGCGCGGCCTGGCGCTGATCCCCTCGGTGAAAAAACGCGGCCATGCCGGCTGCACCATCGACGTGCCCCTGAACCACAAGGACGCGGCCTTCATCCGCTCCCACTTCGACGGCATGACCGTCAGCGTGCCCGACGCCCCGGCCGGCGACGAGTTGGTGGTGGTCCTGGTGGTCACCGATTCCGGCCGGCCGCTGCCCCGCATCGGCGGCCTGACCGTCGAGCAGGCCAAGTACGAGGACGGCCTTCGCTAAGATACCGCAAGCAAGGCCGTCCATGGCTTTGCTTGCGTATCGGCCGGGCAAAAGTGTGACCCCACCCCACGAAGCTGACGCTTCGTGGGGACCCCGGATCTTGCCCGGCCTCCCGGGCGCTGGCGCGCCCGGCGGGCCTTCCCTGGCCCGCAAGCTGAATTACAACTGATCTGCCAGCGCGATAGTAAACCGCTGTTTCAGACGCGCAAAGAAAGAGACTCCAGCATGCCCAAGATACTCAAGAACTTCATCGGCGGCCAGTGGGTGGACACCCAGGGCGGCTACATCGACGTCATGAACCCGGCCCTGGACCAGGTGATCGCCCAGAGCCCCAAATCCACCCGGGACGAGGTGGACCAGGCCGTGGCCGCGGCCAAGGCCGCCTTCTGGGACTGGCGCAACACCCCGGCCACCCGCCGGGCCATCTGCCTGTTCAACCTGCGCCAGAAGCTCTACGACCACAAGCAGGAGTTGGCGGCCATCATGGTGGCCGAGCACGGCAAGACCATGTCCGACGCCCTGGGCGAGCTGACCCGCTCCTACGAATACGTGGAGTTCACCTGCGGCATCCCCGAGCTGATGAAGGGCTCCTACAGCGAGGACGTGGCCCGCAAGGTGGACACCCACTTCATCCGCGAGCCCCTGGGTCCCTTCCTGATTCTGCCGCCCTTCAACTTCCCGGCCATGATCGCGCTCTACTTCTGCTGGCCGGTGGCCTGCGGCGACACGGTGGTGATCAAGAGCGCCACCCAGTGCCCCATGACCATCAACCGCATCGTGGAGCTGGCCCAGGAGAGCGGTTTCCCGGCGGGGGTGATCAACCTGGTGGGCTGCGGTCGCCAGGAGGTGCATCGCCTTCTGACCCACCCCGATATGCGCGGCGTGACCTTCGTGGGCTCCTCCCAGGTGGGCGAGATCGTCTACAAGACCGCCACCGCCGAGTGCAAGCGCGCCCAGGTGCAGGGCGGGGCCAAGAACCACCTGGTGATCAACCACGACTGCCCCATCGACGCCAACCTGGACAACATCATCGGCTCCTGCTACGGCAACGCCTCCCAGCGCTGCTTCGCCGGCTCCAATCTCTTGGTGCACGAGGCGCTCTATGATGAGTTCCTGGAGAAATTCCTGGCCGCCGCCAAGTCCCAGGTGCTGGGCAACGGCATGACCAAGGGCGTGACCATGGGGCCGGTGGTGAGCAAGGCCTCCCTGGAGAGCGCCGTGGGCTTCATCGACCGGGCCGAGCAGGCCGGGGCCAATATCCTCTTGGACGGGCGCAACCCCAGCGTGCCCGAGTGCCCCCAGGGCTATTTCCTGGCCCCCACGCTCATCGAGGCCGAGCCCGACATGGAGGTCTGGCGCGAGGAGGTCTTCGCCCCGGTGCGCTGCATCAAGAAGATCAAGAACCTGGCCGAGGCGGTGGAGATCATCAACGCCTCCCAGTTCGGCCACACGGCGGTGATCTACACCGAGAACGGCGGCGAGGCCCGCGACTTCGTGCGCCTGTGCGACACCGGCCAGATCGGCATCAACGTGGGCACCCCGGCACCCATCGCCTTCTACCCCGTGGGCGGCCGCCGCACCTCCTTCTACGGCGACCTGCGCGGCCGGGCCAACGACGCGGTGGACTTCTACACCGACAAGAAGGTGGTGGTCAGCCGCTGGATCAGCTCCATAGACGTGCCCGACTCGGTGCTCAAGCAAGAGGCCAAGCTCTTTTAAGTATCTGATCCATTCTCGGGTCCCGCCTGGCGGTGCCCGTCTTGCCCAACCAAGGGTCCGGTTAGCGCCGGACCCTTGGTTTTTTTGTGTGTCCCAGGTCACGGCGGACCGGCGGGCCGCGATTTTTCCTCTTGACAGGCCCGGGGCTTGTGCAATAACAATGTTCTCCGATAATTGAATAATCGGTGGCAATAAATGGTCATCAACCACAACAGGTTGTTTTATAAAATGATTTATCAACACACACCGGCGAACTATCGTTACTGCGACGCCGGCTGGCAGGCCCGGCAGCGGCCCGCCTGCCAGCCCAGCCGTTACCGGGGGAGGGTTAGGCCCCCCCAGAGGCAGGCGGTTCGATGATTCACAAATCCCTGGCCGAGGCGCCAGCCGCCGTGCCCCCGCGGCGCAAGGAAAGCGCGCAGCCTCCCGACTCCCTGGACTCCGAGAGCCAGAAACGCCTGGAAGCGGCGGTGATGGAAGTCTTCTCCAGCGTGGACTTCCATAAGGCCAATATCCGCACCGTGGCCAAGAAGGCCGGGGTGAGCTTCAGCACCATCTACAAATATTACGGCTCCAAGGAAGGCCTGTTGTTCGCCTTCGTGGACAAGAAGCTGGGCGTGCTGACCGAGCGCATGGTCGACCACCTCAAGGGCATCGAGAGCCTCAAGGAAAAGCTGCGCAAGGTCTTCTGGCTGCAACTGGACTACTACGAGAAAAACCCCGACCTGGGGCGCATCATCTTCATGACCCTGCCGCTGACCACCTGGATGACCGACACCACCTTCGAGCAAAAAAAGCTCATCGGGCTGTTCGTGGGCGCCCTGCGCCAGGGCCAACGCGAGGGCATATTGAACCCCAACGTGCGCCCCGGCGTGCTCTTGGATTTCATGCACGGCCTGGTGCAGCGTTCCTTTTTCATGTGGGTCTACCGGGGCCAGCGGGGCAGCCTGACGGCCCAGGCCAACCAGATGTTCGAGATGTGCTGGCGGGCCATGAGCAACGAGGTGGACCGCCGGCGGCCGGCGGCCCAGGAGCCCTGAGGACAACATCTGTTTTGCGGGTTGCGGTAACGATGCTATCCTAGGCCCCTGGCCGGCGGACAGCCTGGCCGGGGGGCCAGGCGGGTGGCCCAACCCGAGCCCCCGGCGGGGCCACGATCCAGAACGCACGGCCGGCCCGCGCGGGCCCGGCCCCAACCAAAGGACAGGAGAATTTCAATGGCGGAAATTGTTGCTCCCATGGGCGGCAAGGTGGTCAAAATCTCGGTCAAGCCCGGCGACAAGCTGGCCGAGGATGACGAGGTGGCGGTGCTGGAGGCCATGAAGATGGAGATGCCCATCCTGTGCGAGGAGAGTGGCACCGTGGCCCAGGTCAAGGTGGCCGCCGGCGACACCGTGGAGGCCGAGCAGGTGCTGGTGGTGCTGGCCTAGCGGCCGGCCCCCGCGCAACGCCGCCGCTTCCCGCGCCTGCCGGCCCCCGGCGCGGACCCCGATAAACATCATGGCCCTCAAGCCTCCCGGGAGGAGACAAATGACCGGTCCCCAGACCACGCAGGAAAAGATCGCCCAGCTAAAAGTACGCACCGAAGAGGCCTTGTTGGGCGGCGGCGAGAAACGCATCGCGGCCCAGCACGAAAAGGGCAAGATGACGGCCCGCGAGCGCATCGAGGGGCTCGTTGACGAGGACAGCTTCGAGGAGTTCGATCGCTTCGTGGTGCACCGCTGCACCGAGTTCGGCATGGACGGGCAGAAAATACCCGGCGACGGCGTGGTCACTGGCTACGGCACCGTGGATGGCCGGCCGGTCTTCCTCTTCAGCCAGGACTTCACGGTCTTCGGCGGCTCGCTCTCCGGCCCCTTCGGCGAGAAGGTTTGCAAGGTGATGGACCTGGCGGTCAAGGCCGGGGCGCCCATCATCGGCCTCAACGACTCCGGCGGGGCGCGCATCCAGGAGGGCGTCATCTCCCTGGGCTCCTACGGTGAGATATTCCGGCGCAACGTGCTGGCCAGCGGCGTGGTGCCCCAGATCAGCGCCATCATGGGACCTTGCGCCGGCGGCGCGGTCTACTCCCCGGCCATCACCGACTTCATCTTCATGGTGGATCAGACCAGCTACATGCACATCACCGGCCCCCAGGTCATCAAGACCGTCACCGGCGAGGAAGTCACCAGCGAGATCGTGGGCGGGGCCAAGATCCACAACCAGAAATCGGGCGTGGCCCAGTTCATCTGCAAGAGCGACAGGGAGTGCCTGGCCGACGTGCGCAAGCTGCTCTCCTACCTGCCCCAAAACTGGGAGCAGAAGGCGCCAGAGAAGCTAAGCGCCGACAGCGCCGAGCGCACCAACGAGGAGCTGAACTCCCACATCCCCGACAACCCCAAGTCGCCCTATGACATGAAGAAGCTGATCAAGACCGTGGTGGACAAAAATAGCTTCTTCGAGGTGGCCAAGGGCTTCGCCAAGAACATGATCACCGCCTTCGCCCGCATGGGCGGCATGGTGGTGGGCATCGTGGCCAACAACCCCATGTTCATGGCCGGCTGCCTGGACATCGACGCCAGCCGCAAGTGCGCCCGCTTCGTGCGCTTCTGCGACGCCTTCAACATCCCGGTGGTCACCTTCGTGGACGTGCCCGGCTTCCTGCCCGGCATCCAGCAAGAGTACGGCGGCATCATCACCCACGGCTCCAAGGTCATCTACGCCTATTGCGAGGCCACGGTGCCCCTGATCACGGTCATCACCCGCAAGGCCTACGGCGGCGCCTACGACGTCATGGGCTCCAAGCACCACGGCGCCGACGTCAACCTGGCATACCCCACGGCCGAGATCGCGGTGATGGGTCCCGAGGGGGCGGTCAACATCGTCTTCCGCAACGAGCTGAAGCAGGCCACTGACAAGAAGAAGACCTACCAGGAGCTGGTGGACCAGTACCGCGCCCGCATCGCCAGCCCCTACCGGGCCGCCGAGCTGGGCTACATCGACGAGATCATCATGCCCAGCGACACCCGGCGCAAGGTGATCCGCGCCCTGACCGCGCTCAAAAACAAGCGCACCTGGCGCCCGGTGCGCCGCCACGGCAACGTTCCTCTGTGAGAGGGCTTAACGCCATGTGGCAAGCAAAGCCATCCATGGCTTTGCTTGCCTATCGGCCGGGCAAAAACGTGGTTTTGCCCGACCTCCCGGGCGCTGGCGCGCCCGGCGGGCCATCCATGGCCCGCATTCTAACTATAGTAAGGAGGCAGCCATGAGCCAGCCCCAGGACTTTCAGGAAAAACTAGCCGCCTGGCAGGCCAAGGTGGATAAGCTCCAGGCCAAGAACCCGGAGCGCAAACCCCAGTTCACCACCATCAGCGGCCTGCCGGTGGAGCGCCTGTACCTGCCCACCCAGGCGGCGGCCGACTACACCGCCCAGCTGGGCTTCCCGGGCCAGTATCCCTTCACCCGGGGCGTGCAGCCCACCATGTATCGCGGCCGCTTCTGGACCATGCGCCAGTACGCCGGCTTCGCATCCGCCGCCGAGAGTAACCGGCGCTACCGCTATCTATTGGAGCAGGGCCAGACCGGCCTGTCGGTGGCCTTTGACCTGCCCACCCAGATCGGCTACGACGCCGACCACGACATGGCCCGCGGCGAGGTGGGCAAGGTGGGGGTCTCCATCAGCTCGCTCAAGGACATGGAGATACTCTTCGACCAGATACCCCTGGACAAGGTCTCCACCTCCATGACCATCAACGCCCCGGCGGGCGTGCTCTTGGCCATGTACATCGCCGTGGCCGAGAAGCAGGGCGTCAAGCCGGAGCAACTGCGCGGGACCATCCAGAACGACATCCTCAAGGAGTACTCCAGCCGGGGCACCTATATCTTTCCGCCCAAGCCCTCCATGCGCATCATCACCAACATCTTCGCCTACTGCGCCCAAGAGGTGCCCCAGTGGAACACCATCAGCATCAGCGGCTACCACATCCGCGAGGCCGGCTCCACGGCGGTGCAGGAGGTGGCCTTCACCCTGGCCAACGGCCTGGCCTATGTCAAGGCCGCCGTGGCCGCGGGCCTGGACGTGGACAGCTTCGGCCCGCGCCTTAGCTTCTTCTTTAACGCCCATCTGGACTTTTTGGAGGAGGTGGCCAAGTACCGCGCCGCCCGGCGTCTGTGGGCCAGGCTGATGAAGGAGCGCTTCGGGGCCAAGGACGCCAAGAGCCTGATGGTGCGCTTCCACACCCAGACCGCCGGTTGCAGCCTCACCGCCCAGCAGCCCAAGAACAACATCGTGCGCGTGGCCTTCCAGGCCATGAGCGCCGTCTTGGGCGGCACCCAGAGCCTGCACACCAACTCCATGGACGAGGCCCTAAGCCTGCCCACCACCGAGGCCGTGACCATCGCCCTGCGCACCCAGCAGCTCATCGCCTACGAGACCGGCGTCACCGAGACCATCGACCCCCTGGCCGGCTCCTACTACGTGGAGGCCTTGACCGACCAGATCGAGGCTGGCGCGGAGGACTACATCAAGCGCATCGACGACATGGGCGGAGCGCCCGAGGCCATCGAGCGCGGCTTCGTGCAGAAGGAGATACAGGAGGCGGCCTACGCCTTCCAGAAGGACATAGAGACCGGGGCACGCGTGGTGGTGGGCATGAACAAGTTCGTCACCCAGGACAAGCACCAGGGCGAGTTGCTCAAGGTGGACCCCAAGGTGCGCGAGGAGCAGGCCGCGGCCTTGGCCAAGATTCGCGCCGAGCGCGACAATCAGGCCGTGAGCGCGGGCCTGGCGGGTCTGAAGGTCGCCGCCCAGGGGGACGAGAACCTCATGCCCCACCTCTTGGGCTGCGTGCGCGCCTACGCCACCCTGGGCGAAATCTGCGACACCCTGCGCGGCGTCTTCGGCGAATACCGGGCGCCCAGCACCATATAGGAGGCCAGCCATGCGTAAGATTAGAGTGCTAGCCGCCAAGCCGGGCCTGGACGGCCACGACCGCGGCGTCAAGGTGATCTCCGCGGCCCTGCGCGACGCGGGCATGGAGGTGATCTACACCGGGCTAAGGCAGACGCCCGAGCAGATCGTGGCCGCGGCCATGCAGGAGGACGTGGACGTGATCGCCCTGTCGGTGTTGTCGGGCGCCCACGACTATCTCTTCCCCCGGGTGATGGAGCTGATGGGCGAGAAAAAACTGGACGACGTGCTGGTCATCGGCGGGGGCATCATCCCCGAGGATGACGTGCCGGGCCTCAAGCAGGCCGGCATCGCCGCCGTCTTCGGGCCGGGCACCAAAACCGGCGACATCGTGGAATTCATCAAGACCAACCTGAAACGGCAACTTTAGGACAAGCTAGGAAGCAACCATGAACATACATGAATACCAAGCCAAGGGGCTTCTGAAGAGCTTTGGCGTGCCGGTGCCGGGCGGCGGCCTGGCGATCACGGCGGCCGAGGCCCTGGCCGTGGCCCAGGGGCTGAAGCCCGGCAAGCTGGTGGTCAAGGCCCAGATCCACGCCGGCGGGCGCGGCAAGGGCGGTGGCGTCAAGGTGGTGGACTCGCCCCAGGAGGCCTCCGAGGCCGCCGTCAAGATGCTGGGCATGACGCTTGTCACCCACCAGACCGGCCCGGCCGGCAAGAAGGTGCGCCAGGTCTGGATCGAGGAGGGCACCAACATCGCCAGCGAGCTGTACTGCGCGGTGGTGCTGGATAGGGCCGCCGAGCGCCTGGCGGTGATGGCCAGCCCGGCCGGCGGCATGGACATCGAGGAAGTCGCCGCCAAGACGCCAGAGAAAATCTTCACCACCCACATCGACCCCGGCCAGCCTCTGTGGGGCTTCCAGGCCAGGAAGCTATTGTTCGGCTGCGGTCTGCCCGCTTCCCAGGTCAACCAGGGCGTGGGCATCCTGCAAAACCTGGTGCGCCTGGCCTGGGAAAAAGAGGCCACCCTGGTGGAGATCAACCCCCTGGCGGTCACCGCCGAGGGCCAGCTCATGGCCCTGGACGGCAAGATCAACTTCGACGACAGCGCGCTTAAACGCCACAAGGACATCGCGGCCCTGGACGACCCCCACGAGACCGACCCCCTGGAGCGCCAGGCCGTGGACATGGGGCTCAACTACATCCGCCTGTCCGGCAACGTGGGCACCATGGTCAACGGCGCCGGCCTGGCCATGGCCACCATGGACGTGATCAAGATGGCCGGGGCCGAGCCGGCCAACTTCCTGGACGTGGGCGGCGGCGCCAGCGAGGAGATGGTCACCAAGGGCTTCGAGGTCATCCTCTCCGACCCCAACGTCAAGGCCATCCTGATCAACATCTTCGGCGGCATCCTGCGCTGCGACACCCTGGCCGCCGGCGTGGTGGCCGCGGCCAAGAAGGTGGACCTCAAGGTGCCCCTGGTGGTGCGCCTGGAGGGGACTAATGTTGACGCCGGCAAGCAGATACTGGCCAGCAGCGGGCTGGACTTCGAGGTGGCTGGTTCCATGAGCGAGGCGGCGCAGAAGATCGCCTTGGTTGCGGGAGGTGCCAAATGAGCATCCTGGTAAACAAGAACTCCCGCGTGGTGGTGCAGGGCCTTACCGGCAAGGAGGGCATGTTCCACACCGAGAAGATGATCGAGTACGGCAGCCCGGTGGTGGCCGGCGTCACCCCCGGCAAGGCCGGCCAGACCGTGCTGGGCCTGCCGGTCTTCAACACCGTGAGTGATGCGGTCAAGGCCACCGGCGCCGACACCAGCATCTGCTTCGTGCCTGCGGCCTTTGCCGCCGACGCGGCCTGCGAAGCCTCCGACGCCGGCATCAAGGTCGTCGTGGTGATCAGCGAGCACATCCCGGTGATGGACATGATCCGGGTCAAGGCCTACCTGAAGGCCCGGGGCACCCTGATGGTGGGCCCCAACTGCCCCGGCGTCATAACCCCCGGCGAGTGCAAGCTGGGCATCATGCCGGGCTACATCCACCGGCCGGGCAGCGTGGGCGTCATCAGCCGCTCGGGCACGCTCACCTACGAGGTCGTCGATCAGTTGACCAAGGCCGGCCTGGGCCAATCCACCTGCATCGGCATCGGCGGCGATCCCATCATCGGGCTGAACTTCATCGATCTGTTGCAGATGTTCGCCGACGACCCCCAGACCGAGGCCGTGGCCATGATCGGCGAGATCGGCGGCGACGCCGAGGAGCGGGCGGCGGCCTTCATCAAGGCTAACCTGAAAAAGCCGGTCTTCGGCTTCGTGGCCGGGCTCACCGCCCCGCCAGGCAAGCGCATGGGCCACGCCGGAGCCATCATCAGCGGCTCCAAGGGCCGCGCCGAGGACAAACTGACCGCCATGGCGGCCGCGGGCATCACCGTGGTCAAGGCGCTAGGAGAATTCGGGGCTACCGTGGCCAGGGTCATGGGAGGCTAGGTCAACATTAACCAGCGCTGGGGCGGGGTGGCAAAAATCAATAATAGCTTATACCCTAGTTAAGGAGCCTTCCCGACTCGGCCCAACCATATTTACGGGAGAATTTAGTGATGAGCGTCAATGACAACTGGGGGGGCAACCCCACGCCGCTGAAAGTCATGGATCTGACTCTGCGCGACGGAACGCAATCGCTGTTCGCCACGCGTATGCGCACCGAGGACATGATTCCCATCGCCGAGCAGATGGACCAGGCCGGTTTCTGGGCCATGGAGGTGTGGGGTGGGGCCACCTTCGATTCCATGAGCCGCTTTTTGGGCGAGGACCCCTGGGAGCGTCCGCGCACCCTGCGCAAATACGCCCCCAAGACGCCGTTCTCCATGCTGCTGCGCGGCCAGAACCTGGTGGGCTACCGCAACTACGCCGACGACGTGGCCAAGGAATTCGTGGATCTGTCCTGCGAGGCAGGCATCAACGTCTTCCGCACCTTTGACGCGCTCAACGACTTCCGCAACTTCGAGACCGTGGTGGAGCGCATCAAGGCCAACAAGCAGCACTTCCAGGGCGTGATCTGCTACTCGCTCACCGAGCGGCGCATGGGCGGCCCGGTCTTCAATCTGGAGTACTATCTGCAAAAAGCCCAGGAGCTGGAGGCCATGGGCGCCGACAGCATCTGCGTGAAAGACATGGCCGGACTTATCGCTCCCTATGATGCCTACGAGCTTATCCTGGCGCTGAAGAAATCCTGCAAGGCACCCATCCATCTGCACAGCCACTACACCAGCGGCATGGCCTCCATGAGCATGCTCAAGGCCGCCGAGGCCGGCGTGGACATCATCGACTGCTGCCTGGCGCCCTTTGCCCTGCGCACCAGCCACCCGGCGGTGGAGCCCATCATCGTGGCCCTGGAAGGCACCCCGCGCGACACCGGCCTGGACCTCAAGACCATGCTGGCCATGGGCGAGATGCTGGAGAAGATCGCGCCCAAGTACCGCGACTACTGGATGCCCAACCAGATGAGCGTCATCGACACCGGCGTGCTGGTGCACCAGGTGCCCGGCGGCATGATCAGCAACCTGGTCAGCCAGCTCAAGGAGGCCAAGGCCCTGCACCGCCTGCCCGAGGTCTACAGAGAGGTGGCCGTGACCCGCACCGAGATGGGCACCCCGCCGCTGGTCACCCCCACCAGCCAGATCGTGGGTGTGCAGGCGGTCTTGAATGTGCTCTTCGGCAAGTACAAGATGGTCACCAACGAGTCCAAGGGCATCCTCTACGGGCTCTACGGCAAGACGCCCACCGAGCCCGATCCCGAGGTGCGCAAGAAGGCGCTCAGAAAATACCCGCGCGGCACCGAGCCCATCACCTGCCGGCCGGCCGACGTCATCGAGCCCGAGATGCACATTGCCCAGGAGAGGGTCAAGGACATCCCCGGCGCCGACAAGTTCGACGTGATGACCGCGGCCATCTACGACCAGACCGGCACCCAGTTCGTCAAGATCAAGCATGGCCTGCTGCCCATGCCCGCGGCCATGAAGGGCAAGACCATGGAGGACGTGGCCGCCGAGGACAAGTTCATGGCCGATTGCAAGAAGCAGGCGAAGGAAAAGCTGGGCAAGTAAGTAAAAACCAATGGCGGCCCGCTCGTCTGCCGGGCGGGCCGCCTGAACGGAGAGAATGGCATGATTGAGGTACGTTTCCATGGCCGAGGTGGTCAGGGGGCGGTGACCTCGGCGGAGTTGATGGCTTTGGCGGCCATCGCCGAGGGCAAATACGCCCAGGCCTTTCCGAGCTTTGGTCCGGAGCGTCGTGGTGCGCCGGTG
>JAZDIQ010000103.1:0-39296 GCA_043804825.1 Pseudomonadota bacterium
CTAGAGTTGCTTTGCATGGGCTAACGGTGACTTGGCTGGAAAGCCAGGGAGCACAGGCCTGCGGCTAGCTAGCGCATGGCCCGGGGGCGCTGGCAATGGCCGCGACCCCGGCTTTTTTTCTGGCGTGCTGGTCTGTATGCAGGCAGGCCTAAAATTCTGGGACGGTTTCCCGAACCACCTTCCCTCCACACAAACACCACCCAAACCCCACCCACCCACAGACCTAGTTATTTCATCACAACCACTTACTACTTATTTCATCCGTCATCAATTTCCTAGAGCAGATTATGGTGGCAGGATATATCTAAGGGCTTTCCGAGGAATCTTTCCAACCATTTCCAACGGAAAAGCATCAAGCGGTTAGCCCTTGAGAGCTAACCGCTTGTAATCTTTGGAGCGGGAGACCGGGGTCGAACCGGCGACCCTCAGCTTGGAAGGCTGACGCTCTGGCCAACTGAGCTACTCCCGCTTGATCAGGCAGTATATCATGCCCGCGGGAGGGCTTCAAACCCGGGGCTGGTTGACAGGGTGGCCGGCATACAGTAGGGTACCTGGGGGTTTTTGGGGCCAAGTCGTCAGCTAATTCAGGAGGGTTAAGGCCCATGGCTTGTGTAATAGTAGTAGGTTCCCAGTGGGGCGACGAAGGCAAGGGCAAGGTGGTGGACCTGCTCACCGAGCGGGTGCAAGGCATCGTGCGTTTCCAAGGCGGCAACAACGCCGGCCACACCCTGGTGGTGGAAGGCGAGAAATTCATCCTGCACCTGATCCCCTCGGGCGTGCTGCACCCGGGCAAGACTTGCTTCGTGGGCAACGGCGTGGTGGTGGACCCCGGTGTGTTCCTCACCGAGGTGGACCGCCTGGCCGGCCGGGGCGTGGACGTGGGCCCGCAAAAACTGCGCTTGAGCGAGCGGGCGCACCTGATCATGCCCTACCACACCGCCCTGGACCTGGCGCGGGAAAAGGCCAAGGGCGGCGGGGCCATCGGCACCACCGGCCGGGGCATCGGCCCCTGCTACGAGGACAAGGTGGCCCGGGTGGGCGTGCGCGCCGTGGACCTCTTGGAGCCCGAGGTGCTCAAGGCCAAGATCGAGGCCAACGTGGCCGAGAAGAACTTCTGGCTCACCCAGTACTTCAAGGAAGAGCCCCTGTCGGCCCAGGGCATCTTTGAGCAGTTCATGGAATACGGCCAGCGCCTGAAGCCCTACATCACCGACGTGGCCCTGGAACTGGATGAAATGCTGGCCAAGGGCCAGTCGCTGTTGTTCGAGGGCGCCCAGGGCACCCACCTGGACATCGACCACGGCACCTATCCCTTTGTCACCTCCAGCAACCCGGTGGCCGGCTCGGCCTGCTGCGGCAGCGGCGTGGGCGTCACCCGCCTGGGTCCGGTGCTGGGGCTGGTCAAGGCCTACACCACCCGGGTGGGCGGCGGCCCCTTCCCCACCGAGCTGGAGGACGCCGACGGCCTGTGGCTCAGGGACAAGGGCGCCGAGTACGGCTCCACCACCGGCCGGCCCCGGCGCTGCGGCTGGTTGGACGGGGTGGTGGTCAAGCACGCGGTGCGCCTGTCGGGCATCGAGGGCCTGTGCCTGACCAAGCTGGACGTGCTCACCGGCCTGAAGAAGCTGCGCTTCTGCGTGGGCTACCGCCTGCCCGACGGCGGCACCATGCAGTCCCTGCCGGCCTCGCTGAATAAATTGGCGCAGTGCCAGCCCATCTACGAAGAACTGGACGGCTGGGAAGAGGACATCACCGGCGTGCGCGCCTACGCCGACCTGCCCGCCACCTGCCGGGCCTATCTGGAGCGCCTGGTGCAGTACGTGGGCGCGCCCCTGGTCATGGTCAGCGTGGGTCCCGACCGCGAGGCCACCATCATGCTCAAGGACGTCTTCGCTAAGTAGCGGTCCTTTTAGCAAAAACGGGCGGGGGTAAACCCCGCCTCTACATTAAGAGGTCTTTCCTTGGTGTAGGGGCGGGGGTTACCCCCGCCCGAGTTTTATGGTTACGCAATTACCTCGCCACGGGAACCAGAGGCCTGGTCCACGTCCGCATGGCCATCGACCCGTTGTCGCCCCCCGGCGGGCACGCCGCCTACTGCCCCCAGCAGCGCTCCAGCTTGTCCCACTGGCCGGCCTGGACCCAGTTGAGCTTCTCGGCGAACAGCTTGTCGCTGAGCATGTAGGACTTGCTGGCCTGGCGCTTCAAGAAGCGCCCCAGCTGGGCCGGACCGCCGTTGTACATGGCGTAAACCGCCTTGGCCAGGGTGGGGGCGTCCAGGGAGCGGGCCTTGCCATTGCCCTCCAGGGCGTATTCCCGCAGATACAGCTCCAAAATCTCGCAGCCGGCGCGGATGTTGTACAACACGTTCCAGCGCAGGCTGGGCAGGTCGTACATCCCCCGCCAGACCCGCTCGTTGATCTGCATCACCCCCACCGAGGTGTTGTTGTAGGAGCGCAGGTAGGTGATCTTGTTGCCGGTGGTGATGAACTGCCGCCAACAGCTCTCCTGCCAGGCGGTGCTGGTGGCCAGGAGCACGAACATGTCCTGGTGGCGGGAGTCCAGACTGCTCTTGGCCAAGGTCTTGTGTGAGGAGACCCGGATGGCCTCCTTGAGCCGCTCCAGGTACAGGTCCCGGTTGTCGTCGGAGAGCACCCAGGGAATGATCTCCCGCAGGTCCGCCGGCCGGCCGGCCTCGGCGGCCCAGGCCGTGCCGACCAGCCAGCGCAGGAGGCCACCGCTGACCGGGGGCGCGGCCTGGCCAGGGTCGACAGGCTGGCCGGCCGGCGGCTCGCCGGGCTGATCCTGCGGGGTCCCCGGCTGCTCGGAGGGCCGGGGCGTGGGCGGCGACCAGGGCAGCTCCTGCACCGGGTAGGCCGGGCCGGTCATCTCCGGGGCCGGCCCCAGGCCCAGGGTGCGGCGCAGGGCCGGGTCCACGGCCTGGGAGTATTCCAACAGGGGCGGGCGGCCGCCCTCGGGCTCCATGAGGCGGGCCAGGCGTATCAGGCCGTTCTTGCTGACATCCACCCCCAGGGTGGGGCCCAGCTTGTCCAGGGCGGCCAGGGCGTCGGCGGCGGTGAAGAAGCCCAGATAACTCAGACGGCGGTCGCCGCCGCCGCTGGCCAGTTGGCGGCGGAACATGGGCGCCAGGCGCTGCCAGGCCAGCACGAACTGCTCGCGCACCACGTCGCGGCGGCCGGGGGTGTTGTCCCGGGCCAGCTCCTCCACGAAGCGGTGGCGGGTCTCCAAGAGGGTTTCCAAGAGGGTGCGCCGTTCCTGCTCGGTGAGCGGCTGGCGCCCCAGGAAGTTGATCTGGTAGACCAAAAAGGAATCCCAGGCCTGCCAGGCCGCGATGAAGCGCTCCACCTCGCCCTGGGAGATGCTCAGGCGCTCGTTGTCCGGGGCCGCCTGGGGCACCACGTCCATGAGGATGTCGGCCTGGAGCGCCAGGGGGGTGACGGTCAGCGGCCCCGGGCGCAGGCTCTTCATCCAGGCCCGCATGCGCGGCTGGGACTCCTGGTCCATCAACATGGGCAGGAATTGCTGTAGGTCCTGCATGGGCGGAGCCAGGCTGATGGTCTGGCGGTCCAGGTAGCCGTGCACGTGCTTCTTGATCAGATCCCACATGGTCTGGGCCAGCTTGGCCGGCTGGCCGTTCTGGTCAAAAAGGCGCGACTCCAGGGTCTCGAAGCCCAACTCCCAGTCACGTCCGCTCAGGCGCGGGCGCTGGACCAACTCGATGAAACCCCGCCAATCCACGGGGTTGATGCAGCCGCCCGGCACCGAGACGCCCACCCGCACCTTTATGGCGCAGCGCATGCGCAGGAACTCGCGCTCCGGCTCCACCGCCGGCTGGCTCATCTCGATCAGGGTGCAGCCTCCCAACTCGTTGAGCACAGTGGCCGTCTCGCCCGGCCCCTGGAAGGACTGCTTGGCCACCATGTCGCGCAACAGGGGATAATCCAGGGAGATGGGCAGGCTGACCGTCTCGGCCGCCGCCGGCGCGGGGCTGGCCAGCAGGCACGGCAGACACAGCAGGCACAGCAGAAGACGCTGGGTATATTTGGGCAGCATGGAGCGATTTCCCGCGAAAGTTGCCGGCGGACCGGGTCTGTCCCGGCCTTTATAGACTTCTTTATCAGGTTTGGGGCCGCGCGCAAGGGCCGGCGCCTGGCGGGCGACGGCCGCCGGCAAGGGCCTGGCCTTGGACGGGCCGGGGCTGTTATGATAGCTGGATGGTTCCAGCCGGCCATTTCTATCCCACGGAGGACCCCATGACCACCTTCCCCCATCTTTTCTCGCCCTTGGCCTTGGGGAGCCTGACCCTGGCCAACCGGGTGACCATGGCCCCTTTGTTCCTGGGCTACGCCAAGCCCAGCGGCGAGGTCAGCCCGCTCATGCTCCAGCACTACCGCGAGATGGGCGCCTCGGGCGCCGGCCTGGTGGTGGCCGAGAACGCCGCCGTGGCGCCGGAGGGCCTGGGCTCGCCCTTCACCATGCGCGTGGACCAGGAACGCTTTCTACCGGGGCTGAGCGCCCTGGCCCGGGCCATCAAGGAGGGCGGCGCGGCGGCCAGCTTGCAGCTCAACCACGCCGGCCGCTTCGCCTGGCGGGATGAGCCCCTGGCCCCCTCGGCGGTGCCGGCCGGCGAAAAAATCCCCCGCGCCCTGACCACCCAGGAAATCGCCGGCATCGTGGCGGCCTTCGCCGCCGGCGCGGCCCTGGTCAAGGCCGCCGGCTTCGACGCCGTGGAGCTGCACGGCGGCACCGGCTACCTGCTGGCCCAGTTCCTCTCGCCGCGCAGCAACCGCCGCGAGGACGCCTACGGCGGCAACCTGGAAAACCGCCTGCGCTTCCCCCTGGAGGTGATCGCGGCGGTGCGCCAGGCCGTGGGGCCGGGCTTCCCCATCGGCTACCGCTTCCTGGCCGACGAGTGGCTGCCGGATGGCTGGACCTTGGCCGAAGCCCGCCAGGCCGCTCCCCGCCTGGCCGCCGCCGGCCTGGCCTACCTGTCGGTGATGGGCGGCACCTATGAGTCCTTCTTCATCCCCCAACGCCAGCAGGAGGAAAAGCACCAGGGCTACATGGCCGGCCTGGCCGCCGCCATCAAGCAGGTGGTGGACATCCCGGTGATCGCCGCCGGGCGCATCCAGCAGCCGGCCTATGCCGAGGAGCTTATCAGCCAGGGCCAGGCCGACCTGGTGGGCCTGGCCAGGGTGCTTTTGGCCGACCCCCAGTGGCCGAGCAAGGCCCGGGCGGGACGGGCCGCCGATATCAAGCCCTGCGAGCCAGCCTGCTCCCTGTGCACCAAGTCGGTGATGAAGGGCCAAGCGGCGGTCTGCACCCAGTGGAGCGAGGAAAAGCGCCAGCAGACCAAGGCCGCCGGCCAAGAGGCCCATGCCGCCCAGGCCTGAACCTCCCGCCAACCGTCCCAAGCACGAGGAGAATCAAGTGCCCCTACCCGGCAATCTGCTCACCACGGCCATGGCGGTGATGCCCCACACCGACGCCCAGCGCGCCCTGGATTCGGCCCTGGGCCTGGACATACCCTTCTGGCCCCAACTACCCCGCCTCAATTACTACGAGGACATGTACGTGCAGGCCTCGGAGCACTTCCCCGGGGCGGTGCTGGACATGAAAAACCAGCGCCTGAGCTTTTCCATGGATCGGTTCATCGCCGAGTTGGAGGAGGCCTTGGCCCACATGGCCGAGCCGGAGTACTTCGACATCAGCCCCACCTATTCGGCGGTGTACCACCAGTTCCTGGGGCTGGACCTTAAACACCGCCCGGCCATCCGGGGCCAACTGGAAGGCCCCATCAGCTTCGGGTTCAACGTCAAGGACACCGACGACCGGCCCATCATATTCGACGACAGCGTGCGCCCCTTCATGCTGGAGTTCATGGCCCAGCGGGTCAACACCCAGCTTCGGCGGCTCAAGCGGATGAACGACAACGCCTTCATGTTCGTGGACGAGCCGGGCTTGCAGTTCGTGTTCAGCGGGGTGAGCGGCTACGGCGAGACGGCGGCCAAGCGCGACCTGGAGACCTTCTTCTCCTACATCGAACGGCCCCGGGGGGTGCACCTGTGCGGCAATCCGGACTGGGATTTTCTGCTGAACCTGGACCTGGAGGTTTTGAGCCTGGACATGTACTCCAACGGCGAGCGTTTCGTTTCCTACGTGAAAAGCATCCGCCGCTTCCTGGACCGGGGCGGGGTGATCATCTGGGGCATGATCCCCACCCAGACCGAGAACTATCAGAAGCAGGGCCTGGAGGAGTTGGCCAGCCGCCTGAAGGGCCTGTGGAACACCCTGGACAAGGCCGGCATTGACCGCGACTTCCTGCTGAGCCGCTCCCTGCTCTCGCCGGCCACCTGCTGCCTGGTCAACAGCGACGGCGAGGCCACCGTGGACCAGGCCTTCGCGGCGGTGCGGAGCCTCTCGCAAAACCTGCGCGCGGAGCTATTGGGGCTTTAATCACGCAATATGGGCGGCCCCGGCAGGTGGCCAGCCTTGACCAGCACGGAGTCCGCCAGATCCGGGTAAAGATTTGACAGGCATTCCGGACATATGCCGTGGGTGAACTCAGCCTGGCTGTGGGCCTTGACGTATTGCTCCACCTGGTGCCAGTAGCCGCCGTCGTCGCGAATGCGCTTGCAGTTGGCGCAGATGGGCAAAAGCCCGCTCAGAACGCCCACCTCTCGCTGGGCGGATTGAAATTCCACTTCCAACCTTTGCACATTGAGAAAGATCAGGCCGGCCAGGGTCAGGACGCCCAGACAGGATGTGGCCATATTGGTGGCCAGGTTCATGGGGCTGGACTCCAATATCTCCACCACGCCCCAATCCCACAAGAACACCGCCACCACGCGCAGGGCGTAGAAGGCGATCATCACCGCCAGAGAGATGATGATCAGCCAGTTACGCGAGCCCAACAAGGCGGGCACCTGCCGCAGGGCCAGCAGCAGGCAACGCAGATAGTAGTATCCATAATACAAAGAAAACAAAATGATGCGCCATTTGGTGCTGTCGTGGACGTAGGTGAACACCACATAGACGGCCAGGAACAGGGCCATGAGCGCCATGTCCGGCCAGGGGCTGGGCCTGCGCCCCGCGAAGATGGCCAGGCCCCGGAAGATGAGCATCACCTGCACCACTAGGAGCAGGTTGCCGCCCACCATGGACAGCAGCAGCGGGATATGGCCCCGCAAGGCGATGAAAAACATGCCCAGGCAGGCGGACAGGGTGGCCAGGGTCCAATGGCCGAAGCCGGGATAGGTCTTGCGGCTGCGCTGCATGACCACCATCAGGATAACCCAGGTCACCGCTATGGCTGACCAGGCCAGGTTCAGGCTGCGCATGTCCACGGAATAGCTCAAGAGGCGCCCCAGCAAAGTTCAGCCCAAGCATCCAATGCCCGTGACTCGCTGTCAATGACATTTGTTAAGGGGTTTTTTGCAAATTGGCTGATGCTCGCCGGGCTTGCGGTTACCGCCCGCCCGCGCCGGACACCCTTGGCGAGCCTGTCACTGTACGTTTGGCCGCCGGGCCGGCGGGCCGGGGCTGGAGGCTGCGCCGGCCAGAACGCCCTCGGCCAGATCGGGATAGAGTTCCCGCAGGCATTGCGGGCAGATGCCGTGGGTGAAATCAGCCTGGCTGTGGGCCTTGATGTAGCTCTCCATCTGGTGCCAGCCACCGCCGTCGTCACGTATGCGCTTACAGTGCGCGCAGATGGGCAGCAGGCCGCCCAACACTTTCAGCTCTTGCTGGGCTATGGTGAAGTCTAGCTCCAGCCTCTGAATATTCAGGAAGATCAGACCGGTGAAGGTCAGGATGTGGCCAACAAAGGAAACCAGGAAAGTGAGCGCCTGCAAGGTGCTGGCGGTCATGAAATCCGACAGGTGCTCCTCCCAGAGGAAGGTCAGTACGGCCCGCAGCATAAAAAAGGCCCCGTAGCCGGCCAGGGTGCCGATCAATTGACCGTTGCGCGAGCCCAACAGCCTGGCTACCGTCGTCGCGGCCAGCCAGGCCGCACGCAGGGCATAATAGGTATTTATTACTGAAAAAAATATTATGCGCCAAGTGACGCTGGGTTGCGAATAGGTGAACCAGCTGAGCAGCCCCAGGAAGACGATCATCACTCCGGCATCGGTCCATATCTTGGTCCGCAGGCCGCCAAAGGTGGCCAGGCCTCGGTAGATCAGCATCATGGCCACGGTTATCAAAAAGTTGGCGCTGACAATGGTAATCAGGTCCGGCGTCAGGCCGCGCAGGACGACCAGGATCAATCCCGCCCCCGCCGTCAGAGCCGCCAGGGTCCACTGCCGGAAGCCCGGGTAGGTCTTGCGGGTGAGCTGTAAATGGGCCATGTAGCTGAAAAGAATGGCCGCGATGACCGCCGAGGCGAAGGAAAGGGTTCGTATATCCAGGAAGGAAAGCACTCGCCACCTCGTCTGCTTGGAAAACTCGGCTACTGCCCCATTATGCCTACAATTTTGTCAGGCACCAACCACAATGTCCTACCAATAAGTTGACATTTACGACGGGTCGCCGGCCCGCTCCCAGCCCTCCAGAGGGCAGCCGGCGCAACGGGGCTGGCCTTTCTTGCAGAAGTCCTTGCCCAAACGCACCAACAGGGCGTGGTACTCGTTGTACAGAGCCACGTCGCTCGGCAGGGCTTGCATGAAGCGGGCGCGCAGGCCGTGGTAATCCAGGCCCGGCTCGGCCAGGCCGTGGCGCCCCAGCACCCGGAAGGTGTAGGCGTCCACCACGAAGCTGGGCAGGTTGCCGGCGTAGAGCAGAATGCAATCGGCGGTCTCGGGGCCCACTCCCTGGCTGGACAACAGCGCCGCTCGGGCCTGCTCCAAGGGCAGGCGCCACAAGTCCCCCAGGTCGCCGCCAAAGCGCTGGGCCAGGATATCCAGCAGGTTCATCAAGCGGCGGGCCTTCAGGTTGTAGTAGCCGGCCGGGCGGATCAGGGCCGCCAGATCATCCAGGGGCAAGGCGCGCAGGGCGCTCAGAGATAGCAGGCCCTCGGCCTTGAGGTTGTTTATGGCCCGCTCCACGTTGCCCCAGTTGGTGTTCTGGGTCAGCACCGCGCCCACCAGCACCTCGAAGGGCGTCTGGCCCGGCCACCAGTGCTGGGGGCCGAAGGCCTCCCACAGGCGCTGGTAAATATCCAGCAGCCGTGGGGGCGCGGCGGTGGCGGTGGGGGCCATGACGGTCTCTCCCCGGCGGCGGTCGGGCTGGGGCGCCCGGGGCGGGTTGACAGGCGGGCGGGTCAGCGTATAAATACTATATAGCCGCCAGGTTGCCAGGCGGCTACAATTTTATGATCCGTCTCCCTCCGTTGTCCCCGCCGGCACCCCGGCCAGTGGGACGCGGAGACTTGCATGCCTACCCCCGGGGAAAGAGAAGGCCCTTCATGGCCGGCGAGGCTCGCCTGCGCAAGACCCGCAACTTCGGCGTCGTGGCCCACATCGACGCGGGCAAGACCACCTTCACCGAACGGGTGCTCTACTACACCGGCCGCACCCACAAGATCGGCGAGGTGCACGACGGCGCCGCGACCATGGACTGGATGGAGGAGGAACAGGAGCGGGGCATCACCATCACCAGCGCCGCCACCACCTGCCAGTGGGAAGGCCACACCCTCAACCTTATCGACACCCCCGGCCACGTGGACTTCACCATCGAGGTGGAGCGCTCCTTGCGGGTGTTGGATGGGGTGGTGGCCGTGTTCTGCGCCGTGGGCGGCGTGGAGCCCCAGAGCGAGACGGTCTGGCACCAGGCCGACCGCTACCCGGTGCCCAAGATCGCCTTCATCAACAAGATGGACCGGGTGGGCGCCAACTTCCAGGGCGTGTTGCAGCAGATGCGCGACAGGCTGGGGGCCGTGCCCCTGCCGCTGACCATACCCTGGGGCGCCGAGGACCAGTTCCGGGGGGTGATAGACCTGCTGGCCATGGAGCTTCTGACCTGGGACGAGGCCGACCAAGGCGCCAGCTATGAGCGCGGCCCCATCCCCGAGGAGATGGCCGAGGAGGCCGCCGCCGCCCGCACGGCCCTCCTGGAGGCCCTGTCGGAGACCGACGACGGCATCATGGAGATGTACCTGTCGGAGCAGGAGATACCCCCCAAGGACCTGGTCGCGGCCATCCGGCGGGCCTGCATCGGGCTCAAGCTGGTGCCGGTCTTCGCCGGCAGCGCCCTGCGCAACAAGGGCGTGCAACCGGTGCTGGACGCCGTGGTGGCCTATATGCCCTCGCCCCTGGACGTGCCCCCCGTGGAGGGCATCAACCCCGAGACCGGCCAGGCCGAGCGCCGCGCCCCCGACGACGCCGCCCCCTTGAGCGCCCTGTGTTTCAAGGTGCAGATGGACCAGGGGCGCAAGCTGGTCTACGTGCGCGTCTATTCCGGCAAGCTCAAGGCCGGCGCCGAGGTGTACAACGCCTCCAAGGGCCAAATGGAGAAGGTGGCCCGGTTGTTGCGCATGCACGCCAACAAACGCGAGCGCCTGGAGGAGGCCCACGCCGGCGAGATCGTGGGCGCCATGGGGCTCAAGAACTCCTCCACCGGCGACACCCTGGCCCCCAAGGACCGGCCCATCCTCCTTGACCCCATGGAGTTCTACGAGCCGGTGATCAGCGTGGCCGTGGAGCCCCGCACCGTGGGCGACCAGGACAAGCTGGCCCTGGCTCTGGAAAAGCTGGCCGACGAGGACCCCACCTTCCGGGTGCGCTCCGACGAGGACACCGGCCAAACCATCATCAGCGGCATGGGCGAGTTGCACCTGGAGGTGCTGGTGCACCGCCTGGGGCGCGAGTTCGGCCTGGAGGTGGGCGTGGGACGGCCCCAGGTGGTCTACCGCGAGGCGGTCACCCAGGAGGCCCACGTGGAGGAGGTCTTTGACCGCGATCTTGGCGGCTCCCGCCAGGTGGGACAGGTGCGCCTGGCCCTGGGCCCCAACCCCCGGGGCGGCGGCAACACCCTGCGCGTGGAGGCCCCCGAGGACCAACTGCCCGCCCACCTGGACCCCTTGCTGCGCCAAGCCATCGAGGAAGGCCTGATGAGCGGCGTGGTGCTGGGCTATCCGGTGGTGGACACGTGGGTGCACGTCTTGGGCGGGGCCTTCACCCCCGGGCTATCCACCGACCTGGGCTATCGTCTGGCCTGCTCCATGGCGCTCAAAAAGGGCCTGACCGAGGCCCATCCCGTGCTCCTGGAGCCGGTGATGCGCGTGGAGGTGGTGGTGCCCGAGGAGTTCATGGGCGAGGTTATCGGCGACCTCAACGCCCGCGGCGGCTCGGTGGACATGGTGGAGCCCAAGGGCAGCACCAATGTCATCAGGGCCTCGGTGCCCCTGAGGGCCATGTTCGGCTATTCCACCAGCCTGCGCTCGGCCACCCAGGGCCGGGCCATCTTCACCATGCAGTTTTCCCACTACGACCGCGTGGAGGAAAAGCGCCGCTAGGGCGCCCAAGCCCCGGGCCCCTGACCAGGCGCCGTCCCCGCCCGCTACCCTAGCCCCCCAGGGGCCACCCACGCGCCGTCGCCAGAGGCGGCGCGCGGGGAGCCAGGGGCTTCACGCGTCTTCACCCACCCTGATATCTTGGCTCCGGCCCTTGCCGGCGTTGCCACTGATTGTCAAAATTGTTTTTGATAACTATTTTAATGGGGCCTGACCTATAATAACCAATGCCTAGTGTTTAAATATTCTTAGAGCGGCTTCCCCGCATTGCCTCCGTGGCAACGCCCGTAAGGTGAGGATTAGGCCAGCAACATGGGGAGATTCTGGGTATGAGACGGCATATAGGTGCCTTCTTGCCGGCCTTGCTTTGCGTGGCCTTGTTCGGGGTCACGGTCTTCTGGCTGGTCCTGCCCGAGACCGAAAAGGCCATCATGGCCAAAAAAAAAGAGATGATCCGGGAGCTGTCGCAGACGGTCCTGTCGCTGTTGGCCAGCTATGAACAACAGGAGCAATCGGGCCTCCTGACCCGGGACCAGGCCCAGAAGCGGGCCTTGTCCAGGGCGGAAGCCATGCGCTACGGCGACGATGGCCGCGACTATTTCTGGCTCATGGACACCAACACCAAGAAGATGCTCATGCATCCCTATAGCCGCCAGCTGGACGGCACGGAAATAGTGGACATCGCCGACCCCCGTGGATTCAAATTTTTCCAGGCCATGTTCCAGGTGCTGGAGGAGCGGGGCTCGGGCTACGTCTCCTACATCTACCAATACAAGGACGACCCTGGGCGCCTGCTCCCCAAGATATCCTACGTGGCCCGCTTCGCTCCCTGGGGATGGGCGGTGGGCACCGGGGTGTACAACGAAGACCTGCGAGCCGACATGGCCAAGCTCACCAGGGACCTGACCTGGGCGGGGCTGGCGGTCTGGTTGATAGTGACCCTGCTGGGCGTCTACATAACCATGCGCAACATCAAGGCCGAGCGCGAAGGCCAGGCCACCCGCCAGTCCTTGCGCGAAAGCGCCCTGCGCCTGCGCGGCATCAGCGCCAACGCCCTGGACGGCATCGTCATGATCGACAACAGGCAGCGGATTACCTTCTGGAACAAAGCCGCCGAGGACATCTTCGGCTACACGGCCCCCGAGGTGCTGGGTAACCTGGCCCTGGAGTTGTTGGTCCCGGACAGATACCACCAGGAATATCTGCGGCTATTCCAGGACCTGATGGCCACGGATCAAGACCTGGTCCTTGGCAACGTCCAGGAACTCATGGCCTTGGACCAGCAGGGCCGAGAGTTTCCAGTGGAGGTGTCGCTATCGGCCCTGAACATGTCCGGCCAATGGCAGGTGGTCTGCGTGGTGCGCAACATCACCAAGCGCAAACAGGCCGAAAAAGCCCTGGAGGAGAGCGAGAAGCTCTACCGCGCCCTCTTCGAGCAGGCCGGTGACGCCATTTTCCTCTTGGAGGACGGCCGCTTCATCGACTGCAACCAGGCCGCCCTGCGCATGTTCCGGGGCAGCCACGAAAAACTCATCGGCATCCTGCCCGCCGAGCTTTCCCCCTCCCAGCAGGCCGACGGCGGCGATTCCCTGGCCTTGGCCGATTCCTTCACGTCCCAGGCCCGAGCCGGCCAGGCCCTGTCTTTTGAGTGGACCCATAAGCGCTTGGATGGCTCGCTTTTCGACGCCGAGGTCAGCCTGATCAACATCGAATTACCGGACAAGGCCTTCCTGTTGTCCATGGTGCGCGACATCAGCCAACGCAAACGAGACGAGACGGCCCTCAAGGAAAGCGAGGCCCGGCTGCGCCTGGCCCAGAGCGTGGGCGGGGTGGGCAGCTACGAGATTGACCTGGCGGCCCGCGTCGTCTGGGGCTCGGAGCAGGCCCTCAAGATTTACGGCCTGGAGGAGTATCAAGACCGGACCTTGCCCCTGGAGTTGGTGCAATCCCTGCCCCTGGAGGCCGACCGGCCGCGCATGGACCAGGCCCTGGAGCTGCTGATCAGCCAGAACACCCCTTATGATCAGGAGTTCACCATCCGCCGTCATGGGGACCAACAGTTGCGCCGTCTGGTGTCGCGGGCCGAGATGCTGCGCGACGCCCAGGGCCGTGCCACCAAGATGCTGGGCACCGTGCAGGACATCACCGAGCGCAAGCTGGCCGAGGAGGAGGTCAAGAAGAGCGAGGCCACCTTGCACAGCATTCTCCAGGCCTCGCCTTGCAGCATCGCCATGGTCAGCCACCCCGACCGGCATTTGATATGGGTCAACCAGCGCACCTGCGACATGAGCGGCTACTCGATGGATGAGCTTCTGGGCATGCAGGGCCGTCAACTGTACTTCGATGACGAAGAATACGAGCGCGTGGGGAGACTGGTCGCCGAACAATTGCCCGTCCAGGGCGTCGCTTCCTTCCAAACCCTTTGGCGCCGCAAGGACGGAAGTGGCCTGGCGGTGCTGTACTACGTATCGAGCGTCAACCCGGACAATCTTTCGGAAGGCACGGTCTTCACGGCCCTGGACATCAGCGAGCGCGTGCGCGCCGAGGAGGAAATCCGAAAGAGCGAGGCCACCCTGAGCAGCATCTTGCAGTCCTCGGCCTGCGGCATCGCCCAGGTGAGCTTTCCCGAACGGCGCATCATCTGGGCCAACGAGCGCCTGAGCGAAATGACCGGCCACCCCTTTGGGGAATTGTTGGGCATGAGTCTGCGCAACTTCTACCGCAGCCAGGATGAATTCGACAAGGCGGCGGCCCGGATCACCGGCGAGCTGGCCGCCGGCAGCGTGTCCACCATCGAGGCTCGCTGGCAGGCGCGGGACGGAGGGCTGCTGGACGTGCTGATAACCGTCTCGCCGCTAAACCCCCATGACCTGACCGCCGGCGTGGTCTCCTCGGTGCTGGACATCACGGAGATCAAGCGCGCCCAGGAACTGGCCAGGCGCAACGAGGAACGATACCGCCTGATCCTGGAGGCCTCGCCGGACCCGGTGGTGCTCTACGACATGCAGGGACAGGTGCTCTACATCAACCCGGCCTTCACGCGGGTCTTCGGCTGGGCACTGGAGGAGCTGGAGGGACACGCGCTGGAATACGTGCCTCCGGAGGAGCGGGACAAGACCGCTGAGATACTGGCCCTGCTGAAACAAGGCCAGACGCGGTCCGGCCTGGAGACGCGCCGTTACAACCGCCAGGGCGACATCCTCACCGTGGTCCTGAGTTGGTCGGTGTGGCGGGACGAGGACGGCGCCTTGGCGGGCAGTGTGGTGGTGTTGCGGGACGTGACCGAGCACAAAAAAGTGGTGGCCCAGTTGGAGCAATCCCGCAGGATGGAGGCCATCGGCACCCTGGCCGGCGGCATCGCCCACGACTTCAACAACGTCCTGCAGGCCATCTCGGGCAACGTGCAGATATTGATGATGCGCGCGGACCTGGACAGCGGCCCCCGGGAAACCTTGGCCGGCATAGACAACCTGACCCAGCGGGCGGCCGAGATGATCCAGCAGCTCCTGACCATCAGCCGCAAGCGCGAAATCACGCTACGGACAGTGTCCCTAAACCATGAGATAAAGCATATCTGCCGGCTCTTGGAGCGCGTCATTCCCAAAATGATAACCCTGGACCTGCACCTGGACGCGGAGTTGTGGCCCATCAACGGCGACCAAAGCCAATTGGAGCAGATCATCCTCAACCTGGCGGGCAACGCCGCCGACGCCATGCCCCAAGGCGGCACCCTGACCTTCCAGACCGAGAACCTGGAAATCGACGAGGTCTTCTGCCGTACCCACCCCGAGCTAAGCCCAGGCCCCCACGTGCTGCTAAAGGCCATGGACACCGGCCAGGGCATGGGCCAAGAAACCCTGAAACACATCTTCGAGCCCTTCTATACCACCAAGCAGAGCGGCAAGGGCACCGGTCTGGGCCTGTCCACCATCTACGGCATCGTCCAAAGCCACATGGGCCTGATCACCTGCTATAGCGCCCCCGGCCAGGGCACGGTGTTCAACCTCTACTTCCCCGCCCTGGCCACCCATGAAGGCTTGCCGGACCCGGCCCCTCCCGAGCTGGAGGAAAGCCCCCGAGGCGGCAACGAGACAGTGCTCCTGGTGGACGATGAGGCTGACATCATCAAGGTGGGGAGCGAGATATTGGGCATGTACGGCTACCAAGTCCTGACCGCCGGCAGCGGGGAGGACGCCTTGGCGCTTTACCAGCAGCACGGCGGCGGTATCGACCTGGTGATCGTGGACCTCAACATGCCTGGCATGGGCGGTCAGCGCTGCATGGAGGCCCTGCTGCGCCTGGACCCGACGGCCAAGGTGATCATCTCCAGCGGCTATTACACCCACCTTACCGCCCGGGAGTTGCAGGCGGCGGGGGCCAGTGGCTTCATAGGCAAGCCCTACCGGCTCTCGGCCATGGTCAAGCGGGTCAGGGAGGTGCTGGACGGCGTGCGGGGCTGAGGGCGCGGGCATTGGGCCAGGCCTGGGGCACGCCAGGCCTGGCGACCGGGACCGGCGGCGGGCCAGGTCGCGGGTGGGGGGGCATCCCGGAGGGGCGCGGGCGCGCGGTCACGCCCAGGCCTCGAAAAGCCGTCAGGCTAGATGCGGCGGGCGCCGTAAAAATGTCGGGCCCAGTAATCCTCGGACAATTCGTTGACCTGGATGCGACGGTTGCCGCTGGCGGCGTGGATGAACTCCCCGTTGCCGATGTAGATGCCCACGTGGGAAACGCGACGGGCCTTGGCCACGATTTTGCTTTTGCTCTTGCCCTTGGCTTTGACCTTGACCTTGCGGACCTGGCTGTGGGCGAAGAACACCAAGTCGCCGGGGTGCAACTCGCTGCGCGATATTTTTTGGCCGTGCTTGAACTGCTCCGGCGAGGAGCGGCCCAGATCGATGCCGTTCTGGCCCAGGACGAAGCTCACGAAGCCCGAGCAGTCAAAGCCTATCTCCGGGCGGTCGCCGCCGCTGCGATAGGGCACGCCCAAGAGGCCGCGAGCCGTCTTCAGGATTGATTTGACCTTGGGGGCGGTGGTGTTGGCCCAGCAGACGGGGGCCAGAAGGACCAGAGCCATGAGGATGGCGCCGGCGAAGATGGTCTTGGGGGTCTGGCTGTTTAGGAACGAACCTGGGTTTGTCGCGGACCCGCCGCGCTCTTTGCTCCACGCCATAATTAGCTGCTTCTCCGTCCAGGAATTTACGAGGGCGGGGCCGGCCCGACTAACTTGGCGACAAAACCAAGAGGCGACCACGTTGGTCACTAATAACTTTTTTCGCTCAGGCTTGTCAACAATTTGCTGCACGCAGGGCCAAGATTAAATCCCTAATATCCATGCGCTCTGCTAGTCAAGGCTCCTGGGAGATTTGGTACCCCGCCGCCAGCAGACGCCCGGCCAGCTCCCGGGCGTGCTCGAAGCCGCTGGTCTCCACCTCCAGGCGCACCCGGCTCTGGTCGGGGGGCAGGTCCCGGCCGTGGCGGTCATGGGCCACCAGGAGCACGTTGGCCTCCTGATCGGCCAAGAGGCCCAGCAGACCGGCCAGGGCGCCGGGCCGGTCGGGCAGCACCGCGCTGAAGCGGAAGATGCGCCCGGCGCGCACCAGTCCCTGGTCGATGATGCGCCCCAAGAGGTTGGAGTCCACGTTGCCGCCGGAGATGAGAAGCACCACCCGCCGCCCGGCCAGCCCCGGCACCGCCTGGGCCAGCAAGGCCGCCAGACCCAAGGCCCCGGCCCCCTCGGCCACGATGCGCCGCCGCTCCAGGAGCATCACCATGGCCTGGGCGATGTGGTCCTCCTCCACGGCCACCATCTCGTCCACATAGCGCTGGATCAGGGGCCAGGCCAGCTCGCCCACCCGGCCCACCCGCGCCCCGTCGGCCAGGGTGGAGACCGTCTTGGTCTCCACCGGGGCGCCGGCCCGCCAGGCCGCCAGGGCCGAGGCCGCCGCCTTGGGCTCCACGCCGATCACCCGCACCCGTGGACGCCGCTCCTTGATGGCCATGGCCACCCCGGCGATGAGCCCGCCCCCACCCACCGGCACCAGCACCGCCTCCACCTCCGGCAGGTCCTCCAGTATCTCCAGGCCCAGGCTGCCCTGGCCAGCGATGACCTGCCGGTCGTCAAAGGGATGAATGAAGGTGTAGGACGGCTGCAAGGCCCGCGCGGCGGCCAGGCAGTCGCCCACGGTCTCGCCCGCCAGGCGCAGCTGGGCCCCGGCCCCCAGGGTGGCTTGGCGCTTGCTGAGCGAGGCACCCCGGGGCATGAATATCAGGGCCTCCAGGCCCAACAGCCCGGCGGAGACCGCCACCCCCTGGGCGTGGTTACCGGCCGAGGCCGCCACCACCTTGGCCCCCGGACTCTGGGCGGCCAGAATGCTCAGGCGGTTGTAGGCCCCGCGTATCTTGAAGGAGCCGGTGCGCTGGAGGTTCTCCAGCTTGAGATAGACCTCGGCCCCCAAGAGCTTGCTCAAGGACGGCGAGGCCACCAGGGGGGTGTGGAAGGCTACCCCCTCCAGCCGCTGGCCAGCGGCCACAATGTCGCGCAGGGTCGGCACGAGTTTCTCTCCCCCGGGGCTAAGGTAGCGATGCAAGGAGGTTAGCACAGAGTCCCCGGCCTTGGCCAGGGCCGGGCCGGGGGGCGGCGGGGGTGCTTTTCGCTGGCGAGCCTGACGGGTTTAGGGTACTTTAGCCCGGCGGAGCGGGCGGCCCCCTTACGTCTAACCTCTTCGCGCCCGCCTGGGGCGCCCAGCCTGGGATGACTCATGGACGTCCTCAAACTGGCCATCGACATCCTGCTGCACCTCGACCATCACCTCGGGGAGCTTATCCAAAGCTATGGACTGCTCACCTACGCCATTCTCTTCTGCATCATCTTTAGCGAAACCGGGCTGGTGGTCACGCCCTTTTTGCCCGGCGATTCCCTGCTCTTCGCCGCCGGCTCCTTCGCGGCCCTGGGGGTGCTCAATCCCTGGGTCTTGTTCCTGCTGCTGAGCCTGGCGGCCATCGCCGGCGATTCGCTCAACTACGCCATCGGCCACAACCTGGGGGCGCGCATCCTGGCCCGCAACAGCCGCCTGATCAAGAAGGAACACCTGGAGCGCACCCACCAGTTCTACGAGAAGTACGGCGGCAAGACCATCGTCATCGCCCGCTTCGTGCCCATCGTGCGCACCTTGGCCCCCTTCGTGGCCGGCCTGGGCTCCATGACCTACGGCCGCTTCATCTTCTACAACATCAGCGGCGGCCTCTTGTGGATATCCTCCCTCACGGCGGCCGGCTACTTCTTCGGCCAGGTGCCCCTGGTCAAGCGCAACTTCAGCCTGGTGATCCTGGTGATCATCATCCTGTCGGTAATGCCGGCGATTATCGAGGTGCTTCGTCAATGGATGGCGGCCAAGCGTCAGCAACCCTAGCCAGGGCCGCGAAGCTTGCCTGGCCGGGCGGGACAAGGGTAGACTAGGCCAGTCTCTCGTCATCCCGCCAGCCAAGGAGCGCCGGTGAAGACCACTGCCCCCAGCCTCACCCTCAATCTGCCCCTGGACCCGGACCTCTTGCCGGTGGCCACCGGCTTCGCCGAGCAGGCGGCCCTGTCCCTGGGCCTGGGCCGCGGCGAGGCGCTCAAGCTCACCCTGGCCAGCGAGGAGGTCTTCAGCTACCTCTGCCAGGTCTCCCACCCCGGCGACAGCCTGCGCCTGGAGGCCCAGGGCCTGGTCTACTGCGTGCGCCTGACCTTCGCCTTCCAGACCCGGCGCCTGGACCTGCGCCTGCTCAACCTGACGGCCAGCCCCTCCCTGGATGACGACGACGACCTGGACCACCTGGGGCTGCTCTTGGCCTCGCGCAGCGTGGAGCGCTTCGCCATCCAGGACCAGGGCGAGCAGGGCCTGTGCCTGTTGCTCATCAAGGAGAAGGCCTACCCTCCCCCGCCCCAGGCCCCCCCGCCGGTGGTGCCGGTCTTGCGACAGTTCCAGGTGCGGTCGGCCCGCGCCGAGGACCTCCTGATCCTGGCCCAGTCGCTGGCCCACCTGGAGGCGGACGAACCCTGCCCCCAGGACTTCACCATCCCCGGCAAGCTGGTCGACATGCTGGCCAGCGGCGAGTACGGGGCCTTGGCCGGCCTGGACCGCCAGGGCAACCTGGGCGGGGCCATCCTGTGGCGCCACCTGGACCGCTCGGCCTTCTGGGGCCAGCAAGGCTCGGCCACGGTGCTGTGCTTCGGCCCCTACATCTTCGGCCAGCCGGCGGATTCACCCCGGCCCGCCGCCCTGGTGGAGGGCTGCATTGGGCTCTTGGCCAAGAGCGAGGCCCTGGGCCTGATCTGCACCCACCCCACCTCCAGCCTGCCTCAGGAATATTTCGAGGAGTTGGGCTCCCTGGAATACCAGGACCCCCAGGGCCGCCGCCGGGAGCAGGCCGTGTACTATCGCGGGCTTCGGGAAGACCCCGGCGCCGTGGCCTGGGCCAGCCCCCTGGTGCAGCCATTCCTGGAGGAGCAATACCAGCGCCTGGCCTTTGCCCGCCAACTGCGCCCGGCCGTGCCCCAGGGGCAGCACCGGCCCGAGCACTCGGTGCTGGGCAGCCGCTTCAACCGCGCCCAGGGGCAGGTCATCCTGCACCCTCTGTGGGACGGCGCCGACTTCCAGGCCAACCTGGAGCGCCACCTGCGGGCCTTTCTGGGCGACGGCCTGGCCAATATCTTCTGCGAGATGGACTTGGCCTTGGCCTGGCAGGCGGCCTGCGCCCCGGCGCTCATGGCCCTGGGCTTCGCGCCCCGCCTGGTGATGCCTCACGCCGGCCAGGGCGACCTGCTCTTGTGGCAGTACGCCGCCCAGACCTCCGCCTAGGTGTGTGTAGGATAAATACTCTACCCAGCCCCTAGCGACCGGGCAGGGCGTCCTCCAGGGCCTTGAAGGCGTCCTCCAGGTCGTTCAAAAACTTCTCCGCCGCCGCCAGCCGCCAGCCAGCGATGGCCTCCTCGATCTGCATGCGCAGGCGCACCACGGGCTGCCCCAGGCGGGAGATGGTCTCCCCCACCTTGTCGGGCAGGTCCTGGCGCTGGGACAACAGCACCAGGGTGGGCACCAGGTCGTAGAGCGGCGGGCTCTCCTTTATCAGGCGGTTGTCCACCTGGCTGAGCAGGGCCTGCAACTTGGGGAAGGCCTTGGCCAGGCCGTCCTTGTACACCGGCTCGATACGCACGCGAATCTGTTGATACTGGCTCATCACCCCGCCTCCCAATATGCCGGCTGTCTTACAGCTCGCCGGCCAGGATTTTATGGGCCACCAACTCGGCCACGTCGATGCCGGCTTGGCGCGGCCCCTCATGGCCATATTTGACGTTGAACTCCAGCAGATAGGGCCGGCCCTCCACCATGGCCACGTCCAGGCCCACCTCGTCCAGGTTGGCCAGACGCGCCGTCTCCACGGCCAGCTCCACCGCCGCCGGGGGCACGCCGCTGAACTCCACGCGGGCGCCCCGGGCCAGATTGCTGCGAAACTCACCATCTGCCGTCAGGCGCCAGTAGGCGCAGACCGGCTGGAAATCTATCACCACCACGCGCACATCGCCGGCCAGGGGCAGGTACTCCTGGATATAGGCCGGTTGGTGGCGGGCCAGGTAGGCTTCAAGTTCCTCCGGCCCCCGTATGAGATACACCCCCTGCCCCAGGGCCGAGCCCCGGGCCTTTTTGGCCACGAAGGGGTAGCTGAAGTGGCTGAGTATCTCCTGGCTCTGGCGACCGTAGAAGACCCGCGTGCGGGGGTGGGGCAGGCCCAGGACCTTGAAAAGTGTAGTCTGCTTGATCTTGTCGCCGTCGTAGAGGTGGCACTCCAGGGAGGGGAAGACGCGTTTGCCCTGGCTATGGAACATCTCGGCAAAGGCGTTGGTGGGATAGTAGATGGTCTGGGCGCGGCGCATCAGCGCCAGGTGCTCGGGCGGGTAGTCATCCAGGTTGGGCCTTAGGCCCAGGGTGGTGATCCAGGCGAAGCGCGCCAGGCGCCGGCCGATGGCCACCAGGGGTTGGCCCACGCCGGAGCCCCTACAGGGGGCGGCAGAAGTTGGCCATGTTGGCCCGCTCCCGCCAGCCTTGCCGGGCGTAGAAGCCGCGCTGGTAGCTGTCGCGCTCACGGTTGTTGACCAGCATCAATTGGCTGCAACCGCGCCGGCGGGCTTCTTGCTCCAGGGCCGCCAAGAGGGCGGAGCCCAGGCCCTGGCCCCGCCACTTCTCCGCCACGAACAGCTCCGAGACATAGGCCTCCGGCCCGGTCTTGAACAGGTAGGGCAGCCAATGCACCGCCCCGTAGGCCGCCACCCGGCCGCCATCCACCCGGGCCACCAAGACCAGATGGCTGTCGTCGGCCCGGCACAGGGCCAGATGCCGAGCCACGTGCTGGCGGGCCTGCTCCGAGTCCAGGGCGCTTAGGTGCTCGAACCAGCCCAACTCTTGCAGCAGGCCGGCGATGGCCCCGGCGTCGTCTTCGGTGGCCGGGCTTATGCTGGGCGCCTGGGGCATGGGCCGTGGTCTCCCGTAGGTGAGGTTATAAGGGGGAAGAAGCCGGCCTGTAAGCCGAGTTCTGTTCCAGGCCTCGCGGCCCGGCGATGGTCATTCCTCTAGGACGCCGGTTGCCCGGCGTCTCCAGCAACCTACCCGGGGGCCTCGGACGGGCCGTCCTCGATCGCCCCCCTATTTGGTCTTGCACCGGGTGGGGCTTGCCTAGCCCCGGACGTCACCGCCCGGGCTGGTGAGCTCTTACCTCGCCGTTTCACCCTTACCGCCGGTTTGACCCGGCGGCGGTCTGCTTTCTGTGGCGCTGTCCATGGGGTCGCCCCCCCTGGCCGTTAGCCAGCACCCTGCCCTATGGTGCTCGGACTTTCCTCCCGCTCCGCGAGGGGAGCCGGCGACCATCCGGCCGGCTTCTTCCTTGGTCCTAAGATAACACGTTGGCAGAGGAAAAGCCCCCGCCACCGCCGGGCGTAGCATGACCAGGCCGGGGGCGGGTCACCCGCCGGTCCCGGCAGGTAACTTGTGCCGCGTCCCATTGTTGAGCAGGAAAATCATCTGGCCCGTCATTGCGAGCACCGCCAAGCAATCTCTTGAATCCACCGGAAAGAGACTGTTTCGCGGCTTACGCTTCTCGCAATGACCACAGACAGGCACACCTGGCCGGCGGCACTACCTCTCATCCATGGCCAGGTTGGCCAGGCGGTCGGCGATGGCGTTCTGCTCGCGAGGGATGTGCTGGAACTTGATGCCGGCGAAGCGCCGGCACAGGGCGCGGGCCTGCTCGTAGAGCGGCTTCAGGAGAGGGCTCTTGACCTGGTAGCGCCCCTGGAGCTGTCGCACCAGAAGCTCGCTGTCCAGGCGCACCAGGAGCTGGCTGACGCCCAGGTCCAGAGCGCCCTCCAGGCCCAGGATCAAGGCCTGGTACTCGGCCACGTTGTTGGTGGCCTTGCCCAGGTAGCGGTGCCAGGCCGCCACCTGGGCGCCGGCGGCGTCCAAGAGGGCCGCGCCGGCCCCGGCCGGGCCGGGGTTGCCCCGCGAGCCGCCGTCGGCGTGCAGGATCAGGGGCGCCGAGGATTTGTCCAGGGGGCCGGGTGGCGGCGCAGCGGCCAAGGGCTGACTCGGGGCCGGAGCCGCCTGGGGGGCCAGGGCCTGGGCGGCCCTTTCCAGGCTGGCGGCCAACTCGGCGGGGTCCTCGCCGGGCTCCAGCTCGGGCCAGCGGCCAGCGGCCCGCAGCCCGGCCGCCAAGCGGCGCAGGCGCCGGGCCGTGGCGGCGTCGGCCAGGGAGGAGACGGCCATTACAGGTCCGCCAAGGCCTCGGCGTCGGCCCAGTAGATCAGGCGCTTGCAGGATGGGCAGGACATGATCTTGTCCAGGCGCTGCAACTCGTTGAACTGCTGGGGGGTGATGTCGATGTGGCAGACCCCGCAGGTGCCGTTGCGCACCCCCGACAGGGCCACGCCCTGACGGGCCTTGCGGATGAAGTCGTACTCGCTGATCAGGGACTGCTCCACCTGGGTGGCCAGGACGGTGCGGTCCTTGGTCATGCTCTGGATGGTGGAGGAAAGCTCCTGGGCGCGGTTGGTCAACTCCTGGCGCTGGCCGGCCACCTCGGCGCTGGCCTTGGCCAGTTGCTCCGAGAGCTTCTTGACCTGGGCCTCCAGGGCCTCCTGGCGCTCCATCAGTTCCAAGAGGACATCGTCATTGCCCTTGAGGGCGTCCTTGCCCTCCTCGATCTCGGCGGTGGCGGCCCGGAACTCGCGCTGGGTCTTGGTGGCCATCAGGCGGGTCTCGGCCTTGCGCACCCGGGCGCGGATGGCCTCCATGTCTGATTCCAGGCTCTTGCGGCGGCCGCTGACGCCATCCAGCTCGGTCTGGGCCACGGACAGGACCTGGGTCAGGCGATCCTCCTCCAGGCTCAAGGCCGCCAGCTTGGCGGGCATGCCCTCCTGTTCCTGGACAACCTGGAAAAGCACTTTGTCGATGGCCTGAAGTTTGACCAATATCCGAATTTGATCCAGCACGATCATTCCTCCTTGTAGGCGCGGGGGGACGCGCCTGATGTATCAAGCATGGGTTGTAACTGGGCCGCCGGCTGGGCGCCGCCAGGGGTCCTCGCCGGCCGCGAAGGCCTCCACCAGGCACTCACGGCCCAGGCCGGCCAGCTCCCGGGCCAGGCGCCGCGCCCAGGGCTCCACCACCACCGCCTCGGTCTGGTAGTGCCCCAGGGTCAAAAGCCCCAGCCCCAGATCGGCCGCCTCCTGGGCGGCGTGGTAGCGGGCCTCGCCGGTGATCAATAATTGCGCCCCGGACCGGGCCGCATCCTGGAGCATGTCCCCGCCGGAGCCACCCACCACCGCCACCCGGTTCAGCGTCTCGGGCAGGGCCCCGGCCAAGAGGGGAGCAAGAGCGCCCAGCTCGGCCGCGGCCCAGGCGGCGAACTCCTCGGCCGGCCGGGACGGGGCCAGGCTGCCCACCCGGCCCAGGCCATAGCCCGCCGGGGCCTGGCTCAGGGGATAGACGTCGACCGCCGGCTCCTCGTAGGGATGCGCCCCCTTGAGGGCCTTGAGGGCTTGGCCGGCCAGATTCAGGGGTATGAGTGTCTCCAGGCGCAGCTCGCTTACCTGCTCGCGCTGCCCGGCCCGGCCCAGGTAGGGGCTGGCCTCCGGCGGGGCCAGGAAGGTGCCGGCGCCGCTGGCCACGAAGGCGCAGTCGCGGTACAGGCCGATCTTGCCCGCCCCGGCGGCGAACAGGGCCGCGGCGACCTCCTCGTAGTGATCCGGGGCACGAAAGTGACCAGCTTGGCCAGGCCGCCCGAGGCCAAAGGCGCCAGGGGGCGGGTGTCGGCCAGGCCCAGGCGCGCGGCCAGGGCGTCATTTACCCCGCCGGGGGCGGCGTCCAGATTGGTGTGGGCGGCGAAGATGGCCAGGCCTCGGGCGGCGGCCTTGAGCAGGCGGGCGGTGGCCGGGCGGTGGGAGCAGAGATCGGTCAGGGGTTTGAACAGGGGCGGATGGTGCAAGAGGAGCATGTCCACCCCGCCGGCCAGGGCGGCATCCAATAGCCGGTCGGTCAACTCCAGGGCCACCCAGGCCCTGGCCACCGGCGCGGCCGGGTCGCCGGTGGCCAGGCCCACGCGGTCCCAGGACTCGGCGGTCCAGGCCGGGGCCCAGTCTTCCATCAGGGCGGTGATCTCGGCGACGCTGGGGTGGCTAGTGTTCATGCGGCCAAACTAATCAGGCGCCCCTGGGGTCGGGGCGCCCTGCGTGAAGGCTGGGGCGTTGATCCTTTGGCGGGCCGGCCCGGGTCTGGGCACGCTGCTCCCATGGATGTATCTCCCGCTGGGCGGACCGCCGTCCTTAAACGGGCGCGGCCGGCCCCGAACCTGGTCAAGAAATGGTGGGCCCACCTGGTCTCGAACCAGGGACGATCCGGTTATGAGCCGGAGGCTCTACCAACTGAGCTATGGGCCCCAAAAATCCCGAAACTCTGATTATCCTGGCCACGGCGGCGCCTGTCAAGACGCTACTTCCGGGCTAATTCTCGATGAAGGCCCTGAGCTTCTTGGCCCGGCTGGGGTGCCTGAGCTTGCGCAGGGCCTTGGCCTCGATCTGGCGGATGCGCTCGCGGGTCACGTCGAAGTCCCGCCCCACCTCTTCCAGGGTGTGATCGGCCTTCTGGCCGATGCCGAAACGCATGCGCAGGACCTTTTCCTCCCGCGGGGTCAGGGTGGCCAACACCTTGCGGGTCTGCTCGCACAAGTTCAAGTTGATCACCGCGTCGGCCGGGCTGATGACCTTCTTGTCCTCGATGAAGTCGCCCAGATGGCTGTCTTCCTCCTCGCCGATGGGGGTCTCCAGGCTGATGGGCTCCTTGGCGATCTTGAGCACCTTGCGGACCTTCTCCAAGGGGAAGTCCATCTTCTCGGCGATCTCCTCGGGCGTGGGCTCGCGGCCGAACTCCTGCACCAGGTAGCGGCTGGTGCGGATCAGCTTGTTGATGGTCTCGATCATGTGCACGGGGATGCGGATGGTGCGGGCCTGGTCGGCGATGGCCCGGGTGATGGCCTGGCGTATCCACCAGGTGGCGTAGGTGCTGAACTTGTAGCCCCGCTGGTACTCGAACTTGTCCACGGCCTTCATCAGGCCGATGTTGCCCTCCTGGATCAGGTCCAGAAACTGCAAGCCCCGGTTGGTGTACTTCTTGGCGATGGATACCACCAGGCGCAGGTTGGCCTCCACCAGCTCCTGCTTGGCCTGATGGGCCAGGTCCTGACCCGTGGCCACCCGCTCCAACAACCGTCGCAGGCTGGCGGCGTTCATCTTGCAGTCGTTTTCCACCTCGCGCACCGTGGCCCGGCACTGGCGCAGGGTGACTTCCAGTTCCACCACGCGCTCCGACGAGCAGCGGCACTTGCCCAGGGCGCAACGCTTGCCCTTGGCGGCCTTGATCTTGCGCGCCAGCTTGCCGATCTCGGCCTTGGGAAGCCCTGCCTCCATGATGCAGGAACTCAAGGTGGTCTCGGCGTAGTCGATCCTGTCCAGGCGCTGTTGCAGCCGGCCACTGATATGGTCCACCTGGCGCTTGTCCAGCTTCAACTCGGCCAGCATCTCGGCTACCCGGCGGCGGTTCTTGACCAGGGTCTCGCGCAGGCGCTTGCGCTGCTCGGCGGTGACGGCGGCGTCGCGGCGGTTGAGCTTTTCGTAGGCGTTGGAGTTGCGCTTGTCCATGCGGCGCACTTTTTCCACCAACTCCAAAAAGGCGGCCTTGCGCTCCTCGTGGGCTGAGAGGGACTCCTCGTCGTCGATGTCGCGCACCACGTCCTTGATGCGCACGCTGCCCTCTTCCAGGGCCTGCCCCAGATTCAATATCTCCTGCACGCAGATGGAGGACTCCAGCAAGGCCCCGATCACCTGGCGCTCGCCCTTTTCGATGCGCTTGGCGATCTCCACCTCGCCCTCGCGGGTAAGGAGCGACACCAGGCCCATCTCGCGCAGGTACATCTTGACCGGGTCGGAGACGCGGCCCTCGTCGCCGGGCGCCTCGCTCTCCTCGCTGGCGGCCTCGTCGTCATCGCCGGGGGGCAGATCTTCGTCGTCCTCCACGTCCACGTCGCCCTCGGCCTCCACGTTGTCGCCGACCTTTAGCTTGAGCTTGGTTTCGTCGTCGATGAGAGGGATGTCCATCTCATCCAGGACCATGATCATGTCGTCCATGCCCTCGGCGCCGGCCTCGGGACTAAGGGCGTTGTTGATCTCATCGTAGGTGAGGTAGCCCTTGGCCCGGCCCTTGGAGATGAGCCTTTGCAGGTCGGCGAATTTCTTGTCTTTGAGCATGGCCTAGTCCTTTCCCGTGGAGGAGGGAGGAGGGGGATATGCACCCTGAAGGCTGCGCTGGGACTGAAGCTGGGAAACCTTGTCCGGCCGTCCCTCGGCGTGGGCCGCGGCGATGGCCGGGGTGATGGCCGCCCGCTGGCGACGCCGGCGGCGCTTGGCCAGGAGCTCCAGGTGGCTCCGGGCGGCGGCGGCCGGGTCCTCCGGGCAGGGGCAGCGCAGGCAGAGCTGGCTGACCAGGCGGGCCAGGGACTGATCAACCAGCGCCTGACTGACGGCGTCGGGGGTGGGCTCGGCCCCCCGCTGGATCACCGCCAGGATGGCCAGGGCCAGGGCCTGGAGCTGGGCGTCGGCCAGGTCATCCAAGGCCCCGCCATCGGCCAGCACCTTTGCCGCCAGGGGCGAGGCCAGGGCCAGCTCCAACAGGGCCTGGTCCTGGTCGTGCACCAGGCGGACCCGGCCGCGTGGTGCGGCGGCCAGGGGGCGGCTGGCGGGCTTCAGGCCCGTGAGTGGCAGGCCCAGGCGGGCGGCCACCGCGGCGGCCGGCAGACTGAGCTGGCCGGCCAGGCGCTCCAGATAGCCGGTGCGGGTCACCGGATCGGCGATGGCCTTGATGACCTCGCCGGCGGCCTGCACGATGGCGCTCTTGCCCTCGGGGCTGGTCAGGTCGCCCTGGCGCAAGGTCTGGTCCAGCACCATCTCGGTCAGGGGCCGGGCCTGGGCGATGGCCGCCTCCAAACCCTGGGGACCGCTCTGGCGCACGAAACTGTCGGGGTCCTCGCCGGCCGGCAAGAGCAGCACCCGGGGGGTGAGCCCCTCGCCCAAAAAGATGGGCAGGGCGCGCACCGCCGCCCGCTGGCCCGCCTGGTCGCCGTCGAAGACCAGCACGATGTCCTTGGCCTGGCTTTTAAGGATGCGCACCTGCTCAACGGTCAGCGCCGTGCCCAGGGGCGCCACCGTCTCCACAAAGCCGTGGGCGGCCAGGGTGATGACGTCGAAGTAGCCCTCCACCACCAGGGCGCGGCCCTGGCGACGCATGGCCGGCCGGGCATTTTGCAGGTTGTAGAGGGTGCGCGACTTGCTGAAGACCGGCGACTCCGGTCCGTTCATGTACTTGGGCTCGCCCTCGCCCATGACCCGGCCGCCGAAGCTAACCACGCGGCCGGCCGTGTCATGGATGGGGAACATCACCCGGCCCCGGAAGCGGTCGTAGGCGCCCTGGCCGCTGTCCCGGCGCACCAAAAGCCCGGCGCTAACGGCCAAGTCCTCGGGCACCTGCCGCTGGGCCAGATGGCGGCGCAGGCCCTCCCATTGCTCGGGCGCGAACCCCAGCCCGAAGGCCTCCACGGTGGCGTTGTCCAGGGCACGTGTAGTCAGGAGATACTCCTTGGCCGCGGACGCGGCGCTGGACTGCAATTGCTGCTGAAAAAATGTACCGGCCAGCTCCAACACGCGCAATAGGCGATCTTTTTCCTCCTGGCGCCGGCGCTCCTCCGGACCCAGCTCCGGCCGGGGCAGCTCCACGCCGTAGTGGGCCGCCAGCTCGCGCACCGCCTCGGGAAAAGACAGGTTCTGGTCGCGCATGACAAAGTTGAAGACGCTGCCGCCCTCGCCGCTGCCAAAGCAGTGCCAGGTGCCGCGCCCCTGGTCCACCTTGAGGCTGGGGGCGCTGTCGCCGTGAAAGGGGCACAGGCCCCACAGGTCCTTGCCCTTCTTGGTCAGGCGGATGCGCCGGCCCACCACGTCGGCGATGTCGGCCGCCAGGCGCACCCGGTCGATGGCCTCGGGGGGTATGTGGCCGGCCTGGCTCAATCCCTCAGCTCCGCCACGGTCACGCCGTTGCCGCCGCGCCGGCCCTCGGCCTTGTGGGTGGAGGTGACGTAGGGATGGTGGTCCAGGTATTCGCGCACCGCCGCCCTTAAGCGCCCGGTGCCCACGCCGTGCACCACCGCCAGGTGGGGCTTGCCGGCCAAGATGGCCTGGTCCAGGGCCTTGTCCACCCGGGGCAAGGCGTCCTCCACGGTCAGGCCCACGATGTTCAAGTCCAGGCCGTCGCCGGCCGAGGCCAGCACCTGGACCTCCCGCCTGGGCGCCTCGGGCTTTTGTCCAGCCGGCAGGGGGACCATCTCGCGCAGGGGCACCAGCACCCGCACCCCGGCCACGCCCACCGACACGGCCACGTTCTCGGCGCCGGGCCGGGGGTCCTCCAGGAGCACGCCCCGTTGGCCCAGGCTGGTCAGTTCCACGGCCTGGCCGGCCTTGAGCAGGCGCGGGTCGGCGTTGGCCCTGGGCGGCGGCTCCGGGGCCGTCTGGAGCCCGGCGGCCTGGTCCACCTGGCTTAAAGCCTCGCGCCGGGCCTGGTACAACTCCTGTTTGAGCTTGCCGGACTTGGGGGGTTCCTGGGCCTCCTGGGCGGCCTGGGCCTCTTGGTACAGGGCCTCCAGGCGCTCCTCCAGACGTTTGGCCACCTCGCGCACCCGGCGCTTGCCCTCGCTCAAGGCCCCGGCCCGCTCCTGCTGGGCCTGCTTAATCAGCCGCCGGGCCTCCTGGCGCTCCTGCGAGGCGGCCAGGCGATCGGTCTGGGCGGCGGCGCCGTCGGCCTCGGCCCGCTGGCGGGCCTCATGCACCTGGCGCATCAGGGCCACGGCCTGGCCCTCGCTCTGGTCCAACTGGGCCTCGGCCCGGGCGATCAACTCCGGCGGAAAGCCCAGCCCCCGGCTCACGGTCAGGGCGTCGGAAAAACCGGGCAGGCCGTAGTGCAACTGATAGGTGGGCCGGCCGGTGGCGGTGTCAAAGGCCACCGAGACGTTCTCCACGCCCTTGGTCAGGGCGGCGTAGGCCTTGAGCCGCTGAAAGTGGGTGGTGCACAGCACCGTGGCGCCATGATCCTTGAGCCAGTCCAACACGGCGATGCCCAAAGCGGCGCCCTCGCTGGGGTCGGTGCCGCCGCCCAACTCGTCGATGAGCACCAAGGAGCCCCGGCCAGCCCGCCCCACCATCCAGGCCAGGCGGCCGGCGTGGGCGGTGAAGGTGCTCTTGTCTTGGTCCAGGTCCTGCTCGTCGCCCAGCTCGGCCATCACCTGGCCGAAGACCGCCAGGCGGCTGCCCGCCCGGGCCGGCACGTGCAGGCCGCACATGGCCATGAGGGTCAAAAGGCCCACGGTCTTGAGCGTGGCGGTCTTGCCGCCGGCGTTGGCCCCGCTGACCACCAGCTCCCGCCGCTCGCCCCCAAGGGCCACGTCAATGGGCGCCGCCCGGCCCCGGCCCTGGCCGCTGCGCCAGGCCAGCAGAGGGTGGCGGGCCTTTTCCAGGTCGATCAGGCCCTGGCTGTTGATCTGGGGCTCGCTGCAATCCAGGCGCTGGCAAAAGGAGGCCTGGGCCAAGAGGCAGTCCAGTTGGGCCAGGGCCTGAAGGTCCTCGCGCAGGGCTTGCAGGTTGCCCGCCAGGTCGCGGGCCACCTCGCGCAGGATGCGTTCTTCCTCCTCGCGCTCCTGGCGGCGCAACAGGGCCAACTGGTTGTTGCCCTCCACGGCCTCCAGGGGCTCCACGAAGCAGGTGGCCCCGGTGCCGGAGTAGTCGTGCACGATGCCGGCCAGGCGGCCCTTGGCGTCGGTCTTGACCGGCACCACGTAGCGGTCGGCCCGCTGGGTGACGATCTGGTCGCTGAAGACCGAGGAGAGGTCGTCGCGCCCCACCAGGGCCGAGAGCTGGGAGCGCAGGCGGTCGCGGGTGTGATGCAGGTCGCGGCGCAGGCGGGCCAAGAGCGGCGAGGCCCCGCTGGCCACCGAGTGTCCCGGCCCCACCACCTGGCGCACCCGGCGAGCCAGCTCGGGCAGGGGGGTGAGGCGATTGTAGAGGCGGTACAGCTCGTCAAAGCGCTCGCTGCTGGGCTCCAGAAAGGCCGCCGCGCTGCCCACGGCCCCCAGGAAGTCGCAGACCACCTCCAACTCCTCGGGCACCAGGTAGGCCCCGTCCACGGCCAGGCGGGAGAACATCGGGCTCAGGTCCTCCAGGCCCTCCAGGCCCGGCGAGCCATTTTCGCTTATCAAGGCGCGCAGTTGGCTCAAGCGGCCCAAGCGGCGCGACACCGTGGACATCTCGGCGCTGGGCCTCAAGCGCCGGGCCAGAGCCGCGCCCAGAGGGCTCATTGCCCGCGAGGCCACCCGCTCCAGGAGCTGGGGCAACTCCAGCACCATGAGCGTCTGCTGGTCGGCGCAGGCCGGCGTCTGACCCGAGGCCACCGGGGCCGGGCCGGCCGGCAGGGGGGCCTGCTGGTATGACTCAGTGATATTTTGGGGCATTTGACCTGTAATCGTAAGCCCCCGCGGAAAAGCTACAGACGCTGGCGCACTAGCGCGCTGACCAGCTTGCCGTCGGCCTGGGCGCCCAGACGGGCCATGGCCGCCTTCATCACCCGGCCAGTGTCCTTGGGTCCTATAGGCTGCAATTCTTGGAAAACCTCGTCAAGAATAGCACTGATCTGGGCTTCATCAAGCTGGGCGGGCAGGTAGCGTTCGATTATGACCAGTTCGGCGGCCTCGACGTCGGCCAGGTCCTGGCGGTGGCCCTCGGTGAATTTCTCTATGCTCTCGCGGCGTTGCTTGGCCAGGCCCTTGAGGATGGCCATCTCCTCGTCGGCGACCAGCTCCCGGCGCAGGTCCTTTTCCTTGTTCTTGAGGGCGTTTCTGATCAGGCGCAGGCAGGAGGTGGTCAGATCGTCGTGGGCCTTCATGGCGGCGGTGAGGTCCGTGGCCACCAGCGAACTAAGGCTCATGGGTTCCTCCCCGAAATTTGACGCCGATTCCAGGAGTTATCTCGAAAATGCAATTTACCAGCCGTGAGGGATGCTGTCAACCGCCCGCGCCCCGCGCCCCGCTTGCCTCGGCTGGCCAAGTAATGCTATGGTGCGTGCTCAGTAAGCACATAACCAGGTGGTCGCACATGGCTCAGCCCCTTCCCCCGCCGGCCCCGGCCTACATCTATTCCGATGATCTCCTGAATTTTGATTACGGCCCCAACCATCCCCTGCGCATCTATCGCTTGGGCCTGGTCGACGAGCTGATCAAGCTGTGCGGGCTGGATTTGCCGGCTTTTCCCGTCCAGGCCGCCAGCCTGGACCAGATGTGCGTGTTCCACGACCGGCGCTACCTGGAGACCCTGGCCGAGATGAGCCGCACCGAGGGCGGCGACTACCAGTTGGCCTACGGCCTGGGCGCCGAGGACAATCCGGTCTTCCCCGGGCTCTTCGACTGGTCGGCGCTGTTGACCGGAGGCACCATGCAGGCCGCCGAGTTGGTGGCCCAGGAGGGCTACCCGGTGGCCTTCAACATCTCCGGCGGCATGCATCACGCCATGGCCGGCCGCGCCTCGGGCTTCTGCTATGTCAACGACGCGGCGGTGGCCATCAAGCGCCTGGTGGCCCGGGGCCTGCGCGTGGCCTACATCGACATCGACGCCCACCACGGCGACGGCGTGCAGTGGGCCTTCTACGACAGCGACCAGGTGCTGACCATCAGCCTGCACCAGCACCCGGCCACCCTGTTTCCCGGCACCGGCTCGGTGGAGGAGATGGGCCGGGGGGCGGGCCGGGGCTTCGCGGTCAACCTGCCCCTGTGGGCCGACACCGACGACGACATCTATATCAAGTGCTTCGAGGAGATCGTGCCGCCGGTGATCGAGGCCTTCAAACCCGACTACATCGTCAGCCAATTGGGCGTGGACACCTTCCTGGCCGACCCCCTGGCCAACCTCAACCTGACCACCAAGGGTTTCGGCCATGTCCTGAAGCTCATCCGCCAGATGGCCATGGGACGCTGGATCGCGCTCGGCGGCGGCGGCTACCACGTGATCAACGTGGCCCGGGGCTGGACCCTGGCCTGGGCCATCATGCGCGGCCGGGAGGACGACCTGCCCCGGGAACTGCCCTGGGACTGGTGCGACCGGCTCAAGCTGGACCTGGATGAGCGCTGGCTCCTGGACCCCAAGGAAAAGATCCGCGGCCGCCTGTGGAACCGCGCCCAGCGCGACGCCGAGGAGATCGTGATCTATCTCAAGAAGAACCTCTTCCCCCTGCTGGGGGCCAAGGGATAGCCGCCGGCCCGTATACGCCCAGCCGGGGGCGCCCGGCGGCTTGCGCCCGGCTGGGGCTCGGTGTAACCTCTGGCTCATCGCGTCACCCAGCGGGGGGTTCATGAGCCAGCCAGCCTTTGATTGCCAGCGTTGCAGCCAATGCTGCCACGGCGAGGGCGGTATAAGCCTTCTGCCCGAGGAGGTGCCCCAGGCCGCCAGCCTGCTGGACATGACCCCCGAGCAATTCATAGACCGCTATTGCCAACTGCGCCAGGGCAGCTACCTGATCAAGACCAACCAGGCGGGCGACTGCGCCCTGCTGGGGCCGGAGGGCTGCCTGATCCACCAGGCCAAGCCGCAAATCTGCCGGCGCTGGCCCTTTTTCGCGGCCCTGCTAAAAGACGCCGGGGCCTTCGAAGAGGCCAAGCTCTCCTGCCCGGGGCTCAACCCCCAGGCCACTTACCAAGACTTTCTTGTCCAATACCACGCCGAGAAGGGCGACGAGGAGATCTGAGCCATGAGCCAGCCTTTCTCCATTCTTGACCGTCTGCCGGCCGGGTCCCAGGCCATCACCCTGGACCACGAGGGGCGCCTGGTGGTGCCCGATCAGCCGGCCGTGGGCTTCATCGAGGGCGACGGCATCGGCCCGGACGTCTGGCGGGCCAGCCGCCTGATCCTGGACGCGGCCGTGGCCAAGGCCTACGGCGGGGCGCGCCGGGTGTATTGGGTGGAGCTTTTGGCCGGCGAGAAGGCCTTTTTCGAGACCGGCGAATACCTGCCTCAACGCACCGTGGAGGCCATCGGCGAGCTGAAGGTGGCCATCAAGGGCCCCCTGACCACCCCGGTGGGGGGAGGCTTCCGCTCCATCAACGTGACCCTGCGCCAGATGCTGGACCTCTACGCCTGCGTCCGCCCGGTGCGCTATATCCCCGGCGTGCCCAGCCCGGTCAAGCACCCCGAGCGCATGGACATGGTGGTCTTCCGCGAGAACACCGAGGACGTCTACGCGGGCATCGAGTGGGCGGCGGGCTCGCCCGAAGCCGGCCGGCTGATCGAGTTCTTGAACAGCCAGTTGGGCAGCAAAATCGACCCGGCCTGCGCCATCGGCATCAAGCCCATGAGCGCCTTTGGCAGCCAACGCCTGATCCGCCGCGCCCTGGACTACGCCCTGGCCCGGGGCAAATCCAGCGTGACCATGGTGCACAAGGGCAACATCCAGAAATTCACCGAGGGCGCCTTCCGCGACTGGGGCTATGACCTGGCGGCCCGGGAATACGCCGGCCGGGTGGTGAGCGAGGAGCACCAGCCCCAAAAGGGGCAGGTGGTGATCAAGGACCGCATCGCCGACAATATGTTCCAGCAGGCGCTGTTAAGGCCCGAGGAATACGCGGTGCTGGCCACGCCCAACCTCAACGGCGATTATCTCTCCGACGCCCTGGCCGCCCAGGTGGGCGGGCTGGGCATGGCCCCCGGCGCCAACATCGGCGACCTGGCGGCGGTATTCGAGGCCACCCACGGCTCGGCCCCCAAGTACGCCGGCCAGGACAAGGTCAACCCCGGCTCGGTGGTGCTCTCCGGGGCCATGCTGTTGGAGCACCTGGGCTGGCTGGAGGCCGCCGACCTGATCGCCCCGGCGCTGTCGCGGGCCATAGGGGCCGGCAAGGTCACCTACGACCTGGCCCGCCAGATACCCGGCGCCCGGGAGGTGCCCTGCTCGGTCTTCGCCCAACAGGTGGTGGAGATGATGTAGGCCGGGCGCGGGCCGTACCGCGTCCGACGGCCGGAGGTATTTAGCGTCCATGCCCCCTTCCCTGCCGGCCCTGTGTCTGGCCATCTTGGACCTGGCCCTGCCTCCAGGTTGCCCGGCCTGCGGAGCAGCCCCGGCCCCGGAGGGAGTCTTCTGCCCGGCCTGCCGTCAGGAAATCAGACTGGTGGGCCCCCAGGCCTGCCCCCGCTGCGGACTGCCTCAGCCGGCGGGCCGCGAGCCCTCCCTCTGCCTGGCCTGCCGTTTCGATCCCCCGGCCCAGGACGACCTGATCTGCCTGGGGCTGCACCAAGGCCCCCTGGCCCAGGCCCTGCGAGACTTTAAATATCGCCGCCGCCTGGCCGCCGGCGCGGCCTTGGGGCGCTTTCTGGCCCAGGGTCTGGGGTCTGATATACTGCGTCAGGCCCAGGTGCTGGCCCCGGTGCCCCTGCACTTTCGCCGGCTGTGGCGGCGGGGCTTCAACCAGTCCCTGCTCTTGGCCCGGGCCTGGACCGGCCGCCTGGCCCCCGGGACGCGGCCGCTGCTGCTGCCCGGCCTGCTGCGCCGGCTGCGTCACACGCGGCCCCAGGTGGGCCTGGCCCTACAGGCCCGCCAGGACAACGTGGCCGGGGCCTTCGCGCTCCATCCCCGTCAGGCCGGCCTGATAGAGGGCCAGCGGGTGCTGCTCTTGGACGACGTCTACACCACCGGGGCCACGGTGGGCGAATGCGCCCGGGTGCTCAAAGAGGCCGGAGCGGCCCGGGTGACGGTGGTCACCCTGGCCCGGGCGCCGGGCCGAGGGCCGGGGCCGGCGGAGGTATAAGCCATGAATTTCGACGCGCGCGCCAAGATCGTGGACCTGGCCGCGGCCGTGCGGGCCGCCCGGCGCTTGCAGGCCCAAGGCGGCCGGGTGGTCTTCACCAACGGCTGCTTCGACCTTTTGCACGCCGGGCACGTGCGCTATCTGGGCCAAGCCCGCGCCCTGGGCGACATGCTGATCTTGGGGCTCAACTCAGATGCCAGCGTGCGCGGCCTGGGCAAGGGCGATGACCGCCCCCTGGTGCCCCAGGCCCAGCGGGCCGAGGTGACCGCCGGACTGATGGCCGTGGACTTGGTGGTGATCTTCGACCAGCCCACGCCCTTGGAGCTGATAGAGGCCATCGCCCCACAGGTGCTGGTCAAGGGCGGCGACTGGCCGCCAGAAACCATCGTGGGGCACCAGTCGGTGCTGGCCCGTGGCGGGCGGGTGCTCTCCATACCCCTGGTGCCGGGGCTCTCCACCACCAACCTGGCCAGGCTGGTACGCGGCCAGCCCGGGGGTTGACAAACGCTGGCTCCCCAGGTGGAATTAAGAGGCCCCCCGCGCGCACCCGCCAGGAGACGAAACCATGCCTGACGATACCGACCTAGCCCCCTCCCGCTGGGCCAGATTTCGCTACTTCAACCCCTTGGCCACCGGGCTGGGCCCGGCGGGCCGCCTGTTGCGCGGCCTGGCCCTGTGCGTGTTGATCTACGCCCTGTGCGCGCCAGCGGTGATGTGGTACGAGTACGACCGGGCTTTCCCCGCCTACTTCAACCCCGCGCCCCCGGCCGCCCCGGCCGGCGAGACAGCCCCGACCGGCGAGTCCGGCGCCGCGCCGGCCCCGGCGGCGGTGGCCCCGGTGCCGGCGGCCCAGCCCGCCCGAGGGGTGGTCTACGCCGACACCCTGATCCGCATGGGCGAGCAGATGCTGAGAGCCTGGCTGCCCAACGACGTGATCTGGCCCAGCGTGCTTTTGGACAACCCCCAGAACTTCCAGCTGGGCCAGTTGGAGGTGATGCGCTACACCACGCGGGTATTGCGCGACAAGCTTTCCCGCCAGCGCACCACCGACAAGATAGACGCCGACGCCGACCTGGCCTTCACCGCCTTCAGCAACAACCCCCGGGCCTGGATGCTGCCCTCGGCCGAGAGCAAGTACAACGAAGGCCTCAGGGCCTTGAAGCGCTACCGCGAAGGCCTGGCCAGGGGCTCCAGCCACTTCTATTCCCGCTCCGACAACCTGGTGGAGCTGCTGGAGCAGTTGACCAGCCTTCTGGGCGGGGTGGACACCCGGCTGGCCAACGCCCCCCGCGACTGGCCGGTGCGCCTGAGCGAGGAGACCGCCGGCGACCGCTACAGCCAGGGCGAGAGCAGCGAGAGGGTCAAGGTCCCCTGGACCCAGATCGACGACAACTTCTACTTCGCGCGGGGGGTGGCCTACGGCATCCGCGAGGTGCTGGCGGCCTTGCGCTGGGAGTTCAAGGAGATCATAAGCATCAAGCGCTCGGGCGAACTTCTGGACAACGTCATCGACGAGCTGGGCCTGGCGGATTTCGAGCCTCTGTGGGTGCTCAACGGCTCCCGCGATTCCATCTTCGCAAACCACAGCCTCAGCATGATGGCCACCCTGGAAGACGCGCGCCAGAAGCTGATCAACCTGCAACACGTGCTGGAGCGCTGACGCTCCAAGGGCTGGGCCGGCAAACATCACATGGAACCATTACGCTGCCCGAGCTGTCTGTTCTGCGAGGAGTTGGGGCCAGACCACATCCGCTGCTCCAACGCCGATGTGGCCCAGGACGCGGGCTGGGAAGAGGCCTATCTGCTGCAAGGCTATCTGGACCTGCCTCTGACCGAGGATGGCCAGGAACTCTGCTTCTGGTTCGTGCAGAAACGTTGATTATTTTTTCTTGTAATTCCTGTTTGTTGCATCCATACCAATGCGCCTTGTCAATCGCTTGTCAATTTCCCCCTATGCGATAGCCACTTTTCCAGCAGAGGACTGAAAATTCCCGTGTCGGCGGTTCAACTCCGTCCCTCGGCACCAAATAATAATTAGGCATATCAGCCTGATAGGCAACGCCTCGGAAGACCTGTTGGTCCTACCGAGGCGTTGTTTTTTGGGGTTTTATGGGGTGTTTTTGGGGAATGTAGTATCCCAAAAGTATCCCACTCCGGGGGCCTATCCAGAATTTTGTGTTTGAGGTGCTGGCCGATATGCCGGGCCAGCCGGGGGTGCCCAAGCTCTACTGGTCAGTTGAAAATACCCCCAGCCAGTTTAGTGGGATGAGTTGGGGGTGGCTGGCGCAGGGGAGGCGAATAGAGGCAAGGGGGTGGGGTACTGGTGGGGGAAAAATCGTGGCTAGGCGCGCTTTTTAAAATCTATTACCCAATCCTCCTTTCACCGTCCAACCACCTCATCCCTCGGTCTGAACGAAAACCGGACAGTTGGGGGAGGGTCAAATCCTACCGAAGGCAGCGCGTGGTTCCACCGAATAGGTTCTTCGACTCTCCTGTAAGCTCCAAGCATAAAGGGCATGCTACTTATCATATTGATATAACAAATTAACATCCCTATAGAGAATGCGGGGGTTGAAGCTTCTTGATTTATCTAGAATAAAGATTTGGTCTTGTATCTGTCGCGGCATGAGCGTATGTTTCCGGATAGACATGAACACCCATTCCTGCTAGTCTTATTCCTAACCGTCATTGCTGGTTGGTGTAATGCCTCGAAACGTCCTTTTAGTCGAGCCAAGGTACCCTACCAAGTTCCCACCGCTTGGCCTAATGAAGATTTCAGCCTATCACAAGCTGCTGGGCGATAAGGTCCGTTTTGTCAAGGGCTTTAACCGGGATGTTCCGTACGAGTACTGGGACCGTATTTATGTGACCACGCTCTTCACTTACCACTGGAAGCTTTCTGTAGAGGACATCCTCTTTTACAAAAACTTGGTCCACGGTGACACTAGCCGCCTTTTTGTTGGTGGTATCATGGCTAGTCTCATGTCAGATGAGCTTTGGCGGGAGACAGGGGTTCAGCCTTTTCATGGTGTTATGGACAGGCCGGGGTTGCTTGATGAGGGCAACGAGCTTGTCGTTGATGACATGATTCCGGACTATGAGCTTTTCAATGGCTCTACTGAGAAGTATACGCTTTTAGACAGCTACTTCGGCTACTCCACAAGGGGTTGTGTGAATAATTGCGATTTCTGCGGCGTCCCTAAGCTTGAGCCTAATTTCATCGAGTACCGTGGACTCATCCCTTACATCAAAAAGATAGATGAGCTTTATGGCGAGAAAAAGGATTTAGTGCTTTTCGATAACAACATTTTGGCCTCAGCAAAATTCAATGATATAATCGCCGATATATTAGATGTTGGTTTTGAGA
>JAZDIQ010000104.1:0-52412 GCA_043804825.1 Pseudomonadota bacterium
CCGGGCGGCCAGCACCTGGCCGGTGATCTCGGCCGGGCGCAGGTTGCGGCTAAAGCCCAGGGTGGCCGTACGGCAAAAGGCGCAGCCCTGGCGGCAGCCCACCTGGGAGGAGACGCACAGAGTGTGGTGGTCGGCCTCGGGTATGAGCACGCTCTCGATGCGCGCGCCATCGTCCAACACGTAAAGCAGCTTCCTGGTGCCGTCGCCGGCCTCCTCCACCTGGGCGGGGGCCATGGCGGTGAGCCGCGCCACCTGGCTCAGGCGCTGGCGCAGGGGCTTGGCCAGGTCGCTCATGGTCTCGAAGTCGGGCGCGGCGTTCTTGTATAGCCAGCGCAGCACCTGGCGGGCGCGGAAAGGCTTTTCACCCAGGCTGGTGACAAGTTCCTGCACCTGCTGGGGGCGCAGGTCGCGCAGGTCTTGCTTGTGGGGGGTGGTCTGTTCCATGGTCTAAATATACCAGAGCCCGCCCCGCCGGTTAGATGGACCCACAGCCGCGCCGGGGGTAATTTGCCGCCCCGGCCAGAGCCGGCGGCTGGATCCGTTGCCGCCCCGGTCAGACGGCTTGCCTCTGGCGCCGGAGCGGGTCATACTCGCCGATAGCGATGCAGAAAAACCGCCACATATCCGCCCTGGGCGAGGTGCTGAGCCAGGGCCTGCCCGGGAGCCTGGCTTGCCGCCTGCCCGACGCGGGCCTGATCCGCGCCTGGCGGGAGCTGGTGGGCGTCACCGTGGCGGCCAAGGCCTGGCCGGTGTGCCTGGAGGCCGGGGGGCTTCTGGTGGTGGCGGTGGCCGGGTCCCTGTGGCGTCAGGAGCTGTCCCTGCGGGTGCCGGAGCTGCTGCGCGGTCTGACCGAGAGGGGTCAGGTCGTGGCCGGCCTGCGCCTGGTGCCGGCACGCACACCCCCTCCCCCGCCCAGGGAGCCCCCTCCCCCGCCCCCCCTGGGGCCGGAGGACGAGGAGACCATCCAGGTCATCCTGCGCGAGGTCTCCGACCCCGGCCTGCGTCAGGCCCTGGCCAGCCTGATGCGCGCCCAACTCCAGGCCCAAAAAGCCGCCTACTGGGACGGAGACTAGCACCGCCCTGGCCAGGGCCAAGGCGGCGCTGCCCGGGTCGCCCCCCTCAGCGCGTAGCCTTGCTGCCATGCCTCTGGATGGCCTCCTGCAAGGCGGTGAGAATCTCCTGGCACTGGGCCGCCACCTTGCGCTTCTGCCCCAGGGACAGCTCCAGGGACTTGAGGTTGCTGTTGGCTCGGGAAAGCCTCACAACCTCCCGGCTCAGCTCGCTGAAGCGCTGGTAGGCCTGCCTAGCCGTGCTCAGGCGCCCTTGCCCCTCGGGGCCCACCAGGGCCTCCAGAGAGGACAGGCACTGGCGCAACGCCGTTTCCTGGGCCAGCATTTGGGCCTCCAGGCGGTCCATGCCCTGGTCGCTGGGCTCGTTGATGTGGGGGGCTTGCAGGGCCAGGGCCTTGAACCCCGCCGTGACGGCGCGAGTGACCAGGCTGTCTATCTTGAGCGCCAGGGGGCCATCGGGCTGGCTTTCGCGCAGGCCCTCCAGGGCCTGCTCCAGGTTGTCCAGGGCCTGACGGACCTGGCCCTGGGAAAGGTTGGCCGCCTTGAGGTTGGTGTTTTGCACGGCCAGGCCCAGAATCTCAGCGTCAACCTTGCGGAATTCAACCCAGGCCTGGTCGAACTCCGCGGCCAGCCGGTCCTCCTCCGGGCTGGGCTGGGCGGCCAGGAGCCTCCGCAACTCCAGGCGCCGGGCCTCAACATCTTGGCTGGCCCGCCGGGCCAGGCCCGCGTGCTCCAGGGAGGCCTGGTCGGTATCGGCCAGCACGGCGCTCTTTTCGGCCTCCACGGCCATTAGAAGATCAATGCGCATGCGGGCCACCAGGTCGCCCTGTTGGAGGGTGACGGCAAAGAGGCCCTGAGCCTGACGGTTGGTTTCGCGGGCATTCATGGCCGCCCAAGCCAGCAAGGCCGCCACGGCCAGCACGCCAGCCAGGGTGGCCATCCAGGCCCGGCGGGGCCGTTGTCCAGCATCTCCACGCTGCTGCATATTTCAACTACCTTACATGACCCGGCGCTCGGCCAGGGCCCAGGCCTGTTCAGGGGCTTCCCTCCCCGTCACGATGGCTAGTCTCCCACGAATTGGCAACGAGTGGTGAACTTACCACACCACGGCAAATGCTATGGGGCCTGGCCATATCTTCCGGGTTCTGCTGATGTTTTCAGTAAAGATTTCCGCCCGCCCCCAAATCGTGGAGGCGGGCGGACCGGTCGGGCTGGCAAAACAGGCGATTGCCCCGGACAAGGGTGAAAGCTAGAGCACCCTGTCAGGCGCCGGGAACCATCCGGGGGGCGCTGCCCTGGGCCTGGCGAACCCGTTCACAGTTGCGGCAGCCCTCGCCGAAGCGGCCGCAGTTTTCAAAACACAGAGTCCCGTTGTCCTCGTCATCGCTGAAGATGGGGGCGACCCCTTCCCGTTCCATGTTTCCTCCTATCGTGGTGGGCCTTGGGTTGCTCGGTGGTTGACGAGCCCTGGGGGCGCCCACAACCCTGCCGAGGCAGGCCCCAATGGCCAACTTGAACGGCTGAATTGTCGCGGCGCGGGCCGGAAAATTCTTTGGCTCCCCTGTGAATCTTTGTCTTTACTAAAATTGCCAAATCCGATGATAATGCCCCCACAGAATCAAAACAATCGCCCGCATTGGGAGGCGCCCACCGTTGTGCTTCAGAGAAAGCCACACCCGTGTTTCACGGACCAGCGCCGCTCACCCGGGGTCGGTTTTTGTTGTTCCTATCCTCCGTATCTTGCGTCTCTTGCCCCATATGAGCACGGGTCGGCTGTTCCTGGCCGAGCCGCCAGGCCTGGTTTACAACCGGGCTCGTCCTGGCTTGGCCAAGCCCACCCAAGGACTCTGGGAGTCACCTTGGCCCCTACCCGCCATCCCGGCCAAACCTAGCCCGGCGGCTGGTAACTGCCGCCTTGGTGGCTGGCCGGCGCGGCCACCCCGGAGGGAAAGCCGCCAAGCTGCCTTGGTTGCCTTGTTCAGTATCAGATGATGATTTTGGGGAAGCGTTTCCCCTTTCCGCGCAGGCATTCCGCGCTTGCTGGCCTTGTGGGCGGTTCTATAAGGAGTGAATCCAACATGAAGAAAATCTTGTGCTCCACCCTGGCGGTCCTTTTAAGCGTTGGTGTCTGGTGGCTTCCCGCCCAGGCCGAGGATTGCAAGCCAGGCCCCAGCTACAACGACTGCGTGCGCCGTAACCAGCAGCAACAGCAGCAGCGTCAGCAGCAGGAGCAGCAACGCCAACAGCAGCAGCGTCAGCAGCAGGAGCAGCAACGCCAACAGCAGCAGCGTCAGCAGCAGGAGCAGCAGCGCCAACAGCAGCAGCGCCAGCAGCAGGAGCAGCAGCGCCAACAGCAGCAGCGCCAGCAGCAGGAACAGCAACGCCAACAGCAGCAGCGTCAGCAGCAACAGCAGCAACAGCAGCAACAGCAGCAACAGCAGCAACAACAACAACAACAGCAGCGTCAGCAGCAGGAGCAGCAACGCCAGCAGCAGATGCGCCAGCAGCAACAGCAGCAACAACACCAACAGCAGCAGCGTCAGCAGCAGGAGCAGCAACGCCAGCAGCAGATGCGTCAGCAGCAGCAACAGCAGCAACAGCAGCAACAGCAGCAACAGCAGCAGCAACAGCAACAGCAGCAGCGTCAGCAGCAGGAGCAGCAACGCCAGCAGCAGATGCGCCAGCAGCAACAACAACAGCAGCAACAACAGCAACAGCAGCGTCAGCAGCAGGAGCAGCAACGCCAGCAGCAGATGCGCCAGCAGCAACAACAACAACAACAGCATCCCGGTCAGCAGCCGGCCCAGGTGCCAGGTCAGCGCCCCGGTCAGGTCGGCGCCCAGCAGCATCCCGGACAACAGCCGGCCCAGGTGCCTGGACAGCGCCCCGGTCAACAGCCGACCCAGGTGCCTGGACAGCGCCCCGGTCAGCAGCCGGCCCAGGTGCCTGGACAGCGCCCCGGCCAGGTCGGCGCGCAACAGCATCCTGGTCAGCAGCCAGCCCAGGTGCCAGGTCAGCGGCCCGGTCAGGTCGGTGCGCAGCAGCATCCTGGTCAGCAGCCGGCCCAGGTGCCTGGACAGCGCCCCGGTCAGCAGCCGGCCCAGGTGCCTGGTCAGCGCCCCGGTCAGGTCGGCGCCCAGCAGCATCCCGGTCAGCAGCCGGCCCAGGTGCCTGGACAGCGCCCCGGTCAGGTCGGCGCCCAGCAGCATCCTGGTCAGCAGCCGGCCCAGGTGCCTGGCCAGCGCCCCGGTCAGGTCGGCGCCCAGCAGCATCCTGGTCAGCAGCCGGCCCAGGTCCCTGGACAGCGCCCCGGGCAGGTCGGCGCGCACCAGCATCCTGGTCAGCAGCCGGCCCAGGTGCCTGGACAGCGCCCCGGCCAGGTCGGCGCGCAACAGCATCCTGGTCAGCAGCCAGCCCAGGTGCCTGGACAGCGCCCCGGCCAGGTCGGCGCCCAGCAGCATCCTGGTCAGCAGCCAGCCCAGGTGCCTGGACAGCGCCCCGGCCAGGTCGGCGCCCAGCAGCAGGGCAACACCCGTGGCCAGCTGAACACGGGGCGCCGCCAACCTCCCACGCCCCCGGCCCCGCCCGTGCAGATCAACGCCACGACCAAGGTGGCGGCCAACCCGACCAGCGGCGGCTACACCGCCACGCGCAAGAACAATGACGGCTCACGCACCGTGGTGAGCACCAGCACCCTGCCCAACGGGCAAAAGGTGGTGTCCGGCCACAAGGTCTTCGTCGATCCCGCCCAAGGCCGCACCACGCGGGTTTACAACGACGGCCGCCGGGTGGAAATCACCAAGAACGCCGTGACCTCCTACACCCCCGACCACCGCAGCCGGACCATACATAACAACGGCCTGCGCGAGGAACGCTGGCGCGACGGCCGGCGGATGTATCACGACGAATTCCATAACCGCCGCCGCCACGACGGGCGCACCGAACGCATTATCAAGCGCACCATCGTGGCCACTCTGGCCGCCGGGGCCTTGGTGGCCCTGGCCGCGCCCCTGATCCAGGAATTCGCCGTGGAACCCGTCAACGGCGTGGAGACCTACCCCTACATACCGGCCTACCTGGACCCGCCGGTGTACGAGGTGGTCAGCGCGCCGCTGCCAGCGCCGGTGATGGTGGCCTCGGGCTGCGAGGTGTGCCCGCCGCCGGTGGTGGTGTATCAACAGCCCATGGTCTCCTACAGCGACCCCGCCGTGCTCCTGGGCGACCTGCAGATCGCCGGGGCCATCAACGACGGCATGGCCGCCTACCCGCCGGCCGGCCCGGGCACGCCGGCCGCCAGCGACGCCGACGTGCAGGCCCTGGCCTCCGAGGTGGCCAGTCTCCAACAGGAAGTCTCCTCGGCCTCGGCCAACAACGAGGCCCTAAAGGCCCAACTGGCCCAGCAACAGGCCCAGACCGCCGACCTGCAAGCCCAGGTCAGCGCCCAGCAAAACCGCCCGGTGGAGATACCCGAGGAGGTTCGCCAACAGATCCGCCAGCAGGTCATGGACGATATCGCCTTGCACAAGCAGCAACGGCAGTTGACCATCCGGGACGTCATGGCCTCGGCCCAGGCCCAGAATTACATCTTCCAGGTCTCGGGCATGATCGAGGCCACCGACCTGGAAAGCAACGAGCCCTGCGTGCTCACCACCGGCGACCTGATCCGCTTCCAGGAAGTGCCGGGCCAGGGCGAGGTGGCGGCCCAGATGATGGTGGTGACCAGCAAGTCCCCCACCGTGCGGGCCGGGTCGGTGGTGCTCATCGGCCTGACCGACCTGCAGGAAATGCTCAATTCCTTCAGCCAGCGTCTGGAGGCCAACATGCAGAAGGTGGCCCGGTATGAGGCCGGGCCGCGCAGATAGATAACCCGGCGGCGCCCGCCGCCGGCCCCAGCCAGAACCCCGCGGCCCGCCCCCGGCCCGCGGGGTTCATTTTTCCCTAATGCTCCAGACCGACAATACCGATCAAGCAGGCAACTGGAAAACCACCCACCAGGAGGCCGACATGGAAGTCGCACTTATCCTTACCTGCCTGGCCGGCTTGGGCCTGGCCTTCAGCATGGCCTGGACGCAGGAACGCCGCTGCCGGCGCGCCTATGTCCGCTGCCTGTCGCGGCGGTCCTGCCCGGAGCCCCGGGCGAGCGCGCGCTAAGAAATGACTTATGCGGAACCGCCGGGCCGGGCCGAGCCGGTCTTGCCGCCACTAGCAGCGCGCGATCAACTGCGCCTGATTGCAGGAGGGGACCTGGCGGGAGGCTAGACCCTCTCGATTAGTCCGGCGGAAATGAAAAGGCCCCCCACCAGCGGCGTCCCGCTGGCTGGGGGGCCTCGATTTGTTTCATCCTACAGGGGCAGCACCAACCGGAAGGTGCTGCCGGCGCCCAGGCGGCTCTCCACTTCCACCCGGCCGCCGTGGGCCTGGGCGATGTGCTTGACAATGGCCAGGCCCAATCCCGTGCCTCCCAATTCCCGAGAGCGGTCCTTGTTGACCCGGTAGAAACGCTCGAACAGGCGCCCCTGGTCCGGCTGGGCGATGCCTATGCCGGTGTCGCTGACCAGGATGGCCAACTCCTTGTCGCCCTCTTGCACGCCCAGGGTCACCTTGCCCCCGGATTCGGTGTATTTGATGGCGTTATCCAAGAGGTTGAGCAAGGCCTGCTCCAAAAGCTGGCGGTCGGCCTTCACGGCCAGGGGCTGTTCCGGCACCTGGTCGATCAGCGCCAGCCCCTTTTCCTTGGCCCGGTCCGCCTCCTCCTCCAGAAGGGACTCCAGCAAGGGTCTCAGGGTTATCTCCTCCAGCATAGGGGCTGCCTCGCCGCTTTCGATGCTGGCCAGGTCCAGGAGATCCTTCACCAAATTACCCAGCCGCCGGGTCTGGCGGTCGATCATCTCCGCGAAACGCCTGGCGTCCTCGGGGCTTTCCAAGGCCCCCTGCAAGAGGGTCTCGGAGGCGCCCTTGATGGCCGTCAGCGGCGTGCGCAGCTCGTGGGAGACGTTGGCCACGAAATCGCGGCGCATCTGCTCCACCTTGCGACGCTCGGTGACGTCGTGGAACACCGCCACCACGCCGGCCTCGGTGGCCTGCCCGGCCACGCGCACCACATGCACCTCCAGGTAGCGCGCCCCCGGCCCCAGGGTGCGTATCTCCCGGCTGACATAGGCCTCGCCGCCCAGCACCTGGCGCAGGGCCTCCTGCATATCGGGGTTGCGCATCACCTCGGAGTGGGTGCGCCCCACGGGATTCATGCCCAGGTTCAAGAGCTTGACCAAGGCGCGGTTGGCCAGCATGATGCGCCCCTCGCGGTCGGTGAGCATCACGCCCTCTTCCATGCCCCGCAGGATGGCATCCTGGCGGTCGTTGGCACGGGTCAGGTTGGCCAACTGCCGTTGCAGGTTGTCGGCCATGCCATCGAAAACCCTGCCCAGCTCGCCGATCTCGTGGGGCGGATAGCGCCGCACCCGGGGCGAAAGGTCGCCAGAGGCCATGACCTGGGCGGTGCGGGTCAGGTCCTTGATGGGCCGGGTGATGCTCTTGGCCGTGAAATAGGCCACCACCGCCGAGAGCACCAGCCCCATGAGCACCGCCCCCAGAAGCAGGTTGCGGGTGGAGGACAGGGTCTTTTCCACGCCCGAGAGGGGCAAGGCCAGGCGTATCACCAACCGGGGGTCCTGGGGGTTGCCCAGGACCCCGGCCAGGTAAATCTGGTTCAGGCTCAGGGTGCTGCTGTAGCGCTGGCTCACGCCCTGCCCCTGGGCCAGGGCCTGGACCACCTCCGGGCGCTGAAGATGGTTCTCCATGTGCTCCACCCCTCCCGCCTCCAGGTCGGAGTCGCCCACCACCCGGCCCTGGGGGGTGATAAGGGTTATCCTGAGGCCCAGCTGCCGGCCCAAGAGCGCGGCCAGACCTTGGCTCTGCTCCAGGGCGCCATCGGCCCGCCAGCGGTCGCCGATCACTTCCTTGAGTAAAATAAGCTGCTGTCCCAGGCTGTGGCGTACCTGCTCCACCAAACGCACATCCAGGGAGCGCTCCAAGACCACCCCCACCATCAACAGGGTGGATACCGAGACCAACAGGCAGCCGGCCAATATCCAGCTCTGGAAGGAAAGCTTTAGTTTCATTCTTCCTCTCGCCAGCGGTAGCCGATGCCGCGCACCGTCTCCACCTGTTCACTCATGCTACCCAGCTTGCCGCGCAGGCGGCGGATGTGGGTGTCCACCGTGCGGGCGTAGCCCTGGTAGGCATAGCCCCAGACCTGCTCCAAAAGCGCCTCCCGGGTCTGCACCCGGCCCACCTGGCTGGCCAGGCGGTGCAGGAGACGAAACTCGGTGGCCGTCAGCTCCACGGCCTGGCCGTCCACCTCCACGGCGTGGCGGTCCAGGTCTATGCTTAGCCCTCCCAGGCGCAACAGCGGCTGGCCTGATTCCGGCTCGCCCAGACGCCGCAGAATGGCCTGGACCCTAAGGACCAGCTCGCGGGGACTGAAGGGCTTGGTCAGGTAGTCGTCGGCGCCGATCTCGAAGCCGATGATGCGGTCGGTCTCGCTGGCCAGGGCGGTGAGCATCAGCACCGGTATGGCCCGGGTGGCCTCGCTCTGCTTGAGCCGGCGGCACAGCTCCTTGCCATCCAGCCCCGGCAGCATCAAGTCCAGCACCAGCAAGTCCGGCCGCTGCTCCTGGGCCAGACGCAGCCCTTGCAGGCCATCCGGCGCCTTGAGCACCTGATACCCGGCCTGGCGCAGGTGGAAATCCACCAAATCCAGGATATCGCGCTCGTCCTCCACCACCAGGACCACAGGTTTGGACATGGCCTTTGTCTCCTCCTCATTGATCCAACTCTAGCATGCCGGCACCGTTGATGTTAACCGCTTCGGACGGGCCTGGCCAGAAGTGCGTGACCGCCCGCCGAAATTTTCGGCCGCTCAATCACCTGGCAATGGCCGGCCATCTTTTTTGGATTATATCCGGCCAGCGACCAAGGGGCTTGTCTGGCGCACGCTTAGGCGTTAGAGTTGCGCCATGGAAGCCATCGCCGTCATGGACCCCGCCCCCCGGCGGGTCTGCTTTTTCGCCACCTGCCTAGTGGACGGCCTGCTGCCCCAGGTGGGGCGGGCCAGCCTGGCGGTTCTCAAAAGCCAGGGTTTGTCGGTGGATATCCCGCCAGCCCAAGTCTGCTGCGGCCAATCACTGTACAAGGCCGGGCACGCCGCCCAGGCGGCCCGGGTGGCCGCGGCCTGGGTGCGGGCCTTTAGGGGGGCAGAGGTGGTGGTCTCGCCCTCGGGCTCCTGCGTGGCCCACGTGCGCCACACCCTGGCCGGTCTTTTGGCCGACCAGCCCGAGCTGGCCGCCGAGGCCGCCCGCCTGGCCGGCGTCACCTTCGAGCTGAGCCAGTTCCTCTACCGCGTGCTGGGCGCGCCCGCCCTGGCCGGCCACGCGCCCCACCGCCCCTGGACCTATCACCCCTCCTGCGGCCTGCACCGCTCCCTGGGCGAGGATGAGGCTCCCCGCGTCCTGTTGGCCGCCCTGCCCGGCCCGCCGGCCCTGGAGCTGCCCCGCGCCCCCAAATGCTGCGGCTTCGGCGGCCCCTTCAGCGTCAGCCACCCCGAGCTCTCGGCGGCCATGCTGGCCGACAAACTCCAGGCGGCCCGCGAGAGCGGCGCACAGGTGCTGGTGGTAGGCGATGTGGGCTGTATGCTGCACCTGGGCTGCGGGGTGGCCGAGCGCGGCGGCGGCCTGGAGGTCGCGCACCTGAGCCAGGTGCTGGCCGGAGAGGTGTCCTGATGCCTGCCCGCCTGAAGCCTGTGCCGGACGAACGCCTGGCCGGCATCCTGCAAAGCTTCACCGCGCGCTTCCAGCAATTCCGCGAGCAGGGACTGAGCGACCCGGAGCTGGCCGGCCATCTCAAGGAACGCGCCCGCGCCGCCAAGATCGCCTATCTCTCCGAGGCCGGCCGCTGGCTGGCCACCCTGGCCCAGGTAATGGAAGACCAAGGCGCCACCGTGCACTTCGCGGCCGATGCCCAGGAGGCCCGGAGCATCATCCTGGGCATCTGCCAGGCGGCCGGCGCCCAGAGCGCGGTCAAAAGCAAATCCATGACCTGCGAGGAGGTGCACCTCAACCCGGCCCTGGAGGCGGCGGGCATCACCATCAGCGAGACCGACCTGGGCGAGTTCATCATCCAGCTGGCCGGCGAGACGCCCTTTCACATCCTGGGGCCGGCCCTGCACAAGGACCGCCGCCAGGTGGCCGAGTTGTTCGCCGACAAGCTGGGCGAGCGGGTCAGCGACGAGCCCGAGGCCCTGACCCAGTGCGCCCGCCGGGTGCTGCGCGAGCGCTTCATGCGGGCCGAGGTGGGCATCAGCGGCGTGAACATCGCCGCCTGCCAGACCGGCACCCTGGCGGTGATAACCAACGAGGGCAACGGCCGCTTCGGCAGCACGGTGCCCCGGGTGCACATCGCGGTGATGGGCCTGGAAAAGGCCGTGCCCACCCTCTCGGACCTGGCGCTCATCGCCGAGCTTTTGCCCCGGGCGGCCATCGGCGCGCCCTTGGCCTCCTATGCCTCCTGGGTGCGCGGACCCCGGGGGCTCTACGGCGGACATGGTCCCCAGGAGACCCACCTGGTGATCCTGGACAACGGCCGCGGGCGCATCCTGCAAGGTCCCTATTGGGAGATACTGCTCTGCCTGCGCTGCGCCAGTTGCCTCAACCACTGCCCGGTCTACGCCCTGGCCGGCGGGCACGCCTATGGCGGCATCTACACCGGCCCCATGGGCAGCGTGCTCACCAGCCTGCTGGAGAGCCAGCCCCCGGCCGACGACCTGGTCCACGCCTCCAGCCTGTGCGGGCTGTGCCGCGAGAAATGCCCCATGGGCATCGACCTGCCGGGGCTTCTGTCGCGCCTGCGCCAGGAGCATCCCCAGCCGGCCTCCCACCTGCTGCCCGACCTGGCCGCGCGCATGTTGAGCAGCCGCGCCCTGTTCCAGGCCGCCTGCCAGGTGGCCCGGCCCGCCCTGGCCCTCCTGGACCAGGTGCCCCGCCAGCACCTGCCGCCCGGACCCTGGCGGGCCTGGCGCCAGGGGCGCAGCCTGCCCCGGGTGCCCGGTTCCACCCTGCTGGGCGGCAAGGGGAAGCCTGACCATGAATAAGCAAGACTTCCTGGCGCGGCTGGTCCTCCGGCCCGACCTACCCCTGCCCCAGCCGCCTGCCCGCCCCGGCCCGGCTCCGGGCGATTTGGTCCAGGAGTTGCGGGACCGGCTGGAGGCCGGCGGCTGCGGCGTGCAACGGGTGGACGGCGCCCGGGCCGCCTTGGCGGCGGCCCTGGCCGTCCTGCGCCAGGCGGGTGTCAGCCGGGCCGGTTATGCCGGCCTGAGCCAGGAGATGGCAACCCTGCTGCCCGGGGCGGCCCAGGCCGCCGGCCTGGAGATGCTCCCCGCCCCCGACGGCTTGGCCGGCGCTCCGGCCCTCATCGAGCCCTTGCCCGCCGGACTCACGGTCTGCGAACTGGCCGTGGCCCAGACCGGGGGCCTGTTACAGTTGGCGGGCCTGGAGGGCGGGCGGCTGTTGTCGCTCTTGCCGCCCTTGCACGTGGCCCTGGTGCATGAGTCGGCCATCCTGCCGGACATGGAGGCCCTGGCCGCCGCGCTCCAGGATGGCGAGCGCTTTCCCCAGGGACCGCCGGCGGCGGCCTTGATCAGCGGCCCCAGCAAGACCGCCGACATCGAGGGCATTATGATAAAGGGCGTGCACGGCCCCGGCCGCCTGGAGGTGATCCTGTGGGCCTGATCCTCCCGCGACCCGGGTATTAACCCGCCGCAAGCCCCAACAGGGCCCGCCGGCACCGCCTAACTATATTTTCGCCCTCCGCCTGGGAAGGTGCTCAAGAAGCTTCCTACCGCCCCCTAGGGGTGCTACCCTGTTACTAGTATCCAGTCCCGGCTCGGCCGACTTCTTGGTGTGACCCAACCAGCCCCAACGGGAGCCGGTGAGGCCGGCCGGGACCAAAACCCCGACCGACCCGTTTATGCCCAGCCGGGGGCACCCGGCTAAGCCCAGCCCGGAGCACCCGGCCCCGGCCCTTAACCCCAACGGAGCAGCCCATCTTGTTCGAAGCCTTTTTCAGACCCCAGCAGGTGGCCGTGGTGGGCGCATCCTCCCAAGCGGGCAAGGTGGGCTACGACGTGCTGTTCAACCTGCTCAACAACGGCTTCAAGGGCCGCGTCATCCCGGTCAACCCCCATGGCGGGGAGATACTGGGTGCCACGGTGCTCAAAAGCGTGGCCCAGTTGCCCCCCGACCTGGACCTGGCGGTGGTGGCGGTGCAGGCCGCCCTGGTGCCCCAGACGCTGCGCGAGTTGGCGGCCCAAGGCGCCAAGGCCGTGGTGATCGTCTCGGCCGGCTTCAAGGAGATCGGCGGCCAGGGGGCCGTGCTGGAACGCGAGATAAAGGAGGTGCTGCGCCAGAACCCGGGCCTGCGCTTGATCGGCCCCAACTGCGTGGGCATCATCGACACCACCGTGGGTCTCAACGCCAGCTTCGCCGGGGCCATGCCCAACCGAGGCAGCCTGGGCTTCTTTTCCCAGTCCGGGGCCATGTGCCTGGCCATCCTGGACTGGTCCCTGGACAACAACATCGGCTTTTCCAAGTTCATCAGCCTGGGCAACAAGGCCGACCTGACCGAGGTCGAGATGCTGGAGCTGATGGCCGAAGACCCGGAGACCAAGGTCATCCTGGGCTACCTGGAGGCCGTGGAAGACGGTAGGCGCTTCATGGAGACGGCCCGGCGGGTCACGCGCATCAAGCCGGTGGTGCTGGTGAAAAGCGGTGTCACCGGGGCCGGGGCCCGGGCCGCCTCCAGCCACACCGGGGCCTTGGCCGGGGCCGACTCGGCCTACGAGGCGGCCTTCCGGCAGTGCGGGGTGCGGCGGGCGCACAGCATGCGCGAGCTGTTCAACCTGGCGGTGGCCCTGGCCAACCAGCCCCTGCCCCAAGGCCGGGGCCTGGGCATCCTCACCAACTCCGGCGGGCCGGGCATCATCTGCGCCGACGCCGCCGAAAACCACGGACTGCACCTGGTGGGCCTGAGGCCCGAAACGGCCGATGAGCTGCGTTCCTTCTTGCCCGAGATCGCCTCGGTCTACAACCCCGTGGACACCACCGCCGGGGTCGCGGCCGAGGTCTACCGCCGTTGCCTGACCACCCTCAGCGCCGACCCCAGCGTCAACGGCGCGGTGGTGATCGTCACCCCCACGGCCACTCTAAAGACCCTGGACGTGGCCGAGCGTATCTGCTCCGTGCCCACCGCCAAGCCGGTGGTCGCGGTGCTCATGGGCCATCACTCGGTGCAAGAGGGCCGCGACTATTGCCAGGCCCACGGCATGCCGGTTTATGAGTTCCCGGAGGAGGCGGTGCAGGCCCTGAGCGGCATGCTGGATTACCGCCTGTGGCAGCAGTCCAAACCGCTCTTGCCCGATCTGGTGGATGGCGACCGCGATGCCGTGGCCCGGGTCATCGCCGGCATGCGCCGCCAGGGCCGCCTGCACATGAACGAGTTGGAGGTGCGCACCTGCCTGGCCGCCTACGGCGTGAGCGTGGCCCGCTCACTGGCCGCCGCCACCAGCGAGGAAGCCGTGGCCGCCGCCCGCGAGCTGGGCCTGCCGGTGGCCATGAAGATCGACTCGCCAAACATCAGCCACAAATCCGACCTGGGCGGGGTGCGGGTCAACCTGGGCAGCGAGGCGGCGGTGGCCGAGGCTTTCCTGGAGATGACCGGGCGCATCCAGCGCCAGAGCCCCGAGGCCTGGATAAGGGGCGTCCTGGTGCAGGAGATGGTCAGCGGCGGCCGCGAGACCATCGTGGGTCTGTCGCGCGATGCCCAGTTCGGCCATCTCTTGATGTTCGGCCTGGGGGGCATCTACGTGGAGGTGCTCAAGGACGTCGCCTTCCGAGTGGCCCCGGTGGCCCGGGACGAGGCCCTGGAGATGGTGCGGGGCATCCGTTCCTTCCCCCTCTTGCGAGGGGTGCGCGGCGAGCCGCCCTCCGACCTGTCCGCCCTGGCCCAGGCCCTCTTGGCCCTGGGTTCCCTGGCCCACGACTTCCCCGAGGTGGCCGAGGCCGACATCAACCCCCTGATGGTGCTGCCCCGGGGACAAGGGGCCGTGGCCGTGGACGGGCGGGTGGCGCTTACCCAGCCCAAGGGAGAGCAATAGCATGCAGCCGCTTTACGTGGGCAGTAGCAGCAGCCATTCAGGCAAGAACCTGGTCTGCCTGGGGCTGGGACGCCGGCTCCTGGACGACGGTTTCAACCTGGGCTTCATGAAGCCCTTCGGCACCAGCCCTTTAAAGGTCGGCGAAGTCTACACCGACTCCGACGCCTGGATGATCAACCAGGAGCTGGGCCTGGGGCAGACCCCCGAGCAGGCCTGTCCGGTGGTGCGCACCCAGGACCTGGTGGCCCTGTCCCTGCGCCACCAGGCCGGCGATCTCTTGGGGGTCATCCGCGCCGACGCCGAGGCCTTGTCCCAAGGACGCGACCTGTTGATGCTGGCCGGCTCGGGCACCATGGCCTCCGGCGCCATGAGCCGCATCAGCGGCCACACCTTGGTGCGCGAGATGGGGGCCAGGGTGATCCTGGTGGACCGCTACGAGAACCAGCATTTTCTGGACAACCTATTGTGCGCCCGCGACCGCCTGGGCCAGGCCCTGTTGGGGGTGGTGATCAACTCCGTGGACCCGGAGATGAACGAGGCCCTGGAGGAGCGGATACTGCCCTTTTTGGCCGCCGAGGGGCTGACCTGCCTGGGTCGCCTGCCCAAGGACGAGCTTTTGGGGGCCGTGGCGGTGGAGAGCCTGATCGAGCTACTGGGGGGCAAGGCGCTCACCGGCGGCAAGCAGGGCCAGCGCCTGGTCAAGCGCTTCTTCATCGGGGCCATGCAGGTCAGCCATGCCCACAAGTTCTTCGGGGGGGTGAGAGACTTCGGCTGCATCGTGGGCGGCGACCGCCCGGACATGCAACTGGCGGCCCTGGAGGGCGGCGCGGCCTGCCTGATTCTGACCGGCAACCTCTATCCCAGCGAGATCATCCTGAGCCGCGCCGAGGAGCACGACGTGCCGGTCTTGGTGGTGCGCGACGACACCTACAGCGTGGCCCATCGCCTGGAGGGCCTGCGGCTCACATCCTCCCTGCGCACCCCGGAAAAGATAGCCCGCGCCCAGGAGCTGGTGGCCCAGTGCCTGGACTTCAAGGCCCTGTACCGGGCCTTGGGGGTGGAACGCTGACGCGGGGGGCCAGCGCTAAGGGGGATCAATCCTCCACCCGGGAGGCGTAGGCCTTGCTCATGGCCTCGGCCAGGGCGCGTTCTTCCTTGGCCAGCTCCGCGAACCCCAGCTCCTGCAGAAGATCGGCCATCTGGCGGCGCAGACCGGGGTCGCGGGAAACCAGCGAAACCGCCTGGCGGGCCTGGGTGATGGCCTCCTTGACCTGTCCGGCCCGGGCATGCAACCAGGCCATGGCCATGTAGGGCTCCGGCACCCGTGGGTTGATGCGCGTGGCCTGGCGATAGCTCTCCAGTGCCTCGCTCACCCGGCCCTGCTCCTGGCGCACCCGCCCCAGGGTGGCGTGGCTGCGCCAATCCTGGGAGTACTGGCGGCACAGGCCCTGGGCCTTGTCCTCGGCACTCTCCATCCGCCCCACCCTGAGCAGGGCCTCGGTCACCAGGCTCTCGGCCTCCACATGGTCGGGCTTGCGCCGGGCCTGATCCAGCAGCTCGGCCAACTCCCGGTGCCAGGTGGCGCGCTCCTGGTTATTGTTCTGCTGGTACAGGCCGGCCAAGAGGCTGTGGGTCTTGGCGCGGGTGGGCTCCAGGGCCATGGCCTCCAAGAGGCTGCGCAGGGCCTCGTCCGGGCGCTCCTCCTCCAACAGAAGCTCGCCGCGCAGACCGTGCAGGGCCGGGGCCTGGGGGTAATCAGCCAGGCCGCGCTCCACCAGGGAGCGGGCGTGCTTGCGCCGCTTGACCACCGTGAGCATGAAGATGGCTCGCTCCAGGGCATCCTGGCTGGCCGGTTCGCGGGCCACGGCCAATAGGGCCTTGCTCACCGACAGGGCCTGGGTGGCCTCCAGTTGGCGATTGAGGGCGCGCAGGCAAAAGGCCTGCTGCTCGTAGAGGTCCGTGGCCAGGGGCTCCCGCAGCAAGGCGCCGTTGATGATCTCCAAGGCGCGGCTGACCAGGCGGTTGTAGCGCAGCACCACCGCGGCCTGGCGCAGCACCTCCTGGTTGTGGGGGGCCAGCTTGAGGGCCTGCTCCACATGGGGCAGGGCCGTGGCGTACATCTGCTTGGCCGCCAGTTCGGCGATCAGGCGCAGGCGGGAGTCCAGATCGCCGGGGTTGCTCTTCAGCGCCTTCATGGCTTCGGCGATGACCGCCTCGCGCTGGGCCTCCTCCAACAGGCCCATGGCCCGGTAGACCCGCTCCATGCCCTCGTAGCCTTCCGCGCGGTCGGGCCACGACTCCACCACCTCGCGGAAATGGCGCAAGGAGGTGGTGAACTGCTCGGCCTTGAGCTGCCTGCGCCCCTCCAAGAGCAAACCCTTGAGGCGCGAGCCGGTCAGGATTGTCCAAAACCAGAGACTTAGACTCATGGACCACGCCGTCCTTTCGCTGCCCATCTTTATGACATTATAGCCCCAAATAACCACCATGCCGCCACCCGCGCGCGGGTGGCCCAAAATGGCAATTTGGAGGAGCCCCTTGCCTGGGCCAGTGCCAGGGAATATCATCAATTATCCAATAGGCCGCGAGGAGCGCCCATGCAAGACAAGGTGGTGGCGGTGGTGCCCGCGGCCGGCAGCGGCCGGCGCATGGGCGGACCTCGCGCCAAACAATTCCTGGACCTGGGCGGCCTGCCGCTCCTGACCCGCACCTGCCTGCTCCTGGAGCGGGTGGAGCAGGTGGACCAGGTGGTGGTGGTGGCCCCCTCCGGCCAGGAGGACCAACTGCGCCAACTCTGCCTGGCCCCCCACCACCTGCCCAAGGTGGCCCTGGTGACCAGCGGCGGGGCCGAGCGCCAGGACAGCGTCATGGCCGGGGCCCAGGCCGCCCGGGGGCTGGGGGCGGGCTGGGTGCTGGTGCACGACGCCGTACGCCCCCTGGCCGAGCCCGAGCTTTTTGGCCGGGTGCTGGCGGCGACCCAGGCCTGCGGGGCGGCGGTGGCGGCCATGCCCTGTATCGACACGGTCAAGGAGGCCGACCCCCAGGGCCGGGTGCAAGCCACCTTGGACCGCGGCAAGCTGTGGCTGGTGCAGACTCCCCAGGGATTCAACCTGGAGCTTTTGTTGGAGGCCCAGCGCCGGGCGCGCCAACAGGGCCTTTTGGCCACCGACGAGGCGGGACTCATGGAGGCCATGGGCCAGGAGGTGAGGCTGGTCATGGGCAGCCGTGATAACATCAAGATCACCACGCCCCAGGACCTGGACCTGGCCCGGCGCCTTCTGGGCGAGCCGCAGACCAGGACCGGCCAGGGCCTGGACGTGCACCGCCTGGTGCCGGGGCGGCCCCTGATCCTGGGCGGCGTGCGCCTGGAGCACGAGCTGGGGCTCTTGGGCCATTCCGACGCCGACGTGCTGGCCCACGCCGTGATGGACGCCCTGTTGGCCGCCGCCGGCCTGGGAGACATCGGGCGCCTGTTCCCTGACAGCGACCCGGCCCATAAGGACGCCGACAGCCTGGGGCTCCTGGCCCGGGTAAGGGAGTTCTTGGCCCAAGAGGGCTGGCGGCCGGCGCAGGTATCGGTTACGCTGATGGCCCAGCGCCCCAAGATCGCCCCCCACGCCCCGGCCATGGCCCACAACCTGGCCCAGGTGCTGGGCCTGGACGATGGGGAGGTAAACGTGGCCGCCACCACCAGCGAGGGCCTGGGCTTTACGGGCCGCGGCGAGGGCATGGCCGCCCTGGCCCTGGCCACCATAGCCCGCCTGGCGCCCCTGGGGCCGGATGAAAGACGCGGACCCGGCCCGGTTCAAGTTTCCTTGCCCAGCAACTCGGAGCGATATATGCCGCTTTTGATCTACAACTCCCAGACCCGCCACAAGGAGGAGTTCACCACCCTGGAGCCGGGCGTGGTGCGCATGTACGTCTGCGGGGTGACGGTCTACGACGACGCCCACATCGGCCATGCCCGCTGCTACGTGGCCTTCGACGCCATCCACCGCCATTTGCTGGCCCGGGGCTATAAGGTGCTCTACGCCCGCAATTTCACCGATGTGGACGACAAGATCATCAAGCGCTCCCTAGAGGCGGGCGAGCCCTGGCGGCAACTGGCCCAGCGCTACATCGAATCCTTCACCCAGGACATGCGGGCCCTGGGAGTGCTGCCCGCCACCCTGGAGCCCAGGGCCACCGAGCACATCCCCGAGATCGTGGCCATGGTGCGGGCCCTGGTGGAAAAGGGCCACGCCTACGTGGTGGATGGCGACGTCTACTTCGCGGTGCGGGGCTTTGCCCGCTACGGCTTCTTGAGCGGCCGCAATCTCGACGACATGCTGGCCGGGGCGCGGGTGGAGGTGGACCCCCGCAAGCAGTACCCCCTGGACTTCGCCCTGTGGAAGTCATCCAAGCCCGGCGAGCCCTCTTGGGAGAGCCCCTGGGGTCCGGGCCGGCCGGGCTGGCACATCGAGTGCTCGGCCATGAGCCAGAAATATCTGGGCGCCACCTTTGACATCCACGGCGGCGGCAAGGACCTGCTCTTCCCCCACCACGAAAACGAGGCGGCCCAGTCCGAGGCCTATACCGGCCAGCCATTCGCCCGCTACTGGGTGCACAACGGCTTCGTGCAGATCAACCAGGAGAAGATGTCCAAGTCCCTGGGCAACTTCTTCACCATCAAGGACATCCTAAAGACCACCCGGCCCGAGACCCTGCGCCTGTTCCTGTTGAGCAAGCATTACCGCTCGCCCCTGGACTTCAGCGAGGATGCCCTGAAGGACGCCGCCCAGGGCCTGGGCCGGCTCTATACCGCCCTCCTGAGCGCCCAGGCCGCCAGCGGCGTGCCGGCGGGCCTGGCCATCGAGAGCCCCGCCGGCCAGGCTTGGCTCAAGGAGATCGAGGCCCAGGTGGAGGCCTTCGAGCGGGGCATGGATGACGACTTCAACACCGCCGCCGCCACCGGCGCGCTTTTTGGCCTGGCCCGGGTGAGCAACCGCCTGGCTAGTGAGCCCCCCGCACCGGAGCGCGACGCCCTCTTGGCCCTGTGCGCCGCGCGGCTCAAATTCCTGGGCAGCCGCCTGGGGGTGTTGCAGGGCGATGCCCAGGAGTTCATGCAGGGCCAGGACTCGCCCCAGGCCAGCGGCCCGGACCCGGCCTGGGTGGAGGAGCGCATCGCCGCCCGCCAGGCCGCCCGGGGGGCCAAGGACTTCGCCCTGGCCGATGCCATCCGCGACGAGATCAAGGCCGCCGGCGTAATCTTGGAGGACTCGGCCCAGGGCACCCGCTGGCGGGTGGAGGGCTAAGGAGCATCCATGGCTGAACACGTCTGCCCCTGGTGGCTGTGCTACACCTTTGACAACCCCCTGCGCCGCCTGGTGCAGGACCCGGTGGCCACCCTGCGCCCCTACCTGGCCCAAGGCCAGACCGCCCTGGACCTGGGTTGCGGCATGGGTTACTTCAGCCTGGGCATGGCCCGTCTGGTGGGCGATAAGGGCCGGGTGGTGGCCGTGGACCTGCAAGAAAAGATGCTGGCCACCCTCAGGCGCCGGGCGACCAAGCAGGGCCTGGCGGCGCGCATCCAGACCCGGCGCTGCTCGCCCGACGACCTGGGCCTGGACGATCTGCGCGGCCAGGTGGACCTTGCCCTGGCTTTCTGGATGCTGCACGAGGTGCCCGACCAGGCCGGTTTCCTGGGGCAGGTGGCCCAGGCCCTAGGTGATGGGGGCCGACTGCTGGTGGCCGAGCCGCGCTTCCACGTCAGCGAGGAGGCCTTCCAGGCCGAACTGGACTCGGCCTGCGCGGGCGATTGGGAGGTGCTGGAACGCCCCAACATCTGGGGCAGCCGCTCGGCCCTCTTGCGGGCTTTACAACGAGCAGCCTAGAGCGCTGGAGGATCGGTCGTGACCCTGCAACGCTACGTATCCGACGAACTGACCCACTTCGTGGGGCGCGGCCTGCGCGCCCAGCCCCACGGCGAGGACCGCCAATACGACCTGTTGGTGAACATCCTGCGCGGCGGCCAGTTGGGCACCGACAAGACCAAGCACATCGCCTACGCCGACGCCTCCCAGTTCAGCGAAAACGAATACTACAAGCCCAACGTGGTCTGCTTCTCCGACATTCCGGTGCCCGACCTGGGCATCCACATGGCCAAGTTCAGCCGCTTCGGCCTGGCCTTCAAGAAATCCTTCCTGGTGGCCAAGGGCGCCAACCCGGTCTTCTACCTGCCCCGCCAGGCCCGGATCGACATCAAGCCCGGCCTACAGGTGGACCTGGCCAGCCACTTCGACCAGCGCCATCAGATGATTCTGAGCCTGTTCCGCAACCTGGCCACCATGGGCGATGGCGACATGCCCTCCCTGGCTCCGGGCTACAGCAACCAGCAGGTCAACGACCTTTTGGGCTTTTTGGTCTTCCACTTCTTCAGCCTGTGCAAGTTCTACGACGCCTCCCTGCCCTCCGAGGACCCGGCCAACTACTACATGGAGCGCGAGTGGCGCGTCTTCGGCCGCCTGGACTTCAACCTCAGGCAGGTCAGCCGGGTGATCTTCCCCGAGAGCTTCGCCAAGCGCTTCAGGCAGGACCTGCCCGACTACTACGGCGAGATAATTTTTTCCTAGGCATTTGGCTTGTGCCACCCGGCCTGGCCACCCCTGGACTGACAGCCCATGCCACGCGAATCCGGCGGCATCAATGAGCTAAATGATCACGGTCCCCACGGGAGCCAACATGGCCCATCACAGGAATGACGCCTCCCGACCCGTAACGCCCAGCGGCGGGCACGCCGCCACCGCCCACTATTGGCGCACCGCCCCCAGCCCCGGCGGCGACACCTTCCAACTGGTCAGCGACTACACCCCCCAGGGCGACCAGCCGCGCGCCATCGAGGAACTCTCCCAGGGCCTGACCGCCGGAGTGAAGCATCAAGTGCTCCTGGGCGTCACCGGCAGCGGCAAGACCTTCACCATGGCCAACGTCATCGCCCGCGCCGGCCGGCCGGCCCTGGTTTTGGCGCCCAACAAGACCCTGGCCGCCCAGCTCTACGCCGAGCTCAAGGGCCTGTTCCCCCACAACGCCGTGGAGTACTTCGTCTCCTACTACGACTACTACCAGCCCGAGGCCTACATCCCGGCCAGCGACACCTTCATCGAAAAAGACTCGGCCATCAACGAGCAGATCGACAAGATGCGCCACTCGGCCACCTACGCCCTGCTTACCCGCCAGGACGTGATCATCGTGGCCTCGGTCTCCTGCATCTACGGCCTGGGCTCGCCCGAGGCCTACGCCGATCAGCTAATCTACCTGGAGGTGGGCCAGGACATCGAGCGCGAGGCGCTGATCAAGAAGCTGGTGGAGATTCTCTACGAGCGCAACGAGTACGATTTTCATCGCGGCACCTTCCGGGTGCGCGGCGACAACGTGGAGGTCTTCCCGGCCTACGAGGAGGACCGCGCCGTGCGCCTGTCCTTCTTCGGCGACGAGCTGGAGCAGATCGCCTTCATCGACCCCCTGCGCGGCAAGGTCATGGAAAAGACCAGCCGGGCCACCATCTTTCCGGCCAGCCACTACGTCACCAGCGAGGCCATCCGCGTCGAGGCCATCCAGGCCATCCGCTCGGAGCTGGCCGATCGCATCGCCTATTTCGAGCAAACGGGTCGCCTGATCGAGGCCCAGCGGGTGCGCGAGCGCACGCTGTTCGACATCGAAATGATGAAGGAGCTGGGCTTTTGCCACGGCATCGAGAACTACTCCCGCCACCTCACCGGCCGGCTGCCCGGCCAGCCGCCACCGACCCTGCTGGATTACTTTCCCAAGGACTGGCTGTTGTTCATCGACGAGAGCCACATCACGGTTTCCCAGGTGGGCGGCATGTATCGCGGCGACCGCTCGCGCAAACAGACCCTGGTGGAGTTCGGCTTCCGCCTGCCCTCGGCCCTGGACAACCGCCCGCTCAATTTCGAGGAGTTCAGCGAGCTGGTGGGCCAGGTGGTATACGTCTCGGCCACGCCGGCGGACTATGAGCTGAAGATGGCCGGCGGCGTGGTGGTGGAGCAGATCATCCGCCCCACGGGCCTGATGGATCCGGAGATAAGCGTGCGTCCGGCCTCGGGCCAAGTGGACGACCTGCTGGGCGAGCTGAAGGCCGTCAGCGCCCGCGGCGAGCGCGCCCTGGTCACCACGCTCACCAAGCGCATGTCCGAGGAGCTGACCGACTACCTGAAGGACAACGGCCTGAAGGTGCGCTACCTGCACAGTGACATCGACACCATCGAGCGCGTGGAGATATTGCGCGCCCTGCGCCAGGGCGAGTTCGACGTGCTGGTGGGCATCAACCTGCTACGAGAAGGACTGGACCTGCCAGAAGTAACCTGCGTGGCCATCCTGGACGCCGACCGCGAGGGCTTCTTGCGCTCCACCCGCAGCCTGATCCAGACTACCGGCCGCGCGGCGCGCAACGTGGGCGGCCAGGTGATCCTCTACGCCGACAAGATCACCGACTCCATGCGGCGGGCCATGGACGAAACCGCCCGCCGCCGCACGGTGCAGGAGGCCTACAACACTGAGCACGGCATCACGCCCCAGACCATCATCAAGGCCATCGGCGCCATGCTGCCCCACGAGCTGGAGAGCGACTACAGCACCGCGCCGGTTGATGACAAGGCCGAGGTGCCGCCGGAGGAGATTCCGCGCCTTATCAAGAAGCTCAAGAAGGAGATGAACGCCGCGGCTGATGATCTGAGGTTTGAGGAGGCGGCGCTGATACGAGATAGGATACGGGAGTTGGAAGCGGAAGAGTTGAAGTGGAGGTGAGGGGAACTTGACAATACCATACTATATGCAGTACATACATATGTATCAGTACTATAAGATGTAGTCACGACCGATTGAGAAAGCGGTGGCAAAATGGACAGTATTCAGCGGTTAATACAAAAAATTGAAGAGGAAGAGCGAATTATCAGGCAGATAACAGAGGCTGGGGAGCAAGCTAAAAGGATTGCAGAGTGGGACTCTGGTTTGTGGCTACTGAAGGAGGAAGCACTAATCCAACGCGCCGAAGAAACGCGGTTGGCAATGGGTAATTTGCGTTGGGATAATAGCGTTAGTCAAATGGCCCAAGAAGCATTTTTAAATCGTGACCAGGTGATGAGCTCTGTACGGCTAACAGAGAATACCACAAATAGAATGCAGCTTCTAACATCGAGTTATCACAAAACTTCACTTGATGATATATTGAACTATACTAGTAGCACTCAAAATTTCAGTGCTATATTTAACGGCCTTTTGTCAGCAAGAGAAGCCTTAGCATCCGGATATGAACAAATTATACGGTTTCAAAAAGATAACAATTTTCTAGCACCAAATGTTATTATTCCAGACATTCACACCTCCTGGCTAACCAAACTATCGCAAGAAACGACGGAGACCATTATACAAGGGGGTGCTATTGAGATAGCTTTGGCTGCAGAAGAAGAGGCAAGACTCAACCACTTAGATTCTATTGCGACCCAAGCAGGTTCCTTTGGTGATATTTCCACATCTATAGGTCAACTTTATTCGTCTTTCAATAGTCTTGCCGATGACCTACTTGACACACAAAAACTCCTATCACTACCAAGTTGTACGCTGCCTGGCGCTAGCCGTGAAATTATTGTTGCAAATTATGTTTATAGGAAAAATGATGAGAAGCAAGAACGTGGCAAGGAACGCCAAAACAATGCAATCATTCAAATAGTGCATGAAAACATTGACCTACCTGATCTTCTCGAAGAAATCGATCCCGATCTTGCCCAAATTCACCGTGGTGCATCCCTGGCAATAACAAGTAAAAATCCAGAGCGTGTTAGGCACGTAATGAGTTCCTACCGCGATCTTTGGACTCATTTAATTGAATCGTTAATTCCAGATAATTCAGTATTACTTTGGCTGAAAGATAAACACCCTAAAGAAATTGTCAGCCGCAAACCTACCAGAAAGGGTCGTTTATTGTATGTCGAACAGAACCTCGCCGGCGGCAAGCTCGCCGAATTTATTGAATGGGACATAACCACTATTGTTAAACATTGGCAAGGGTTAAACCAGGTTCACAGAAAAACACATAAATTATCTGATGACGATTTACAGGCACTAAAGCTGCGGTCGGATACTTACCTGCGATTCATTATCTGCCTTGTCAAAGGTATATCAATTAATTAAGTTCCGTAGGTTGGGTTGAGCACTGCGAAACCCAACATCTTTATTTTAATTTGGTACTTGTTGGGTTACGGGGCTAAAGCCCCTAACCCAACCTACGCTTCCCCACACCTCGCCCATTCCCTGATCACTTTTTTCTTTCCCCTCTCGTTCCCCTGCCCACCTACCTAATCTTCAGGTATTTCTCCACCCGGTTTTCGGCGTTGGCGCGGATATTGTAGTAGTAAAACGCGTAGTCAAAGCTGTGGTAAACGCCCCGGCCAAAGGTGGCGTTGCCCGGGGCCAGCCTGTTTTCGTCGGCGGTGCTGCAAACCACCACGCCCCTGGCCGTGTCCACCCGCGCGTCGGCGTAGTCCTTCACCACCAGGAAATTGCCATCCTTATCCAGCACCACGCTGCCATCGGGGTTCAACATTATGGAGCCCAGGTTTTGCGAGGCCGCGGCCGGCGTTTCGCTCCTGGTCCAGGTGATGGGGTTGATGGCCAATGCGCCAGGCAATACCACCGGGTTGCTGCCGGCCACGGTATCGGGCGCCTGGGTGTTGAAAGAGATAATCACGCCCGTGTCATCGGCCCCCTCGGCGAATTTAAGATTGGGGTTGGCGGCCAGATAGTCGGTGGTGACCGAATAGCCGATGGCATAGGCGGCGATCATCCTGGCCTGCACGGCTGGATGGTCCTTCATATAGCTGGCCAACAGATTGACCAGCACGTCGGAGCCCTGCGAGTGCGCTGCCAAAATGAAGGGGCGGCCGTTGTTGAGGTGGGTGATGTAGTAGTCAAAGGCCGCGATGCCATCGCTGGTTGGAATGCCTGCCGTGAGCTTGGTTCTAACCTCTGGCGGCGGGGTCAAGTCAACCTGTCTGTAGTAAGGCGCGAAGATATTGCCCACGGGCTCAAAGGCCGTGGCTTGTCTTTGATACGCATTTTTGGAATAGTACAGCATGGAGGCATTGTCTATCTCGCAAATGCTGGGATCGCTGGCGTTGACCTTCTGCCAGGCAGTGGGGTACAGATAGAATACATCCACCCCTTTGTTGACCGACGAAGGCAAGGACAGCCAATGGCTGGACATGGAATAATCGATGGGGTCGTATGCGGCCTGGCCGCTGCCGGCCAACCCCAGGCTGCCTAACAATAAGATCAGCAACAGGCGGATTGCTTTCGCTCTCATGCTCCGTTCTCCCCTTGGTCGCCCCCCGAGGCGGCGCGCTGCTAACTCCCGGATGAATTGACGCTGGGCCAAGGCCGGCCCATGGCCTGGCCAGGCCCGCGCCCCTGCCCTCATAGGCCGCATTATGCACCTAAGCTTTGCGAGCGCAATAAAAACCGCCATCCCCCACCCCGCCATCTTCCTGATATATTTGCCCCATGTCCAGCGAAGTCATCAAAGCCGCGTGCGCGCACATCCCCCAGGACCCCGGCGTGTACCTGATGAAGGACGCGGCCGGGCGCATCATCTACGTGGGCAAGGCCAAGCGCCTGAAAGCCCGCGTGTCGTCCTATGCCCGCGAGGACCAGGCCCCCACCTATTATTTCCACAAGGTGCGGGCCATGGTGGCCAATGTGGCCCAAGTGGACTACGTGGTCACGGCCAACGAGAAGGAGGCGCTCCTGCTGGAGTCCACGCTGATCAAGCGCCACCGCCCGCGCTACAACGTGGACCTCAAGGACGACAAGTCCTACCCCTACTTCCGGCTCAGCGTGCGGGACGACTTCCCGCGCTTCAACCTGGTGCGCCGGCCCAACCCCAAGGATGGCGCCAAGTACTACGGCCCCTTTGAGAGCGCCGGCGCCGCCCGCCAGACCATGCACCTGTTGCAGCGCATCTTCCCCCTGCGCCGCTGCTCCGACCGCGCGCTAGCCAACCGCCTGCGCCCCTGCCTGGATTACGAGATGGCCCGCTGCCCGGGGCCCTGCGCCGGCAAGATAAGCAAGGAGGACTACGCGGGGCTGGTCAAGCAGATCGAGGCCTTTTTCGCCGGCCAGGGCGACACCATCGCCCACGACCTGGAGCGGGCCATGCGCCAGGCCGCCAAGGATGAGCATTTCGAGCTGGCCGCCATGCTGCGCGACCGCTGGCAGGCCCTGAGCAAGACCTTGGAGCGCCAGCGGGTGGCCAAGGCGGGAGGCGAGGACCTGGACGTGCTGGGCCTCAGCGAAGACGACCAGGGCCTGCGCCTGGCGGTGCTCAAGGTGCGCCATGGCCGGGTGGTGGCTAGCGCGGTGCACGACCTGGGGCAGCCGCCCGAGCCGCCCGAGGAGGTCGTGTCCCAGGCCCTGGTGATGCTCTACACCGCCGACACGCCGGCCCCGCCCTTGCTCTTGGTGTCGCACATGCCCAGCGACCCCAGCCTGGTCTGCGAGGTGCTGGCCGAGGCCAGCGGCCACGCCCTGGACCTGCGCCGACCCCAGCGCGGCGACAAGAAGGGCCTGCTGGACCTGGCCTTGATGAACGCCGCCCGCCCCCGCCAGGCCGCCGGCCCCGACCCGGCCCTGGTGCTGGCCGGCCTGGGGGTCAAGCTGGGCCTGGCTCAGGCCCCTCGCAGCCTGGAGTGCATGGACATCTCCCACCTGGGTGGCAAGCTCACGGTGGCCAGCCTGGTCTGCTTCGTGGACGGCGCGCCCCACAAGGCCGGCTACCGGCGCTACAAGATCATCGGCGCCGAGGGCGCGCCGGACGACTTCGCGACCATGGCCGAGGTGGTGGGCCGCCGCCTGGGCGGCGAGCTGGATATCCCGGACCTGTTGGTGCTGGACGGCGGCAAGGGCCAGCTAAGCTCCGGCCTGGCCGCCCTGGAGGCCCTGCCCCTGGAGCGCCGGCCGCCCATCATCGCCCTGGCCAAGGGCCAGGGTGGCGAACCGGACCGCGTGTTTCTGCCCGGCCGCAAAAACCCGGTGGCCCTCAAGCCCCGCGACCCCGGCCTGCTGCTCCTGATGCGCCTGCGCGACGAGGCCCACCGCTTCGCCATCACCTATCACCGCGCCCTGCGCAAGAAGGCGCTCACCAAATCCATCCTGGAGGAAGTGCCCGGCGTGGGTCCGGGCAAGCGGCGCAAGCTGTTCCGGGCCTTCGGCTCCTTGGCCGGGCTCAAGGCGGCCACGGCCGAGGAGATGGTCCAAAAAGCCGGCGTGGACCTGGCCACCGCCCGCCGCGTGGAGGCGCTCTTGACCTCCCTGGGGGCTCGCCTTGACACTAACCCCCCGCCAGAGTAGACTTCTCGCCACCCGGGCATAGGCCGGCCAACCCCGGCCGGACACAGCGTTTTGAGTCACGCTCCTTTGCACTCTGACCTGACGGGCTCCCGGTGCGACTTAACTTAAATCATGCAAGGCTAGCCATGCTAGGCGTCGGCTTCCAAGAATTGCTGCTAATCCTGGTGGTGGCGGTGGTGGTGGTCGGCCCTAAAAAGCTGCCCGACCTGGCCAAAAGCCTGGGCAAGGGTTTGCAAGAGTTCAGGAAGGCCACCGACGGCCTCAAATCCAGCCTCAACGAGAACGAGACCTTCAAGGACCTGCAAGGCCTCAAGAGCACCATGCAGGACACCGTCTCCTCCCTCAAGCCCTCGGGCCTCTTGGACATCGACGTCAATCTCAACCCCACGCCCGCGGCCACGCCAGCGCCGGAGTTGAAGAAGTTCGAGGCCCCGGTGGCCGAGGCCGAGGTCGTGGCCGCCGCGCCGCCTCTGGAGCCCAAGAAGCCGGTGGAAAACCTGGAAGGGCGCATCGTGCTCATGGACGGCATAGTCAGCGAGCACCACCAGCCCCTGACCGAGACCATGCCGGCGGCGCCCGACACCGAGGCGATCCTGGCCGCCGCCAGCCTGCCGGTCGCCGCCCCGGCGCCCGCCAAGCAAGACGCCACCGCTGGCCAGCCGGAACCGCCGACCAAGCCCGCCGAGGCCCCGAAAAAGACCGATGCCTGACAAAGACGAAGCCCCTCAAAACAGCTCCACCCCGGAGCAGGAGCAGACGCCCGAGGCCGAAGGCCTCATCGCCAAGATGCCCTTTCTGGAGCATCTGGGCGAGTTGCGCACCCGGTTGATCTACTCGGCCTACGCCGTGATGGGTGCCTTCATCGTGGCCTTCGTCTTCAAGGAACAGCTCTACGACGTGCTGAAAAGGCCCCTGGAGCCCTATCTGCCCAGCGGCGCCAAGCTGATCTACACCTCCCCGGCCGAGCTGTTCTTCACCTACATGAAGGTCTCCCTGCTGGCCGGGGTGATCGTGGCCTCGCCGGTGATCTTCTACCAGCTCTGGAAATTCATCGCCCCGGGCCTCTACGAAAAGGAACGCAAGCTGGTCTGGCCCTTTGTCTTCACCTCATCGGGGCTGTTCATCGCCGGCGCGCTTTTTTGCTACCTGGTGGTATTCCCCTTCATGTTCGACTTTTTCATGGGCCTGTCCACCGCCGAGATCGTGCCCATGCTCAAGGTCAACGAATATCTGTCCTTCAGCTCCACCATGCTGATGGTCTTCGGGCTGGTCTTCGAAACCCCGCTGATACTCTTTTTCCTGGCCAAGCTGGGCCTGATCGACTCCAAGATGCTGCGCAAGCACCGCCGCTACGCCATCCTGGGCATCTTCATCATCGCCGCCGTGGTCAGCCCCACGCCCGACGCCATCACCCAGACCCTGATGGCCCTGCCCCTCATGGTGCTCTACGAGTTCTCCATCATCCTCATCGCCCGCGTGGACAAGGCCAAGGCCAAGCGCGCGGCCGAGGAAGCCGCCGCCGAGGCCGCCGGAGACGACGCCTCCTAAGCCCCCGAGCCCCATCCACGGGAGGATAGCCAATGTCACGGCATACCGTCATATGGCTCGTCTGCCTGTCCGCCTTTCTGCCGCTGCTCGGCCCGATCATGGCCAGGGCCGAGGCCCCCCTGCCCGGAGAGTTGACCGAGTATCAGGGGCAAAAGCTCTCACCCTTTGACCGCCTTTACGACAACTCCATCAAGGGCCCCCAAAAGGTGGACGGCAAGGCCTTCCGCCTGAGCGTCTCCGGCCTGGTGGACAAGCCCCTCTCGCTGAGCTACGAAGAAGTTCTGGCCCTGCCCTCCCAGACCCGGCTGGCCAACCTGCCATGCGTGGAGGGCTGGGACGAAAAGCTCCTGTTCCAGGGCGTGCCGGTGCTGGAGTTGCTGAGCATGGCCGGCACCAAACCCCGGGGCGACACGGTCATCTTCCGCTCGGCCGAGGGCTACAGCTCGGCCCTGCCCCTGGAGTTCGTGAAAAAGGCCCGGGTGCTCCTGGCCTACAAGATCAACGGCCTGACCCTGGACGCCAAGCGGGGCTTTCCCCTACAGGTGGTGGCCGAGCACAAACTGGGCTACAAGTGGGTAAAGTGGGTGGTGGCCGTGGAGCTGTCCGACCAGCCCCACCTGGGCTACTGGGAAAAGCGGGGCTACCCCGACGCCGCCGAAACGCCGCGTTGACGCGGCCCTTGCTGGAGATTTAGCCATGGATAAAGTCTGCGTGACCCGCCGCCTGCCCCAGGCCGGGCTGGACCTGATGGCCCGGGCCGCCGAGCTGGTCATCTCGCCCTTTGAGCGCCCCCTGACCCGCCAGGAGCTGTTGGATTTCAGCCAGGGCTGCCGGGTCGTGGCCAGCACCATGGCCGACGCCATGGACCGCGAGTTTTTGCTGGCGCGGCCCGAGGTGCGCATGGTGGCCAACTTCGCCGTGGGCTTCGACAACCTGGACCTGGAGGCCGGCCGCGACCTGGGCGTGGTGATGACCAACACCCCCGGCGTGCTCAGCGACGCCACCGCCGATCTGACCATCGGCTTGATCCTGGCCCTCTTGCGCCGGGTGGTGGAGGGTGACAAGCTCCTGAGGGCCGGCGGCTTCAAGGGCGCCTCGCCCATGTTCATGCTGGGCTCGGACCTCACGGACCGAACCCTGGGCATCCTGGGTCTGGGGCGCATCGGCGAGGCCGTGGCCCAGCGCGCCCTGGCCTTTGGCATGAAGATCATCTACCACAGCCGCTCACCCCGGCCCGAGGCCGAGCGCGCCCTGGGGGCCGAGTACGTGGGTTTTGACGAGCTGTTGGCCCGCGCCGACGTCATCAGCATCAACGCGCCGCTCACCCCCGAGACCAGGGGCCTGTTCAACTACCATATCTTCAAGCGCATGAAGCCCGGCTCCTACCTGGTCAACACCGGCCGGGGCCCCATCGTGGTGGAGGAAGACCTGGCCCGCGCCCTCAGCGACGGCCTGATCCGGGGCGCGGCCCTGGACGTCTATGAACACGAGCCCCGGGTGCACCCCGGCCTCTTGGGCCTGGACAACGTCATCCTCTGCCCCCATCTGGGCAGCGCCACCGAGGAAACCCGGGGCCGCATGTCCACCCTGGTGGCCGAGAACGTGCTGGCCTTTCTGGAGGGCCGCGAGCCGCCCACCCGCCTGGTGTAGGGCGGCCTGCCCGCCGCAGGGCAGATACGGGTCGGGTGGCGCTGTGACAAGGGCCAGGGCTGACGGCTCCCGTGGATAAGCTGTAAAAAATCGCGGGCGGGGATAAACCCCGCCCCTACGCAGAAACAGCCTTGTGCTGCCTTTGGTTTTCGTGGGGGCGGGGTTTACCCTCTCCCGTCTTGTTTTTTGCAACCCGGCACCTACGGAAGCCGTGGTGGTTGGCAGGCAGAGAGGCGCCTCCCGACCCGATATGGGAGTCGAGGCCCTCGACCCCGCCCTTCTCGTTTTCGCCGCAAAGGCCGGGCTTCTGGCTAGCTGATCTTGGCCCGCGACAGCCGCAGGCTGTTGGTGACCACCGTGACGCTGGAGAAGGCCATGGCCCCGGCGGCCATCACCGGGTGCAGGTCGCGGATGAAGGAGGGCAGCCAGCCCAGGCCATGCAAGGCCCCGGCCGCCACCGGCACCAGGATCAGGTTGTAGAAGAAGGCCCAGAACAGGTTCTGGCGAATGGTGCGCATGGTGGCCCGCGAGAGCCTTATGGCCCGGGCCACGCCCATGAGGTCGCCGCCCACCAGGGTGACGTCGCTGGCCTCCATGGCCACGTCGGTGCCGGTGCCGATGGCGATGCCCACGTCGGCTCGTGCCAGAGCCGGGGCGTCGTTGATGCCGTCGCCCACCATGCCCACCACCCCGCCCTTTTCCTGCATCAGGCGCACCGTGGCTTCCTTGCGCTGGGGCAGCACCCCGGCCACCACCTGGTTGATGCCCACCCGCTGGGCGATGGCTGAAGCGGCGGCCTGGTTGTCGCCGGTGAGCATCACGGTCTTGATGCCCAGATCGTGCAGCTCCTGGAGCGCGGCCGCCGCGCCGGGCTTTTCCTGATCCGCCACGGCCAACAAGCCTCGGGGCTGATCATCCACGGTCACCACCATCACCGTCTTGCCCTGGCTGGCCAGCTCGCTGGCGCGCCGGACCAGGTCGTCGGGCAACAGCCCCTGCTCGGCGAACCACTCGGGCTTGCCCACGCGCACCCGTTGCTGGCCTATGCTGGCCTCCACGCCAAAGCCGCTCAGGGCCTGGAAATCCTGCGGCTCGCTCAGGGCGGCCCCGCGCTGGCGGGCGCCCTCCACCACGGCGCGGGCCAGGGGGTGCTCCGAGGCGCTCTCGGCCGAGGCGGCCAGCCCCAGCGCCAAATCGCCGCCGGCCAGAGGCTGCCAATCGGTGAGCTTGGGCTCGCCCTTGGTGATGGTGCCGGTCTTGTCGAACATCACGGTGTCCAGGCGTTGGGCCGTCTCCAGGGCCTCGCTGTTCTTGAACAGGATGCCCATGAAAGCCCCCCGGCCGGTGCCCACCATGATGGCCGTGGGCGTGGCCAGGCCCAGGGCGCAGGGGCAGGCGATGACCAGCACCGCCACCAGGCGGATCATGGCCGGCACGAACTGGCCGCCGATGATCCACCAGGCCGCGAAGGTAATGAGCGCGATGGCGATGATCACCGGCACGAAGACCGCCGAGACCCGGTCGGCCAGGCGCTGGATGGGCGCCCGCGAGCCCTGGGCCTGGCGCACCAGGCGGATGATCTGCGATAGGGCCGTGCTGGCTCCCACGCCCGTGGCCTGGACCTTGAGCCGGCCCTGCTGGTTGACCGTGGAGCCGAAGACGTTGTCGCCCTCGGCCTTGTCCACGGGGATGCTCTCGCCGGTGAGCATGGATTCATTGACCGCCGAGTGGCCGGCCTTCACCACGCCGTCCACGGGGATGGCCTCGCCGGGGCGCACCACCACCACCTGGCCGGGCTTGATGCTCTCGGCGGGCACGTCACGCTCGCCGGCCTCGTCCTCCAGGTGAGCCACCTTGGGCGCCAGGTCCATGAGCTTCTTGATGGCCGCCGAGGCCTGGCCCTTGGCCCTGGCCTCCAACAGCTTGCCCAGCTTGATCAAGGTGATGATCACCGCCGAGGTTTCGAAATACACGTGATGCCCCAGGCCGGGCAAGAGCAGCACCGCCAGGGAGTAGGCAAAGGCCACCGAGCTGCCCATGGCCACCAGCACGTCCATGTTGGCGCTGCCATTGCGCAGGCTTTTCCAGCCGCCCACGTAGTAGCCGCCACCGGTGTAGAACTGCACCGGCGTGGCCAGGGCCAGGAACAGCCAATTGACCCAGGCGGCGTGGGACCAGTCACCCAGGAGCCCGAAGTCGCGGCTCATGCTCAGGATGAAAAGTGGCAGGGTGAAGGCCACGCCCACCCAGAAATAGCGTTGCTGGTCCCGGAGTTCCTTGTGGCGGGCCTCCTGTTCGGCGTCATGGGCGGTGTCGTCCAGCTGGCCGGCGGCCGGCAGCACCAACGCGTAGCCGGCCTTGCGCACCGCCTCGGCCATGACCTCCAGGCTGGTGGCCTGGGGGTCGTACTCCACGCTGGCGCTCTCGGTGCCGAAGTTGACGCTGGCCGAGATGATGCCCGGCACCTTTTTTTGCAGGGTGCGCTCCACGGCCCGCGCGCAGTTGGCGCAGGTCATGCCCACCACCGGCAGCTCGGCCTGCTGGCTGGCCGGCGGCAGGACGACCTGATAGCCGGCCTTGTCCACGGCCTGAGCCATGGCCTGGGGGTTGGTCTGCTCCGGGTCGTACTCCACCGTGGCGGTCTCGGTGCCGAAGTTGACGTTGGCCGAGATGACTCCCGGCACCTTCTTCTGCAGGGTGCGTTCCACGGCCCGCGCGCAGTTGGCGCAGGTCATGCCCACCACGGGGAGTTCGATCCGCTGCTGGCTCAAGCTAAGTCTCCCTCACTGCGGGCCATGGCTGGCCCGCCGGGCGCGCCAGCGCCCGGGAGGCCAGGCAAAACCGCGTTTTTGCCTGGCCGATAAGCAAAAGTACATGGACGTACTTTTTGCGCTAACTTTAGGCCGCCGGGTAGCCGGCGTCCTTCATGGCCGCCGCGATCTGCTCCCAGGTGGCCGGGGCATCCCACTGCACGGTGATCGACTTGGCGCCCGGGTCGCCCTCCACGGACTTCACGCCGGCGATCTCGCTCACCTCGCGCTTGATGTTCATCACGCAGTGGCCGCAATTGATGCCGGGGACGTTAACGGTTTTGCTCTCCACGATTAACTCCTTAACATTGACGGATGGTTAACAGTGCCTGACCGCTGGGGTCAACTTGCTCTCTTGCTACATGATAATGCCTGACGGCGATCATGGCCAGGAGACGGGGCTATTGGTCGAGCAAATAAGCAATAATCCTGCCATGGTCAGCGGTGCGCGCCCCGTGGCGCGGGCGCGGTCATAACCCTTGCGGCAGGCTCTGTTTCCATGCCAAACTAAGTACAATCGGTGCCTGCCCCTCACGGCGCCGCCCCACAGAGCAAACCACTTCCTAAAAAATAGGCGGCAGGCATGTCCTTTCTCGCGGGGGGATGTCCATGAATATACAGGAGTGCCTCAAGAAGCCCCTGTTATACAACTGGCTGGGGTTTGTGGTCTTGGTGGTGGGGCTCCTGGCCGCCCGGCCGCTGTTGCCCGACTGGGCGCACCTGAAACTCCTCAAAGACGGCGGCGGGCACTGGTGGTACGCCTACCTCTCCGCCCTCATCGTGGGGGCCGTGGTGATCTTCGGGGTCTTGCCCTGCTCACGCTTCGGCCCGCCCGCCAAGATCGCCGATCACGATGCCCCCGCCGCCCCCGGGCCGCCGGCGCCAAAGGGGGAGGGCTAGATCATGTTCCAATTGCTGGAAACCATGATCGCCTTCTCGGTGATCATGCTGATGCTGAGCTTTTTAGTCAAATCCTTGACCTCCGTGGTCAAGAACTACGTGGATTACTACAGCCACAACCTCAAGGGCGAGGTGGAGCGCCTGCTCTTCGGTTATCTGGAAAAGGGCAACTGGGATACCTGGTCCCAGCAATTCCAGGTGCTGAAAAACATCAATTGGCGGCGCCTGAGCGAGGAGTATCTAAACCGCGAAAACATGGAGTGGATACTGATTCGCCTGGGCGTGCCGAAAGCCGAACTCACCTACCTGGAATCCCGCCTGACCGTACACCGGGCCAACCTGCGCTACGCCTTCGAAACCCGCACCAAGAACATCTCCCTGGCCGTGGGCCTGGCCCTGTGCCTGTTCCTTAACATCAACGCCCTGACCATATGGAAGACGCTCTACAACAGCGAGCAGATGCGGGGTCAGTACACCAACGAGCAGGCGGTGAAAAAGGCCCAGGACCTGGGGGCCAAGTTGGGCGCGGCCTCGCCGCAGGGCAAGGACGGCCAGCAGGCCCAGGAGGCAAAGGCCACCACGGCCGAGGAGGCCAAAAAATCCCTGGACGAATTCACCGCGCAGCTAAAGGAGTTCCAGCAGAGCGTGCCCTTTGGCATGGGCCAGGTGTGGCGCTTGAAGCAGCCCCAGGATCCGCTTGTGCCGGAGCCGGGGGCGCTGGACTTGTGGACTTGGTTCTATGAGTTCTTAGGGTCGCTGCTAACCGGCATCCTGGTCAGCATCGGCGCGCCCTACTGGCACGACCTGCTGCGGGCGCTGAGCGCCATCCGGCCCACCAAAAAGCCCGAGCCCGGCGCCTGACGCCCGGCCCCACGAGACCAAAACCGCCAGGGCCCCGGCATTGCCGGGGCCCTGGTCAACTTCACGGCCGCAGGCCGATTACTTGTCCTGCCACACCGGCGCGCGCTTCTCCAAGAAGGCCTTGAGGCCTTCCTCGGCGTCGTGGGTGGGCATCAGTTCCTTGAGGTAGACCTTCTCGATCTTCTTGAGGGCGTCGGCCGGGTCGGGCTCCTTGAGGCCCTTGAGGATGGCCTTCTTGGTCAGCCTCAAGACCAGCCCCGAGAGCTTCATAAGCTTGCCCACCAGCTTGTCGGTGGCCGCGGCCAGTTCCTCTGGCGCCACCACCTGGTTGACCAGGCCCAGACGCAGGGACTCGTCGGCGCCGATGGTGTCGCCGGTGAGGATCAGTTCCAGGGCCTTCTTGTAGCCGATCTGGCGGGGGAAGGCCAGGGCTGCGATGGGCGGGAAGACGCCCACCATGATCTCGGGCTGGCCCAGCTTGGCCTTGGCGCTGGCCACCACCAGGTCGCAGTACACCGCCAGCTCGCAGCCGCCGCCCAGGGCCGCGCCCTGCACCGAGGCCACGCTGACGCAGTTCAGGGCGTCCATGCGCCGGAAGATGCCGTGGAAGACCTCGATCATCTCGTTGACCTGGTCGCCCAGATGCTCGCCCACGTCCACGCCGGCGCTGAAGGCCTTGCCCTCGGCCTTGATCAGGAGCACCTTGACCCCCTGGCCCATGAGGCTGTCCAGGGCAAGATTCATCTCCTTCATCATGGCGATGTTCAGGACGTTGAGGGGCTCGCGGTTGAGGGTGAGCGTGGCCAGGCCCTCGGCCAGGTCCAGTTTTATGAATTCATAGGCCATGTTGCTGTTCTCCATAAGGGGGAGGGTGCGGCATGCCGCGGCGTGGGCCAGCTATCTTCCCCCCACGCCTTTTTAGGAGGGGGTGAGGGGGAACCTTTTTTGCGCTGCAAAAAGGGTTCCCCCGCCTAGCTTTGTCTTAGCTCTTCGGCTTGCCCAGCACGGCGGCGAACATCTCCTCGTCGGCGGAGGCGCCCTGGGCGATGAGCTGGCGGAACTTGAGGAAGTCGATCACGTCGGTGCCGGTGATCTTCTTGGTGTTGAAGGCGCCGAAGCCCAGGAAGGCCTCGTAGTTCATGTTGGCCATGAGCCAATGGCGGTTGGGAAGCTTGGCCTGGTCCCAGAAGAACTTCTTCTTGGCGCGGATGCCGTCGATGGACTTCATCACGCAGCCCGGGAAGAGGTTGGCGAAGGTCCAGACGGTCTTGGCGACCTCGGCGTCCAGCAGATCGAAGCTCTTGGGCAGCTCCTTGATCTTGGCCTTGGCTTCCTGGGCGGCGGGGCCGCTGACGTACTCGCCGTAGACGATCATGCCGTCGTCCACGTACTTGTCGGTGATGATCAGGGGGTTGCGCAGCCACTTGTCGCCGTCTTTCAGCACCGGCACGACCTTGGAGATGAGGTTTTTTTGCCGCATCTTGTAGGCCGACCACATCTCGCAGGACACGCAGTTCCACATGGCGTCTTCCATGCTGAGGAACCATGGCAAAAAGTCGGTGGAGCCGCCGTCGGGGGCGGAGCCGTGGCGGGCGCCGGCCTGGCCGAAGATGGCCAGGTCGGAGCTGATGGCCAGGTCGCAGGCCATGCCGATCTCCTGGCCGCCGGCCACGCGCATGCCGTTGACCCGGCAGATGGTGGGCTTCTTGCACATCAGGATGGCGTCCACCATGGCGTTGAACAGGTCCATGTACTCGCCATACTCGTGGGGCCGGCGGGAGTAGTACTCGCTGTACTCCTTGGTGTTGCCGCCGGTGCAGAAGGCGTCGAAGCCGGTGCCGGTAAACACCGCCGCCACCACGGAGCGATCGGCGCCGGCGGCGTTAAAGCCGGCGATGACGCCCTTGACCATCTCGGTGGTGTAGGAGTTGTACTGCTTGGGGTTGTTCAGGCGAATCTCGGAGACGAACAGGTCGGGGATGGCCTCGCTCGTCTTGGGGTTGGTCAGGGGTTTTTTGGTGTAGACCACGCAGGGGGCGTCGGCGTCGCCGCCCCAGTGCTCGGTGCCGAAAATCTGGTGGTCTCTGATGTCGTTGTCTCTGGGCATCCAGTCCAGGGCCATGGTCAATCCTCCTTAAGGCGATCTTGGTATCCAGCCGCGATGGACTGGCGATTAACAGGTTCCCGGGTGGGGGCAGTCTCTAGAAATCCGGCTCCAGCACCTGGCGCTTGTCGAACAGGCCGTTGTGCTGCTGCTCGAAGACCTCGCGGATCTGGCTCATGGGCTTGGTCTCCAGGAAGGGCTCGATCTGCACCTTGCCCGCCTGCACCAGGGCCAGGACCTTGGGGTAATGCTCGGGCAGGCATCCCCACGTGCCGATCAGCTCGGCGTCGAAGGCCATCAGCCGGCTGATGGCGTAGCTGACCGGCTTCATGGTGAAGCCCACCACGATCAGCTTGCCGATGAAGCTAAGGAGGCCCAGGGCGATCTCCTGGCCGGGGGTGACGCCGGTGCACTCGAAGATCTTCCAACCCACGTTGCCGGGCACGCCGGCCGTTTTGGCAATGGCGTTGAACTCGCCGCGCAGGGTCTTGAAGTCCTTGTCCTTGGAGTTGAGCACGTAGTCGGCGCCGAACTTCAAGGCCCGGTCCAGTTTGGCCTGGTTGATGTCGATGCCCACCACCACATCGGCGCCCAGGGCCTTGACCATTTGGGTCATGTACACGCCCACGCCGCCGGCGGCACCGATGACGATCACGCGGTCGCCGGGCTTGATGCCGGCGCGCATGGCCGCCTGATAGGGCGTGGTGCAGGCGTCGGCCACCACGGCGTAGTGGCTCAAGGGCAGCTTCAGCTCGTCGATGACGCACAGGTCGCCAGCCGGCACCGGGATGTAGTCGCTGAACCCGCCGTAGATGCCCAGGGAGTTGCCGGGCATCTTCTGGCCCAGGCAGCGGTTGCCGCGCCCCTGCTGGCAGATCTCGCAGCCGTTGCAGGGCATCACCGCCGGCACGATGACGTTCTTGCCCACCAGGTTGGCCGGTCCGGCCACCACGGTGCCGCTGATCTCGTGGCCCAGGGTCAGCGGAGGCTTGTTGACCGTGGGCACGCCGTCATAGTAGTAGCTCAGGTCGGTATGACACACGCCGCAGCCGGCCACCTTGACCAGGGCCTCGTCGGGTTTCAGCTCCGGCACGGGGATGGTGGTGCGCTCCAGTTTGCCGGGGGCATCCTTGGAGGTGGGGGTCACCATCTGCCAGGTATCGATTTTGTCGGGAAGGCCTGCCATGTTAGCTCCTTAAAAAAAGCCACGACACGCCCCCGGGGACGCGCCCGCTCGGCGCGCCCCGGGGGCGGTGGCGTTAGATCATGCCGTAGCCGCCGTCCACGCAGATGAGCTGGCCGGTGATGTAGGCGGCCTCGTCGGAGGCCAGGAACACGAACGCCGGGGTGATATCGTCGGCCTCGGCGAAGCGCTTCAACAGGATGCGGTTCATGTAGATGTCTTTGAGCTTCTCGTCGCTGCGGATTTTTTCGGTCATGTCCGTGGCCACGATGCCCAGGCTCAGCACGTTGACGCAGGTGGCCGAGCGGGCCATCTCGCGAGCGATGGACTTGGTCAGGCTGATCACGCCGCCCTTGGCCGCCGAGTAGTTGACCTGGCCCACGGTGCCCACCACGCCGGCCACGCTGGTGACGTTGATGATGCGGCCATGCTTGTGGGCGCTCAGATGGGGATGAGCGGCCTTGGTCATCATCCACACGGCCTTGAGGTGGATGCCCAGCACGGCGTCCCAGGCGGCCTCGTCCATCTTGTGCAGCATGCCCGGCCGGGTGAAGCCGGCGTTGTTGACCACGATGTCCAGACCACCCAGGTCGTTCACCGCCGCGTCCACCAGGGCCTGGCAGCCCTCCCACTGGGCCACGTCGGCCTTGACCGCCACGGCCTTTTGGCCGAAGCCCTCGATCCGCTTAACCACCTCCAGGGCCGGTCCCTGGGAGGAAGAATAATTCACCACCACGTCGGCGCCCTCGCGGCCATAGGCCAGGGCCACGGCCGCGCCCACCCCCCGGGATGCCCCGGTAACGATGGCTTTTTTGCCTTTCAGGCGCATTTGCTCTCCTCCTGCTTGCCTCCGGCCCAGGCGTACCGATCCCTGCTGCCGGTCATTTAGTGGCTTTGTAACTTCAATATAGCTATGTTGTAACTATTTCGCCGAAACCTCGGGCCTTTGTCAAGCTAAAAAGTATGCGGCCCCGCGCTCGTTCGGCCACTTTGCGAACCCCGGCCGCGAGGCCGGGGGCGAGCTTTTTTAATGCCCCGGGCTCAGGCGGCACTTGCCAAAGGGGGATGGCGGGTTGTAGTAGAATAAGTGGCATCGCGGGGCCGGTCTCGTACCCTGCCCTTTAACCCCGGCATCCCAAGAGCCACGAGGAACGGCATGGACCCTCAACAAACGCTCGCGCCGGTCGCGCCCCCCAGGGCTCCCGCGCGCCCTCGCACACCCTCCCGCTGGCCTTGGGTGCTGCCATTGCTGCTGACGGCGGTGGCCATGTTCCTGTTGTGGTACTCCCTGGGCGGCGAGAACCAGCAAGCGACCCAGTCCAAACCGGGGCAGACCCCGGCGCGCGCCACCCCCCAGGAGCCGGCGCCGGTCATCCCGCCGCCAGCCCCCAGCCAACAAGGGCCGGTGGTGGACGTGACGCCCGAGCCCGCGGGCAGCGAGCCGGCCCTCCCCTCCTCGGAGCAGGTCCAGCGCAAGGAGCCCTACGGCCTGGAAAAATCCCTGGACGCCGTGGTGCGCTCCGACGAGAGCATCAAGCTGGGTGACAAGACCGTGCCCATCGCCGAACTGGAGCGCAAGCTGGTGGTGGAAGGGCGCGGCGCCCTCCTGGACAAGCCCTTGGACAAAAAGCAGGGCGTGACCGCCTGGGGGGTGCACGCCGTGCGCCCGGGCGACAGCCTGTGGAAGATACACTACGCCCTTTTGCGCGATTACCTGAACCACCGCGGCCAAAACCTGCCCGCCAACGCCGACCAGCCTACCCGCCAGGGGACATCCTCGGGGGTGGGCAAGGTGCTCAAGTTCGCCGAGCACATGGTGGGGGTGTACAACCTCAAAACCGGCCACATGTCCCGCGACCTGGACCTCCTGGAATCGGGGGAAAAGGTGGTGGTCTTCAATCTCAGCGAAATCTTCGATCAACTTGCCCAAATCCAACCCCAGGACTTGAACGGAGTCATGTATGACGGCCGGGTGCTGCTCTTCCCCCAGCGGGACAAGCCCCCGGCCCAGTCCAAGCCCTGAACCGCCACGGGGCCGGCATCGGAAGGAGCACCATGCCCATCGGACTAGTTCACGACCCGATCTTCCAGGAGCACGACCCGGGCGACTATCACGTGGAATCGCCTCACCGCCTGGAGGTGATGGAGCAGGCCCTGGCGGCCTGGCAGGGTCTGGGCATGACCCTCAAGCTGCCCCCGCGACCCGCCACCCACGATGAGCTGGGGCGGGTGCACACCAACAACCACATCCAACGCATAGCCAACACCGCCGGCCGCGCCACCAACCTGGACCCCGACACCGGCACCTCCCCCCAGTCCTACGAGGTGGCCCTGTTGGCCGCCGGCTCGCTGATCGACCTGTGCGACGCCGCCCTGGACGGGCACGTGCAGCACGGCATGGCCCTGGTGCGCCCGCCGGGGCACCACGCCACGCCCGAGCGGGCCATGGGCTTCTGCCTGTTCAACAACGTGGCCATCGCCGCCGCTCATCTGCTGGCGGTGCGTGGGTTGGAGCGGGTCTTGGTGGTGGATTGGGACGTGCACCATGGCAACGGCACCGAGGACTGCTTTTCCCGCGACGAGCACGTGTTTTATTTCTCCACGCACCAATCGCCCATGTACCCCGGCACCGGCCCGGCGGCCATGGTGGGCTCCGGCCCCGGCCTGGGCTACACCATGAACGTGCCCATGCTGGGCGGCAAGGAAGACTCCGACTACCTGCGCGTCTTCCAGGACCTCCTGGACCCCGTGGCCAGAGCCTTTGCCCCGCAGTTCATTCTGGTCTCGGCCGGCTTCGACGGCCACCGCGAGGACCCCCTGGGCGGCATGAACCTGCGCCAGGGCGGCTATGCCGGCATGACCAAGGTGCTGATGGACATTGCCCAGGACTTCTGCCCCGGCCGCCTGGTGCTCAGCCTGGAGGGCGGCTACCAGCCGGCGGCTTTAGCCCGGTCGGTGCTGGCGGTGCTGGCCACCCTGCAAGGCGACACCATGTTGGCCGAGGCCTGCCTGGAGGCCGCCCGCCGGAGCGAGCCCCCGGCGGCCCTGGCCCGGGCCAGGACCATAATGGCCAAGTATTGGGCGGTCTTCGAGGGTCTGTAGCGTTTAAGCCAAGTCAATGAGGTAAAGTTCCCCCGATCTTGTGGACACCTTGCAAGGCTCTGATAATGAGCCTGGAGGTGTTCCATGGGAGGTCGTCGGCGGAGTTTCAGTCGGGAGTTTAAGTTGGAGGCGGTGCGTTTGGTTACCGAGGGAGGCCTGAGCCTGTCCCAAGTTGCCCGGGATTTGGGCATCGCCGAGAGCATGTTGGAACGATGGCGAAGGCGAATCTCCAGGACTCCGGGGGGGCTTTCCCCGGAAAGGGCCACCTCAAGTCCCAGAACGACGAGTTGCGGCGCTTGAGGCGGGAGAACGAGATCTTGCGCCAGGAGCGCGACATCTTAAAAAAGCTCTGGGCATCTTCTCGCTGGTGCCCAAATGAAATATCGGTTCGTCCAGGACCACCGGGGCCGGCATCCAGTGCGGCGCATGTGCCGGATGCTGGATGTGTCGCCAGGGCTTATTAGGCCTGGCGAGCACGTCCGGAAAGCCGACGGGTGCGCGAGGACCGCCGGCTACTGGTGGAGATCAAGGCCATCTATCAGGCCAAACGCGGGACCTACGGCAGCCCTCGCGTTCATGCCGAGCTCAAGGCCCAGGGCCAGAACCATGGCCTGAAGCGCGTGGCCCGCCTGATGCGCGGAAACGGCATCCACGCCAAGCAAAAGCGTAAATTCAAGGCCACCACCGACTCCCAACATTCCCACCCGATGGCTGACATCACATACATCCCCACCCGTGAGGGCTGGCTGTATCTGGCAGCGATTCTGGAGCTGTATTCCCGCATGATCGTGGGCTGGTCCATGGCCAGCCGCATGACCAGGAGGTTGGTGCTCGACGCTTTGGAGATGGCGGTTGGTCGCCGCCGCCCTGGACCTGGATTGCTGCATCACTCCGACCGAGGTAGCCAGTACGCCTGCGGCGATTATCAGAAGGCCCTACAAGCCCAGGGAATGATCCGCAGTATGAGCCGCAAGGGGGACTGCTGGGACAACGCCCCCATGGGGAGCTTCCTCCACACACTCAAAACGGAGCTGGTGCATCACCGAGACCACAGGACCCGCCAGGAAGCCAAGGCCGATATTTTTGAGTGCATCGAGGCCTTCTACAACCGCAATCGACGGCACTCGGCCCTGGGCATCTTCACCCCAAAGCAATATTGAGATGATCAGGATGGCTGCTTAACCGCGTGTCCATGAATCCGGGGGAAGGTCAGCACCCCGGCGGAATATGAGATGATCAAAATCGCTGCTTAACCACGTGTCCACCAAATCGGGGGAAGATCACATTCCTCAACGCGGCCACTCGTCAAGCAGCTCGCGGACCTTGAGGATGAGGTCGTTCAAGCGGTAGGGCTTGTAGATCAGGCCCAGGGCGCCCGAAGCGCCCACCCGCTCCAGAACGGTTTCGTCGGCATACCCGGTGGCGATCAGTACCTTGGCCGCGGGGTCTGCCGACAGAATGGCTTTAAGGCACTTGTGCCCGCCCATGCCAGGCATGCTGAGATCCAGGATTATCAGATCAACGGCCCGCGTAGCCTCTTCCATTATCGTCAAGGCCTGCTCGCCACTCTCGGCGGTGAGCACGGAATAGCCCTCGCCCTCCAGGGCTTCGCGGCAAGCCCCCAGGATGGCGGCCTCGTCATCCACCACCAGGATGGTTTCACTGCCGCTGGCCATGCTGGCGGGTTCCTTGCGCGTGGCGGAGATTGTCGCTTCCCCGCTGGGCCCGGACGGCAGATGGATTATGAACACCGTGCCATGATTGGGGCGGCTCTGGCATTGGATATGGCCACCATGGTGGGAAATTATGCTGAAGACGGTGGAAAGTCCCAGGCCAGTGCCCATGTCCAAGGGCTTGGTGGTAAAAAAAGGCTCAAAGATATGGGACCTGGTCTCATCATCCATGCCCGTGCCCGTATCCCTCACTTCGAGCCGCGCATGGGGGCCCGGGATCAGGCCGGGCATGACCTTCAAGTCCTCGTCGCCCAGTTCCACATTGCAGGTCGAAAAAGTCAGTTCGCCACCATGGGGCATGGCGTGGGCCGCGTTGGTGGCCAGGTTCAGCAGTATTTGCTCCATCTGGCCAGGATCGCCGCTGATGGGCGTCAAGTCCGGTGCCAGGGCGGTGCTTATCATGACCATCTTGGGCAGCGTGTGCTCCAGCAGACTCACCGCCTGTTTTATTTCCCAGTTGAGGTCCACCCTCTCCCGCCGGGCATGGGCCTTGCGGGCCAAGGTCATCAGGCGCCGGATCATCAAGGCCGCTCGTTGTATGGACTGTTCTATGTGTTCCAGGCGAGTTTTGCTGGGGCCGGGGATGCCCTGGTCGTGGAGCATCAATTGCGCGTAGCCGGAGATGGCCTGGAGCACGTTGTTGAAGTCGTGGGCAATGCCCCCGGCCATTACGCCCAGGGCCTCGAGCTTTTGGGACTGGAACAGCTCCTCTTCCAGCCGGCGCATCTCATGCTCGGCCAAGATGCGCTGGGTTACGTCCTCATACAATATGAACTGCTTGCCAAGCGGCAGGGCCACGGGTCTGAACATGATGATCTTGCGGCCGCCATCCTGGCAGGTCACCTCGAAGGGGCTGGACTTGGCGCTCATCTCTTGGCCATCGGAGAGGTGCTCCAGCCAGGCGACGATCACCTCGCGGCGATATTGCGGGTCGGGGAAGGCCAGTCTGAACCACTCCCTGCCCGATGAAAAATCCGCCAGGGAATAGCCGAACATTTTTTGAAAAGCGGGGTTGATATATTCATACCGTCCATTGTCATCGACCACACTTATTCCCAGTGGCGATTCCTCGCTGAGCACTCGGAACCGCTCTTCCGAACGCGCGCGGGCCTCCTCCGCCAGCCTTCGTTCCGCTATCTCACCCTGCAAGGCCAGGACGGTCTCGGCCAGTTGCCGGGTGCGGCTCTTGACCCGCTGCTCCTCCCGCCAGAAGCGCGCCAGGTTGAGCACAGAGAAGTTGGCCATGAGCGTCAGGGCTGGCCACAGGGGAGACCAGTACAGGCCATGTTGCTTTAGGGACCAGGCCGAGAGGCCCACCAACAGCAGGGATCCGCCGCCGGCCAGTCCCAGATTGGCCGTGGCGCCCATTCTGGCGAAAAGCCAAGTGGAAATCAGGCCGCACAGCCCGATCAGCCCCAGCTCCAAGCCCGGGGTGTAGGCCGGGCTTGACAGATAGTCCCCTTGGATGAGGTTGTCCAGCAAGGTGGCCTGGATTTCCACCCCCGTGGTGCCAGTATTGATGGGCGTGGCCAAAAAATCCTTGAGCCCGGCCGCCGATACGCCGAGCAACACCACCTTGCCCTCGATGGCCTCCCGGGGCACTTGGCCCCCCAGGATGCTCCAGGCTGACAGCTGTTTGAACGTGCCGGCGGGGCCGCGGTAGTTGATAAGCAGCCGGGCGCTGGCGTCCACGGGGATGCGATTCTCGCGAATCTGCAACGCCTCGGCTCCCAGATCGGAAAGATGCGCCACCACCTGGTTGACCTTGCGCAAGCGCAGGTAGGTGGCCAGGGCCAGACTGGGATAGAGGTGCCCTTGGTATTCGATCAACAACGGCGCGCGGCGTAGCACCCCGTCGGAGTCCAGCCCCACGTCCATGAATCCCTGGCTACCGACCGCCCTGGCCAGAATGGGGATATTGCAGACCACCCCCTGGGCCTTGAACCAAGATGGCGTGGCGGGCAGCGTGGGAGCCTGGGCTCTCTTCACCACCTGTAAGGGATTCAGGGGGCAATCCCCCCGGGGTGAGAGCGGCGAATGCTCGAAGACGAATTTCATCCCCAAAATGGCGTTGGCCCCGGCCAGCGCCGAGGCCAAGGCGCGCTCGTTGTCACGCAACTCAGGGCCGACGCCGCTGATGGCGATCTGCACCCCCAACTCGCGAGCCATCTCTTCCTGGATGATCGAAAGCGAGGTTCGATCGGGCTCCGAGAGCAAAAAGTCCACCGCCACCGCGGTAGCCCCCAGGTCCTTGATGCCCTGGATGAGGCGGGCCAGGCGGTAGTGGGGCCAGGGCCATTGACCAACGCGGGCCAGGCTCTCCTCGTCCACGTTGACGATGGCGATCTGAGCCGAGGGTTGGGCCCGGCCCACCAGGCGAAGCAGTGAGTCATAGGTCTTGTGGTTGAGGAAGACCAACAGGGAGGGCTGCCAAATGTTTACGGCAGCCACCATCACGGTGAGCAGCACTCCGATAGAGGCCACAAACAGCCTGCCGCCCGAGAGGGACCAGCGACCCAACCGGCTGAAGAAAGCCTGGCCCACCTATCTTACCGTGACCTCCACGCGTCGATTGCGGGGCTCGTCGACATTGTCGCCCGTGGGAATCAACAGGCGGCGCTTGCCATGGGAGGTGATCTCCAGGGTTTGGGAGTTCACTCCGCTGGCGGTCAGGAGGTCGGCGACCGCCATGGCCCTTTGCCTTGACAGCCGCAGGTTGTAAGCGTCGGCGCCGGTGGTGTCACTGTGACCCACCACGCTGATATCAACCGATCCGCGATCCTTGATGGCGGAGACGATTTGGGGCAGCAGGGCCCGCGATGGTCCGACCAACTCGCTGGAATTGGGTAGAAAATACAACACGAAGCTAACCGGCGGGCTAGGCCTGGCGGCCAGGGCCTCGCCGAAGCGGCGTTGTATCTCTCCCGCATCCATCACCACCGGCGGTTCCGGGCTGGTTTTGGCATCCTTGATAAATGTGGCCTGGCCTGGCGACTCCAGGGTTTGGCTGCCCGCTTGGTTGCTCACCGTGACCTTGCCCACCTTGCCGTCTGGGTCGGGCATCAGCACCACGACATTGCCAGGGGCGCAGGCCGCCAGCGCCAACAGAATCAAGACCAGACCCAGCCATGCCAATCTTCTTACCATGAGCTTTACCATTTCACTGCCCCACCACCTGCACCAGGAACTGGGTGCCCCGTACGCCAATGGTGCCGCCCGGGGTCTCCACACGCACCGCCTCCGGACGCATCTGACCAATCTTGCCAGTGAGGAAGGTCGCCGTGCCCCGGGTCATCTTACCCACCAATGACAGCTTGTCTTCCACCGGCGAGAACGCGAACTCATCCAATATAAACTCGCTATCCGGTCCCAGAGACAACACGGTGTCATCCCGGAGGATCACCCCCAAGGCCCCGTCGGCGCCGGTGCGCAGAATATCGTTGAGCATGATCTGCTGGTGGGGCTGGGCTGGCAGGCTTTGGTTTTGCCGGACCAAAAAAGCCGTGCCTTTCACCTGTTGCACGCTGCCGATGACGGTTTCCTCGGCACCGGCTGGCAACGTACAGAGTAGCAGGGCACCCACCACCCAGGACCAGAAAGTTAAACGTGGGCCTTTAGATAGTCCCATGGCGGTCTCCAAATACCGGCCAGGCGTTTACTCGACACCCCCAAGGCCAGCAAAAAGCAGTTGAAAATCTGGCGGCACCACCCGGGTGGCGCCACGTTGGTGCCCGTGGGCCAGAGCGGGATATTGACTCCTTCTATATTAGTAGGCGATCTTATTTGGTTCCTGTCAAGTATTACCAAAAAACGGCACGATAATCCCGATGTGAGGCCCCTAGGGTTTTGGCCAGGACCGGCGGTTTGGGCGGGACCACGGCGCCGCCGAGCCTGAGTGTCCAATTGCGAGGGGATCACCGCCCCCACCATCCACCCTCTCCGCGTCATTGCCCCTGGCCAATATCCGCCCTGCCGGGGCGTGAGCCCATTTTCTCAAGAAATGCCGTCTCCCGCAATCCCGGGCGGCTCAGAAGCATAAGCCCTCTCATCATGACTGTAGGCCTTGCCGCATAGCGCGCACCAGCCAATAATCATCCCTACCCATGCCGTCCGAAGAGATGCCGCCGACAATATCCTGGCCGGCGGTCAGCAAGGTCCGTGCACGTACTTGGGCAACCCTGGTCGGGCCAATTAAATTAAGATAATTATACTAATATGTTGTGCCTTGGAGCCTGCGCTTTTTAGGGGACCTAACCCGGGGCTTTGCAGACAAAGGCCGTTTACTTGGGGTGGGGTCGCCGGCCCTGGGAAATCGGCATTAACGAATTAATCCAATCCAGGCCAACGGCGGTTGCTATGGATGCATTCCGCCCGTAATTACTGGATTCAATGCCTATTTTTGCCAAGCATCGGAATTACCTGTTTGCCTGTTTTCATTGCTTGCATTAATCTTGGTTCCACTGTTTCATACCCTCAACAACGAGTCATTATGCGCCAGTTATTCGGCTTCACCTGAGCCTCCCGCCTAAACTCTACCCGGGTTAGGTAGGCATTCAGGGCCGCGCGCTGGCCGCTTCCCGACGCCGACAAAAGACGACCTATAGGCAAGCAGCCTCTCCCAACCGGGTGGAAAAGCCAGGGATGTAGTTTCCCCTGGGCCGTTAACCCGCTTGATGGAGGGCTGTACCATGCCGGAACCATTTGAGCCACGCATCCTGGCCTATTGCTGCCAGTGGTGTTCCTATGCCGCCGCCGATCTGGCCGGGGCCATGCGGCTGCAATACCCCCCCAACGTGCGCATCATCCGCGTGCCCTGCACCGGGCGCATAGACATCCTGCACATGCTCCGGGCCTTTGAGGACGGGGCAGACGGGGTGTTTTTGTCAGGCTGCCTGCTGGACGACTGCCACTACAAAACCGGCAACTACAAGGCCACCAAGCGGGTGGCCCACGCCAAGGAGCTTCTGGGCCAGACCGGCCTGGAGCCGGAGCGCCTGGAGATGTTCTACAACTCCTCGGCCATGGGCCCCCAGTTCGCCCAGACCTGCCGCGACTTCGTGGCGCGGGTGCGCGCCCTGGGTCCGTCCTATGCCATTGAACCAGCAAAGGCCATGGCCTCGTGAGGGCCATCTCGTCAAGGCCGCATGATCTAGGCCACCAAGTACGCCACTAACAAGGAGCGGGCATGACTAGTAAGGCGCGACAACCAAACCCCGTGGGGGCCGTGATGGTGGTGGGCGGCGGCGTGGCCGCCATACAGGCCTGCCTGGACCTGGCCGATACCGGCTACCTGGTCTATCTGGTCGAGAAATCATCCGCCATCGGCGGGGCCATGTCCCAGTTGGACAAGACCTTCCCCACCAACGACTGCTCCATGTGCATCCTCTCTCCCAAGCTGGTGGAGTGCGGGCGCCATCCCAACATCCAGATCATGACCCAGACCGAAGTGCAGGCCATCGACGGCCTGGCCGGCGACTTCACGGTCAAGCTCAAGCAGCGGGCGCGCTACATCAGCCTGGAAAAATGCATCGCCTGCGGGGCCTGCTCGGCCAAATGCCCCAAGAAGATCGACGACGAGTTCAACCAGGGCCTGAACAAGCGCAAGGCCGCCCACGTCAAGTATCCCCAGGCCGTGCCGCTGAAGTACACCATCGACAAGGAAAACTGCATCTTCTTCCAGAAAGGCAAGTGCAAGGCCTGCGAGAAGGCCTGCCCGGCCGGCGCGGTGGAGTTCGACCAACAAGACGCCATGCTGGAACTCAACGTGGGCGCGGTGATCGTGGCCGCCGGCTTCAGGCCCTTCAACCCCGCGCCCTTTGCCCAGTATGCCTACAGCCGCTTCCCCAACGTGGTCACGGCCCTGGAGTTCGAGCGCATCCTCTCGGCCAGCGGCCCCTGGATGGGCCACCTGGTGCGCCCGGGCGACGAAAAGGAACCCCAGCGCATCGCCTGGCTGCAATGCGTGGGCTCCCGCGACATCAACAACTGCGACCACCCCTACTGCTCCAGCGTGTGCTGCATGTACGCCATCAAGGAGGCGGTCATCGCCAAGGAGCACAGCCACGGGGGGCTGGACGCGTCCATCTTCTATATGGACATGCGCACCTTTGGCAAGGACTTCGAGCGCACCTACGAGGGCGCCAAGGACAAGGGCGTGCGCTTCGTGCGCAGCCGGGTGCACTCCATCTCCGAGCTGCCCGACGGCTCCCTGCGCCTGGAATACGCCAGCGAGGACGGCCAGGCCCTGAGCGAGGACTTCGACCTGGTGGTGCTCTCCCAGGGCCTGGAAGTGGACCCGAGCACGGCCCAGCTCTGCCAGGACCTGGGCCTGGAGCTGGCCAGCACCAAGTTCGTGAAAAGCGGCTCCTTCAGCCCGGTGGCCACCAGCCGTCCGGGCATCTACGTGTGCGGCGCCCTGGCCGGCCCCAAGGACATCCCCCTGTCGGTCATGGAGGCCAGCGCGGCGGCCTGCGCGGCCAGCGGCAATCTGACCGCCGCCCGCGGCAGCCTGGTCAGCGTGCCCGAGGCCGTGCCCCAGCGCGACGTGAAGGGCGACACCCCCCGGGTGGGCGTCTTTGTCTGCTCCTGCGGCATCAACATCGCAGGGGTGGTGGACGTCAAGGCGGTGATGGATTACGCCGCCACCCTGCCCAATGTGGCCTATGTGGAGAACAACCTTTTCACCTGCTCCCAGGACACCCAGGACAAGATGGCCCAGGTCATCAAGGAGCAGGGACTCAACCGCATCGTGGTGGCCGCCTGCAGCCCACGCACCCACGAGCCCCTGTTCCAGGAGACCCTCAAGGCCGCCGGCCTGAACAAGTACCTCTTCGATCTGGCCAACATCCGCAACCAGGACTCCTGGGTGCACGCGGGCGAGCCCGAGAAGGCCACCGACAAGGCCAAGGACCTGGTGCGCATGGCCGTGGCCAAGGCCAGCCTGTTGGAGCCCCTGAGCGAGGCCAAGCTCTCCATTCTGCCCAAGGCCATGGTCATCGGCGGCGGCATCAGCGGGCTCAACGCGGCCCTGGAGCTGACCCGCCAGGGCTTCGAGACCCACCTGGTGGAGCGCGACGCCCAGCTGGGCGGCAACGCGCGGCTGCTTAGAGTCACGGCCCAGGGCGAGGACGTGCAGGCCTACTTAAGCGAGCTGATCGCCCGCGCCCAGGCCGAACCCCTGCTCAAGCTGCATCTGGCCACCACCATCAAGGATGTCAGCGGCTTTGTCGGCAACTTCAAGACCACCCTGCAAGGCCCGGCCGGCGAGGAGATGCTCGAGCACGGCGCGGCGGTGATCGCCACCGGCGCGGCCGAGCACCGGCCCAGCGAGTACCTCTACGGCCAGGACCCCCGGGTGATGACCCATCTGGAACTGGACGCGGCCCTGATGAACGGCGAGGTGGACCCCAAGAAGGTGGGCGGCGCGGTCTTCATCCAGTGCGTGGGTTCCAGGGAGCCCGAGCATCCCTACTGCTCCAAGGTCTGCTGCACCCACAGCGTGGAGAGCGCCATCCATCTCAAGGAGCAAAACCCCGCCTGCCAGGCGGTGGTGCTCTACCGCGACATGCGCACCTTCGGCGAGCGCGAGCTGTTGTACAAGAAGGCCCGCGAGCTGGGCGTGCTCTTCGTGCGCTACGACGTGGACAACAAGCCCCAGGTCAACCCCCGCGACGGGCGGCTGGTGGTGCAGACCTTGGACCCCATCCTGGGCCGCCAAATCGAGATAGAGGCCGACCTGATCTGCCTGGCCAGCGCCATCGTCAGCCACAAGGACGAGTCCCTGGCCCAGATGTTCAAGATTCCCCTGGACCAGGACGGCTGGTTCCTGGAGGCCCACGTCAAGCTGCGGCCCGTGGATTTCGCCACCGACGGCGTGTTCATGGCCGGCCTGGCCCACTACCCCAAGCCCATCGAGGAAGCGGTGGCCCAAGCCCAGGCTGCGGTGGCGCGGGCGGTGACGGTGCTCTCCAAGCCGGAGATGTGGCTGTCGGGCACCGTGGCCTTCATCAACCCAAAGAAGTGCGTGGGCTGCGGCGTGTGCTGGGAGATATGCCCCTACCAGGCCATCAGCCCCGACGAGAACGGCCTGGCCGTGGTCAACGAGGCCCTGTGCAAGGGCTGCGGCACCTGCGTGGCCTCCTGCCGCTCGGGCGCCCCCAATCTCAAGGGTTTCAGCAACCAGGACGTCATGGCCCAGATCTCGGCCATGCTCCAGGGCTAAGGCCGACGGCTAGTTAAGGAGCGAAAGTAATGAATGAGGCGCAATTCGAGCCGCGCATCGCGGCCTTCTTCTGCAACTGGTGCACCTATGGCGGCGCCGACCTGGCCGGCGTCAGCCGTCTGCAATACCCCACCAACCTGCGCGCCATCCGCATCCCCTGCACGGGGCGCATGAACCCCAACTTCATCATGATGGCCTTCCGCCAGGGGGCCGACGGCGTGTGGATCAGCGGCTGCCATCCGGGCGACTGCCACTACATCGCCGGCAACATGTACGCCCGGCGGCGCTTCGCCATCTTCAAGAACCTGCTGGAGTACACGGGCCTGGAGCCCGGCCGTTTGCACTTCTCCTGGATTTCCTCGGCCGAGGCCAGCAAGTTCCAGCAGACCGTCATCGAGGTTACCGACACGGTGCGGGCCCTGGGGCCGGCTCGCTTCATGCGCAAGGACATCAGGGGGGCCGCCTGATGGAAGCCATGGCGCAAAAAATCCGCGAGGCCGCCAAGAAGCTGCTTAGCGAGGGCAAGGTTGACGTGGTGATCGGCTACGCCAAGGGCAGCGTGCCCATGCGCGAGTACCCGTACTTCGCCTACACGCCCGAGGAGGCCGAGAACCTGACCTGGAGTAGC
>JAZDIQ010000105.1:0-39816 GCA_043804825.1 Pseudomonadota bacterium
GGTGGAGCAGAACGTCCACCACACCCTGGCCATGTGCGACCGCGCCTACGTCCTGGAAAACGGCCGCGTCTCCCTCACCGGCACCGGCACTGAACTCATGGCCAACCCACACGTCAGGGAAGCATACCTGGGCCTGTAGCACAAAACCCGGGATGGGGACCCGGGCGCAAACGCCGGCGCCGCGTGGCGCCGCGCTTTCGGCGGCCGCGCCAAATTGCGCCAGCCGCTAGGAGGGTCCCGCTTTGGACGAGAAAGACGTTCTGCGCTATCACCGCGAGCCGCGCCCCGGCAAGATCGAGGTCGTGCCGCTCAAACCCTGCCTGTCACAGTCCGACCTGAGCCTGGCCTATACTCCCGGCGTGGCCATCCCTTGTCTGAAGATCCAGGAAAACCCCGACCTGTCCTTTGAATACACCTCCCGAGGCAATCTGGTGGCGGTGATCACCAACGGCACGGCGGTGCTGGGCCTGGGCAACATCGGGCCCTTGGCCGGCAAGCCGGTGATGGAAGGCAAGGCGGTGCTGTTCAAGCGCTTCGCCGATTTGGACGTCTTCGACATCGAACTCAACACCACAGATCCCGACGAGTTCATTCGCACGGTCAAGCTGCTGGAGCCCACTTTCGGCGGCATCAATCTGGAGGACATCAAGGCCCCCGATTGCTTCTACATCGAGAGCGAGTTGCAGAAGCAGATGTCCATTCCGGTCTTCCACGACGACCAGCACGGCACGGCCATCATCTCGGCGGCGGCCCTGATCAATGCCTGCGAACTGACCGGCCGGGGTTTGAGCGACATCCGCGTGGTGATCAACGGCGCTGGCGCGGCGGCCATCGCCTGCGGCACCAAATACGTGCAACTGGGCGTGCGCCAGGAGAACGTGGTCATGGTGGACTCCAAGGGCGTCATCTACAAGGGGCGCACCGAGGGCATGAACTCCTACAAGGAGCTTTTCGCCTTGGATACCCCCTGGCGCAGCCTGGCCGATGCCGTCGTGGGCGCCGATGTGCTGGTGGGGCTGTCGGTGAAGGGCGCCTTCACGCCCGAGCTGCTCGCCAGCATGGCGCCCAAGCCCATCATCTTCGCCCTGGCCAACCCCGATCCGGAGATCGGCTACTACGAGGCCAAGGAGGCCCGGCCGGATGCCATCGTGGCCACGGGGCGCTCGGACTATCCCAACCAGGTCAACAACGTGCTGGGCTTCCCCTTCATCTTTCGGGGCGCCCTGGACGTGCGCGCCACCTGCATCAACGAGGAGATGAAGCTGGCGGCGGTGCGCGCCATCGCCGAGCAGGCCCGCGAGGACGTGCCAGACTCGGTGGTGCGGGCCTACGGCGGCAAGCCCATGCGCTTCGGTCCGGACTACATAATCCCCAAGCCCCTGGACACCCGGGTGCTCCTGAAGGTGGCTCCGGCCGTGGCCCAGGCCGCCCTGGACAGCGGCGTGGCCCGCATCAGCCTGCCCAGCCGCGACCGCTATTTGCAGACCCTGGAGGCCAAGCTGGGGCCGGAGCGCGAGGTGATGCGCAAGATCATCATCCGCGCCCAACTGGAGCCCAAGCGCATCGTGCTGCCCGATGGCAGCCATCCGGTGATCCTGCGCGCCGCCCACCAGGTGGCCAGCGAGGGCATCGCCAAACCGGTGCTGTTGGGCAACGCCGAAAGGATACGCGGCTTGGCCCGGGACATGGGCGTCTCCCTGGAGGGCATGGAGGTGCTGGACAACCACCAGAGCCCGCTCTATGATGAGTTCACCATCAAGCTGTATCAGATGCGCAACCGCCGGGGATGGTCCTGGGCCGAAACCCGTCGCCAGTTGGGCAGCCGCTACGTCTTCGGAGCCATGATGGTCCTGGAGGGCCTGGTGGACGGGCAGGTGCACGGCATCGACCGCTCCTACGCCGACGCCATCCGGCCGGTGCTCCAGGTGATCCCCCGGCGTCAGGGCGTGGCCAAGGTCTCGGGCATGTACCTGATGATCATGCGCAGCCGCACCTTGCTCTTCGCCGACGCCACGGTGAACATCCACCCCAGCTCCGAGGACCTGGCCGAGATCGCGGTGCTCACCGCCGAGATGGCCGAGTTCTTCGACCTGAAGCCCAAGGTGGCCATGCTCTCCTTCAGCAATTTCGGCGGCACCAACGACCCTGATGTGCACCGCGTGCAAAAGGCCCTGAGCATAGCCAAGCGCCTCAAACCCGACCTGGCCATCGACGGTGAGATGCAGGCCGACACGGCGGTTTCGGCCGAGATACAGGCACGGCTATTTCCCTTCAATAAACTGGGCGGTCCGGCCAATGTGCTTATCTTTCCGGAGTTGGCCGCCGGCAACACCTCCTACAAGCTCCTGGATCGCCTGGGCGGGGCCAAGGCCGTGGGGCCTCTGCTCATGGGGTTGACCAAGCCCTTCAACGTGGTGCAGCGCGACACGGACATGGAAAACGTGGTCAACGTCATCGCCATCACCGTGGCCCAGGCCCAGGACCTGGAGCACAAACGGCAACGCAACGGAAGCTGAGCAGGTAACTAGGTGTGTCGGAGAAAGCCGTCCATGGCCCGCCTAGGAGCCTGTCTCGGTAATACTTCGACAGGCTCCTAGTCAACGCCAGGGGGCCGCCGGTGCATGCCGGCGGCCCTTCCTGTCGCGGTCCAGGCCCCGCGCTAACCTGGTTTCAGGCGGCCATGAAATCCAGGATGGCGCGGTCGCGGGCGGGGTTGGGCTGAAAGATCAGCGAGAAATGATCGGCGTCGGCCAACTCCACGGCCCGGGCCTGGGGCATGGCCTGTTGCATCCTGACCAGGGCGTCGGGGGGTAGCACCAGATTTTCGGGCGCCGACATGCCCCTGACGGCGCGCACGACTAATACAGGGCATTTGATCAGCGGATAGAATCGGGAGGGCTGGATCCCCGCCAGGTTGGCGCGTTCCTCGGCGATGTTGGCGGGTTGGGTGCGGGAGCGCACCCCGCCGCCGGCGACTTCTTCCAATTCGTAGCGGAAATAGTTCTCGATGGCCGGGCTCCAGGGGTCGTAATAGGGCGCCTGGCGCACCTGCTCCAGGTAGGCCCCCAGGGAGGGCAGGACCTTGCCCAGGCGATCCACCGAGGGCTGAACGCCGACGCCCACCTTGGCCCACTGCTCGGCGCTGAGTTCGCCGCCGCCGTCCAGGAGGATCAACCGGTCGGCCAGGCCGGGGTGCAGGGCGGCGAAGGCCAGGCTTATGTAGGCCCCCAGGGAGTGCCCCATCAAGGTGACGCCGGTCAGCCCCAGCTCGCCCAGCACCGCCCGGATATCGCGACAGTGATGATCCAGGGAGTAGCCGGCCCCGGGCTTGCCGGACAAGCCTCGGCCGCGCAGGTCCATGGCCAGCAGGTGGTGGCGGCCTTGCAGGCCCGCGGCCAGGGTCTCGAAGCAGCGCAGGTTGGCGGTGAGCCCGTGCACGGCCAGGATGGTCTGGCCGGAGCCGGGCCACTCGGCCAGTTGAATGTCCACGCCGTCGCCACGCATCACAAAGGTCTTGGCTGGTTCCATGGCCCGTCCCCTTTAGGCCGGCGTGCTGCCGGGAGGAATGATCTCGGCCTGGCCCGTGAGCACGATCTGCCCCTCCTGATTGCTCACGGTGGTGTCCAGTCGCACCCGTTGGCGCTGGGGCACTATTTCGCGCACCGTGAGGGAGATGGTCAGCACGTCGCCCACGTAGACCGGCTTGACGAATTTGAGCTCCTGGGTCACGTAGATGGTGCCCAGACCGGGGAACTCGGTGCCCAACACCAGGCCGATGAGACTGGCGGTGAGCATGCCCGGTGATACCATGCGGCCGAAGTAGGACTGCTTGGCCATCTCCGGGTCCTGGTGAAAGGACTGGTGGTCGCCCAGGGAGCGGGTGAAGGTGACCATCATCTCCAGGGTGATGGGTACCTGTTTGCAATGGGTCTGCCCCACCGACAACTGCGCCATGGTAAGGGCCGTGAACATCTCTATCCTCGCCCCGCCTGGCTCAGACGGCGGCGCTCGGCCCAGTCGCGTAGCGAGCCCACCACGCCCTTGGGGAAGAACAATACCACCAGGATATAAAGGATGCCGAAGATCAGTATCCAGCGCTCGGCCAGGCGCTGCACCAGGGGCGCCTGGGGGAAGAGGCTTTTGGCCAGCTTTTGCAGGTCAGGCAGCCAGGTCTCGGCGGTCTTGATGAAGGCCGCTCCCAGGATGCCGCCGTACACCGTGCCCAGACCGCCGATGATCACCATGAGCAAGAGGGTGAGCATCAGTGAGGTGCCCAGCACGGTATCCGGGTTGACATAGCGCAGCCACATGGCGAACAGCACCCCGCCCAGGGAAGAGACCAGCGAGCCGAAGACCGTGGAGAGCACGCGATAGCGGAAGACCCGGTAGCCCAGGGCGATGGCGCGTTGCTCGTTGTCGCGCACGGCCTTGAGCACCCGCCCCACCGGTGAGCGCACAAAACGCACCAGCCCCACGAAGAGCAGCACGCAGGCCACCAGGATCAGGTAATAGACCGTGAGCCGGCCATTGATCTGGGTGCCCCACAGGCTGCCCCCCGACCAGTCCACGCCGAATATGCCCGGCAGCTTGAAGGAGATGCCATCCTCGCCCATGGTCAGGCTGGACCACTGGTAGCCCAGGATGTGGCAGAACTCGGCCACGGCCAGGGTGACCATGGCGAAGAAGATGGCCTTTACCCTTAAGGACAGGGCCGAGATGACCACCGCCACCGTGGAGCTGATCAGTGCCGCCGTGGCCCCGGCCAGGAGCAGGTGGTAATACTGAGGCGACGGGGTGTGATGGCAGACCAGGGCCAGGGAGTAGGCCCCCAGGCCGAAGAACATGCCGTGGGCAAAGGATATGATGCCGGTGTAGCCCAGGATGATGTCAAAGGAGGCCACCACCACGGCGAAGATCATGATCTTGGCCACCAGGTCCATGACCCGGAAGGAGGGCCAGATGAGCGGCCCGGCCAGTAGACACAAGAGCAGCGCGATCTGCATGACAAAGCCGGGGCGCGTGAAGCGCCGCCGGCGCTGGCGCTGGCGTTCGGCCTGTACGGGGGTCAGTTCCTGGCCAGGCATGTTCACTGCTCCCGTCCCATCAGGCCCCAGGGCTTGATCAGCAGGATGACCACCATGATGAGGATGTTGGCCCCCAGGGCCAGCTTGGGCACCAGGAAGGCCACGTAGTTGAAGGCCAGCCCCACCATGCAGGCCCCCAGGAAGGAGCCGGTCACCGAGCCCATGCCGCCGATGATCACCACGATCAGGGCGAAGATGAGGTTCTCGTCGCCCATGGCCGGGCTGATCTGCTCACGGAAGATGCCCCACATGGAGCCGCCCACGGCCGCCAGCGCCGCCCCGGCCATGAACACCCCGGTGAAGATGCGGTCGATGTTGTAGCCCAAGGTCTGCACCACCTCGCGGTTCTCCACGCCGGCGCGGATGATGATGCCCAGCTTGGTTTTCAGCATCACGGCCATGACCCCGGCGTAGACCGCCAGGCCCACCACGATGGCCACCACCCGGAACTTGTTGATCACCACGTCCATGAGGTCGTAGCTGCCGGTGAAGGCCTGGGGCACCAGGACCATCTCCTGGTTGGGACCCCACAGCACCTTGATCACCTCGGCCAGCACCATGGAGGCGCCCATGGTGATGAGTATCTGCTTGAGATGGTCGCCGTAGACCTGCCGGATGATCACCCTCTCCAGCACCAGGCCCAGCACCCCGCCCACCACCAGCGCCACTACCAGGGCCAGGGCCACGCTGAGCATGCTCTGGCCCAGGCCGCCGGTCTCCACCCAGCCCAGGCCGTTGAGCGCTCCCAGCATGGTGAAGCCGGCGTAGGCCCCCCAGGCGAAGAAAGCGCCGTGGGCCATGTTGAGCACGTCCATCAACCCGAAGATCACGGTCAACCCGGCGGCGGTGAGAAACAAGAGCATGCCCATGGCCAGGCCGGCCACGCTGAGCACCATATAGGTGGTGGGGTCGATGGCCAACAGCGGCAAGAGCCACAACCCCACGCTGGCCACGCGCACTGCCCAGCGCCGGGGGCTGACGGCCGGGCGCGCGCCCGAGCCGGTGATGGTTGCCTCCATGCCCATGCCTTCTCTCCTCCGGACCTCAGGCGATGCCCAGGTACTTTTGTTTAAGCCCCTCGTCGTCCACCAGGGCCTCCATCAGGCCCGCGTGGGCCACGCGGCCGTCGTCCAGGATGAAATAATCGCTGCCCACGCGGCTGGCCATGTGGAAGTTCTGCTCCACCAGGATGATGGTGGCGTGTTGCTTGAGATGGTTGAGCGAGGCGATGAGGTGGTCCACCACGATGGGCGCCAAGCCCTTGGAGGGCTCGTCGATCAAAAGCAGCTTGTGGTCGCCCACGAAGGCCCGGGCGATGGCCAGCATCTGCTTCTGACCGCCGGAGAGCACCCCGGCCTTGGCGCGCCAGAATTTTTTAAGATCGGCGAAGAGCTCGAAGATGGTGTCCATCTTGCGCCAGGCCTCCTGGCTTTCATGGAGCATGGCCAGGCGCATGTTCTCTTCCACGCTCAGGCTGTAGATCACGGCCTGATCCTCGGGCACGAAACCCACGCCGGCCCGCGCCACCTGGTGGGGTCGCATTTTTTCGATGGGATGGCCGTCAAAGGCGATGGTCCCCGACGAGGCCGGGGTGAGCCCCATCACGGTGCGCAGGGTGGTGGACTTGCCGGCGCCGTTGCGTCCCAAGAGCACCGTGGCGCGGCCGGCCAGGGCCTCCAGGCTCACGCCTTGCAGAATGTGGTGCTGGCCGATGTGGGTGTGCACCCCGGCCAGGGAGAGGATGGCCTCAGGCATCCTTCACCCCCCCGCCCAGATAGGCCTCCTGCACGATTTGATTGCAGGCCACGGCCTGGGGCGTGTCGTCGCAGATCAGCCGGCCTTCCTTGAGCACCGCGATGGAATCTGACAGGGCCATGATCATGTCGAATTTATGCTCCACCAGGAGGATGGTGCGCTTGCCCGAGGCCTTGATCTGACGGATCAGCTCCAGGATGGCCGGCACCTCCTCCAGACTCATGCCGGCGGTGGGCTCGTCCAAGAGGAGCATCTCCGGGTCCAGGGCCAAGAGGATGGCGATCTCCAGCTTGCGCTGCTCGCCGTGGGTCAGGGTGGAGGCCGGCGCGGCCCAGCGCTCGGCCATCAGCACCAGACCCAGGAAGTGATAGGCCTGGTCTTCCAGATGGGAGAAGCGGCCGAAGTGGCGCCAGAAATTCAGGCCGATTTTTTCCTTGGACTGCAAGGCCAGTCGCACGTTCTCCAGCACCGTCAGCGAGGGGAAGATGTTGGTGAGCTGGAAGGAGCGGCCGATGCCCAGGCTGGTGCGCCCGGGCGGGTCCAGGGCGGTGATGTCTTGACCCTTGAAAAAGATGCGCCCGCCGCTGGGACGGTACTGGCCGCTGATCAGGTTGAACAGGGTGGTCTTGCCGGCGCCGTTGGGGCCGATGATGGACTTCAAGGTATAGGGCTCCACCAACAGGTCCACGCCGTCCACGGCGGTGTGGCCGCCGAAGCGCACGGTCAGGCCCTTGGTCTCCATCAGCGGCGTTGTGGTCACGCTCACGTCCTTAGTCTGCGATCTGTCGGGGCCGGCCATGCGGTCCCGGGGTTGGAGGCGGTGGCGGGGGCGGCTGGGAAGTCCGGCCCCCGCCGGCGCTTGGCTAACGGTTGCGGATCGGTATCTTCAGGTCCTGCCAGGTCAGCTCCTTGGTCAGCTCGGGTATGCCCCAGGCCACCTCGGGCTTGGCGTTGATCTTGAAGGCGTACATGGATTGCAGGGCCTGGTGGTCCTCGACGCGGAAGACCATCTCGCCCTTGGGGGTCATAAAGTGCATGCCCTCCATGGCTTTAATCAAGGCCTCGCTGTCGGTGGAGCCGGCCTTCTTGAGGGCCTCCACCACCGCGATGCCGGCGCTCATGCCGCCGCAGGTGAAGAAGTCGGGCGGGGCGTTGAAACGCTTTTGGTGCTCGGACACCAGCCAGTCGTTGATCTTGTTCTTGGGGCTCTCGTAGTAGTAGTAGGTGGCACCCCGCATGCCCACCAGGGGCTTGTAGAGCTTCAGGGCGTCCAAGATGTTGCCGCCGGAGGTGAGGTGGATGCCGTTCTTTTCCTCCAGCTTCATGGCGTGCAGCTTGCCCAGGGGGTTGCCCTGGCCGGCCCAGATCACGAAGAGGTATTTGTCGCCCTTGACCCCTTCCATGGCCTTGATGATGCGCTGGGCCGGGGCCGTGAAGTCGGTGGCGTTCATGGGCACGTATTCTTCGTGGGCCACCTTGGCGCCCATGGCCTCGGCGGCTTCCTTGTAGGAGGCCACGCCGTCGCGGCCAAAGGCGTAGTCCTGGGCCAGGGTGGCGATGAACACCCCGGGCTTGGCTATGGCCATGGCGTTGCTCACGGCGTCCTGGGAGGAGTTGCGGCCGGTGCGGAAGATGTAGCGGTTCCAGTCCTTGCCGGTGATGGAGTCGGCCACCGCCGGCTCCACGATCAGTATCTTTTTGAATTCTTGGGCCACGGGCAGGCAGGCCAGGGCCACTGCCGAGGAGACCGGCCCCACGGCAAGATCCACCTTGTCATCCTTGTAGGCCTCGGTCAGAAGCTGTTTGCCCAGGTCGGGCTTGAGCTGGGTGTCCTTGACGATGATCTCGATGGGGCGTCCCAGCACCTGGTTGCTGCCGGCGGTGGCGTACTCGATGCCCATCTTGAAGCCGTTGACCGCCTGTTTGGCGTAGGCCTCCAAGGCCCCGGTCAGGCCGGCCAGTTGGGCTATCTTGATGGGTTGGGGTTTTTCGGCCGCCATGGCCGGGCCGGCGCAGACCAGCGCCGCCAGCGCCAAACACAGGGCCAATCCCATGCACCTAGATTTCATGCCTTCCCTCCTTGCCTTTTGTGTGGGCCATGAGTAGGCCTGCGCGCCCGCTAACCGGCACTCAGGCGTACCGCGATTTCAAGTCGTTTTTGAGCACCTTGCCGGCGGCGTTGCGCGGCAGGGCCTCGATGAATACCACGCTCTTGGGAATCTTGTACTTGGCCAGGCGCCCCGCCAGATGGGCCAGCAGTTGCTCCGGCTCCAGGCTCAGGCCCGGTTTGAGCTTGACCAGGGCCTTGCCCACCTCGCCCCATTTGGCGTCGGCCACCCCGATCACCGCGGCCTCGGCCACCGCCGGCAGCTCGTAGATGGCGTCCTCCACCTCGGCGGGGTAGACGTTCTCGCCGCCGGAGATGAACATGTCCTTCTTGCGGTCGACGATGAAAAGGTCGCCCTCGTCGTCCATGCGCGCCAGGTCGCCGGTGTGGAACCAGCCGCCGCTGAAGGCCTCGGCCGTGGCTTGGGGCCGGTTCCAATAGCCTTGCATGAGGTTGGGTCCGCGAATGGCCAGCTCGCCCACCTGGCCGGCGGGCAGGGGTTCCCCTAGAGGATCGAGGATGCGCGCCTCCATGTGAAACAAGGGCCGGCCTATGGAGCCGGCCTTGGCCAGGGCCTGGTCCTGGCCAAGGGTGGCGATGGAGGGCGCGGCCTCGCTCATGCCGAAACCCTGTCTCAGCACGATGCCCGCCTGGTGATACTGCTTGACCAGGCTCACCGGCAGGGGCGCGCCGCCGCACATCACCACCCGCGCCCGGCGCAGGGCCTCGGGGCGAAACTGGGGGTGCTGGATGAGCATGAGAAAGATGGCCGGCACCGCGAAGAACAGGGAGATGTCCTCCTGCTCCAGGAGGCGCATGGTCTCCAGGGGGTCGAAGGCGCGCTGGATCACCACCGTGCCGCCCACGTAGAGCATGGGCAGAGTGAACAGGCCTATGCCGCCGATGTGGAACATGGGCAGCACCAGCAGGTCGCGGTCGGCCGGGCCGAACTGCATGTCCAGTTGCAGGTTCAGCGCGTTGTACAGGCTGGCGCCCTGGCTCAAGACCGCGCCCTTGGGCTTGCCGGTGGTGCCGGCGGTGTACATGATGATGTGGGGGGCGTCCAATTGCGCGCCCTCGTCCGTGGGCGGCTCCCGGGGCTCTTGACCATCCAGAAGGGGCTCGTAGGCCGGCGCCCTCAGCGCCGACCGGTCGCCCAGGACCACCAGGGTTTCCAGGGCCACGACGGCCTTGATCTCCTGGGCCAGGGGCTCCAGGGCGGGATCGAAGATAAGGGCCTTGGTGCCGCTGTCGGAGATGATGAAGGCCAACTCGGCGGCGGTCAGGCGCCAGTTCAGCGGCACCAGGATCAGGCCCAGCTTGGCCGTGGCCATTATGACCTCGACGTACTCCTGGCAGTTGTAGGAGAGCATGCCCAGGCGGTCGCCGCTCTTGAGCCCCAGAGCGGCCAAGGCTCCGCACAGACGATTGACCCGCTGGTTGAGCCCGGCGTAGGTCAGGCGGCGCTGGCCGTCCACCACGGCCTCCTTGGCGCCGCACAAGAATTCGCGTTTGCTCAGCCAGTATCCGATGCCCCGCACGTTCACCCTCCCCCGCGCCATCAGGCGAAAATCTTGGCCATGACGCCGGCCAGGTTGGCGGCGAAATTGCTCACGTGGGTAAGGCCCTCGCTGTCCTCCAGGGCGTCATGGGCCCCGCCGGCCCCGGCCATGCCCACTGTCCAGTAGGTGGAGCCGGGCACGGTGATGCCGTTGATGAAGAACCACAGCAAGAGCTGGGAGAAAGCCATGTTGTGCCCGGCCCGGCGGGCCACGGTGATGGGGCCGCCCACCTTGCCGGCCAGGAACTTGCCGTTCCAATGGGCCACGAAGGTGGCGCGGGAGAGCAGGCACATCATCTGCGGCACCACCGAGGACAGGTAGACCGGCGAGCCCAGCACGATGCCCTGGGCCGCTTCCATCTTGGCAAGAATCTCGGCGAAGTCGTCGTCGTCCTGGGCGCAGCGACGGTCCTTGACGCAGGCGTAGCAGCCCAGGCAGGGCTTGATGGTCTTGCCGCGCAGGGAGATCAGCTCGGGTTCGATGCCGTGTTCCTCCAGCACCGCCAGACAGCGTTGCATGTACGCCATGGTGTTGCTCTGGGGGCGCAGGCTGCCGGTGATGCCCAAGACCTTCATGATGACCTTCCCTTGTTCGGCCGGCCCAGCTCCTCGGAGGTGCTCAGGACCCCGGAGTTGAGTTGCTCCTCCATGAGCTGGCGGAAAAAATCATGCTCGTGGCAGTGGCTGAACAGCTCGGCCTCGCGGGCCAATCCCTCGGGTAGGGTGGTGTGTTGCGAGAGCTTCACGGCCTGCTTGGCCAGGGACAGGGCGTACTGGGGTTGGCGCAGGATGGGGGCCAGCAGATCGCGCACACCCTGGCGCAGGTCCGCGTCCAAGACGGCGCGGTGCACCAGGCCCATCTCGGCCGCCTCTTGGCCACCATAGAGCTTGCCGCTTAAGATCATCTCCATGGCCAGGCCGGTGCCCACCAGGCGCGGCAGGCGCTGGGTGCCGCCGCCGCCGGGGATGAGCCCCACCTTGACCTCGGGCAGGCCGATACGGCTGGCCTGGGTGGCCACGCGCAGGTCGCAGGCCAGGGCCAACTCGAAGCCGCCGCCGAAGCACAGGCCGTTGATGGCCGCCACGGTTAACAGGGGGCTGGCTTCCAGGCGGTCCAGCAATTGCTGGAAGCGCCGGGAAAACTGGCGGGCCCCGGGCGGGTCCAGTCGCATCATCTCAATGCCGTCGGCCCCGCCGATAAAATGGCTCTGGCCGGCGCCGCTGAAGACCACGGCGCGCAGGCCGCGTTCCGCCAACTCGCCCAAAAGACCCTCGATTTGGTCCATAAGCGGAGAGTTGAGGGAGTTGCGGTCCAGGGGCCGGTTGATGAGCGCCCAGCAGACCTGGTCCTCGATCTCGGTGGACAGATGGGGGTAATGGCTTGTCATGCCCGCTCGCGCAAAGTGGAGGCGATTGATCCCGGGAGAGGGGAGGGGGGAGAAAGGATAGCGCGCGGGCTCCCGGAGGCGGTCGAAAAATCTTAGTTCTTAAAAGTGAACCACCTGTCAGTTTAATGCCACGGATTAAGCCCGGGTGTCAAGGGTAATTTGCGGGTGCTGAAGTTTGGCCGGCGGAAAGGGCGCGACGCGGGGGCCTAGGCGGGGTCCAGGCCGAAGAGGGCCAGGCTCACGGCGTCGGCCAGGGCCTGGCGGGGTATCTCGGGGTTGCTGGAGGAGTTCCACACCAACCAGCGCAGGCCCAGCATGTGGTTGAGACCCATGAGGGCGTGGGCCAGAAAGCCGGTGGGCGCGGGCCTGATCTCCTTGGCCTTGATGCCCGCCAGCAGGGAGCGGTCGTAGCCGTCGGCCAGGCGGCTGTAGTAATACTGGGCGGACTGGGGGCCGATGGCCTCGGACTCGGCCACAATGCGGTAAATCTGGCTGTGCTGGCGCAGGAAGTTGAAAAAGGCCAGCATGCCCTGGCGTTCCTTTTCGCGGCGGTCGCCGGTTTGGTTGGTCACCAGCCTCAGTTCGCGGCGCAGTTCGTGACTCAAGAAGCGCACCACGCCGTTCATCAGGTCTTCCTTGCTGGGGAAATGCACGTAGAACGTGCCCTGGGCCACGCCGGCCCGCCGGGTTATCTCCGAGATGTTGGCGCGGCCATAGCCGTACTGGCCGAAGACCTGCTCGGCGGCCTGGAAGATGGCCCGTTTGGTGCGCTGGCCGGCGCCGGGGTCGTCCGACCAGGGCAGCTCGTGGTCCTGGCGAGCGGCCTTGGGCCAGGCCGCCAGGTCCCGAGGCGGCCGCCAGGGTTTGCCGCCACCGATGCCTCGGCGCAACAGCCCGGCGGTGAGCTCCACTAGCTCGGCCGGGGAAAAAACGGGGCCTGGCTGGCCCCAGTCCATGTTGAGGAAGATGGCCATGCCGATCAGGGAATAGGCCACCACGTTGGGGTCCAAGGTCCGGGCCTGACCCTGGTGGGCGGCCCGGCGGAAAAAATCGCGGTAGAACCTGGCGATGGCGTCGAAGTAGCTGATGGTCAGGCTTTCGATAAGCTCGAATTCATTGAGCACTCGGTGGATATCGGCGTTGTGCCGGCAGTGCTCCAGGATGAGGCCTATGACCTCCAAGAGGGCCGTTTCGTAGGGCATCTCCTCCAGGCGCAGTTGGTTGGCTTTTTGCCAAAAGGCGTCCAACACCTCGTCGGTCAGCTCCCGGAAGACCTGTTCCTTATTACTGAAGTATTGGTAGAAGGTGCCCTGGCTCACCCCGCAGCGCCGGCCCATCTGGCTGACGCTGGCCCCGAAATAGCCGTCGCTCTCAAAGACCCGCCGCGCCGCCGCCAAGAGGGCCTGGCGGGTGCGCAGGCCCTTGGGAGTGAGCGGTCGTCGGCCGCCGGCGGGCGCCGGGGGGCGGGGGGAAGACAGATTATTGTCGTGTGACTCAACTCTCATATTTTTAATTATATACAATAACCAGCGGGCCGGGTCCAGGGCAGAATTCAGCGGAAACAAAGGCAGTGGCGCGGCGGGAGGCGCGGGACCGCCGCGTGGCGGCCCCGCGCGCGTCAACGGGCGCGGGTTATGGGGCGGCCTCCACCCGGCAGGGCACGTAGCGGTGCAGGGGCGTGCCCAGGGGGTCACGGTGGGTGTTCTTGGTCAGCCGGTTGACGTTCAGGCCATAGACCTGGCCGTCATAGTCGAGGCCGAAGCCATGGGGGATGAGCACCGTGCCCTGGCGCACCTGTCCGGAGACCTGAAGCTCTCCCTCCTCGCTGCCCGCCTGGGTGGTCACCTTGACCCGCTGGCCGTCGGTCAGGCCCAGGCCACCGGCGTCGGCCGGGCTCATGGCCACGGTGCAGGCCCGCTTGCCCTGGTTCCACTGCGGGTTGCGCATGAGGGTGTTGGCGTTGTAGTCCATGTGCCGGCCGGCGTTGAGGATCAAAGGAAAGTCCTTGGGCAGGCGCAGGCCCCTAGCCTCGCCGGCGGCGTCCAGGGCCTTGACCTGCTCGGTCAATTCAGGGATCACAACCTCGATCTTGCCCGAGGCGGTCTTGATGCCGTCCATGGGGTTGTCGGCATCGGCCTGGCCCACCCAGAGGCCCTGAGGCTGGTCCAGGAGGGCCTGGAAGATGCGCTCGCCCTGCTCCGGGCCCGGGGCGAACCCCGCCCGGGCGGCGTTTTGGCGCAGGGCCTTGGGCGCGGTCATTAAGAGGCCCCACAGGGCCGCCTTGGCCGCGCTGTCCCAGCGCTGGCCCAGGGTCCCCGCCAGCACGAAGGGCATGGCCTTCCTGGCCCGGGGCTCCTGAGCCGCCCAGCCCATGAGGGCCGCGCCAAAGGTGAGGCGGTCGGCCCGGGCCGCCTGAAGCACCTGGGGTGGTATCTCGGGGATGAGCCCCAGCTTGTCGGCCAGGAGGGTGTGGATCTGGGCGGCCTCCAGGCACTGGGGTGGAGGGTCCACCAGGGGACGACGCAGTTGGAAGTAGACCCCGGGGTAGTTGTTGGGGAAGAAGGTGGCGTCCCAGGCCTCGTAAAAGGTGCGGCATGGCAGCACGTAGTGGGCCAGGCGGGCGGTCTCGCTCATCACGATGTCGTTGACCACCAGCAGATCAAGCTTGGTGAAGGCCCGCTCAAAGGCCGTGGTGTCAGGATAGGCCCGCAGGGGATTGCAGGCGCTGACCAAGACCGCGCGCAGGCGCTGGGGATGGTCGCTCAATATCTCCTCGGGCATGGCCGCCGGCGGGAAGGAACCGGCGGCCGCCGGCGGCAGGTTGCTGGCCACGGTGCGCCAGGTCTTGGGGTCGCGCTCGTCGGCGTGAAAGCCCAGGGGCATCACGAAGCCGGGGATCACGTTGCCCCCGCGCACCCCCAGAGCCCCGCAGGCCGCGCCCAGCAGATGCAGCAGATAGGAGTTAAGGGTGCTGTGCCGGCCCATGTAGACACCAAGGTCGGGGTGCACGCACCAGCGCTTGCTGGTCATGAGGCGGCATAGCTCAAGGACCTGGTCGTACCCCAGTTGGCAGACCTCCAGGGCCGATTTGACGTCAACGCCCCGGAAGCAAGGGCTGATCTCGTCCCAGCCCTCCACGTGGTCCCGGAGATACTTTTTGTTCTCCCAGCCCTGCTCCAGGATGATGGCCAGCATGGCCTTCATGAGCAGGGCGTCCGAGCCCGGACGCACCGGCAGGTGCAGATTGGCGATGGCCGCGGTCTCGCTCTGGCGGGGGTCGATGACCACCAGGGTGCGGTTCGGGTCGTTGCTGATCTCCTTGAGCACCTTGCGGGCCTGGGGCATCTGGTGGCTCATCATGCCGTTCCAGCCCCAGGCCACCAGCATCTCCGTGGCCTGCTCGTCGGGGATGGCGATGCCGTACTGCTTGCCCAGCATCCGGCCGGTGACCCACCAGTGACCGCTGAATTCCTGCCCCGCCGAGGAGTAGTAATACTGCGACCCCAGCGAGCGCAGCAGGGTCAGGCCGAAGGCCGCCTCCATGTGGCCTCCCTGGGCGCCGCCGCCCATGTAGGCCAGACAGCGGGGGCCGTGCTCACCCACCAGGCCGCGCAGCTTGGCGGAGATTTCCTCCACCGCCTGTCCCCAGCTTAGGGGCTCGAAACCATCGCCCACCCGCTTCAGGGGCTGGGTCAGGCGATCCCGAGGGTATTGATGATAGATGACGTTGAGCCCCTTGCGACAGACGTAGCCCTGGCTGCGGGGGTTGTCCTTGTCCGGCCGCACCCGGCTCAGGCGGCCGTCCTCCACCAGGATTTCCAGCCCGCAGTTCTGGGCGCAAAGCACGCAGCCGGTCTTGTGCCACTCGGCCATGGTTATTTCCTCCCCGTGGTTTCCTTGGTCGACGACATGGTCGCTCCTCCCGGCCCTTGGGCCGTGCATGGTTGCACCATTCGCACCGCGCTATAACCAGTTTCCCCGTACCATCAGCGTGGATAGCCCATGGGCGTAGACCTTGCCGTACCGGTCCAGCACCCTGGCCTCGGCGGAGATTATATGGCGTCCCTGGGAGATGACCCGTCCCTCGGCGCGGACGCGGCCAGAGTCATTGCTGATGGGTCTGGGAAAATTGTCCTTGGTTTCGATGGTGGCGCAACTAATTCCCGCCGGCAGCAAGGAATGCGCCGCGCATCCGGCCGCGTTGTCCAGGAGGGTCAGCGCCCAGCCCCCGTGCACCATGCCCCTGGAGTTCAAGAGGTGTTCCTCCGACTCACCTTCAAAGGCGGCGAAGCCCTCCCCAGCCTCCACGAGCCAAAAAGACAAGGTGCGCGAGATGGGTGCCTGAGGCAGACGTCCTTCCAGTACACCCCGCAGTTGCTCCAGACTTGTCAGCTGGGCCACCGCCTCTGGTTTGGGAAGTCCACAATACAGAACCGGGCTCTGGCTCACGCCTTGCCATCCTTTTCTAGTTCAAGATGACCGCCTCGTATTGCGCCTACAGGTTCTGGTGCCGGGCCAACTTGTCCTTGAGTTCCTGGCGGGCGCGGGCGCGGATGCTCATGGCCTCCATCATGTTGCGCGGCACCGGGGGCTGCTGGGCCTTGCGCTCCAGGCTCAGGGCCTCGGAGGGGCAGGTGCTCACGCACAGGCCGCAGCCGATGCAGCGCTCGGCGTTGAGCACGGCCTTGTCATCGTCCAGGCTCAAGGCCTCCATCTGGCAGCGGTCCACGCACACGCCGCAGCCCACGCAGGCCTCTACGTCCAGCTTGGCCAAAAAGGGCGAGGCCACGATGCGCGCCGGGGCGGGATGGCTCTTGAGATTGGCCAGGGCATGGCAGCAGTCGCCGCAGCACAGGCAGATGTTGACGATATCCTGGGCGTTGCTGGGCTGGGCCACCAGACCCTCCTCCTCGGCCTTGGCCAAGATGGCCAGGGCCTCTTCCTGGCTGATGGCGCGCCCCAGGCCGTTGCGCTCATAATAGTCGGCGCCCCAGCCGAAGACCAGGCAGGCCTCCAACAGCTTGCCGCAGCCTCCGCCCTTCATCTGGTGCTCCTTGCGGCAAATGCAGGGGGCCACCAGGATTTTCTCCTGACCCCGGATCAGGTTCTCCACCGATTCATAGGCCAAAACCTCGGGTGCCGCGGCCAGGCTCTTGCCCACGGGGATGGTGCGCAATTGGGGCAGCACCCCGAAGGCCGTCCGTGACAGGTGGGGCATGTAGGCCTCCATGTCGCGGTTGAACTCGGGCGTCAGGTTGTTGAGGTTGTATTCCCAGATGCCAATGATGAACTGGGCGGCCATGTAGACCGGGGGCCGGCCGGGCGCCTCGATGCTGAAGATGAGCCCCTTGCGCGACATCTCGGCCAGGCGCGGAGCCACTTCCTCCAGCGGCAGTCCGGCGCGTTGGGCGATGGCGGGAGCCGGTTCCAGCTTGAGGCCCAAATACACCGCCAACTGGGCCTGCTCAGGCGTGAACAGGTGACGCAGGATGCGCAGCTCCACCCCGTCCTCGGTGGCGGGGAAGCCGGAGGGCAGGCTGTCCAAGTGCTGGGCCAATTTCCGGTAGGCTTGCTGATCCATGGCGGGCTCCTTTCGTGGCAATAAATCTCGCATACTAACTAATAGCCTAAAAAAAATTAACGCAAATCCTTGAGCAGGCGCTTGAGCAGGACTTTTTCCTCCATGCTCAGTTCCTTCAGGAACTCCTCGTTGCTGCCCACCCGCACCGCGTGCAGCTCTTGGGCCAGTTTCTGGGCCTTGGGCGTAAGGCTTATGCGTTGCACCCGCCGGTCGGCGAGGTCGGTTTCCCTGCTTATCCAGCCGTTTTCGGCCATGCGGTCCAGGGTGCCCGAGAGGGTGGCGCTGTCCAGCACCAGCTTTTGGCCTATCTCGCCGGCGCTTTGGCCATCCTGCATGCTTAAGGCCCCCAGGATGAGGTGCTGCACCGCCGTCAGGCCATAGGGCCTGAGTTGCTCCTTGTGTATGGCATGGGCCCGCTGATAGGCCTTGGCCAACAAGAAGATGATGCAGTCCTCATAAGATTCCATGCCGCCTCCGTCTATAGATTGCATACAAGATATTATAGGAGCCCGGTTATGTCAAGGACGCAGAGATTAACCCATTCTTCACCTGGCCGGCACAAGTCTGTAACACCGACTGGGTAATGCTAGGCACAACCACGCAGAGCAAGACATGAGCAGGAGTCCCCGGAGGGCCGACCAGGACCAGGCCGGCCGCGGCGGAACTTCTCAAAAAGGTAGCGGAATAAACATGGCCATACAGGCGGAACGCATGTCTCACATTGAGTTGCCGATGCTGGGGGAACCCGGCCTATGGGCCCAGGGCCCGCCCGAGGTCGCGGGGGCCGAGCGCTGGCCCTCCTTCGCTTTTTTAAAGGCCCCTCTGCGCCAACACCTGGAAGCCACCCTGGCCAAGGGCACGCCCCTGGGGGTGCTGTGGCTCAACCTGGAGGGCTTCGCCCTGTTCGGCAAGCTCTACGGACATGGCTACAGCAGCACCATCGTCGAGAAGCTCAAGGAGATATTGGAGTGGCAGGTCCCGGAACTGCTGTCGGGCGACGCCACCTACTTCATTGAAAAGGTGGAGCGGGCCTCCCTGATCGTGCTGTTTCACAACGGCGAGCTGTCCCTGGACCGGCTTTTGGACATGGCCATGCGCCTGCGCCTTTCGGTGCGCGGCCAGTTGAACAACGAGGTGGTGCAGTCCACCGGCCAGAACCTGTCGGTGCAGGCCGGCTACGCCCTGCTGCCCCCCCAGCCGGGCCGGGACCTGGAGGGGCTGCTCTACAATAGCCTCACCGACGCCCGCTCCGTGGCCCACGGGCACCTGGACTTGAGCCAGTTGGGCCTGATGAGCCAGTTCCGCGAGGCGGTGGAGACCCCCCTGATCCGGGCGGTGTATCAGCCCATTGTGGACCTGCGCCTGGGCGAGGTATTGGGCTGGGAGGCCCTGGCCCGGGGGCCGGTGGACAGCCATTTCCACTCGCCGGCCATGCTCTTTGACTTCGCCGAGGAGGTGGGCTCCATCTTCACCTTGGAGCGCGTCTGCCGGCAGCAGGCCCTGGCCGGCCTGGGCGGCCTGAACAGCGGGCAAAAGCTGTTCCTCAACATCCATCCCCAGACCATCGGCGACCCCTCCTTCCGTCCCGGCGAGACCAGGCGCCTGATGGATCAGCATGGATTGCGGCCCCACAACCTGGTCTTCGAGATCACCGAGCGTCACTCCATCAAGGACTTCACCCTGTTCCACCGCACCCTGGAGCACTACCGCTCCCAGGGCTACCTGGTGGCCATCGACGACGTGGGCACCGGTTACTCGGGCCTCAACCGCCTGGCCAAGCTCCGGCCGGAGTTCATCAAGGTGGACATGGGCCTGATAAGGGGCATCGACACCAACCCCGTGCAGCGCGCCCTGCTGGAGACCCTGGTCACCTTCGCCGACAAGATCGGCTCGGCCATCGTGGCCGAGGGCATCGAGACCGAGACCGAGCTGACCAGCCTGTTGACCATGGGCGTGCACTATGGCCAGGGCTTTTTCCTGGCCCGTCCGGCCAGCCCCAAGCCCATGCCAGCCCTGCCCCTGGCCCTGCGCGCGGCCATGCGCGGGCGGGTGCAGGCGGAGGGGCGCTGCTCCATCCCCGTGCGCGATTTGGCCGAGCCCGTGCCCCAGGTGGTCACCGAGGCCCGCACCAAGGACGTGAAGAAAATCCTGGACAGCCACCCCATCAGCGGCGTGGTGGTGGTGGAGAACGGCCGGCCCCTGGGGCTGGTGATGAGCCACGCCATGGACCGCCAACTGGGCACCTATTACGGCACCGCCCTGTACTGGGAGCGCAGCGTCAGCCGGCTCATGGACTCCATGCCCCTGGTGGTGGAAGGCTCCACGCCGGTGGAGCAGGTGGCCAAGACGGCCATGAACCGCGAGCGCTTCAAGATTTACGACCACATCATCGTCACCGAGAACGGCCTGCTGCGCGGCATCGTCAGCGTGCAGAAGATGCTGGACGTGTTGGCCCGGGTGCAGGTGGAGATGGCCAAAGGCGCCAGCCCGCTGACCGGCCTGCCGGGCAATGTGGCCTTGGAGCAGGAGATCGAGCGGCGTTGCAACTCCGGCGAGCCCGCCAGCTTCGTCTACGTGGACCTGGACAACTTCAAGGCCTTCAACGACGCCTACGGCTTCGAGGCCGGCGACAAGATGATCCGCCTGATAAGCAGGGTGCTGGCCTGGTCCCTGAGGCGCCACGGCTCCAGCGGCGACTACCTGGCCCACGTGGGCGGCGACGACTTCGTGATCATCACCGATCCGGTCCTGGCCGAGCGGGTCTGCCTGGGGGTGGTGCGTTGCTTCAAGCGGCTGGTCAAGGGTCTGTACAAGCCCGAGGACCAGGCCGCCGGCTTCATCAAGGGCAAGGACCGCCAGGGCCAACCCAGCAACTTCCCCCTGGGCTCGGTTTCCCTGGCCATCGTGGACTGCCGGGGTCAGTGCGACCTGGGCCACGTGGGCCAGCGGGCCGCCGAGGTCAAGCAATACGCCAAGTCGCTGCCCGGCAGCGTCTACGTGCGCGATCGCCGCACTCCCCTGGGCGAACCCAGCGGCCCCCCCCCGGAGGACGCCGCCTGCCGTCTGGTCTGCCAGGCCCCCCTGGCGGGAAAGGGAGAGGTCGCATGCTGAGCGGCCAAAGGCTGGGCCTCAAGATCGGTTTGGGTCTGGGGTTGTTGGTTTTGGTCACCCTGGCGGTGGGCGGGCTGGCCGTGCTCAAGATGACCGGGGTCAGCTCGCTGCAGGCGACCATGGATCAAGCCTATGTGGGCCAGGTGGCCATGGTCGGCCGCCTGGAAAGGCATTGGTCCCAGGCCATCTACGATCTGCGCGGCTATAGCATGAGCAACGAAAAGGCCCTGCTGCAAACCGGCCAGGAGACCCTGGTGGCGGTGCGCGAGGATTTCGCCCAGGCGGTCCGGTTGGCCCAGGGGCACCCCGAACTGGCCGGCCTGAAAGACAAGGCCCAGGAGGGTCTCAAGCGCCTGGCGGCCTACGAGGCCTTGCTGGCCAAGACCATTGAGGCCAAGGAGCAACTCAGCGACTATCAGGACTTCATGGACGGCTCCCAGGAGCAGTTCTTCGCCAGCGTGTACCAGTTGCTGCATGAGCAGAACCAGGCGCTGGCCAATGACCTGGCCGCCGGGGCGCCCCAGGACAAGATAGTCTCCCGCCAGGAGCGGGTGGCCCTCCTGGGACGCATCATCGAGATGGGCACCCAGGCCTGGCTGGCCCGTTTCAAGGTGCAGACCAGCGGCGATCCCGAGGCGGTGGCCCTGGTCGAAAAGACCCTGGAGAGGATGCGCGCCCGCTACGACGATCTGGTTTCCCTGTGCCGCAGCGAGCCTCAGGTGCAGCAGGTGGTGGCGGGCAGCCGCTCGGCGGCCGAGCAGTACAAGTCGGTCTTGAGCGCCTGGTTGGAGGGTTGGCAGTCCTTAAGCGAGATGCGCCGCCAGCGCGAGGCCCTGGCCGACGGGCTGACCCTACTGGCCCAGCAGGCCAGCGACCAAGGATTGCAGGCCGTCAAGGACATCTCCGCCCAGACCGTGGGTTCCCTGAACCGCTCCTCGCGCCAGGTGGCCGAGGGGCTGGGCGGGGCCTTGCTCCTGGGCCTCTTGCTGACTGTGCTCCTGAGCCGGGGCATCACCAGGCCCATCCGGGCCGCGGTGGCCGGCCTGGCCGCCGGGGCCGGGCAGGTGGCCGCGGCCTCGCGGCAGATATCCCAGGCCAGCCAATCCCTGGCCGAGGGCTCGGCCCAGCAGGCCGCCTCCCTGGAGGAAAGCTCGGCCTCGCTGGAGCAGATGACCGCCACCACCAAGAACAACGCCGCCCATGCCGGCCAGGCCCACCTGCTGGTGAAGAAGACCGGTCAGGCCCTGGAAGAGGCCGGCCAGGTCATGGCCCGGCTCAGCCAGTCCATGGAGCGCATCCGGGACGCCGGCCAGCGCCAGGGCAAGATCATCGGGGCCATCGAGGAGATCGCCTTCCAGACCAATCTCTTGGCCCTGAACGCCGCCGTGGAGGCCGCCCGGGCGGGCCAGGCCGGGGCAGGCTTCGCGGTGGTGGCCGACGAGGTGCGCAACCTGGCCCTAAGGGCCTCCCGGGCGGCCAGCGAGACCGCCGAGATCATCGGCCAGACCCAGGCCACGGTGGCCGCCGGCGCCCAGTTGGCCCAAACCACCAACCAGAGCTTCGCCCAGGTATCCCTGGCCAGCCAGGAGGCCGCCGGCCTGATGGAGCAGATCAGCGCCGCCAGCGTCGACCAGGCCCAGGGCACCGACCAGCTCAACCGCGCGGTCTCGGAGATGGACCAGATGACCCAGCAGACCGCCGCCAACGCCGAGCAGACGGCAGCAGCCGCCGAGGAGCTTAACGCCCAGTCCCAGCGCATGCGCGAGGTGGTGGAAAAGCTGGAGGCCCTGGTCAGCGGCCAGGGGCACCGGGGAGACCAGCCGCCCGACGACCCCTCGGGGCGGCCCGGCTGGAACTGGCCCCAGTTGACCGGCGCGGACCCGTCGCAGACCGGCGTGCCGCCGCTGGCCCCCGGCGAACAGGACACCGGCTTGCGGGACGGCGGAGGTTCGCAAACGCTGACGCCGGCGGCGCAGGCCTCCTCCTGGGCCTGAACTGAGCGCCGGCCCTCCGCCGGGCTAGCACCCCATCGCGTCCCCAGGGCGGGCGCGGCGGGGGGTGGTGCGACTTGTCCCCAAATGTTCGCCCACATGTAACCCACCCGTAACAACCCGGCCGTCCATTCGTGGTAGTTCTTGGCAACCGTTACCGGAGGTTGCCCTCGATGAGCGTCCTGAAGTTGATCGCCCCGCGGCAGGGCGCCGAGAGCGCCTGCCTGAGCCCCGAGGGCCTGCGCGGGCTGCTGGGCCTACCCCAGGGCCGCTGCCCGGTCCAGGAACTGCCCTTCTCCCTGGGGGACCTCACCGCCGGCACCGAGAACGAGCTGCAAGCGGCGGTGGTGGGGCCGGGCGAAAGCGTGGACCTGGTGCGGACCATCGAGGACTCCAACTACTACCGCAACATCATCAAGCGCCACCGCCGGGGTGAGGCCCCCCGCCAGGCCCTGAGCGACCTGGAAGACTTCCTGTACAAGAACCGCGAGGGCGTCTGGGAAAACAGTTGGCTGCGCTTTCCCCTGGAGCGGCTGTGCCCCCTGGCCCGGGAGACCCTGGCCCACGACCTGCTGGCCGACAAGCGTGACCCCGCTGGCGGCCACCGCGGCGACCGCCCGCGCTTCATCTTCAGCCAGGCTGGTCAGGATTATTGCCGGGTGCCGGTGAGCTATCTGCTCAAGCTCTCCCTGGCCCAGGCCCTGGGCAGCCAGCCCGGCCTGCCGGAGTCCCTGGTGGCCGGCGGCCAGCGGCTGATGGGCCATTTCCTCAGCGACAACACCTCGCCGGAGACCTATTCCTTCCATCCCGTGGCCTTGCAGCCAGCCCCCAGCCTGGGCCGGGCCATCGCCGCCGAGACCGCCAAGCGCTACCTGCTCACCCAGCTCCTGGCCGCCTACGCCGGCCGCGCCCTGGGCCTGGACCAGGACGGCCAGCACCCCCTGGTCTACTTCGCGCCCTCGCCGCCCCTGCGCCAACGCCGCCTCAACGACCTGATCTCCGACAGCTTCTACCGCGAGCTGTTCATGAGTCCCTGCCTGAGCGGCTGGGACCGGGGCCAGGAAAAGCACCGCTACATGGGGCTTTGCCACCAGGTGCTCTCGCGCAGCCAGCTCAACGCCGTGGGCAAGCTAAAAGAGGCCGGCATCATCACCAACAATCTGGTGGTGCTGCCCAACCTCTCCAACACCTGCCTGGCCAACAACGGCACCCACCTGAGTCTGGGCAGCCGCCGGCTCTCGGCCCTCTTGGCCGATCCCGCCTCGGGCTTCGGCCCCCTGCAGGAAAAATACCTGGGCGACCTGGTCATCAAAGCCGTGGAGCACTTTCTGCCCCTGTTCGTGGGTACCTACAGCGCCGCGCCCCAGCGCCTGGCCTTCGAGGACTTCCACCCCGAGCGCCTTTTGGGCTTTTTGCCCCACGAGTTGGACTACACCCATCTGCGCATGATGTGGCGCCGCTGGAAGAAAAAGGCCCGCCTCAAAGTGCTGGGCCGGCCCCTGACCCCCTTCGGCCCCTTGTGGCTGGACCGCCTTCTGAGCCGCGCCTTTGGATTGCGCGGCGATTTTGTGCCCGACTACCGCCTGCTGGACTATTTCGTCTGCCTGCTGTCCACCGATCAGTCCCCGGCCCTGGACGGCCAGCCCGGCAACGATCAGCGCCTCAAGCAGGACCTGGCCGACCTGGGGGTCTTCGACCCCCGCATGGCCACCTACCTACTCTACCGCCAACGCCATTTCGCGTCCATGGGCTTCGCCGGCTTCGAGGGGCGCCACTACAGCCTCTTCGAGAGCCTGGAGCACGACCTGGGAGCGGCGGCCGGCCTGCAATCCCTGGTCACCGCCCTGGCCTACAAATATTATTTGCAGGGCCGGCTGTCCCACGCCCACATCCCCGACCACCCGGTGGTGGAGAGCGAGCGGCGCCAGATATTCTTCGGCGCGGCCATGGGCCTGCCCACCTTCTTCGTGCGCCACGACACCGCCAACCACTTCCTGGGCATGATCATCGAGCGCTGCCAGCGGGTGCGTCCCAGCCGCCGCTACCCGGGCTACCTGCGGGTGCACAACCATGAGTACCGCCGCGCCCTGCTGGCCCTGATCCGCCAGGATGCCGCCGACCTGGTGGAATGCCTGGGCCTGGCCCCGCTGCTGGCCGACCTGGAGGAGCGCCTGGAGCGGCCCCAGGAGGCCTCGGCCGCCGGCCGGCTGTGGCACGGCATCTGCCAGGGGCAGGGCAAGCGGCATCCCCTGGACATGGAGGCCCAGGAGTTCAACCTGGCCGCCGAGGCCTATTACCGACAGAATTTGCGGATCCGGCACATGGCCGAGGCCCTGGATATGCTGGGCCAAGACCTGTCAGGCCTGACCGGCCTGTCCAGCCTGAACTGCCCCTCGGACCGCCGCCAGGTCTTGGAACAGGCCCTGGATGGCCTGGAAACGACCGAGTTCCTGGCCCGGGCACGGCCCGCCCTGCTGGCCGACCAGGCCGGGGAAGACGAGCTATGGTCCATGATCATCCTGGTGCTCATCAGCATCGAACAAGACCAGACCCGCGCCCGGGGGCGCGACCCACAAGGAGACAGCGGAGATGAGGCATCAATACCTAGAGCGGCATACCGGTAGGGTCCGCGAGGAGCGGCCTTTCGGCGACCGCCTGGTGCGGATGCTCTACGGCGGCCTGCGCGAGAACTCCCAGGGCCTGTTCAAGGCCTTCACCAGCCCGCGTTTCTCGGGCTTGTTGGGCATCCTGAATTACGACAGCCTGCTGGGCGCCCGCCTGGCCGGCGGACCGCAGTTTCTGCGCCGGGCCGGGGTGGACCTGGGTGAGTGCCTGGACGATCCCGTCAGCCTGAACACCCCGCGCAAGATATTCGAGCGGCGCATAGGCTACTGGGACTGCCGCCCCCTGGAGGACGAGCCCGCGGCCGTGGCCGCGCCGGCCGACTCGCGGGTGCTCTTGGGCTCCTTCCGCCGCCAGGACAGCCTGTTCCTCAAGGGCAAGTTCTTCTCCTTCGACGAGCTTTTGGGCCCCGACAGCCAGGGCTGGCGCCAGGCCCTGGCCGGCGGGGACTGGGCGGTCTTCCGCCTCACCCCCGAGAAGTACCACTACAACCACGCGCCGGTCTCCGGCCGGGTGCTGGATATCTATAAAGTGGACGGCGCCCACCACTCCTGCAACCCCAGCGCCGTGGTCAGCATGGTCACGCCCTTCTCCAAGAATCAGCGCGTGGTCACCATCTTGGACACCGACGTGCCCGGCGGCAGCGGTTGCGGCCTGGTGGCCATGGTGGAGGTGGTGGCCCTGATGATCGGCCGCATAGAGCAGGCCTACAGCGCACAGGCCTATGACGACCCCCAGGACATCATCCCCGGTCTGATGTTGCAAAAAGGCCAGCCCAAGAGCCTCTTCCGGCCCGGCTCCAGCACCGTGGTGCTCCTGTTCCAGCCCGGCCGAGTGGCCTTTTGCCCGGACCTTTTGCGCAACCAGGTCGCCACCCACGTGCACAGCCGCTTCGCCCGGGGTTTCGGCCGGCCCCTCACCGAGACCGAAGTCCTGGTGCGTTCCACCATCGCCCGGGCCATCAAGCCCGCAAACTTGGAGCAAGTGGCATGAGCAATCTGCTCTTCGTGTCTGGCCTGGCCTTGGTCCTGGCCCTGGTCCTGCCCTTGGCCTTCAAATCCCTGCCCCGGGAGCGCTGGCAGGTGCTGGCCTGCCTGCCCGTGGCCAAGGAGCCCGACGGACGCTGGCGGGCCGTCAACCTCACCTTCTACGGCCTGTTCAACGCCAACGCCATCCTCGCCGCCGTGGCCCTGTTCCTGGCGCTGATGGCCGCCGCCGGCCTGACTCCCCTGGAGGCCCTGACCTTCCTGGCCCCGCTCTTGGCCCTGTGCCTGCCCGCCGCCCGCCTGGTGGCCTGGCTGGTGGAGAGAAAACCCCACACCCTCACCATCGGCGGCTCCTCCTTCGTGGGCCTGATGCTGGCCCCCCCGCTGGCCTGGCTGGTGGGCTTGCCCCTGGTTCCGGTCCTGGCCGCCATGGGCGTGTCCTATGCCCTGGGCGAGGGCCTGGGTCGCCTGGCCTGCATCAGCTTCGGCTGCTGCTACGGACGCCCCCTGGAGCAGTGCGGCCCCCTGCTCCAGCGCCTTTTCCGGCGCCACGCTTTCATTTTTCACGGCCCCTCCAAGAAAATCGCCTACGCCTCGGGCCTGGAAGGACAGCCGGTGCTGCCCCTGCAAGCGCTGAGCATCCTGATCCTGTCGGCCACGGCCCTGGCCGGGGCCTATCTATTCCTGGAGGGCCACTTCACCGCCTCCCTCTTGCTGAGCATCACCACCTCCCAACTCTGGCGGGCCGGCTCCGAGGTGCTGCGCGCCGACTATCGCGGCGAGGGGCGCGTCTCGGCCTACCAGATCATGGCCCTGCTGGCCGCCGCCTTCTACCTGGCCCTGGCCTGGTTCCTGCCCGCCACCCCCATGTCCGCCCCCCGGCTCGCCCAGGGCCTGGCCGCCCTGTGGCACCCCGGCCTCTTGCTGTGCCTGTTGGGCCTGTGGAGCGCCATCCTGCTCTATACCGGCCTCAGCCGGGTCACCACCGCCTCGGTCAGCGTGGCGGTCCTGCAAAACCGCATCTAAGCCCGGTGCCCCGGGCGGGGCGTATACGTGTCGGCCGGGTGCCCCCGGCGGGGCTTATACGGGTCGGTTGGCGCTGTATTTTTGATCAGCGCTGGCGACTCCCGGTGTGGGGCGTTCCGTGACCGAGATGGGGCGGGTGGTGTCGGCGCCCCCTCTTGCCCCCTCTCCACCCCCGGGGGGGAGAGGGTCGGGGTGAGGGGGGCAGGCCGGGTGCCGCCGCCCAGCGGCCCCGTCGTGCGCTGTTTCAACTTGTAACGGCGCTAGAAAATAGGCCGGGGCGGCAACCTACTTGAATGCCGATATAATTTGGACGGGCCTTGCGCAGGGGGGCAATTTGCGCTGCAAAGTGCAACGGAGGGCCTGGCCAGCCCCTCTGGTCCAAAAAGTTAACCAACTAATTTTACAGATAATATTTTCAGCGACTTTTTGGCACAACTCTTCCATGCCCCAGAAGGGTCGGGCCAGGCCCTGCCGGGCTGGCGCGGCGGTACGGGCCTGTTGCCCGGGCTGGGAACACCCCAAGGAGGATGGCCAACCCCATGTCGGTGGTAAGCATATTCGCGGGCACCCACTGCGCCGGGCGCCAGGTGGCCCAGGCCGTGGCCCAGGGGCTGGGATGCCCCCTGTTGGACGACGCCTGGCTGCTGGAGCGGGTGGCCTGGCGTCCGTCCCAGGAACAGGCCCCCCCGGCCCCGGCCATCTTCGAGCACCTGGAGCTTTTCGACCCCTTTCCCGGCCAGCGCGACCGCCTGCTGGGCCGCCTGCGCCTGGCCATGTCGAGCCTTTTGGACCAGGACAACCTGGTCTACCTGGGCCAAGGCGCCCATCTGATCCCGCCGGCGGTCTCCCATATATTGAGCGTCTGCCTAATCGCAGACTTCCGCGACCGCCTGGGGCGGGCCATGCGGGACGAGGGGCTGGGCCAGGGGGTGGCCGAGGCGCGTCTGAAGCAGGCCGACCAGCAAGCCATGGGCTGGGTGGCTCTCCTGCACGGCCGCGAGGCCTGGTCCAGCGACCTGTACGATATCCTGGTGCCCATGGACAGGATGGACGTTGAGGGCACGGTCGGGCTGATCCTGGAGCACGCCCGCAGCGTATTGCTTCTGCCCACCACGGCCTCCCTGCAGGCCGTGCAAGACTTCGCCCTGGCCGCGCGCCTGGAGACGGCCCTGGCCGACCAGGGGCATCCCACCCGCGATCTGCTCCTGGAGGTGGAGCAAGAACGCCTAACCATCACCACCAAGGGCGGTGTCGTCATGACCGATGGCCAAGAGCGTGACATCCGGGACCAGGCGGCGCGGGTGGAGGGCGTGGACCCCCAGCGCCTGGAGGTGCGGGTAGCTCGCCAGGGCCAGCCGGCGCCCCTTGATACCGAGCCCGCCGGCCCGGCCAAGATATTTTTGGTGGACGACGAGCGCGAGTTCGTGCAGACCCTATCCGAGCGCCTGCAAATGCGCCAGATCAACTCGGCCGTGGTGTACAACGGCCAGCAGGCCCTGCAACTGGCCCGCGAGAACGAGCCGGAGGTGATGGTCCTGGACCTCAAGATGCCGGGCATGGACGGCATGGAGGTCTTGCGCCGCATCAAGAAGGACCACCCCGCCGTGGAGGTGATCATCCTCACCGGTCACGGCTCGGACCAGGAGCTTCAAATGTGCCTGGAGTTGGGGGCCTTTGCTTTTTTGAAAAAGCCCGTGGACGTGGAGACCCTGCAAGAGACCCTGGCCCAGGCCTACGAAAAAATCAAGGCCCGCCGGGGCTAGGCCAGGGGCGCGGGCACCCTGGGGAGAGGCGTATTTTTTGAGTCTGTGGAGTAGCATGAAACCCGCCTTCTGGCGGGAGGCGACGGTGGCGGGCGCCGGGGGCGTCAATTACCGCCGCCTCTGGAAGCTGACCCTGGGCACGGCCCTGGCGGTGTCGCTGTTGCCCTTGCTGTTGCTGACCCTGGTGGCCTTGAATCAGTTCGACCGCCACGACGACATGCAGCGCCAGGAGATGCGCGAGCAGATAGAGCGCATGCTCTCCAACACCCGCCTGCAAATCGCCGACTTCCTGGGTGAACATCGGGCGGCCCTGGCCTTTGTGGTGCAGGAGAACGGCCCGGCCCAGCTCGCCGATCACCGCCAGCTCAACCGCATCTTCCTCAGCCTGCGGCGCTCCTTCGGCGGCTTCGTTGACCTGGGCCTGATTGACGCCAAGGGCGAGCAGCGGGCCTACGTGGGCCCCCATGCCCTGTTGGGGCACAACTACCGGGACGAGGACTGGTTCAAGGAGGCCCTGATCCGCGGCGTATACATCAGCGACGTCTTCCTGGGGCACCGCAGCGTGCCGCACTTTGTCATCGTGGTCAAGCACGAGCAGGAGGACGGCGGATACCACATGCTGCGTGCCACCGTCAACATCACCCGCATCCAGGACATGCTGGCCAAGATCGCCCGCCCGCCCTATAGCGACGCCTTTTTGGTCAATCAGGCGGGGTTCTTGCAAACACCCTCGCGCTTTTACGGCGGCACCCTGGAGGTGTTTCCCCTGCCCAGGCCCCGCGACCTGAAAAAGAGCGTGGAGGTGACCAGCCTGGAGGACCCCCAGAGGGGGGAGCAGCTCTCAGGCTTCGCCCAGGTGGAGGGCACGCCCTTCACCGTGGTGCTGATCAAGCGGCCGGAGGTGCTCTTGGGACGGGGCAACCTCTCGCGGGTGGGCCTGTTGGCGCTCTTGGGGGCCAGCGGCCTGTTCATCGCCGGCGTGATCTTCTACGGCGCCACGGGACTGGTCAACCGCCTCTATCTGGCCGAGCGCAGCCGGGACTTGGCTCTGCACGAGCGGCAGAACACCAGCAAGCTGGACTCCCTGGGGCGCCTGGCCGCCGGGGTGGCCCACGAGATCACCGATCCCATCTCGGTGATCAACGAAAAGGCCGGCCTGCTGCGCGATCTGCTGCCCAGCCTGGAGGCCAGCCCGGCCAAGGACCGCTTCCAACGCAACGTGGATTCCATCCTGGGCGCGGTCAGGCGGGTCGGCGCCATTACCAACCGCCTGCTGGGCCTGGCCCGTCATCTGGACGTGCAGGTGGAGAGCATCCACCTGGAGGGGCTCTTGCGGGAGGTGCTGGGTTTCTTGGACAGCGAGGCGCGGTACCGCCAAATCGAGATCACCCTGGACTTCCCCCCGGACCTGCCGGCCATCGAGAGCGACGCCGGCCAGGTGCAGCAGGTGTTCCTCAACATCATCAACAACGCGCTGGCGGCCATGTCCGGCGGGGGGAGTATACACATCACCGCCCGCCAGGATTCGCCGCGCAGCCTGGCGGTGAGTCTGGCCGACGACGGCCAGAGCATCCCGCCCGAGCATCTGGAGCGCATCTTCGAGCCCTTTTTCGCCGCCAGGGGCGAGCAGTGGGGCACCGGCTTGGGGCTGTCCATAACCCAGGGCATGGTGCGGGGCCTGGGCGGCCGCCTGGAAGTCAGCAGTCAAGAAGGGCAAGGGACCACCTTCACGGTGATCCTGCCCCTCACGGGCCAGGGCTAGCCCTTTTGGGGGGCGCGCCGGGCCGGAGTGGAGCCGTGGCATGAGGGTTTTGTTGATCGACGACGAGGAGGAGCTGGTCACCACCCTGGCCGAGCGCCTGGACCTGCGCGGCATCGCCAGCGACTGGGCCACCAGCGGCGAGGGCGGGCTGCGCCTGGCCAGGCAGCAGGTCTACGACGTGGCCGTGCTGGACATGAAGATGCCGGGGCAGGGCGGTCTGGAGACCCTGCGCGAGCTGAAACGCTCGCGTCCGGGCATGCCCATCATCGTCATCACCGGCCACAGCGCCGAGGAGGACCGCCTGGCCAGCCTGGAGGCCGGGGCGGCCTTGTACCTGCTCAAGCCCATGGACATGGAAGACCTGGTGGCCAGCATGCATTCCCTGGTAAAGTAGGGCCGGCAAGGGCCAGGACAACGGAGGCGAGCCATGGCGAGGGGCAAGATTCTTCTGGTGGATGACCGCACCGAGTTCTTGCAGGTGCTTATCGAGCGCCTGCAAGCCAGGGGATACCAGGCCCAGGGCGCCGATAGCGGCGCCCTGGCTCTAAAGGCCGTGGCCGAGCAGGCCTTCGACGCCGTGGTGCTGGACATGGTTATGCCGGGCATGGACGGCCTGGAGACCCTCAGGCGCCTGCGCGAGATGCAACCCGACATGCCCGTGATCGTGCTCACCGGCTACGGCACCAGCGAGGACGTGGTGCAGGCCCTGGCCCTGGGCGCCCGGGACTACCTGGTCAAGCCCGCCGACCTGGACATTCTGCTGGAGCGCATCAACGAGGCCATCTCCCAAAAGGCCGAAGACCAGCCCTGACCCAGCCCGCCACCAGCCCCGTCGCCAGCCCGGCGCTCAAGACTCCCCCAGGATCAGCACCTTACAGATGATGTGGTTTTCCGCCTGGTTTCCCTGCCACTTGGTGGGCTTGGAAGCAATTCTTGCGGCAATGATGGCGCCTTGTCCGGCAAACACTTTATAGCGATCAGGGCGGCGCCTGCCCCATTGTCCCCTACTGGCAGGGATCAAGAGTATCATCCCCGGCGCTCGGAAGCGGCGCGAAAAAACCGCGCCATCCGGCGCGGCCCCTAGCTTAATCCATTATTTTTATTGGTGCCGGAGGAGAGACTCGAACTCTCATACCCGCAAGGAGTGGGGGATTTTGAGTCTTTTACAGCCTGTTTTTCCAACCGCCTAAAACTACATCATCTTATCGTTTTGACTACGAAATAACCTTAGACAACTTGGGAAGATTTGGGAGGTTAAAACCCCTCTTTTCACTGTTTTCGTTCCCCAGATGTTACCCGGAAACACAGTCAACCGGAGCGAGATCGTAGCCAAGTGGGGCGATGCCTAAGCGGGGGGCAAAGGCTGGAAATGCGAATAGTTATATATTTTTTATTTCCATAGAATATTATTTAAGCTATAATATTACCCATTTAAATGGTGTAATAATAGAGTGGTTAGGCAGTGGGTAGGCAGAAAATGGCAATAAAAGTCCATAAAGTTGCTGACATCGTAGATAGTATGATTATTTTCTGCCACCGGAGCAAGGGGTTTCGGCCCGGAGATGTAGCGGCAATTTTGACAAATTGCCAGCCCGTCGATAACCCAAAGCCCGGCTTCCAATGGCAAATCGAACTCGAGATTAAAATAAAAGGAGTATTGAAAAATGTTAAGCTTGAATTAGCGTCTGTAATTAGTGTGTCAGATTCTCTTGATTCCCCAGTTTTTATTGGTAACGGCCAGCTTATATTCTATCAAAATCAGCTTTTTATGGCAGAACGCGAGCCAAGAAACGGTTTAGATCAGGAAGAGATCTTCCTGCGCGTAAAAAAAATTTTTTATGACCAGGAAGTGAGCCTTGCTAATCTACGGTCTGCCGTAGCAAATATTGAAGCGGCAATTGAGTATAAGAAATCAGGCCCTAAAAGAGAAAAAATAAATGATGACGTAAAATTAATTGTTTGGGCTAGGGATGGTGGCGCGTGTGTGCGTTGCGGGGCAAAACAAAATTTGCATTTCGACCATATAATTCCCCTGGCAATGGGAGGTGGAAATACTGAAAAAAACATACAAATATTATGTGAAGTATGCAATCTGAAAAAGGCGGCAAAACTGACAACAACATAATTTGCATAAAATTGCGATTATGAACTTGTTTACCACTGAAGTGCGCCTGCGATAATAATGCACGCTAGGCCGCTCCAGAGCATCGCCATGCTAACGGTTACGTCTGAAGGAGCAAACATTCCTTTCCTGTTGGCTCTCTTAACCGCCTCTCTAATTCCTTTGCACGCCTTAGCATACTGATTTTTTGGCCTTATGGAAAAAGCTAAGAGGGCGGTGCCGATAATTCCCAAAATAATTCCGGCATGACTTTTCGTAATCCAATTTTCCCAATTCATAAGGTTATCCACATTGACAGTCATAGCTAACATGTTATTGTATTAATATAATTATTTAATTGTCAATCACTATGATGACTTGTCAAACATCTGCACTGGGTGCGCTCGGAGGGATTTCTCAAAAGCCCACCGAAGCAAGAATCCAGCGCGTAACCAACGGATTCATAATCAACGGGTGTTGCGTTGACACGAAGATCGCCAACACCCTACCCGAGGCCCTGGAACTCGTCCGCAAGGAATTGGAGTAGACTGGAGTCCCACCATCAAGGGACATAAAATCCCCTGCCTACCACTAGGACACAGGGGACTCAGGGGAACGAAAACATTCCCAAATCTTCCCATTTCGTTCCCCAACCGTTCCCCAAAAAAGAGCAGCCCCTTAAGGCGATATACCCTAAGCGGCTGTTTTTATTTGGTGCCGGAGGAGAGACTCGAACTCTCAAGCCCACGAGGAGCGGGGGATTTTGAGTCTTTTACAGTGGTTTTTTGTAACCCCCTAAAATAACTTCAAGTTATCGTTTTTACTTCAAAAAGGCATGAGAAGATATGGGAACATTTGAGAGCCTAAAAGACCCTTTTGGACTGGTTCCTGTAGCCAAACTGTAGCCAGTATTGTGGCCGGGAGGTGCTGACAAATACATTTTTATTTCATATTAACTTTATGCGCCATTACAGCCAATGCCAATTTCCAGTTATCAGAAGATAGATATTCTTCCATAGCCTTCCGCCCTTCAAGGGTTATTTTGTAGCTTCCACGTTCCTCTCGTGGTTCGATATATTTTTTCTTTTTCATAGTATTAATTGTGTGCTGTATGGTAAATTCAGGAGCTTCGGGATGTTCCTTATGACCAAGCGCTCCCAAGAGCGATATCGCATAGTCTATATTTTCTTGCCTTTTCAGCGTGCTCACTTCAAATAAGGAATAATTGTTTCCTACAATTTTATTTATAAGGGCAAAAACAACCATCTCCCAATTGGAATTAGCTAATTTGATGAATTTTGACATTGCCCACCTCCCATAGTTATGCACTTTACAAATTCTGCCAGCATGCTATTCTATAAATATCCTAGTTAATTGTCAATATATTTTATTAACCTTAGCAAACAAGTGCCTCTAATTCTGGGTTTCCCGCTAAGGTTGCCTAGAATTAGAGGTTTTTGTTTAAAAGTATGAGTAACAAACAAAACGACCACTTTGACGAAACCGCCAAAGAGACAGAAGAAGAACAATCACAAATATCAGCATTAAATTTTCCCTTGAAGGCTGATATTATTGTCAGTAACATAAAAGATATGACAAAAACGATAGATTTTTATTTAACAAAAAGGAATATTGATTTTTTGGGGTGCAGTTCACTTTATTGCATAGAAAAAGTTTGCCACCTAGAAGTTGTCTTAAAATATTTAAAGAAACATTTAAATTCAGTAGATAATAAAAATAACCAATTAAATAAAAAGATATGGATAAAATAAAACCCAACCTAAACAGAAAACTATTCATAACACTTTGCGATCAGATTTACTCAGATGTTGTTATAGGACAGAGAATGGAGATAGGGATGGGTACGGAAATGATTAAAGAGTTCCTGGAAAATAGAATGGCGTTATATGAGGAGGAAAAGAAAGAATACTTATTAAATAACCCACATGGAAAATAAATCAATTATAGAATTTTGCTTTGCACCTGAAAACAAAGACCAGCCGCTCTCCGCGATTGCTAAAAAGCTAAATATTCCTGCTTATGCGCTGGATGTGGCATTAAAAGACCATTATCGCGACAAATGTATATGATTGCGCTGACCATCAGACTTGAAATCCCCGGCCACCCTAAGGTGAGCAGGGGATTTTCTTGTCCCAGAGCCGTAGCCAAACTGTAGCCAGAGTCCCCTGCGTATAAACGCTGAGCTCACGACTTCAGTCATAACTTATTGAAATTACTGGTGCCGGAGGAGAGACTCGAACTCTCATACCCGCAAGGAGTGGGGGATTTTGAGTCCCCTGCGTCTACCGATTCCGCCACTCCGGCATCAGGCCAAGTTATAATTGGCAAACCCCGCCCGGTCAAGCCCTGGCTGCATATATTGTTTGCCAGGGCCTGCCGCGGCCAGGCCGAGGCCGGGGGGGAAAATGCTTGTAACGACGCCGGGGCCGGGTTATATACAATCCTCTGACTACCACCTAGCATGCATAGCCAGCTTCACTCGGGAAGTTGGCCGGGGCGGACAGAGCGCCGACCGACCCTTTCAGGAGCGCCCATGGACGTTCAGAAGGCCAGCATCGTCTTTTCGGCAGACCAGGTGCGGCGCATGCTGGGGGAGTTGGCCCAAGCCCTGCACAAGCGCCACCCAGACCCCAGGGACCTGGCCTTGGTGGGCATTCGCACTGGGGGCGCCTTCCTGGCCTATCGCCTGCGCGAGCTCCTGGCCGTCCTGTGGGGGCAGGCGCCCGATACCGGGGTCATGGACATCACCCTTTACCGCGACGATTGGACCCGGCTGCACAGTCGCCCCCGGGTGGGGCGCACGGAGATGGATTTCGCCATCGACGATCGGGTGGTGGTGCTGGTGGACGACGTCATCTACACCGGGCGCACCACCCGGGCCGCCTTGGATGCCTTGATCGACTTCGGTCGGCCCCGGCGCATCGAGCTTTTGGCGCTGATCGACCGGGGGCAGCGGGAGCTGCCCATCCAGGCCGATTACGTGGGCGCGCAGCTAATTCCCCAGTCTGGGCGGGTAATTGATGTCATGTTGACCGAAGAGGGCTCCCCGGAGGATGCCGTGGTGAGCAGGCCTATCTAATTCATTGGTATTAGTAATATAAATAATAAATGAAGCCTCATTCATCGACCGATCCTCGAATAGAAAGCTTGACAGCGCCAATTTTCGAGTATAGAAGGTAAAGACTTGTGCAATAGGAGACAAGTCGCCTAGGAATTCGATATGCCTAGGCGTCTTGTGTGTGTTTGCCCCCCCAACACCCAGCGCGAGGTAGCGCCCATGGCAGCAGGCAACAAGGTAACTGGTGCGGTGATGGTGGTCGGGGGCGGCATTGCAGGCATGCAAGCCGCCCTGGACCTGGCCAACTCCGGCTATTACGTCTATATGGTTGAAAAGGGTCCGGCCATTGGTGGGGTCATGTCGCAACTGGACAAGACCTTCCCCACCAATGACTGCGCGATGTGAATCATCTCCCCCAAGCTGGTCGAGGTCGGCCGGCACATCAATATCGAACTGCTGACCCTCTCCGAGGTGGTGGACATCGCGGGCCAAGAGGGCGACTTCACGGTGAAGGTGCTCAGCCACCCCCGCTACGTTGACACCAGCAAGTGCATCGCCTGCGGTGCCTGCACCCCCAAGTGTCCCGCCAAGGTCGACAACGACTACAACGAAAAATTGGACAAGCGCAAGGCCATCTACGTGCGCTACGCCCAGGCGGTGCCGCTCAAGTACGGCATCGACCCCAGCAAGTGCATCAAGCTGACCAAGGGCAAGTGCGGTAACTGCGAGAAGCAGTGCCCCACCGGCGCGGTCAACTACGAGGACACCGAGACCACCCGCGACGTCAAGGTGGGCTCTGTCATCATCTCCTCGGGCTTCAAGCCCTTCGACCCCAGCGCCTACATCCAGTACTCCTACTCCAACTTCAAGAACGTGGTCACGGCCCTGGAGTTCGAGCGCATCCTGGCGGCCTCTGGTCCCTGGATGGGGCACCTGGTGCGCCCCAGCGACGAAAGCGAACCCCGCAAGGTGGCCTGGCTGCAATGCGTGGGCTCCCGCGACATCAACAACTGCGACCACGCCTACTGCTCCTCGGTGTGCTGCATGTACGCCATCAAGGAAGCGGTCATCGCCAAGGAGCACAGCCACGAGGAGATGGACGCGGCCATTTTCTATATGGACATGCGCACCTTTGGCAAGGACTTCGAGAAGTACTACGAGAACGCCAAGAAGTCCGGCGTGCGCTTCATCAGAAGCCGCATCCACACCATCACCGAGCAGGCCGACAAGTCCCTGATGATCGAGTACGCCACCGAGGACGGCCAGGCCTTGACCGAGGTCTTCGACATGGTGGTGCTCTCCCACGGCCTGGAGGTGGGGGCCAGCAACGTGGAGTTGGCCAAGAAACTGGGCATCGAGCTGAAGAGCACCCAGTTCGTCAAGACCAGCTCCTTCGCGCCGGTCTCCTCCAGCCGGGCGGGCGTCTATGTCTGCGGCGCCCTGGCCGGTCCCAAGGACATCCCCCTGTCGGTGGTGGAGGCCTCCGCGGCGGCCTGCGCGGCGGCCGGCAAGCTCAGCTCCGCCCGGGGCAGCATGGCTCAGGTACAGGAAATCCCGGCGGCCATGGATGTGCGCGGCGAGGTGCCCAGGATCGGCGTCTTCGTCTGCTCCTGCGGCATCAACATCGCCGGCGTGGTGGATGTCAAGGCCGTGGCGGAATACGTCAAGACCCTGCCCTTCGTGGAGATGGTGGAGAACAACCTTTTCACCTGCTCCCAGGACACCCAGGACAAGATGGCCGAGATGATCAAGGAGCATGGGCTCAACCGCGTGGTGGTGGCCGCCTGCACCCCCCGCACCCACGAGCCCCTGTTCCAGGAGACCCTGCAGGCCGCCGGCCTGAACAAGTATCTCTTCGACATGGCCAACATCCGCAACCAGGACTCCTGGGTGCACACCAATGAACCCGAGATGGCCACCGAGAAGGCCAAGGACCTGGTGCGCATGGCGGTGGCCAAGGTGGCCCTGCTGCAACCCTTGAACGAGGTCAAGCTCTCGGTCAACCCGGCGGCCATGGTCATCGGCGGCGGCGTGGCCGGCATGAACGCGGCCCTGGAGCTGGCCAATCAGGGCTTCACCACCCATCTGGTGGAGCGCGACGCCCAACTGGGCGGCAACGCCCGCCTCTTGCGCATCACCGCCCAGGGCGAGCCCATACAGCCCTACCTGGAGAGCCTGTCCCAGCAGGTGCTGGACAACCCGCTGATCACCACCCACCTGGCCAGCAACATCCAGAACGTCGAAGGCTTCGTGGGCAACTTCAAGACCACCCTGCAAGGCCCCAAGGGCGAGGCGGTGGTGGAGCACGGCGGGGCCATCATCGCCATCGGCGGGCAGGAGTACCAGCCCAAGGAATACATGTACGGCCAGGACCCCCGGGTGATGACCCATCTGCAGATCGACTCGGCCCTGATGAGCGGCGAGCTGGATCCCAAGAAGGTCAAGTCGGCGGTCTTCATCCAGTGCGTGGGCTCGCGCGAACCCGAGCGGCCCTACTGCTCCAAGGTCTGCTGCACCCACTCGGTGGAAAGCGCCCTGCACTTCAAGGAGCACAACCCCGACTGCCAGGTGGTGATCGTCTACCGCGACATGCGCACCTTTGCCGAGCGCGAGCTTCTATACAAGGACGCCCGCGGCAAGGGCGTGCTCTTCGTGCGCTACGACGTGGAGAACAAGCCGGTGGTCAGCACCGAGGGCGGCCAGCTCAGCGTGACCGTGCGCGACCACATCCTGGGCCGCGACCTGGTCATCGACGCCGACCTGGTGGGTCTGGCCACGGCCATCGTCAGCCACAAGAACGTCGAGTTGGCGCAGATGTTCAAGGTGCCCATCGACGAGGACGGCTGGTTCCTGGAGGCCCACCAGAAGCTGCGGCCCGTGGACTTCGCCACCGACGGCGTGTTCATGGCCGGCCTGGCCCACTATCCCAAGCCCATCGAGGAAGCGGTGGCCCAGGCTTTAGCCGCGGTGGCGCGGGCGGTGACGGTGCTCTCCAGCCCGGAGATGTCGCTGTCGGGCACGGTGGCGGTCATCGACCAGAAGAAGTGCGTGGGCTGCGGCGTATGCTGGACGGTCTGTCCCTACCAGGCCATCAGCCCCGACGACAAGGGCCTGGCCGTGGTCAACGAGGCCCTGTGCAAGGGCTGCGGCACCTGCGTGGCCTCCTGCCGCTCGGGCGCTCCCAACCTGCGCGGCTTCACCACCCAGGATGTCTTGGCCCAGATCGAGGCCATACTCTAGGCCGCCAGGGCCGAAGAGCTTGACCCTATAACGATATTGCGGGGTAAGCCCATGAATGAACAGAGCGAGTTCCAGCCGCGCATCGCGGCCTTCCTGTGCAACTGGTGCTCCTATGGAGCAGCGGACCTGGCTGGCGTCAGCCGGCTCCAGTATCCGCCCAACATCCACGTTATCCGCATCCCCTGCACCGGCCGCATGAGCCCCAAGTTCATCCTGTCGGCCTTCCGCAAGGGGGTTGACGCGGTCTGGGTCTCCGGCTGACACCCGGGCGACTGCCACTATATTGCTGGCAACATGTTCGCCCGGCGGCGGTTCGCCGTCCTGAAAAATCTGCTGGAGTACGCGGGCCTGGAGCCCGGTCGTCTGCACTTCTCCTGGATATCCTCGGCCGAGGCCCAGAAGTTCCAACATACCGTCACCGAGGTCACCGAGGCCGTCAAGGCCCTGGGGCCGGCCCAGCACATGATCAAAGACATTCGGAAGGTGGCCTGATGGACAACGAAGCCATTGCCAAGGGCATCCGCGAGGCCGCCAAGAAGCTGCTTAGCGAGGGCAAGGTTGACGTGGTGATCGGCTACGCCAAGGGCAGCGTGCCCATGCGCGAGTACCCGTACTTCGCCTACACGCCCGAGGAGGCCGAGAACCTGACCTGGAGTAGC
>JAZDIQ010000106.1:0-33834 GCA_043804825.1 Pseudomonadota bacterium
ATCGGTCCGTAGCGGGCGGGGGTAAACCCCGCCCCTACATCAAGAGAAGGCAATAACCAACTTGCCTTAATGTAGGGGCGGGGTTTACCCCCGCCCGGTTTTTTTAGGCCAGAGCCGTTAGCTGACCTTCACCACCAGGGAGGCGGCGGTGTCGCCGGCGGCGCAGCCGGCGAACAGGCCGTAGCCGCCGCCCAGCTTGACCAGCTCCTCGATCAGCTCCACCACGCAGCGGGCGCCGGTGGGTCCCCGGGGATGGCCGAAGACCAGGGAGGAGCCGTAGTTGTTGAAGATGCCCTCGGGGATGCCCATGAGCCGGCCCATGATGATGTCGTTGACCGTAAAGGGGTTGTGGGTCTTGACCGCCTTGAGGTCCCCAACCGTCACGCCGGCGCTGGCCAGGGCCATGCTCGCCGAGGGCGTCACCGCCGCGGCCATGCGGGCCTTCTCGGCGCGGGCGTAGCCGTAGCTGAGCAACTGGATGGTCACGCTCTTGTCGACGCTCAGCTCCTTGGCCTTGTCCTTGGTGGTGACGATGACGCCGGCGTTGCCGTCGGCGGGGTGGGTCTGGGCGCCGAAGGAGACACAGCCGCCGGGGTACACCGGCTTCAGGGGGGCCAGGCTCTCGGCGGTGGTGGGGGTGATGCCCTCGTCGGTCTCCACGGTGATGGTCTTTTTCTTGGATATCTGGATGTCGACGGGGATCATGTAGCCTTTCTGGAACTCGCGGTCATTGGCGGTGGACATGTCGTACTTCTGGTAGAGCTTGACCGCCCAGGCGTCGGATTCTTCCTTGGAGACCCCGCCGTTGTCCACGGCCACGTTCTCGGCCGTTTTCAGCATGGCCTCGCCGGCATAGGGGTCCTTGTTGAAGTTGTCCATCATCCAGTTTTCGCTCAGCACCTCGGCGCCGGGGCCCGTGGGGTTGGGCCAGATGGTGTGGGGGCCGTTGGAGCAGCGGTCGGTGGTGGTGGTCAGCACGTTGCTGTAGACGCCGGTCTCCACGTTGCACATGGCGGTGTAGATGGCCGTGGCGCTGGTGGCGCAGGCCTGGCTCAGGGTGGGGCCGCTGATGCGGTCGTTGCCCATCAGCGCGCAGAACCAGGGGTTGCCGTAGAACCAGGAGGGCATGCCGATGGTCATGCCGAAGACGCTGCCGTCGAACATGGCCGGGTTGTAGCCGCGCAGGTCCAGGAACTTCTTGGCGGTTTGGGCGGCCAGCTTGACGGGGTGCTGGTTCTGGAAGGACATCTGCCAGCGCGAAAAGGGCGAGGACCAGTAGCCTTTGTGGGGGATGTAGGTCTTGTCGAACATGGGCGGCTCCTTGTCTGTCGGGGGGGATCGTGCCCCTCCGGCCTAGCCAAATGGTTGCTTGCCTGGTTATCACCAACCCGGACCCGGGGCGCGGCCGGGGCTATTTCTTTGGTTCGGCCCAGTGGCCGTAGCGCTCCCGCAGCACCCGGTGCAGTATCTTGCCGGTGCCGGTGCGGGGCATGTCGGCCTCGGCGATGAACTCCAGGGTCTTGGGGCGCTTGAAGCCGGCGATCTTGCCCTTGGTGTAGTCCTGAATCTCCTTGGCCAGGGCCGGGCCGGGCTCATTGCCTTGGTGCAGGATCACGATGGCGGTGATCGACTCGCCCCACTTGGCGTCGGGCACGCCGATGACCGCCACGTCCTTGACCGCGTTGTGGCCGCCGAGGCAGTTCTCCACCTCCGAGGGGTAGACGTTCTCGCCCCCGGTGATGATCATGTTCTTCTTGCGGTCCACCAGATCGTAGTAGCCCTGCTCGTCGCGGTAGGCCATGTCGCCGGCGCTGAAATGCTGGCCCACGAAGGCGGCTAACGTCTGCTCGGGGTTTTTCCAGTACTCGTTGAAGACCATGGGCGTGCGCGAGTACAGCTCGCCCACCTGGTTGACCCCCACCTCGTTGCCGTCCTCGTCCAAGAGCTTGATCAGGTCGGTGCCGGGTATCTCGCGGCCGATGGAGCCCAGCTTGTCGAACTGCTCGTGGGGCAGCAGAAGCGTCACCAGGCCGGCCTCGGTGGAGCCGTAGGCCTCGTAGAGCTGGCTGTTTTTGAAATAGCCCATGATGTCCAGCTTGGTGTCGCGCCGGGCTGGGGCCGAGCTGATCATCAGCTTTTTCACGCAGTCCACGTTGTACTTGGACTTAATCTCCTCGGGCAGGGAGAGCATCATGATGTAGTGGGTGGGCACCAGGGAGGTGAAGCTGACCTTTTTCTCGGCCAGGGTTTTGATCATGTGCTCGGGGTCGAAGGAGACGCTGTTGTAGACGATGGCCGTGGCGCCCACGTAGGTGAAGACAAAGGAGTAGAACACGCTGTTGATGTGACACATGGGCATCACCAGCAGGCCGCGGTCCTCGTGGGTGTAGCCCAGGGCCACCAGGTTGGTCAGGTAGTGGGCCACGATGGACTCGTGGGAGCGCACCACGCCCTTGGGCCGGCCGGTGGTGCCGCTGGTGTACATGATGATCCAGGTGTCCTGGTGGTTCACCTCCACCGGCGGCTCGGTCGGCGCGCCGGCGGCGAAGACGTCCTCCAGGTGGGTGTAACCGGCGGGCGCGGCGGCATCGCCAAAGAAGAAGTAGCGGTCGGCCGGCACGTCCAAGTCTTCCTTGGCCTCGTCCAGGTCCTTGACGAAGGGCTTCTCGGCGATGAAGGCGGCGCACTCGGCGTTGTTGACGATGAAGCTGTACTCATTGGGGGTCAAGCGGAACATGATGGGCACGGCCACGAAACCCGCCTTGGCGCAGGCCCCGTATATCTCCAGCCACTCCAGGCAGTTGTAGGCCAGAATGGCGATGCGGTCGCCCTTTTTGAGCCCCCGGTCCAACAGACCGTTGGCCAGCCGGTTGCAACGCTCGTTCCACTGTTTGAAGGTCAGCGAACGATAGAGATCGGCCGCGCCCTCCTTGTCGGGATAAAGGGTGGCGTTGACCCGCAGTACATCACCGATGTGCAGCCAGCGACTCATAACAATTTTCCTCCACAGCCTGTTAGCAGGATGTTTAAAAAGTCCATCCATGGACTTTTTGAAACTCGAGTTGGCCGAAATGGGTTCGGCCAACTCTCCCAAAAAGCTTGGCTCCCTAGAGCCCGCGCTTTGGGGCGGGCCAGCCCTGGTGCCCCCAAGCAAACCCAGTTTGCTCGGGGTGGGCCGTGGCCCGCCAACAGGCTGCTTTCAACAGCCTGTTTAATTATCCTCCGGGCCGGGGTTGTCTCCGGCGCCGGCCTGTTGGTTGTCTTGCTTGAGGCTCTTTAGGGCCAGCCAGGCCGCGCCCTCGGCGCCGGTCAGCTGGGGCCGGGGGGGCAGGAGCACCTCCCGGCCCAGTTCCTGGCGCATCATCTCGACCAGGAAGGGATTGTGGGCCACCACCCCGCCGGTCATCACCACCGCGCCCTCCATGGTGTCCATCTCCAGCACGCGCTTGATCACCGAGCGGAACAGCCCCCGGATCAAGGCCTCCACGGCCACGCCGTCGCGTATCTTGCTTAAAACCTCGGTGGCGGTGAAGACCGTGCAGAAGGAGCCCAGGATGGCCTCGTCCTCGGCCCGGCTGGCCAGAGAGTCCAGGCTGGCCAGTTCCAGGTCCAGCCTGAGCGCCATCTCCTCCAGAAAGGCCCCGGTGCCGGCGGCGCACTTGCGGTTCATCTTGAAGGATATCCGCCGGCCCTGATCGTCCACCTTGATGATCTTGTTGTCCTGGCCCCCGATGTCGATGACCGTCAGGGCTTGGGGGAAATGGCGGTAGGCCCCGCTGGCGTGGGCGGCGATCTCGGTGCGGGTCTGGTGGGCAAAGGGCACGTTGTTGCGGCCGTAGCCGCAGGTGAAGATGCTCTGCACCTGCCCCGGCTCCAGGCGGGCCTCTTGCAGGGCCTGGTCCAGGCCCCGCGAGGCGCTCAAGGCGAAGTCCACGCCCGAGCGCAGCACCGCGCTGCCCAAAAGCCGCCCCTGTTGGTCCAACAGGGCCACCTTGGTGGCCGAGGCGCCGATGTCGATGCCCCCGGCGACGATCACGCGGTCATCTCCTCCATCTGCTCCACGAAGGCCTCCAGGTTGGTCTTGGCCTGCTCGTCGCTGAAGCAGCGCAGATCGTTGAGATCGCCGTTGATGGTCAGGGCGGCGATGCCCAGCTTCTTGGCCAGGCGCTGGGGCATGGCGTAGCGGTTGTTGGAGTTGTTGGGGCAGGTCTTGGCGTCGTGGAAGATGATGCCCTCGATGCCGAAACGCTCCGCCCAATCGGTGATGTAGCGCTCCTTGTAGTCGTCATCGCGCACGATGAAGAGCTCGATGTAGGCCCGGGCCATGGAGGCCAGGGGGTCGCGCTCGTCAAAGGCGTCGAAGATCCAGGAGTTGCAATAGGTGCTGGCCACCACCGCCGCGCCCAATCCCCCCAGGGTGTCGCTGAGCATGCGCAGGCGCCCCCACACCGGCATGCCCTCCCAGTACAGGCGGTGGCGCTCGCCGGGCAGGGCGGCCACGCCGTCCCTTACCCGCTGGTCCAGCTCGGCCAGCAAGAGGTCGTAGTAGTCAATCGCCTCCTGCTTGCCCCGCAGCACCACCGCCGGGGCCATGTGGATGGTGTGGTCGAAGAAGGTCAGGGGCGCGGGACGCTGGGCGGCGTATTCCAGCACCCGCCGCCAGCGGGTGGTGCATTCCTTGGACAGGCGCACCACCTGGCGCAGGCGGTCGATGTCGAACTTGTTGCCGCTGACCGCCTCCAGGACGGGTATCATCTCCTTGAACTGGGCCACCACGTCGCTGATGTAATGGTCCTCCACCTTGCCCACGCCGCGATGGGTGCGCACCCCCACCAGGGGCACGCCCCAGTGGCGGGCGTAGAAGGCGAACCAGTCCTCCACGTCGCGGCACTGGTTGGTGTTGAACACCAAGACGTCGGCCTTGGGCACGGATTTGATGCCGTAGGCCTGGGTCAGGGGGGTGACGCCCTTGAGGAAGGCCCCCACGTCGGCGGTGAGGTAGGAACATATCTCCGGGGAGTAGCCGGCGGCGTTGGCCGTGGGTATCATCTCGGTGGCCATGCGGGTGGCCCCCAGCAGGGCGCCGTGGTTCTCGGGGAAGTAGACGTCGAAACCCATGGCGTGCAACAGCTCGGCCGGCCCCACCGAGGTGCACCAAGCCACCTTGGGCTGCCCCTCCCGGGCGGCCCTGTCCAGGCCCAGGAAATGGTCGGCCATCAGCTTTTTCATTTGCTTGGTGGCCTGGATGGGGGGAGGGCTCTGGGGCATGGGGGCCTCCTTGGCGGGCGCTGTCCAGCCCCGCCCCGGCGGTGGCCTGGGGGCCAGGACCAGCAGCCCGGGGGGCAAAAATCGGGGTGGACAAAATGGTTACAAATTAGCTACAATCTAGCTAATTGGACTATAGACGCGGCATTTAGGCCTGTCAAGCCCAAAACCAAGCCCACCCGGCGGTAGGGAGGCGCCCTCCAGGCGGCCCGGCCAGGTGGGCGGTCACGTGAAGGGGATGTGCCTGTTGAGCGCCCAGAACACGCCAGTATTGATTATCGGCGGCGGGGTGGCCGGCCTGGCGGCGGCCCTGGAATTGGACCGCCGGGGACTGCCCAGCCTTATTGCCGACAAAGGCCCTCGCCTGGGCGGTCAGGCCCGGGGTTTCTGCTGCAAGGCCCTGGCCGTCTGCGCCCGCTGCGGGGCCTGCCGGGTGGGGGACCTCCTGGAGCAGGCGGCCCGACGGCCCGGCATCGCCGCCCTGACCCGGGCCCTGCCCGTGGCCGCCAAGCGGCAAGGCCCCGGCTGGGAGGTGACCTTGATCCCCCAGGAGACGCAAGGCGACGGTGGAGAGCCCCCGGCTCTGGTGATGGAACAGCCCCTGGCCCAGCGCCTGACGGTGGGCGCCGGGGCGGTGATCCTGGCCGTGGGGCACGGGGTATTTGAGGCCCGCCGCAAGACCCGCCTGGGTCATGGCCGGGTGCCGGGGGTGATCAGCGCCGGCGAGCTGGAAGAGGCCCTGGCCCAGGGCGGCCTGCCGCCCCAGGCCCGGCGCCTGGCCTTCATCCAGTGCGTGGGCTCCCGCGATCAGGGACTGGGCCGCCTGTACTGCTCGCGGGTCTGCTGCGGCTTCGCCCTGCGCCTGGCCCGCCTGGCCCGCCACCTTCAGCCGGATAGCAGCGTGACCTTCTATCATATGGATGTGCAGGACTACGGTCAGGCCTGGCGGGACGAGCTGGCCGAGATGCGCGCCGACATGCGCTTTGTGCGGGCCATCCCCGGCGAGGTGCGCCAGGGCGCCGGCGGGCCGGTGGTGGTCTACGCCGGCCAGGGCGGTCAGCCCCGGGAAGAGGAATTCGACCTGGTGGTGCTGGCCACGGGCCTGGAGCCGCCGGTGGCGGCCTTGGCGCTTAACGAGATGTTCGGCCTGGAGCCCGGCCCGGAGGGCTTCTTGGCCCCTGGTCCGGGGGTGCTGGTGGCCGGCACCGCTGGCGGTCCGCGCTCCATTACCGAGAGCATCGAACACGCCGCCCTGGCCGCGGCCAAAGCCGGCGAGCACCTGGCGGCCAGCCGGCCCTCCGCCCCCAGGGAGGTGGCCCATGCCTAGGCCGGTGCTGTGCTGGCTGGAGTCCCCGGGCCTGGAGGGCCTGGAGCCGGCGGCCCTGGCCCGGGCGGCCGGCCTGGAGCTGGACCGGGGCGGGGCTCTAGAGGCGGCGGTGGTCAACCTGCCCGAGGCCCAGGCCCCGGCCCAGTTGCGCCTGCGCCTGTTGGGCCGGCCGGTGCAGTGGCTGGATCTGGCGGCCGAGGTGGGTGGCGGCGAGCCCGCCCACCGTCTGGCCCGGGGCGCGGCGGCCCTGGCCCGCGCGGCCGGCCGGGCCAGCCTGGGCACCCTGCCGCCGGTGTATGCCCCCCAGCCCAACCAGCGGGTGCTGGTGGTGGGCCAGGGGATTAGCGCCCTGGCGGCGGCCCGGCAGGCGGCCATCCTGGGCCACCCGGTGCTCTGGGCCTTGCCAGGCGGCGACCCGGCCGCCCCGGCCGTGGGCGAGGACTCGCGGCAAACGGCCGACCTTGCCGCCGGCCTGCCGGCCGGCATAGAGCTGGCGACCCTAACCCAGTTGGCCAACCTCACTGGCGCGGGCGGGGCCTTCACGGCCTGGCTGGCCACGCCGCAGGGCAGCCAGCGCCAGCGTTTCGGGGCGGTGCTCCTGGCCCCGGCCGGGGCCTTGCGGATAGAACCGTCGCCGTCGGGCTTGGATTCAGTCAATATCCGGCCCCTGTCCTCCGCCGACCCGGCCGACCTGCCCCCAACCCAGGGCTGGCGCCAGGTGGCCATACTGGCGGGCGTGAGCGGGCCGGCCAGCGCGCAGGGTTTTTCCCGCGCCCTGCAAACCGCCCTGGAGCTGCAAGGCCAGCCCCGGGTGCAGGTCACGCTCTTGTTCCGCGAGGCCCTGGTGGCCGGCCAGCAGGGTGAGCGCCTCTATCGCCAGGCCCGCCAGGCCGGGGTGCTCATGGCCCGCCTGGCCCCGGAGGAGCCCCGCCTGGCCCCGGACGGCCGCACCCTCCGCTGGCAGGACCAGGTGTTGGACCAGGAGTTGGAACTGACTCCGGACCTGATTTTGTTGTCCGAGGAGATCGCGGCCCCCTGGCCGGGGTTTTTGGGCAACCCCTTGCTGTGGCCCCCCCGCGACCGCCTGCTGCCCGAGCACGCCCGCCTGGACGGGGGGCGCACGGCCCGCAGCGGCTTCTATGTCCTGGGGGCCTTGCGCGGCACCCCGGCCGGCCCGGAGCGCCTGGCCGAGGCGGCCGCTGCTGTCCACGACCTGCACGAACTCTTGGGCGGCGGGGCCGCTGCCCTGCCGGCGGTGCGCCACCTGGCCTGCGCCAGTTGCCTGACCTGCGTGCGCGTCTGCCCCCACGGGGTGCCGGTGCACGAGGAGGACCACATCCAGCCGGCGCCGGCGGCCTGCCTGGCCTGCGGCATCTGCGCCGCCGAGTGCCCGGCCGAGGCCATCGCCCCGCCGGGCTGGTCCACGGCCGAGCTTTTGGAGGGCCTCAAGCAGGGCCTGGCGCGGGCGCCCCAGCCGGCCTGCGTGCTCATGGCCTGCGGCCAGTCAGCCATGCCGGCCTTCAGCGCCTTGAGCCGCGCGGGGCACCTCTGGCCGGCGGGGCTGTTGGTGTTGCCCCTGAACTGCGCCGGCCGGGTGGGCCTGGAGCTGATCCTGCGCTCCCTGAGCCTGGGCGCCGCCGGGGTGCTGGTGGCCGGCTGCCACGACGGCATGTGCCGCTCCCTGGCCGGCAATCTGCGCGCCCGCCTGGCCGTGGGCAAGGCCGCCGACACGCTCATGGAACTGGGCCTGAGCCCCAACGCGGTGAGCTTTTTGCACATGGCCAGCAACCAGCCCGGGGCGCTGGCCCAGGCCGTGGAATCCATGTATCAGCGCCTGGGCGGCGCCAGCCGCCCCGCGCAAGGGGACTAGACGCCATGCGCCTGAACGACTGCGATCCGGGTTTCAAACTGGAGATCGCCCGCCAGCCGGGGGGGGAGGGCATTCAGACCTGCTTCGCCTGCGCCGCCTGCTCGGCCCGCTGCCCGGTGGGCGGCCTCAAACCCGAGTACGACCCCCGGCGCCTCATCCGCCTGGCGGTTTTGGGCCGGCGGGAGGAGGTGCTGGCCTCGCCCCTGATCTGGCTGTGCTGCTCCTGCCAGAACTGCTCGGAGGTCTGTCCCCAGGACGTGCGCTGCTCGGATGTGCTCACGGCCATCAAGAACCTGGCCGTCAAGGCTGGCCACGCCCCGCCGGCCGGCCAGGCCATGGCCCGCCAGTTGGCCGCCCACGGGCGCTTGTTGGAGGTGGGCGAGTTCGAGAACGACAAGCGCGCCGAGTTGGGCCTGCCGCCGGTGAGCGAGGAACCGGCTGACTATCAGGTCGTTCTGGGCCTGAAGCCGGCGGCCCCGGCCGGGGAGGGTGCGTGATGGAGGCGCTGTTGTTCCTGGGCTGCACGGTGCCGGTGCGCAACCTCAACTATGAACTCAGCGCCCGCAGGGTGGCCGCCGCCCTGGGGGTGGAACTCAGGGACCTGGCCGAGATGGGCTGCTGCGGCTACCCCCTCAAGGCCTATGACCAGGACGCCGCCCTGGTGCTGGCCGCCCGCGCCCTGGCCCAAGCCAGTGAAACAGGTCTCACCGTGGTCCCCCTGTGCTCCTCCTGCGCCGGCACCCTTAACGAGGCCGCCCACCACCTGGACCACGACCCCGAGACCCTGGCCCGGGTGCAGGAGAAACTAAAGCCCCTGGGCCTGACCTACCGCCCCGGCGTAAAAGTGCGCCATCTGGCGCGCTACCTGCTGGAGGAGGTGGGCCTGGAGGCCATGGCCCAAAAGATCACCCGCCCCTTGAGCGAGTTCAGCTTCGCGCCCCACTACGGCTGCCATCTGCTCAAGCCCAGCCGGGTCATGGAGGGCTTCGACGACCCCGAGGCCCCCACCAGCCTGGCCAGGCTCATCGAGCTCACCGGCGCCAGGTCCTTGGACTACCGCTATCTCAAGGAGTGCTGCGGCGGCGGGGTGCTGGGCGCCGACGAGGACCTGGCCGGGCGCATGGCCGGCCGCAAGCTGGAGGAACTGACCCAGGCGGCGGTGACGGCCATGGTGGTGATCTGCCCTTTCTGCAACGTGATGTACGAGGGGCAGCAGAAGGCCATCGCCAAGAAGCTGGGGGCTGATATCAAGGTGCCGGTGGTCTACCTGACCCAGGTCCTGGGCCTGGCCATGGGATTAAGCCCCGACGATCTGGGCTTCAAGCTCAACCGGGTCAAGCCCAAGGAGCTTTTGGCGGCCTTCAAGTAGGCCGGCCGGCGATTTTTCATGGTTTCGTTGTCTTGATGTAGGGGCGGGGTTTACCCCCGCCCGCTACGGACCGATAAAAAGACGGGCGGGGATAAACTCCGCCCCTACATTAAAGGTGTCATCACGTTTCCGGGCGATCGCCACGAGCCAGGCGGCGCCGAGGCTAGGGAGGCAAGGCAGATGGAAGTCAAGGGCTACAACTTCCCCGACGAGCTGTATTACGACAAGAATCACTTCTGGGCCCGCGTGGAGGGCGGGGTGGTGGTCATGGGCACCACCGACCTTACCCAGAAGCTGGCCGGCGAGATCACCTTCGTGGACGTGCCCGGCGAGGGCGACGAGGTCACCCAGGGTAAACCCTTCGGCTCCATCGAGAGCGGCAAGTGGGTGGGGCGGGTCTACGCGGTGGTCAGCGGCGAGATCAAAGAGGGCAACGAGGCCTTGGAGGACGAGCCCGAGTTGATCAACCAGGACTGCTACGGGGCGGGCTGGGTCTGCAAGATCACCCCCAGCGATCTGGATGCCGAACTGGCGGGCTTGATGCGGGTGGACGCCTACCAGGCCTGGGTGGAGGGCGAGATCGCCAAGATGGAAAGCGAGCAGAAGTAAGGGCCATGGGGCTTTTGGGTTGCTATCGTGGCGGGACGGGAGGTGTGGGCCTATGCGCCCGCACCTTTGGCGCCTGATTTAATGTGAGCGGGGAGGGGACGGCCCCTCCCTGGTTTTTTCAGCGGGTCCGGGAACGGGCGTTACCCGGACTGGGAGGTTAACAGCATGGACCTGAGCACCCGACTAGGCGAGATCGTGGGGGCCGAGAACGTCATCACCAGCCAGGTGGACTGCCTGAGCTATAGCCGGGACATGAGCGTGCACATGGGCGCCCCGGACATGGTGGTCTTCCCCACCAGCACCGAGCAGGTAGCGCAAGTGATGCAGGCCTGCCATGAGGCGGGGACTCCGGTCATCCCCCGGGGTGGCGGCACCAGTGTCACCGGCGCGGTGCTGGCCACCCAGGGCGGCGTGCTGCTCAATCTCATCCGCATGAACCAGGTCCTGGAGGTCAATCTGGCCGACCACTACGTGCGGGTGCAGCCGGGCCTGGTCTGCGGGTCCTTGAACGCCGTCCTGGCCAAGGACAAGTACTTCTTCCCGCCCGACCCGGGCTCGGCGGCCATCGCCACCCTGGGCGGCATGATCAACACCAACGCCAGCGGCATCCGGGCCATCAAGTACGGCACCACCAAGGACTTCGTCATGGGGCTGATCGTGGTGCTGGCCGACGGCCGGGTGGTCAAGACCGGCTCCAAGGCCCCCAAGTTCAGCAACGGCTACGACCTGACCCACCTGTTCTGCTCCAGCGAGGGCACCCTGGGGGTGATCACCGAGGCCACGCTGAAGATCATGCCCCTGCCCGAATACGCCATCAGCGCCCGCCTGGAGTTCCCGGACATCGACAGCGCCGGCGCCGCCGTCACCGAGATGCTCACCTCGGGCATCCCCATCTCCACCTGCGAGATACTGGACGACATGTCCATCGAGGTGCTCAAGAAGGCCATCGGCCTGGTGCCCACCGAGGGCGTGGGCTGCATGATCATGATGGAGATCGACGGCCACAAGGCCGCCGTGGCCGAGTACGTGGAAAAGGTCAATCAGGTGGCCGGCCGCCACGGGGTCATCGCCCACAACTGGACCGACGACCCGGCGGTCAAGGCCCCCCTGTGGGAGGCCCGCCACAAGCTGGTGCCGGCCATGAGCCGCTTGAAGCCCGGCTATCGCCTGGTGCCGGTCATGGAAGACCTGGGCGTGCCCATGACCAAGATTCCCGAGACCATCAAGCAGATTCAGGCCATAGGCCAAAAGCACGGCTTCAAGATCGCCACCTTCGGCCACATCGGCGACGGCAACCTGCACGCCACCTTTGTCATGGACGTGAAAAACGCCCAGGAGTGGGCGGCCATCAAGGCCATCGTGTGGGAGCTGGTGGAACTGACCGCCGGCATGGGCGGCACCATGAGCGCCGAGCACGGCGTGGGCCTGGCCAAGGCCCCCTTCATCGGCCGCGAGATCGGCGACGAGGCCATCAAGGTCATGCAGGCCATCAAGGACGCCCTGGACCCGGCGGGCATATTGAACCCCGGCAAGCTGGGCCTCAAGGGCTCCATCACCGACATCTTCGACCGCTCGGGCTTCGAGCCCCTGCGCGCCGCCGCGCCCCAGGTAAGCTCCTTCGGCGAGGTGGACAGCGAGATCGTGGCCTGCATCCAGTGCGGTTTCTGCCGCCTGGGCTGCCCCACCTATGCCCAGACCGACCTGGAGGGCTTGAACGCCCGCGGCCGCGTGACCTACGCCTTCTCGCTCTTGACCGGCCAGGCCCAGGCCAGCGCCGAGATGGGCGAGCGTCTCTATCAGTGCATGATGTGCCTCAACTGCAAGTTCACCTGCCCGGCCCAGGTCAACGTGGCGGCCATCGTGCAGGCCGCCCGCCAACGTCTGGTGAGCGAGGGTTTTTTGCCCGAGGTCTTCAAGAAGCTGATGAGCGACATGATCGAGATGGGCAACCCCTATGCCCAGCCCAAGGCCACCCGCGTGGACTCCTACCCGGCCAGCTTCGTGGCCAAGGAAAAGGCCTCCACGCTCCTCCACTTGGGTTGCAGCGCCTCCTATCAGGACGTGAAGATCATCCCCAGCGTGATGAAAATCCTGAACGCCGCGGGCATCGACTTCACCACCCTGGGCCAGGAGGAGAATTGCTGCGGCTACCTGGCCTACCTGGTGGGCGACCTGGAGACCTTTGGCAAGCTGGCCGCCAACAATGTGGCGCAGTTTACGGCCAGCGGCTGCCAGAGCCTTCTGACCACCTGCGCCGGCTGCCACAAGACATTTGACGATCTCTACCCCCACAAGGGCTTCAAGGGCGACTACCAAGCCGAGCACGTGGTGACGTTGATGGAGCGGCTGATCAACGAGGGCGCGCTCAAGTTCAAGGATCAGGCCGAGCCCCTCAAGGCCATCTACCACGACCCCTGCGACCTGGGACGCCACCTGGGCATCTACGAGCCGCCGCGCAACGTCATCAAGGCCCTGCCCGGCGTGGAGCTGATGGAATTTACCCAGAACCGCGCCCTGGCCAAGTGCTGCGGCGGCGGTGGCGGGGTCAAGGCCTTTGACAACCAGCTGGGCGGCGACATCGCCTTCGAGCGCATCAAGCAGGCCATCGCCTTGGGCGCCGAGGCGGTGGTGAGCGCCTGCCCCTCCTGCAAGAATTCTCTCAACCAGGCCGCCGCCCGGGCCCGCAAGGAAAAGGTCGGCAAGATCAAGGTGCTGGACATCACGGAGCTGGTGGCCGGCCGCCTGGCCTAGCCGGGTCCCCCCGGCGGGGCATGCACGGGTCGGTTGGCGTGCGCTCAATGACTAGCGCCGACGGCTCCCGTTGCAAGGCTCGGGAGGTGATTAGGTTGCCATCTGGCAGGGGCGAGGGCGGGGTTCATCCCCGCCCTCGCTTTTGGCGGTGGCGCGCGCCGCCTGGCGGCCCCATTTTTTGTCCTTTGACAATAGGGCATTGATTCGGGGAAGATGGATGACAGCCATAATCCTGATGAAAAAAACGGCGCGGGTGTTAAGCGCGTCCCCGGCCTGGGACGATGCAGTGGAGGCGGCATGGCGCAAGATTTGGATACCATGATCCTGGAGACCCTGGACAAGGAAGACCCCAACCTGGTGCGGGCGGCCTGCATCATGGCGGGGCTGCGAGGGCTCAATCAGGCCGAGCGCGGCCTCTTGAAGGCCCTGGGCAACAAGGCCTGGCAGGTGCAGGCCGAGGCGGCCAAGGCCCTGGGACTGATCGGCTCCAAGGGAGCGGTGCCCTTTTTACGCCGGCTCTTGAAGGCCTCCGAGACCGACCTGCGCCAGAAGATGCTCACCGCCGCCGCCGAGACGGGCAAGGCCGCCGCCGAGCCCAGCGGCGAGGAGAGCCATCCCGAGGTGCGCCGGGCCGCGGCCGTGGCCCTTAACCGCATCGAGCCAGCCATCACCCAGGACGCGCTGCTGGCCGCCCTGGGGGCTGACCAGCCGGCCTTGCTGGGCGCGGCCATGGCCGGCCTGGCCAACCTGGAGGCCAGCGTGGGACGCGAGCGCATGGTCGAGCTACTTGGCCACGCCGACCCCGTGGTGCGCAAGAACGCCGCCGCCTGCCTGGGACGCCTGCGCGAAACCTCGGCCCTGTCCGGGCTCTTGGCCCTGCTGGGCGATGCCGACAAGGATGTGCGCAAGGAGGCGGCCATCGCCCTCAACCACATCAAGGACCGCCAGGGCATCGGCCCCTTGTCCGGGCTCATGGACGATGACGAGGCCGAGGTGCGCCGGGTGGCGGCCATCGCCCTGGGCAACACCAAGAGCCGCGAGCCCATCCTGGTGCAGGCCCTGACCCGGGGCCTGGCCGACCGCGAGCCCAGCGTGCGCCAGGCCTGCCTCTCGGCCCTGGCCAACTTGAAGGCCGCCAGCGCCTTGGAGGCGGCGGCCGCCCTTTTGGGAGACACCCACGAGGCCGTGGCCCGCCAGGCGGCGGTGACCACCTCGGCCCTGGCCATGGCCCGCGAGCGCCCCGACTACGACAGCGAATAGCCGGGGCCTGCCTACCGTAACACCCGGCCGCCCTGCCGAAACAGCGGGGCGGCCGGGGTCGCTTCCGCAAGCCAACCACCTAACTTTTCTGGATTATGGACACCAGTCCGCCACGGCGGGCTACTTGCATCCCTGACGCCAGACCCCCACCTCGAGGGCCTGGAGTGGAGATGCTGTTTCGCCTGCTGCTCATTGCTTGCCTGGTCCTGTTACTCAATGCCTGCGCCGCCGGCGTGACACCGGCGCCGCTGGCGGGGCCTCCCTTTGGCCAGGCGCCGCCAGCGGCGGCCGAGGGCGCGGGACATGGCCCCTGGTGGGTATTTCTGGCTGGCTTGGGTTTGGGCACGGCCCTGGCCGTCCTGGGCCGGCGTAGGCTGCTGGATATGGCCCTGCGCCATGTCCAGGGCCGCCGCCTGTCGGACGGGGACGCGGGGCGTCTGCGCCTGGTGTTGGCCCTCTTGGAGGACCTGATAATCAGCGCTGGTCGGCGGGGGGTGGTGGTGCGCCTGGGCGATTGGCTGCGCGCCAAAGGCCGGGGGCCGGGAGACAAGCTGTAGGGGGGCGCGGGGTTGGTGGCGGCGGGCCTGGCCCCTCACCTCAAACGAACATGGCCGCCGCCGCGTCGGCCATGCGCAAGCCCCGGGGCGTGGGCCGCAGGCGTCCTCCCGCCAGACGCGCCCAACCTCGCTCCAGCAGCCGGGCCAGGGGCTCTTGCCAGGCCAGACGCGGGTCGCGCCCCAAGAGGTCTCGCAGCCGCGTCAGGTCCACGCCTTCCTCGGTGCGCAGGCCCAGCATCATAAGCTCCAGGCCGCGTTGGGCCGGAGTTAGCTCCTCGCTGAACTCCAGGGGCGGCCGGCCCGCCTTCACCCCCGCCACATAGGCCTCCACGTCGGGCAGCCAGGCCCAGCGCCGGCCGGCCAGGTGGCTGTGGGCGCCCGGCCCCAGGGCCAGGTAGTCCCCGCCCCGCCAGGTGTCCCGGTTGTGCCGGCACTCCCGCCCCGGCCGGGCGAAGTTGCTGACCTCGTAGCGTTTTAAACCAGCGGTCTCCAGCATCGCCAGGGCCTGGTCCTCCATGGCCAACAGGGCGTCCTCCGAGGGCAAGGGGGGGCGGCCCTTGACCAGGGCCTGGCCCAGGGGCGTGTGCTCCGCCAGGGTCAATTCGTAGAGCGACACATGCTCCGGTCCCAACTCCAGGGCCGCCAGGATGTCGGCCCTGGCCAGGGCCAAGTCCTGGCCGGGCAGGCCGTACATCAAATCCAGGCTCAGGTTGCTAAAACCGGCGGCGCGGGCCTGGGACACGGCCCGGCGGGTGTCGGCCGGGGTGTGGCGCCGGCCCAGGGCCCGCAGCAGTCCTGGTTGGAAACTCTGGACGCCCAGGCTCAGGCGGTTGACCCCGGCGGCCAAGAGGGCCGCCAGCTTGCCCCGGCTCAGGGTGCCGGGGTTGGCCTCCAAGGAGACCTCGCAGCCAAGGGCCAGGCCCACATGGCGGCGCGCGCCCTCCAACAACTGGGCGATGCGCGCGGCGGGCAGCAGGCTGGGGGTGCCGCCGCCCAGGTAGACATGATCCAGCAGGCGCCCCCCGGCCAGGGGCGCGATCATCTCCAGGTGGCGCAAGAGGGCCGGAATCAGCGCCCGGGCCGGACCGGCCGCGTGGCGCAGGGCGAAGAAGTCGCAGTAGGGGCAGCGGCTGGCGCAGAAGGGCAGGTGGATGTACAGGCCCAGGGGAGGGGCGTCCCCGCGGGTCTGATACGGGTTGGGTGGGTTGCCGTCGTGGTTTTGACCAGCGTCGGCGGCTCCCGGTGAGCCTTCTGGATCATTTAGCCGCAATGGCCGGGTGCTCCCCATGGGGTCTGTATGGGTCGGGTGGGGTGCCCCCCACGGGCTGATACGGGTCGGTTGGCGCCAAGATTCTGGCCCGCGCCGGCGACTCCCGGCGTATCGCGTTCAAGTATACACGTAGACGGGGGAGCCTCCTGGTCGGAAGCTCCCCCGGTGTATAAGGCTGCTTAATGCCCGCTGGCGGCGGGGCCGGTCCTTACTGCTGGGCCTTGCCCAGTTCCTCGTCCTTGAGCACCCGGCGCAGCACCTTGCCCACCATGGTCTTGGGCAGGTCCTGGCGGAACTCCACCAGCGAGGGCACCTTGTAGCGGGTCATGTTTTCCTGGCACCAGGCGATGATCTCCTCTTCCGTGACCTTGCCCACGCTCTCGGGCTTGAGCACCACGAAGGCCTTGAGTATCTCGCCCACCTTGGGATGGGGCAGGCCCACCACCGCCACCTCCAGAATGTCGGGGTGGGAGAACAGGTAGTCCTCCACTTCCTTGGGGAAGACGCTGTAGCCCTTGTGCTTCACCAGGTCCTTGGCCCGGTCCATGATGAATATCCAGCCGCGCTCGTCCATGTAGGCGATGTCGCCGGTGTAGAGCCAGCCGTCGCGGATGGTGCGGGCGGTCTCCTCGGGGCGGTTGTAGTAGCCCTTCATCACCTGGGGACCCTTGACGCACAGCTCGCCCACGCCCTCGGGGCCCAAGGGCATCAGCTTCTCGCCGGTCTCCAGGTCCATGATCTTGGCGTCGGTATTGGGGAAGGGCAGGCCGATGGACCCCATGACCCTCTCCTTGCCCTCGGGCAGCTTGAAGGGGTTGGCGGTGACCACGGGCGAGGACTCGGTGAGCCCGTAACCCTCCACCACCATGGCGCCGGTCTTCTTCTCAAAGGCCAGTTGCACCTCGCGCGGCAAGGGCCCGGCGCCGGACATGCACTTGATCAAGGGGCTGAGGTCGTATTGCTCCAGGCCCTGGGTATGGCTGATCTTGTTGAACAAGACCGCCACGCCCGGCATGACCAACTGGTTGCCCTGGCCCCATTTCTGTATCTGGGCCGCCCACTCCAGCATGGAATCCGGCGGCCGGGGGAACAGGAGCTGGAAGCCGCCGGTGGCCACGGCCACGTTCATGACGCAGGTCATGGCAAAGACGTGGAACAGGGGCAGCATGCCCACGTAGCCGCTGTTGGCCGGCAGGTCCTCGCCGATCCAGGCCTTGCCCATCAGGGCGTTGGAGACCAGGTTCCGGGCCGTGAGCATGCCGCCCTTGGGGGTGCCGGTGGTGCCGCCGGTGTATTGCAGCACCGCGATGTCATTGGCCGCGTCCACCGCCACCTGGGGCACCTGGGGCGCGGTCTTGATCAGGTCGGTGAACTTGAGGGCGTGGGCGGGCATGGGGGCCGAGGGTATCTTCTTGAGCAGCTTGCCCAGGAATTTTTTTAACGGGCTCAGGCCCGCCAGGTCCACGATGTTGGTGCCGATCAGGTGCTTGACCTTGGTCTGGCCCATCACCTTGTCGGCCGCCGGGTAGACCGAGTCCAGCACCACGAAGGCCTTGGCCCCGGAGTCGTTGAGCTGGTGCTTGATCTCCAGGGGCTTGTAGGTGGGGTTGATGGCCGTGGCGGCCAACCCCAGGCGCTGACAGGCGTAGAAGGTGACCACGAATTGATGGGAGTTGGGCAGCATCATGGCCACCACGTCGCCCTTGACCAGCCCCAGATTGTGGAAGGCCGTGGCCAGGCGGTCCACCAACTCATCCAACTGGCGGTAGGTGATCACCGAATCCAGAAAGATCAGGGCTTTTTGATCGGGGTAGCGGTTGGCGGCGTCGCGTAACAGGTCGCCCAGGCTTATGTCGGGGATGTCGATCATCTTGGGCACGCCCACGGGCCAGTCACCGTACCAGGGGCGGGCTCCTAGGTCCTCGGCCATAGATCCTCCTTCAGGGGTGATTCTAACCCCCTGTTGTCCGGGTTTGCGCGGGCGGGCGCGAACGAAGGTTACCGCACTCGCCGAGCCAATGTCAATGCGCGCTTGCGCTGAGGGGAGGATCCAGGGCCGTTAGCCCCCCGGCCTGGACCTCCACGGGCAGCGTGGCGGCCTGATTGGGGAAATACAATAGATAGCGGCCAGGCAGCACCGGCAGTGGCCGGTCGCCGATGCCCGTGGCCAGCGGGCGCTCCCCGGTGTCCAGCACCTGATAGCTCTGGCTCAGGCCGGCCTTGTCGCGGCGCACCAGGATGCCCCCCACGGAGGGCATCTCCAGGCGCAGGTCCTGGCCGGGGGCCAGGCGAAACTCCCGCTCCCAGGCCGGCACCACCTGGACCTGCACGCGGTACAGGCCCGGCAGCAGCGGCATGGCGCTGCCGGTGTAGCCGGTGCCGCCGGGCCGGAGCCCCAACTTGTCTTCCAGATTGAAGGGCACCCGCCAGGGGCCGCTGGGTCCGTTCAGGGCGATGTTCAGGCTGCCCTGGGGGCCGGTCACCAGGTCCACGCGCTTGTCGGCGCCCAGTTCCACGGTCCAGGTCAGGGCCGGGCGGGGTATCTTGACCCGGTAGACCCCCGCCGGCAGCACCGCCTCAAAGGGGGTGCGCTTCTCGGGCACCTCCACCTTGCCGGTGTCCAGGTTGGACACCGAGGCCGCCCAGGGCAGTTCCCGCCCCTGGGGGTCCAGGGCCTTGATCATCAGCCGGCCCGTGCCGCCGGTCCACAGCCTGGTCTGGCCGCCCACGGCCACGCTGGCCAGGGCCGGGGGCTTGGCCGGACCCAGGGCGTGGCCGGCCGGCCAGCCCACCTGGTAGACCCCGGGCAGCAGTTGGCAGGGCCGACCGCTGAGGCCCTGGCGGTCCAGGGCCAGCTGATCGCGGCGTCCCAGGGTGTAGACCAGGGACTGGGGTCGGTTGTCCGAGTCGTGGGCCAGCACCAAGAGGCTGGCCGGGCTCAAGGCCACCAGCACGGCCCGGTGCAGCAACGGGGCGACCTGGTCGACCTTGGCCACCCGAAAATAGGCCCCTCCGCCCCTGAGCGCCAGCTCCTGCAGGGCCTCTTGGCCGGCATCCCGGGGCGCCAGGGCCAGGGCATGGCGGAAGGCCTCCGGCGCCCCCGGCGGCGGCCAGGACGCCAAGGGCCGCGCCAAATCGCCGCTGATCACCAGCAGGGCGCCGGGCTGGTGGCCCTTGAGCCAGCCCAGGGCCAGGCCCAGACCAGCCGCCAGGTCGGCCGTCCCGCCCAGGCGCGGCAGCACCAGGTTGGTGTCGCGCAATTCCAGGGAAGGCCGGGGCGCGATGAACTCCCGGGCCTGGCCCGGCCCGCCGCCCACCACCCAGACCCCCGCCACGGCCCTGAGGGGCAGGCTATAGAGCTCGGTCTGCAAGGCGGGCTCGATAAGCTCCAGGCGAGTGGCCCCCAGCCAGGGCTCGGTCATGCCCGCCGAGCAATCCACCACCACCGCCAGGTGCCAGGGGGTGGGCGGCAGGGCCTCGGCCCCCAGGGCCGGCCCGGGCCAGACCCCCGACAGCGCGGCCAGGGCCAGGAACAGGGCGGTCGCCGCCCGGCCCGCCCGGCGGGCTAGGCGGGCCAAGGGGCACGGCCAGGCGGGCAGTGGCCTAGTCGTCATCCTGTCCGGCGCCCATGCCCTGCCCCATGCCTTGGCCTTGTCCCTGGCCCATGCCCGGGCGCATGCCGCCCTGGCCCCGGCCCGGACGCATGCCCTGGCCCATGCCCGGGCCGAAGCCGGGCATGGAGGCCTTCTGGAAGCCGGCGGGCACCTCGAAGAGGCTGTCGGGCTGGGGTCCCTTGTTGATGTTCTTGTATTCCATGCTCCAGGAGCCGTCCACCGCCGCGGTCCTCACCGGCAGCTTGAGGTCCTGGGCCAGCCACTGGTGGATGCGCATGTCCTGGCCGCCTGCCTGGTAGGCGATCTCGTACTTTATGCAGGGGTGGCCGTCGATCACCTCCTTGCCCAGTTCCTTGCGGCTCACCTCGCCGGGCAGCTTTTCATCGCCCTGCGTGGGCGGGGACATGGCGGCCGGACCCTGCAAGGGCATCTCGAAGTAGCTTTTTTGGGCGGGACTGACCATCCACATCACCTGCTTGTCCTGACGCACGATGCTGAAGCCCGGACCCATGGGGCCGGCCATGTTGTCCATGCGCATCTTCTTATCCTTGATATAGAACTTGCTGGTGCTCTCCTGGCCCATGCCCTTGCGGATCACGTCGGCGGAGAACTCCATGGCCAGGGCCGCGCCGGCCAGGGTCAGGGACAGGGTGCACAGGCACACAAGCGCCAATATTTTTTTCATTTTCTTCTCCGGGCTGGAGACCCTGGCGGAGCCCGCCAGGGTCCCGTGAGGTTTGAAGCCAGATTTTAAGTAGATAGCTAGATAATCATTCTAATTGCCCGGCCTGGCCTCCACAAGCAAAACTTTGGCCGCCTGGCGGTCCATGGCTGGCGGTTCGGCCTGGTTCCGGCAAAATAGCCTTGACGATTGCTGCGATGGTGTTAGCCTCTGGAGCCCAGGGGGCTTGGCATGGCAGGCGCGAGGCAGGAAATCCTGGATTGGTTGGGCCTGAGGCTCATTCCCGGGGTGGGCAGCGTCACCTTCGACCGCTTGCGGAGGGCCTTCGGCTCGCCGGGGGCGGTCTTAAGCGCGCCGCTCAAGGCCTTGTGCGCCGTGGCCGGCCTCAAGGAAGAGGTGGCCGTGGCCGTGCACGGCAAGGCCTTCGGCGCCCGGCCCGAGCGCGAGCTGGAGCGCCTGGAGGCCCTGGGCGGCCGGGTGGTCACCCTGCTGGACCCCGAGTACCCGCCGCTGCTCAGCCGCATCTACGCCCCCCCGCCCCTGTTGTTCGTGCGCGGCGATCTGGCTGGCTGCCGGCCGGGCGGGGTGGCCCTGGTGGGCTCCCGGGACATGACCCCCTACGGCCGCCGGGTGGCCGAGGACCTGGCGCGGGACCTGGCGCGAGCCGGCGTTAGCGTCATCTCCGGCCTGGCGCGGGGGGTGGACACCGTGGCCCACCAGGCGGCCCTGGCGGCCGGCGGGCATTCGGTGGGGGTGCTGGGCGCGGGGCTCAATATCATCTATCCCCCGGAGAACGCCCGCCTGACCACGGCCCTGGCCCAAAAGGGCGCCGTGATCAGCGAGTTTCCCCTGGGCACCCGGCCCCTGGCCGGCAATTTCCCGGTGCGCAACCGCTTGATAAGCGGGCTCTCCCGGGCCGTGGTGGTGGTGGAGGCGGGGATCAAGAGTGGCTCGCTCATCACCGCCCGCCACGCCCTGGACCAGAACCGCGAGGTGCTGGCGGTGCCCGGGCCGGTGGGCACGCCGCAATCCCAGGGCTGCCACGAGCTGATCCGCCAGGGCGCGCGCCTGTTGACCAGCGCCCAGGACCTCCTGGCCCCGGGCGCCCTGCCGCCCCTGCTGGAGCAGGCCGCCCAGGCCCCGGCCGACCCCCCGGAGCTGCCCGCGCCGGCCGCCGAGCTGCTGGCGCTGCTGGGGCCGGCGCCGGTGCACGTGGACCTCCTGGTGCGCGAGAGCGGGCTCAAGCCCCAGGAGGTCACCGCCCTGTTGGTCAACCTGGAAATGGCCGGCCTGGTGGACCAACGGCCGGGCAAGCATTATATTCGTAGCTGACGCCCCCAATATGGGGGTGGCCATATTTTTCACGGTCCCGGCCGGGATGGAACCCCCACCCCGCGCCGGCAAGGAGGGAGCCCCCATTGGGCTTCCGGGATAGACGACGCTTATGCCCAAGTCTCTTCTGATAGTGGAATCGCCGGCCAAGGCCCGCACGCTCAAAAAATATCTAGGCCCCGACTTCGAGGTCAAGGCCTCGGTGGGCCACGTGGTGGATTTGCCCCCCAGCCGCCTGGGTGTGGACATCCAGGGCGATTTCCAGCCCGAGTACGAGGTGATCAAGGGCAAGGAGGCGGTGGTCAAGGACCTTAAGAAGGCCGCCGCCAAGGCCGAGCACATCTACCTGGCCCCCGACCCCGACCGCGAGGGCGAGGCCATCGCCTGGCACATCGCCGAGCAACTGGGCGGCAAGCCCGAGCGCTTCCACCGGGTGCTTTTTCACGAGCTGACCAAGGGGGCCATCACCAAGGCCGTGGCCGCCCCGGCCCGCCTGGACCAGGCCCTCTATGACAGCCAGCAGGCTCGCCGGGTGCTGGACCGCCTGGTTGGCTACCAGATCAGCCCCATCCTGTGGGACAAGGTCAAGCGCGGGCTCTCGGCCGGCCGGGTGCAGTCGGTGGCCCTGCGCCTGGTGGTGGAGCGCGAGCGCCTGGTGCTGGGCTTCGTGCCCCAGGAGTATTGGACGGTGGGAGCCGAGCTATCCGCCGACAGCCCGCCGCCCTTCCTGGCCCGCCTGGCCCGGGTGGGCGATGGCAAGTTCGAGCCCAAGAACGAGCAGGAAGCCCTGGCCGGGGTTCAGGCCATCGAGGGCCAGGACTTCGTGGTGGAGAAGGTCGTCACCCGCGAGCGCCGCCAAACGCCGTCAGCCCCCTTCATCACCTCCACCCTGCAACAGGAGGCCTTCCGCAAGCTGGGCCTGGCCCCCAAGGAGACCATGTCCATCGCCCAGCGCCTGTATGAGGGCATGGATACCGACCAGGGGGCCATGGGTCTGATCACCTACATGCGTACCGACTCCACCCGCCTGGCCGACGAGGCCGTGCAGGAGGCCCGCCAGCTCATCGCCCACCGCTTCGGCCCGGACTATGTGCCCGCCAAGCCCAATGTCTACCAGTCGCGGGCCACGGCCCAGCAGGCCCACGAGGCCATCCGCCCCACCTCGGCCTTCCGCGCGCCCGAGGCCATGGCCCCTTACCTCAAGAAGAGCGAGCTGGGCCTCTACCGCCTGATCTACAATCGCTTCCTGGCCTGCCAGATGGCCCCGGCCCTCTTCGATCAGACCCTGGCCGACATCGCCGCCGGCAGCGGCCTGCTCAAAGCCAGCGGTCAGGCGCTCAAATTCAAGGGCTTCACGGCCGTCTACGTGGAGGACAAGGACGAAGGCTCCAAAAACGGCGCGGCCGGCGGCGAGGAGACGCCCCAGGAGGGCCTCTTGCCGGTGCTGAAAGAGGGCCAGAAGCTCAAGCAGGGGGCCGTCACCCCCAAGCAGCACTTCACCCAGCCCCCGCCGCGCTTCACCGAGGCCAGCCTGGTCAAGGAACTGGAAGAGAAGGGCATCGGCCGGCCCAGCACCTATGCCGCCATTCTTTCCACCATCCAGGACAAGGAATACGTGGCCAAGAGCGCCAGCGAGAAGCTCTCCAAGGCCCGCCGCCACCTGGTGCCCACGCCCCTGGGCATGGTGGTCAGCGACCTGTTGGTGGAGAGCTTCCCCCAGGTGATGGAGGTGGACTTCACCGCCGGCCTGGAGCGCGCCCTGGACCAGGTGGAGGAGGGCAAGCAGCAGTGGAAGGCCCTGCTCAAGGACTTCTACGGCCCCTTCGCCGTGGCGCTCAAGCTGGCGGCCAAGAACATGCGCCAGATCAAGGGCAAGGGCCTGCCCACCGACGTCAAGTGCCCCGACTGCGGCGGCCCCATGTCCATCCGCCTGGGCAAGCACGGCGAATTCCTGGCCTGCAATGCCTACCCGGCTTGCAAGACCACCCGCGACTTCACCCGCGACGAGCGGGGCGGCTTGGTCATCGCCGAGCCCGCCCCGGACTCCGGCCTGGTCTGTGACAAGTGTGGCCAGCCCATGCAGTACAAGAAGGGCAAGTACGGCCCCTTCCTGGCCTGTAGCGCCTACCCCAAGTGCAAGAACGTGCTGGAGGTGGACGCCGAGGGCAATCCCGTGGAAAAGGCCCAGCCGGAGGCCTTCGGCGAGCCCTGCCCCAAGTGCGGCGGCCAGTTGGTGATCAAGCCCACGCGCAGCGGCGGGCGTTTCATCTCCTGCTCGGGCTATCCCAAGTGCCGCTACAGCCGGGGCCTGCCCGTGGGCGTGGCCTGTCCGCAGTGCGGCGGCGATCTGGTGGAGAAGCGCTCCCACCGGGGCAAGGTCTTCTACGGCTGCGACAACTATCCCAAGTGCGACTACGCCTCCTGGGACCGCCCCCTGGACGAGCCCTGCCCCGACTGCGGCCACGCCTTTTTGGTGCTCAAGATCGCCAAGCAGGGCCAGTCCATCCGCTGCCCCAACAAGGACTGCGCCTACAAGCGTGAAATTGGGGATGATGCGCCCCCCCCCGGGCAGCCGGGTGCCCCCGGCGGGGCTTAGACGGGTCGATAGGCGCGCTGCCGCTTGGGACCAGGCCGGCGGCTTCCGTGGAGAGGTGGCCGCGATAAGTAGGGGCGGGGAGCAACCCCGCCCTTATCTTTTGGCGGTTGTGGCTACCAGGCGTTGGGAAAACAGGGGGGATTGATATGATGATGTCCAAGGAAGAATTCGTGGTCGCGGTCAAGAACATCCGGGAGATGTTGCAGACCGACACCTGCGCTGAATGCTCCTGCCCCAACCTGAGATGTGAGTGGCACGGGGATTGTTACAACTGCATCAGGATATACCGGCACTTCGGCCGGCACGTGCCCAGGTGCTTGCAGTTTGTCCTGGACAAGAAAATCGCCAGCATCACCGAGGCCGCCCGAAACGAGGGCCAAAAGAAGCCGCTGCCGCCCGATGAGTATTTCGATTATCTGAACGCAGTGGCGCCCAAGGAAGACGCCTGACAAGACCAATGGTCGTTGTCTTTTCTTGATGCCGGGGCGGGGAGCAACCCCGCCCTTGGCCTTTAGGCGTCTGCGACGGGAGGATCAACGGTGGCAGGCTCGGCGGCGGGCGTCTCGGGGCCATCCACCAACTCCCCCATGCGCGCCCAGATCTCCTCGCGCCCCTGGCCGTTCAGGGCCGAGAAGAGCACCGGCCGCTGGTCGAAGGGGCTCAGGACGGGCCGCAGCTTGGCCAGGCGGCCGGCGGCCTGGTTGCGGCTGAGCTTGTCGGCCTTGGTCAGGGCCAGCACCACCGCCAGGTCCAGGGATTTCAGCCACTCCAGGAGCATCAGGTCCTCGGCCGAGGGCTCGCGCCTGATATCCAGGATCACCACCACGCCCTTGAGGGTGGGCCGGCCGGTGAGGTAGGACTCGATCATGCGCCGCCAGCCGGCCTTGACCGACAGCGGCACCTTGGCGAAGCCGTAGCCCGGCAAATCCACCAGGCGCGCCTGATCGCCGCCCAGGCTGAAGAAGTTGATCTGCTGGGTGCAGCCCGGCCGCGAGGAGACGCGCACCAGCTTCTTGCGGCGCAACAGGGTGTTGATCAGCGAGGACTTGCCCACGTTGGAGCGGCCGGCGAAGGCCACCTCCGGCGGCCCCGGCGGCGGGTAGGAGCTGGGGCGCACCGCGGCGGTGAGGAATTGGGCGTCGTGGGGATTGAGGGGCATGTTTTGGTCTCCGGGCGGCCTGGGCCAGTTGATTTCATGATAGCGCGGGCACCTTGCCAGGACAAGGTGAGGCGCCCACGCTTTAATCCAGGCGTCGGAGCCCCTCCAGGCAGCGCCGGGGCAGGCCTTGATACAGGGCCAGGCCTTCCTCCAGCTGCTGGCGCAGGGCCGGGCTCACGGTTTTGCCCAGCCTGGCCGGGTTGCCGGCGGCGATCTGGCCCGCCGGCACCAGCATGCCCGCCGGCAGCACCGCCCCGGCGGCCACCATGGCGCCTTCCTCCAGCACCACCCCGGGCAGGAGCACCGCGTTCATGCCCACAAAGGAGCGCTGGCCCAGGAGGGCGTCGTGCAGGATGGCTCCGTGCCCCACGATCACCCCCGCGTCCAGCACCACCGCCCCGTCCTGGTGGGTGTGAGCCACGGCGTTCTCTTGGATATTGGAGCCCTGGCCCATGCTGATGCTGCCGAAATCGCCGCGCAGCACCGCGCCGGCCCCCACGAAGCAGTCGGCGGCGATGGCCACCCGGCCGATCAGCACCGCCTGGGGATGCACAAAGGCCGTGGCATGCACCTGGGGCCTCTTGCCTTCGAACTCGTAGATGGCCATGCTTGGTTCCTCCGAGGTCCGGGCCGGCCGGGCGTGGTTTTGTTATACTAACGGCGAGCCACGCCTTTTTCTTACCAGCCCCGGGAGAGCCGCGCCATGCCCCCTGATCCCCCCCCGCGCAAGCCCCCCTGGCTGCGCCGCCGCCTGCCCCCGGCCGGCGGGGTGGCCGGCCTGGAGGCCCAGTTGGCCCGCCAGGGCCTGGGCACCATCTGCCAGGAGGGGCGTTGCCCCAACCGCGCCGAGTGCTTCGGCCGGGGGGTGGCCACCTTTCTGGTCATGGGCTCGGTCTGCACCCGCAACTGCGGCTTCTGCGCCGTGGCCACGGGCCGCCCCGCACCCCTGGACCCGGAGGAGCCGGAGCGCCTGGCTCGGCAGGTGGCGGCCATGGGCCTGCAATTCGTGGTGATAACCTCGGTGACCCGCGACGACCTGCCCGATGGCGGCGCGGCCCACCTGGCGCGGGTGGTGCGTGCCCTGCGCGGGCAATGCCTGGGGGTGGGGGTGGAGCTTTTGGTGCCCGATTTTAGGGGCTCGGCCGCCGCCCTGGCCACGCTCTTGGAATCCCGGCCCCAGGTGTTGGCCCACAACCTGGAGACCGTGGAGCGCCTCAGCCCGGCCCTGCGCCCGGCGGCCGGCTTCCGCCGCTCCCTGGAACTGCTGGCGCGGGTCAAACAGATCAACCCGGCCCAGCTGAGCAAGAGCGGGCTGATGCTGGGTCTGGGCGAGGAGCCCCGGGAGGTGCTGGCGGCCCTCCAGCAGCTGCGCGCCGTGGGCTGCGACCTCTTGACCCTGGGTCAGTATCTGAGCCCCGGCCCGGGGCATCAACCGGTGGTGGAGTACGTGCCGCCCCGGGCTTTTCAGGATTATGAGGACCAGGCGCGGGCCATGGGCTTCGCCGCCGTGGCCTCCGGACCCTATGTGCGCAGCTCCTACCTGGCCGAGCACTACTACCGCCTGGCGGCCCCGCTGGCGGCCCCAGCGCCCGCGCGGCCCTAGCTCCGCGCTTTACTGCCCGGCCCCGCCCGCGCCGTGGTCATCGCCGCCAAGGGTGGTGGTCGTGGTGGTCGTAGTGGGCATGTTCACGCCCAGGCTCGAGCCCTGGCCCTTCTGGCTCTCCCAGGAAAAGGGACTGCCGCTGCCGTTGCCCACGTTGTTGAGCACGTAGCGGCTCTGCCCGCCCAGGCCCTCGCCCAACAGACGCATCTCGTGCACCATCCAGCCCGCCGAGCCGGAGGCCACCAGGGCCCCGCCCCAGCGGTTGAGCACCCGCTCCCAGGGGGCCTGGTAGGGCTCCAGCTTGAAGCCCGCCGGCTGGCCCCACAGGCGCAGCTCGGTGCCGCCGGGCAGCACCAGGTCGCGGCCCGGCGGCACCTTCAGTTCCAGAAAGGGCTTGGCCTGGCCGGCCAGGGCCACCTGCCCGTCGATCCAGGCCTTTTGGTCGCTGATCTGGGCCTCCACCTTGACCGGCTGGCCGCCCTGGTCCAGGCTGGTGGTGACGGTCTGGCTGCCGCCGGCGCAACCGCTGGCGCCCAGGGCCAGCAACATGATGACCAGGATAATCTTTGCGCGCATGATTCTTCTCCTTGCCGGCAAGAGGCGCCCCAGGGGCGCGGGTTTGACCTCCATGGTGCGGCTCGCCAGGCGGCTTGCCCGCCGGGCTGGCGCACAAAAGCGCTTCCCCGGCCGCCCGCCACCTGGTTTCGGCGCGGGGGCCGCCGCCGAGGGGCGTTCATTTTGGCTGCCAGCCAGCCAAAACAATGGTATAGAATCCCTTGATACCCGCTAAGGGGCCGCCACGGCCCCCACCGCCGGCCCTGGCGCGGCAAGCCAGAGACAAGCGCTTTAATAACCACACCTCCCCCCTAACCGGCAGGAAACAGACCCATGCCCCTGGCCACGGCGAACGTTTTGCGCGGCAGCCTCGCGCTCTCACTCTATGTGCTCAACACGCTGTTCTGGACCACCCTGCTGTTCCTGGTGGCCATACCCAAGCTGGCCATACCGGTGCGGGTCTGCCAGCAGGCCTTCAGCCGCCTGAGCGTGGCCCTGGCCAGTTGCTGGATCTGCGTGAACAACTTCAACCTGCGCCTGGTCAACCGCGTGCGCTGGGAGTTTCAGGGCCTGGCCGGCCTCAAGAAGGACGCCTGGTACCTACTGGTGGCCAACCATCAATCCTGGATGGATATCCTGGTCTTGCAAAAGGCCATGCTGGGGCGGGTGCCCTTTCTCAAGTTCTTCATCAAGAAAAGCCTGATCTGGATGCCCTTCCTGGGCCAGGCCTGGTGGGTGATGGACTTCCCTTTCCTGGAGCGCTACAGCAAGGAAAAGCTAAGGAAAAACCCTAGTCTGGCCAAGAGGGACCTCAAGGCCATCAGCCAGGCCTGCGAAAAATTCAAGCTCCTGCCCACCACGGTGATGGTCTTCGCCGAGGGCTCGCGGGTCACCGCCGCCAAGCGCGCCTTGCAGGAATCGCCCTACGCCCACCTGCTCAAGCCCAAGGTGGGTGGCATCGCGCGCACCTTCAAGGCCATGGGCGGCCACCTGGACTCGGTGCTCAACGTCACCGTGGCCTACCCCCAGGGCGTCAAGGGCTTCTGGGACTTCATCTGCTCCAAGCACCAGACCGTGCGCGTGATCGTGGAGGACATCTCCATGAAGAGCCTGCCTTTCCTCAAGGGTGGCCAAGGACACGGCACCAACGCCCAGGTACAGGAATGGCTCAACAACCTGTGGCGCGAAAAGGACGCCCTGCTGGAAGAGATGAACTCCTGAGCGCCAGGGATCGCGGCATGAGGGCCGCCGGGATGTGGCGGGGCAAGGCCCAGGGTATCCTTCTGGTCAATCTGGCCACCATGGCCTGGGCCACCAACGCCGTGCTGGGGCGCTATTTGCGCGATGACATCGGCCCCCTGACCCTCACCGCCCTGCGCTTCAGCGCCGCCGGGGCCTTGTTCGCCATATTGCTGCGCCGCCAGCCTCCCCCGGAGCGCCGCCCGGGCGCGGACCGCTGGTGGCTCCTGGCCATGGGCCTGTGCGGGGTGGCGGTCTTCAGCCCCCTGCTCTACCTGGGCCTGCACTATTCCACCGCCGTAAACTCCTCCCTCATTCAGGGCTTCTCGCCCCTGATCACCGCCCTTATCGCCGGCGTGATGATCGCCGAGCCGGTGAGCCGCCGCCAGAAGGCCGGCGCCCTCTTGGGCCTGGTGGGCGTGGTGGGGCTGATCTGCGGCGGCTCCCTGGATTTCCTCCTGAGCCTCAAGTTCAATCCCGGCGACCTGCTCCTGGTGGGCGCCGCCATCACCTGGGCCATATACTCGGTCATCGGCCGCCGGGTGATGCGCACCCGCTCCTCCCTGTCGGCCAGCGGTCTGTCCACCCTTTTGGCCCTGCCCCTGTTGCTGGCCGCCGCCCTGGTGGAGCTTCGCTACCTGCCCTTCCACCTCCGGCCCGCCACCGTGGCCGCCGTGATCCACATCTGCATCGTGCCCACCATCATCGGCTACTGGTGCTGGAACCGGGCCGTGCAGGTCCTGGGCGCTGGCGGGGTCATGGTCTTCTACAACACCCTGCCGCTCTACGGGGTGCTCCTGGCCGCCTGGACCCTGGGCGAGCCCCTCACCGCCATCCACCTAATCTTTGGCGGCCTCATCGTGGCCGGCGGCCTCTGGGGCACCCTCTCGTCGGGTGCCCCCGGCGGGGCGATAACGGGTCGGCCGGGTGCCCCCGGCAGGGCATAAACGGGTCGATAGAGGGTGTGGCGTTGGCCGGGGCTGGCGGCTCCCGTGGCGGGCGAGTAGCGCAAAAAATGGTTGGGCGTCGGGTGCCCCCGGCAGGGCATAAACGGGTCGATAGAGGGTGTGGCGTTGGCCGGGGCTGGCGGCTCCCGTGGCGGGCGAGTAGCGCAAAAAAATGGTTGGGCGTCGGGTGCCCCCGGCAGGGCATAAACGGGTCGATGGGCGGTGCGGTGCTGGCCGGTGCTGGCGGCTCCCGCGGCGGGCTAGCGGGGGTGGTGAAAATTCAAGGCCTGGCCGCCACGGTTGTGGCCGGCCCGGCGGCAATGCTACTCTAGCAGCCAGCGGATCACCGGCGCGGGGCGCCGCGCCGCATCTCCCCGCGCCCGGCGGGCAAGGATGGCCATGAGGCTGCGCTCCATCATCCTGGTGTTGACCCTGCTGGCCCTGATCTCCATCACGGTCAGCGGGTTCTATTATTTCTTCTCCCTGAGCGAGTCCGAATCCCTGCTGGCCCGGCGGCGGGCCTCCTTGCACACGGTCACGGTCAAGAACCAGATCGAGTCCTTCCTGGCCGGCAACCTCAAGCCGGTGCGCATCCTGGCCGGGCTGCCCGAGATCGAGCGCGCCTTGACCACCCCCACGCCTGAGAACGTGGAGCGGGCCAACCTGCTCCTGGACCTGGTGCGCGGCGCCCTGGAAGAGGACGTGATCTATCTCCTGGACCAGAGCGGCACCACCATAGCCTCCAGCAACCGCTTCGCCATCGACTCCTTCATGGGCCAGAATTTTTCCTTCCGCCCCTATTTCCAGCAGGCCATGCAGGGGCTCTCCTCCAACTATCTGGCCATGGGCATGACCTCCAAGAAACGCGGGGCCTACTCCAGCTACCCCGTCTACGACGCCCCCCAGGAGGAGTCGCCCGTGGGGGTGGTGGTGATCAAGGCCTCCATCGAGCTGATGGAAAAGGACATCCTGGGCTCCTCCGATGAGGGCGTGACCCTGCTCACCGGCCCCTTCGGGGTGATCTTTGGGGCCAACCGCCCGGACTGGCTCTTCACCAGCCTGCACAAGCTTACCCCCCAAGAGGAGGAGACCCTGAGCGAGTCGCGCCAGTTCGGCGAGGGCCCCTGGACCTGGGGGGGCAGCCGGGTGCTGGACAACGAGCAGGTGGAGGACCGCCGGGGGCATCGCTACCTGGTCTATTCCCGTGAGCTGGACAGCCAGCCCGGCTGGAAGGTCATCCATCTCCAGGAACTGGAGCAGGTGCGCGAGGGGCTTTTCGATCCCCTGATCAAGACCACCGGGCTATTGGTCTTCACCCTCTGCCTGCTGGCCGGATTGACGGCCGGCTATCTCAACCGCCGGGCCAACACCGAAATCAAGCGCCGCACCAACGCCGAGGTGGAACTGCGGCGCAGCGAGGAGCGCTACCGCGGCCTCTACCAGCACACCCCGGCCATGCTGCACTCCATCGATCACCAGGGCTGTCTGGTCAGCGTCAGCAACCACTGGTGCGAGGCCCTGGGCTACGCCTCCGAGGAGGTCATCGGCCAGCCGCTGACCGACTTCCTGAGCCCCCAGTCGCGCCAGCAATACCACCAGCGCAACCAGCCCCTGTTCTTCCGCACCGGCTCGCTGCGCGACGTGCCCTATCAGTTCGTGTGCAAGGACGGCTCGCTCATGGACGTCTTGCTCTCGGCCATCGCCGAGCGCGACGTCGACGGCTACATACAGCGCTCCCTGGCGGTGGTGGTGGACGTCACCCAGCGCAAGCGGGCCGAGGAGCAGCTCCGCCTGGCCCAGGAGCAGCTCAGCCTCTACTCCAAGGACCTGGAGCGCCAGGTGGCCGAGCGCACCCGCGAGGTGATGAGCTTTCTGGCCTACACCCCGGCCCTGATCTACATGAAGGACCGGGAGGGACGCTACCTGCTGGTCAATTCGCGCTTCGAGGCCGTGCTGGGCCAGACCTTGGCCCAGGTCAAGGGGCGCCGGGATCAGGACATCTTCGGGCCGGACCTGGCCACCCAGTTCCTGGGCCACGAACAGCAGGCCCTGGCCAGCGGAGGACCCCGCCAGTTCGAGGAGGTGATCGGCCTGGGCCAGAGTCAGCGCACCTATCTCTCGGTCAAGTTTCCCAGCCAGGCCGAGGACGGCACCGTCACCGCCCTGTGGAGCGTCTCTCTGGACATCAGCGAGATCAAGGCCGCCCAGGACAACCAGCGCCGGCTCTCGGGCATGATCCTGGTCAGCCAGGAAAAGGAACGCACGGCCATCGCCCGCGAGCTGCACGACGAATTGGGCCAAGTGCTCACCGCCCTGCGCATCGACGCCACCTGGTTGCAGCGCCGCCTACGCGAGAGCGACGCCAAGGCCTCCGAGCGGGCCGGCAGCATCTGCGATCTAATCGATCGCACCATCACCGACGTGCGCTCCATCGCCACCCGCCTGCGCCCGGCGGTGCTGGACGACCTGGGCCTGGTGGACGCCCTGGAGTGGTACGCTGGCGATTTCGAGAAGCGCACCGGCATCGCCTGCCGTTTTTCCCAGCGCCAGGTGCCCCTGATACGGGGCGCGCGCGCCATCGCCGCCTATCGCGTGGCCCAGGAGGCCCTGACCAACGTGGCCCGTCACGCCCGGGCCGGGCAGGTGGCGGTGAGCCTGGAGGAGCGGGAGGGCTGGCTGGTGCTCGGGGTCACCGATGACGGGCGCGGCTTCGAGCGACGACCGTTTTCCGGCCAAGGGGGCTGGGGTTTGGCCGGCATGCAGGAAAGGGCCGTCCTGGTGGGCGGCGAATTGACCATCACCTCGTCCCCGGGCCGGGGGACCACGGTGCTCTTGCGCCTGCCCCTGGCCGACGACGAAGGAGGCAAGACATGATCCGGGTGCTCCTGGCCGATGACCACAGCATCGTGCGCGCGGGACTGCGCCGCCTGTTGGAGGACGCCGGAGACATGGAGGTGGTGGAGGCCTCCGACGGCCGGCAGGCCTTGCAGGAGGCCCGCAAGTCTCCACCCGACGTGGCGGTGATGGACATCTCCATGCCCGGTCTGGACGGCCTGGAGGCCATCCAGAGGCTCAAGGAGATGTTGCCGGAGCTGCCCGTCCTGGTGCTGACCATGCACGAGGAGGAGCAGTACGTGGTGCGCTGTCTGGCCGCCGGAGCGCGCGGCTACCTGACCAAGCGCGGCGCCCCGGAGCAGTTGGTCAACGCCATCCGCAAGATTTTGGCCGGCGGGCGCTTTTTAAGCGACGAGGTGGCCGAGGCTCTGGCGGTGCGCGTGGCCCGCGGCCAGGATGAGCGCTCGCCCCTGGAGAGCCTCTCCAACCGCGAATTGCAGGTGCTACGCGCCCTGGCCCTGGGCAAGACCAACCGCGAAATCGCCGAGGACTACAACTTGAGCGTCAAGACCGTGGACACCTACCGCTTTCGCCTGCTCAAGAAACTGGCCCTGCGCAACAACGCCGAATTGTCGCGCTTCGCCATGCAGTACGGCCTGATCCAGCCCTGAGCCGGGTCGGCTGTAGGTATTATTCTTACAGTAAAATCCAAGTTCTTGGAATTGACCTCCTCCTGGCCGGCGGTTAGGGTGAGATATCGGTCCCTCATGGACCGTGGGCCGGCGTGCCAGCGCCAGTCCAGCCATTCCGGGAGGTGAATTATGAAGAGGCCTAAAGCGGTGGCGTGGGTGGCGGCATTTTCCCTTTTGCTTCTTTGCTCTTTTGGGGCGAATGCGGCGGAGGGTATCAAGGTAGGGGTGGTGTTGCCGTTGACGGGCACGGAGGCGCAGTTTGGCGAGATCGAGTGGAACAGCTTCCAGATGGCGCTGGATGA
>JAZDIQ010000107.1:0-29836 GCA_043804825.1 Pseudomonadota bacterium
TTGATAATTCCTAGTTATCACGTGTTAGCCAATCAGCTGTCTGGCATTGGCTCTCTCAATGGACGCTTTCAGGCTTGCGCTATGCACATGTGTATACCTTTCGGTTGTCGATATGCTGCTATGTCCCAAAAGTTCTTGAACATAACGTATGTCAACGCCAGCCTCCAAGAGCTGGGTTGCTGCACTATGGCGTAACATATGAGGAGTTACCTTTCTGGCTATAGTTGTTCGCTTTACAAGTTGGTGTAGATTTCGCCTTATCTGGTCAGGCGTTGCGGCATTTCCTCTGCTTGAGATAAATAGTTTGTCTGTTCTCGGTGAGGAGTCTTCTCTTTTTCCTAAATATTTATTCAAGTTTTTTAGGAGCTGAGGATCCACGAGATAAACTAGACGTTCTCTGTTTCCTTTGCCGTGTATGCGGATTATTCCGCTCTCTAGCCCCAAATCAGCCAAACAAATAGAGCACAATTCGCCGACCCTAATTCCTGTGGAGAACATTAGCTCCAGACTTAAATGAAAAGCCATTTTTGACACGATGGCTGTCTCCTGTGCCTCAACTTCGGCCTGCGTGAGAAGTTCTCGAAGTTCAATACGCGTGAGATCGCGAGGCAGGTACCTTGGTAATTTGATTGTCGCCTTGAACCGATAAAAAGGGTTGTCCTCCCATAGACCCTCCTCTTCCAGCCATTGAAAGACAACCCTAAGGCATGCAACTCGACGTTTGATTGTTGCTGGCGCTAACTCGCGTAAACGCATATCGGTTATCCAATTGGCCACTGAAGCTTTATCTACAATCTCGATATAATTAACTAATCTCCACTTTGTGTAATCGTTAAGGTCATTTCTATAGGCCCGCAAGGTGTGGACGGAAAGTCCCTGTTGGTGGCAGTGAATCAAAAAATGGTCAAAGGATTCGTTCAGATTCATGGTGGGCAGCTCCAGCTCTGAAGTGGTAGATAGGCGAAGGTCAACTACAACATTGCGTGGCTTAGGTCAACCCAGCATCCGAGCTTATAGCCTATAATAACGAAGGGATACTGGGTTGCTGCCCTGATGGACATGGGTCCAGGTCGCCTTGAGGGCGACAAGCTGTCAACCCGTCAAAATCCTTTGGGGGACTTCTAGGTCTGCCCTCTGCTCAGGCTGACGATTACGACTGGTAGTGGGCCAGTACTGCCCCGGCCTCACGTCATGGCCGTCATACCCGAATGGGTCCGGCATGGAAGGAGACTGCGACTAAATATTTTCGGAGCCGCCGGCCGGAGTGAACGTGTGGGGCTGCTCCAATACCCGATGAGTCCGCGACATACCCTTGCCCGGACTCATGGACGAGCTATACCAGCGCGGCAACCTCGTGGGCCTAGCCCCGCTCTTGACTTTGGGTTAGTGCTGGCCTGCCGGCGGCACACGGCCTTGAGCTTGGGGCGCTATTGGCGAGAGTGGTTGTGCAGATGGGCTTCCATATTAAGGAAGGGACGGGCCTTGGGGTTCACATCGGTCGGCTCTTTCGCGCGGGCCACCCCCATGGGCTGGGATACTTTTGGGATACTTGTTCGCCCAAAAAGACCCAAATATGGTCAAATCCGACATGTCCGCAAAAGGAAGGGTTACGGAAGCAGTTTCCGTAACCCTTTAATATCATTTGGCGGAAGTGCATGGGAATCGAACCCACCTACCCCCTTACTCAGAAGGTACACCGGATTTGAAGTCCGGGAGAGCCACCAGTGCCCTTTCCACTTCCACGGCTGAAAAATAGCACCCGCCCGGGGCGGCGTCAACGGCGGCGGGAATCTAAGCGGCCGCGGGCCCAGGCCAGGGCCTGCTGGCGGGTCGACACCAGCCCGTCCAACTGGGCCTCGCGCAGCAGCCGCAGCAGCCGCCCCACCGCCGGCCCCGGGGCCAGGCCCAGGCCGGCCATGAGCTGACGGCCGTCCAGCAGGGGCGGCGCGGCCAGGGCTTGGGCCAGCTGGCTATCGCGCAGGTCGGCCACCTGCTCGTAGAGGACCAGCAGGCGCTCCTCGGCCTCGGGGGGGCGCTGGGGACCACGGCCGGCCATGGTGTCGGTCAGGCCCAAGGCGAACAGGCCCGGCAGGTCCGGGCCGCAGGCCTGGAGCAGACGGCGCACCGCCCGGGCGCTGGGCTGGCCGCGCCCGGCCAGGCCCAGCAGGTGGAAGGGGCGCATGTGCCCGGCCACCAGGCGTGCCACCTGGGCGGCGTCGGCCTTGCCCAGACCCAGGCCGCCCACGGCCCGGGCGGCCAGGCCAGCGCCCTCCTGGTCGTGGCGGTGGAAAGTCGACCATCCCGGGGCCTTGGGGCGGCGGGTGGCGGGCTTGCCCAGATCGTGCAACAAGGCGGCGGTCTTGAGCAGGGCGCGCCGCCGCTGGTCGGACAGGTAGCCGGCGGCCTCGCCCAGCAGGCGGCTGTGGCCGAAAGGGGCCTGGGGGCCGCTCAACTCCTCCAGATGGACCAGGGTGGCCAGGTTGTGGCCCAGCACGTCCAGGTGATGAAAGGGGTTCTGCTCAACCCCCCGGCCCGGGGCCAGCGAGGGCAGGAGCCTGGTTAGCACCTGGTCCCGCTCCATGGCCAGCACCGCCGTCGCGGCCTGGGGCGCGGCCATGAGCTTGAGCCATTCCTGGGCCACCCGCTCCCGGGGCACCCGGAACAGTCCCGGCGCGGCGGCGGACAAGGCCTGGGCCAGGCCCGGCGCCAGCCCCAGGGCGTGGCTGGCCAGAAACCGATAGGCCCTGAGCACCCGCAGGGGGTCGTCTGCCAGCACCCCGGGTCCAGCCAGGCGCAGGCGGCGGGCCGCCAGATCCTCCCGGCCGCTGGTGGGGTCGATGAGGGTCGGTCGGCCCTCCAGGGCCTGCGACAGGGGGGCGGCCAGGGCGTTGATGGTGAAATCCCTGAGCCGCAGGTCGGCCTGGATGTCGGCGGCGCGCAGGCCCACCAGGTCCAGATGGCCGGAGGCCAGCACCACGCGGCAGGTGGCCTGGCTCTCCTTGAGGGGCACGTAGCGCCCTCCCCTGGCCTGGGCCAGGGTTTGCCCCAGGGCCAGGGCGTCGCCGTCGGTGCTGAGGTCCAGGTCGGGCGGCGTGATGCCCAATAACAGGTCGCGCAGGGTGCCCCCGGTGAGCCAGAGGTTGCAGCCCCGGCGCTGGGCCAGCTCTTGCAAGACCGCGAGATCGGGGTGGCGGGTTATCAGGGACCAGGGCGACGCAGAGATCAAGAATTCTGCCCGGAGTAGATCACCAGGGACTCGCCCTTGAGCAGCATACGGCGGGTACCCAGTTGGTGGTAATTCCAACGCACGATGTCATCCATCGAAACCTTGTAGCGCCGGGCCAGCCCCCCCAGGGTCTCGCCGGGGCGCACCTTGTGGGAAATCCGGTGGGTGTCGCCCTCGCCGCGGCTGGGCTTGCTGGCCGTCCGGGCCTCGGCCTTGGGGGCCTGGGTGGTGGCCGAGGGGGCCTTGACCACGGGGGGCGGCGGAGCCGGGGCGACCTGGTGCAGGGCCAGGGCCTTTTCCAATTTGGCCAGGCGTTCCAGAACCTGGGCATCGGCCTGGGGGGCGCGGGGGCGATTGAGCCCCTCGCGGGTCTCCTGCAAGCCGGACTCCAGACGCTGCAGACGGCCTTCCTGCTGCACCAAGGCGGCGGCGGCCGGGTTGGGCGAAGCCGTCGGCCGGGCGGCCAGGTCCTTTTCCAGCTTGTCCAGGCGGGCCATTACCTGGGGGTCGCTGACGCTGCCGCTGGCGGCGGGGGCCGCCGGCGCGGCCGGGCGGGCGGCCAACTCTTTTTCCAACTTAGTCAGGCGGGCCAGCACCTGGGGGTCGCTGACGGGGGCCGCTGGCGTGGCCGGGCGGACGGCCAACTCTTTTTCCAGCTTGTCCAGACGGGCGACCAGGGGTTGCAGATCCGGCGCGCGGCCGCCGTGCTTGCCCAGCTCGTCCAGACGGCGGTCCACCTCGTCCAGGCGGCGATCCTGGGCGGCGTCGGTGGGGTCGGCCGAACCGGCGCCATGGGTCTTGCGGGCCTGGGCTTGCAGGGCCTCCACCTGCTTGCGCAGGGAGCCGACCTCGCGGCCCATGGAAGACTGCTCGGCCAAGACCTTCTCGGAGGCCACCAAGGCCCGCTCCACCAGGGCGCCGGGCGGGGCCACCGGGGCCGCGGCCTCCTCGCCGGGGGTCATCAGGTTGGTGGACCACAGGGTCAGCAGATACAGCACGCCCACGAAGATAAGGACGGTGATGAGTATCTCCAGGGGAGACAAGCGAAAGTTGCGGCGGCCGACGGCGCTGGATGAGATCTTGGCCATATCGCCTCGTGGCTGCGAAGGGTTCGGGATATTCCACCCCGCCCCTGGTCATAAACAATACCTCGGCAGGTATCTGAACTTGGTGTCGCCCTGACCGAGGCCCGCTGGCCGGTCAGGGCTTCCCGGCCGTGGAGCTTGACGTATAAGGAAATGAAGCATATCTTTTTTTGGCCCGCACGGCAAGGCTTTGACCGCCAGGCCCAAGGAGTTTTCATGGCCGACTATCAGACGCTTCTCGTGGCAGACCACGGACCGGTCAGGGTCTTGACCCTGAACCAGCCCCAGCTATTCAATCCCCTGGACGCCCGTAGCGGCAGCGAACTGGTGGCGGCCCTGGAACAGGCCGACCGTGACACCACCGTGCGCGCCCTGGTGCTCACGGGCGCGGGCAAGGCCTTCGCGGCGGGGGGCAATATCCGCCTCATGGGCGACATGGTGCGCACCGGCCAGCCCAGCAAGCCTTTTTTTAGCGAGATTTCGGCTATCTTGAATCGCAGCATCATCACTCTGCGCCGACTGTCCAAGCCGGTGGTCTGCGCGCTCAACGGCGTGGCCGCCGGCGGCGGCCTGGGCTGGTGCCTGGCCTGCGACCTTATCGTGGCCGCCCGGAGCGCCCGTCTGGACCCGGGCTACGTGCGCATCGCCGTCAACCCCGACGGCGGGACCTCGGTGCTGGTCTCGCGCCTCATCGGCCTCAAGCGGGCCACCGAGTTCTTCATGCTGGGCCGGGTGCTCAGCGCGGACGAGGCCCTGGATTGGGGCATGGTCAACCGGGTGGTGCCCGACGACCAGGTGCTGCCCCAGGCCCTGGAACTGGCCCGCAAGTTGGCCGCCGCCCCGGCCCAGGCGCTCAATGCCACCAAGACCCTCTTGAACCAGGCCACCCTGGGCGACCTGGAGGGCATCCTGGAGGAAGAGCGCCGCTGGATCATCGAGCTGGCCGACCAGCCCGATTTCATCGAGGGCATCAAGGCCTTCTTCGAGAAACGTTCACCCAATTTCGGCGGCTGACACACCCGCCCGGCCCCGGCCGGGCGGCGGCGAGGATAAAGGCGACGACATGAACGGCGAGACCAGGGACTTCGACAAGGTGGCCGCCTCCTGGGACCAGGAGCCGCGACGGGTCAATTTGGCCCGGGACGTGGCCACGGCCATCATGGCCGCCATACCCCTGGCCCCGGACATGGCGGTCATGGATTTCGGCTGCGGCACCGGCCTGTTGAGCCTGTTCCTGCTACCCCAGGTGGCCCGGGTGACCGGCGTGGACACCTCCCGGGGCATGCTGGAGGCCCTGGAGGCCAAGATCGCCGCCCAAAAGCTGGCCAACCTGAGCACCTACCTGGACCCCCAGGAGGGCCAGGCCCTGCCGGGCGGCTATGACCTCATCGTCAGCAGCATGACCCTGCACCACGTGCCGGAGGTGCCCGCCCTCCTGGCCCGCCTGGTGGCGGCCCTAAAGCCCGGCGGACGCCTGGCCCTGGCCGACCTGGACCCCGAGGAAGGCCAGTTCCACCCCGACGCCACCGGCGTGTTCCACAACGGCCTAGAGCGGGCCTGGCTGGCCGATCAGATGCGCCAGGCCGGGCTGACCCAGGTGCAGGAGCGCACGGCGGCCACCATGAACAAGCCGGCCCGCGACGGCAACCTCCGCGACTTCAGCATCTTCCTCATCACCGGCGGCGTGCCCCCCACGGGGCGATAACGGGTCGAGGGGCGACGGCGTGCCCGCCGTTGGGCGATAACGGGTCGATGGGCGCCCTGCCCAGGGCGGACATGCCCGGCTCCCGTTGAGGCGTGGTGGCCGACAAGGCAAAAGACAGACGGCGGCGTGCCCCCCACGGGGCGATAACGGGTCGAGGGGCGCCCTGCCCAGGGCGGGCATGCCCGGCTCCCGTTGAGGCGTGGTGGCCAACAAGGCAAAAGACAGGCGGCGGCGGCGTGCCTCCGGCGGGGCTAGGAGCCGGTCGGAGTAACACGCGGACAGGCTCCTAGGCGGGCCATGGACTCACCCCAAGCAAACTAAGTTTGCTTGGGGACCCCGGAGATAGCTTTCTCCTACACACACCTAGGGCAGCACCTTGATCCGCCCCCCGGCGGGATGGACCGCCACGCGGTCGCGTCCCTGGTTCTTGGCCGCGTACATGGCCTGGTCGGCGCGGGCCACCAGGTCCTGGGGGCCGTCCTGGGCGCCCAGGGCGGCCACGCCCACGCTCACGGTGACCCGGCGGGTCTGGGCCGCGCCCTGGTCTCCGGCGGGCAGGAAGGCCAGGGAGGCTATGCCCTGACGCACCCGCTGGGCCACGGTCAGGGCCTCCTCCAGGGAAGAGCGGGGGATGAGCACCGCGAACTCCTCGCCGCCGTAGCGGCAGGCCAGGTCGGTGGTGCGCACCTGGCGGCGCAGCTCGCGGGCGCAGTCGGCCAGCACCCGGTCGCCCTCCAGGTGGCCGTAGGTGTCGTTGTAGGACTTGAATTTGTCCAGGTCCAGCATCAACAGGCACAGCGTGTTGCCGTAACGCCGGGCCGACTCCACTTCGCGGTCCAGGGTGGCGAAGAAAAAGCGCTGGTTATACAGGCCGGTGAGCTCGTCGGTCACCGACAGGCGCCTTAGCTCATCCTCCAGGCGGTGCTTGTCGGTGAAATCCACCAAGGTCTCCACCGCCCGCACGATCTGGCCGTCTTGGTCCAACACCGGCGCGGCCAGGAAGTACAGGTGGCGCTCGCCCCGGCCGGCCAGGTTCTCGAAGCGCATCTCGCATTCCAGGCCACCCTCGATCATGGTCGACTGCTTGAGCCCCAGGTGGCCGTACAGCTCTTGTATGCCCGGGCTGTCATGGTCCAGGATGAGATCGGCCATGATGGGCCGCGGATGGGGGTAGAAGGGGTGCCACTGGCGGTTGGTGCCCACCACCTCCTGGGCGGGCACCTTGGTCAGGCGCTCCATGGCCCGGTTCCAGTGCACCACCTGGTGGCGGCGGTTGAGCACCATCACCGCCACGGGCAGCCCCTGCAACACCGTCTCCACCATGCGCTGGCCCAGCCGCAAGGCCTGCTCCACCTCCTTGTGGGCGGTGACGTCGGTGACGATGCCCTCGATGGCCTGGGGCCGGCCGTCCTGGTCGCGCACCAGGAGACTGCGCTCGCGCATCCAGCGGCGCTGTCCGTCCCGGCGTTCTATCTGGAACTCGCGCTCGTGGATCAGGGGTCCCTCGCCGCGGGCCAGGGCTCGCCACTGCTCCCGCACGCTATCCTGAAAGCGGGGCAGCATCAGGCGCCGGACTATCTTGGGGTCGTCCCGCACCTCGGCCACGCTGTAGCCGGTGATGGTCTCCAGGGCCGGGCTCAGGTACTCGTAGCTGGCCCGGGGAATGGACCAGCGGTAGATGACATCGGGGGCGTTTTCCAGCAGACGGCGGTGGCGCTCCTCGCTCTCCTGTAAGGCGCATTGGTCATGCAGGGCCTGGGTGACGTCGCGCACCAGGCCGAAGCGGGCCTCGCCCTGGCCCCGGGCCGTGGCGGTGATCAGGGCCTCGAAACGGCTGCCGTCCCGGCGCAACATGTGCATGGGGTAGTCCTGCACATAGCCCCGATCGGCCAGGGTGGCGATGTAGCGCTGGCGCTGCTCCTGGTCGGCGAACAGCGGGTCCGTGCCGCCCAGGGCCATGATGCTTTCCTTGTCGGGGTAGCCGAAGATGCTTAAGCCCGCGGGGTTGATGTCCTCGATGCGCCCCTGGGCGTCGATGATGAAGGCGGCGTCGCGGCTCTCGGTGAACAGTTGCTGAAAGCGCGTCTGGCTGGCCCGGGCCTGCTCCACCATCTCCTGGGCGGCCAGGGCCATGCTGTGCAAGGCCCGGGAAAGCCGCCCCAGCTCGTCCTGGCGTCCGGGCAGGGGGGCGGGCGGGGTGAGATCGCCGGAGGCCACCCGCTCGGCCTCCCTGGTGAGCCTCAAGAGCGGCGAGGATAGCTCCCGCCGGGCCAGCCAGGCCGCCAGCGGCCCCACCACCAGGCTAAGACCCAGGATGTACCACAGGGTATCGCGGCGGAAGCCGGAGACGGCCGGCCCCACCAGCTCCTCCAGGTCCACCCGCGCCCCCAGCACCGTCTGGTCCTTGTGGCGGGCGAAGACCAGGCAGGAGGGCCGGCCGCGGCGGGGGTCGGGGAGCTGCCCGCTGCCCTCCCGCGCCATGCGCCGGCGCTCCTCGGGGCTGGGCGGTTCCTCGCCGCCCCAGGTGGCCAGCAGTCGGCCTTGCGGGTCAAGGGCGAAGCAATATATCTTTGTGCGCAGGCCGCTCTGGACTTGCAGGCGTTGGGCGGCCTGCTCCAGCAACCACGGCCATTGTCCGGGCTCGGCCGGCGCCCCGGGCAGGTCGTGGGCCAGCTCCTGCATCTGTCTTGCCAGCTGGCTGGAGGCCGCCGAATAGAGATAGACCCGGCCGCTGTTGCCCTGCATGTAGGCCACGGCCAGGGCCGTGAGGGCCACCACCGCCACCAGGGTGAGCGGCAGCTTGAAACCCACGGGCAGGTTGCGCAGACGCCGCCAGAAACCGCGCGGGCTCATGGCCGCCGCCGACGGTACGGTTCCCGGGGCCCGCCGGTTTGACAGGTCCCGGCCGCCGGACATATCATCAGGAATAACCACCGGGCGAGATGCGTCATTATGGTCTGCCCCGGTCCCATTCAACCCCAGCCCCCGCTCGGGAGGCGACGTTGCTCCTACACCACATGACCATGACCGAGTTCGCCGCGCGGCGCGCCGAAACCTCCACGGCCATCCTGCCCGTGGGGGCCTGCGAGGAACACGGACCCCATCTGCCCCTGGGGCTGGATGCCATGCACTCCCTGGCTTTGGCCCAGGAAACCGCGCGCCTCAAGCCCTGCCTGGTGGCTCCACCGGTTTTCTACGGGCTTTGCCGCAGCAGTGCCCAGCATCCCGGCACCGTGGGCGTGTCGGGAGATGTTTTAAGGGCATTACTTCACGATATCGGACGCGATCTGTGGCGTCAAGGTATTCACCGCCTGTGCCTGCTCACCGGACACGCCGGGGGCACCCACCAGGCCTGCCTGGTGGAGGCTGGCGAAAAGCTATTGCAAACCACTGGCTTAGAGGTAGCGGTCGTCTGTGTGCTGGACCTCTTGGACCAGGCCCGCGGCTTCTTGGAATGCCCCGGCGACTCACACGCCGGCGAGATGGAAACCTCCCTGGCCCTGTACCTGTGGCCAGAGCTGGTCAAGGGCCAGGCCCAGGAGGCCTATCCCACCTTCCCCCGTTTCGTCTTGGTGCGCGACAAGCTCTCCCACTGGCCCACGGGGGTCTGGGGCGACCCCGGCAAGGCCAGCGCCGAAAAAGGCCGGCGTATCCTGGAGGTTGAAGCCCAGGCCTTGGCCCGGGTTCTTGAGGACCTGGAGGCCCGCCCCGGCCTAGCCCAGGCGCCCCCGGCTCCCGGGCAAGCCGACGCCTGACCCGGGGGTCGGGCCAACGGCGAGGTTAGCCTCAATTTTGTCAGCAAGGAGTCAAATATGTACGAGCCCATTCGCAATCTGCTGTTGGCCGGCCTGGGCGCGGCGGTGCTTACCAAGGACAAGGTCCTGGAGGTCACTCGCCAATTGGTGGAACAGGGCAAGCTCTCCACCGGCGAGGCCGAGAAGATGGCCGAGGACCTGGCCGAGGAGTCCCGCCGCCAGGCCCACAACTGGGGCGATATGCTGGACCAGGGCCTCAGGAAGGCCGTGGAGGCCCTGAACCTGGCCGGCCGGGCGGAGCTGAAGGACCTGGAGGACCGGGTGACCGCCTTGGAGCAGACCGTGGCCCTCCTGGAGCGCCGCCTGCCCCGGGACGAGCCCCCGGCTCCCCCGGCCTAAAGCGGGCGGGGCCGGCCCTTGAGCACCTTCAAGAACATCTCGCGCCTGGCCGACGTGGCCTCGGTGCTGGCCAGGAACGGCTTCGCCGACCTGGCCGAGCGCCTGGACCTGCCGGGCTGGAAACGCGGCACCCAACACCTGGCCGGCGAGAAGCTGGCCCGCCGCTATTCGGTGGGGGCCAGGCTGCGCATGGTGGCCGAGGACCTGGGTCCCACCTTTGTCAAGCTGGGGCAGCTGGTGAGCCTGCGGCCGGATCTCTTGCCCAAGGAACTGGTGCTGGAGCTGCGGCTGTTGCAGGACCGGGTCACGCCCGAGCCCTACACGGCCATCCTGGACGCGGTGCACAAGTCCCTGGGCCGGCCCCTGGCCGAGGTCTTCGACGATTTTTCCACCGAGCCCCTGGCCTCGGCCTCCCTGGCCCAGGTGCACCGGGCCAGACGCCGGGACGACGGCCGCTGGGTGGCGGTGAAGGTGCGCCGGCCGGGCATCCTGGCCGTGGTGGAGGCCGACCTGGCGCTCTTGGCCGGGCTGGCCCGCGCCCTGCACCAGCGGGTGGATCACCTCAAGCCCTACAACCTGCCCGATCTGGTGCAGGAGATCACCACGCACCTGCGGCAGGAGATGGACTTTTCCCTGGAAGCCCGGCACATGCAGACCGCGCGCGGGCACCAGAGCCCCCATCCGGCCCTGGATATCCCCGCGCCCCACGTGGACCTGTGCAGCCCCTCGCTGTTGACCATGGACCTGGTGGTGGGCGCCCGCCTGGCCGAGGCCGCCCTGACCTCGGCCCAGAAAAAGACCCTGGCCCGTCAACTGGCCTCCACCATCCTGGAGCAGGTGCTCAAGCACGGCTTTTTCCACGCCGACCCCCACCCCGGCAACATCCTGGTGCAGACCCGCGGCGGCCAGCCCCGCCTGGCGCTGTTGGACTGGGGCCTGGTGGGGCGGCTCACGCCCAAGATGCGCTTTCTGCTGGGGGACATGCTCATAGCCGTGGTGGACCGCGAGCCCCTGGACTTGGTGCGGGCCATGCAAGCCATGGGCGCCGTGCCGACCTCGGGCGACAACAGCGCCCTGGCCCACGACGTGGAGGAGCTTCTGGAGCGGGTGCACTCGGTGCCCTTGAAGCAGATCGACACCAGCGCCCTGATCCTGGACCTCATGGACCTGATGCGCGTGCACCAGCTTCGGGTGCAGCCCCAGTACGCCCTGTTGGACAAGGCCTTCCTGGAGATGGAGGGCCTGGCCCGGGAGCTGGACCCGGACTTCGACGCCGTGGAGGTGGCCCGGCCCCTGGTGGGCTCGCTGTGGATGGAGCGCTGGCGGCCGGACATGCTCTTCAAGATGCTGCGCCGCCACCTGCGCGAGGGTCTGGACCTGCTGAAAGACCTGCCCGGCCGCCTGGACCGCCTGCTGGCCATGCTGGAACACGGCGACATGAGCATGGAGTTCAAGCACAAGGGCCTGGTGCCCCTGACCAAGGCCATCCAGGACTCCTCTAACCGCGTGACCATGGGTCTGATCGTGGCGGCGCTCATCGTGGGCAGCTCCATGATCATCACCACCGGCGTGGAGCCCAAGCTCTTCGGCCTGCCGGCCCTGGGGCTCATCGGCTATTTGTTCAGCGTCATCATCGGGCTGTGGCTGGTGTGGTCAATCTTCCGCTCCGGCAGATTCTGACACGCTCCCACCTTGACGTTATCGCTGGTCCTTGCTATGGTTGCCCATAGGCTTTGCCTATGATGATCAGCGGCCTCGCATAGCCTGGCCGGCTCCAGCGGCAGTCGCTGGGGCGGATAGGTGGCCCACGCGCCACCCGGCCCCTCCAGGCCCGTTCGAGGGCGCCCGGTTACACCATTAGCAGCGGCGGCGCGCGGCGCGCCCTCGCTCAGGAGGTTCTGCCCCATGGACTTGCGACGCCTGCAGGTCTTCGCCAAAGTGTACGAGTGCCGCTCCTTTTCGCGGGCGGCCGACGAGGTGCTCCTGAGCCAGCCCACGGTCAGCGGGCATATCAAAAGCCTGGAGACCGAACTGGGGGTGCGCCTGTTCGACCGCCTGGGGCGCGAGATCCTGCCCACCCGGGGGGCGGAGTTGCTCTACGAGCACGCCCGGCGCATCCTGGAGATGGTGGAGGAGGCCCAGCGGGCCGTGGACGCCTTCCTGGGCCGCCTGCGCGGCGAGCTGCTGGTGGGCGGCTCCACCATCCCCGGCCAATACGTGCTGCCCGAGTTCATCGGCCGCTTTCGCCTGCTGCACCCCGAGGTGCGCGTGACCCTGGTGGTGGGCGACACCAGCGAAATCTGCGAAAAGGTGCTCAAGGGCGGCCTGGAGGTGGGGCTGGTGGGCGCGGTGGTGGACGAGGACCGCCTGGCCTTCGCCCCCATCATGGACGATCAGGTGGTGATGGCCGCCTGGCCGGGGCATCCCCTGGCCGGCCGCCGGCTGACCCCCCGCGACCTGGAGGGCGTGCCGATGGTGCTGCGCGAGCCGGGCAGCGGCACCCGCATGGCCCTGGCCCATGCCTTGGACAAGGCCGGCCTGGGGCTGGACGACCTGGAGGTGGCCGCCCAGATGGGCTCCACCATGGCCGTGTTGCAGGCCGTGCGCGCCCAGGTGGGGGTGGGGGTGATCAGCCGCCTGGCCCTGTTGGACGACCTGGCCGCCGGACGGGTGGTGGAGCTGGACCTGGAGGGCCTGGAGCTCAAGCGCCAGTTCCATCTGGTCACCCGCAAGAAGCGCACCCACTCCCCGGCGGCCCAGGCCTTCATGGCCCTGTGTCTGGCCGCCCTGCCCGCCGAAAAATAGGCCGCCACTCCCCAGAGGGGAAACCCAGCATGCCAGAGGATTTCCAGCTGGCCGAAAAGGCCCGCGCCGCCGGCTGAGCAGCCAAGATAGGTCCGGGTGACCTGGCGGCGATATTACAGGGCCTGCCCCCCGAGCGGGACCCCCGTCTGTTGGTGGGGGCCGACACCGCCGACGACGCCGGGGTATTTCAACTCACCCCGGAGATCGCCCTGATCCAGACGCTGGACTTCTTCACGCCCATCGTCAACGACCCCTATCTCTTCGGCAAGATCGCGGCCACCAACTCCTTGAGCGACGTCTACGCCATGGGCGGCACCCCGCTGACGGCCATGAACATCTGCTGTTTCCCGGTCAAGGAGCACCCGCCCGAGGTCTTCCGCGAGATCCTGCGCGGCGGGCTGGAGCAGATACACCTGGCCGGGGCGGTGCTGGCCGGCGGGCACTCGGTGGAGGACCCGGAGCTGAAATACGGTCTGTCGGTCACCGGCATCGTGCACCCCGACCGGGTGGTGACCAACGCCGGGCTCAAAAACGGCCAGGCCCTGGTGCTGACCAAGCCCCTGGGCACCGGCGTGATCGCCACGGCCCTCAAGGCCCGTCTGGCCACGCCCGCGGCCGTGGCCCGGGCCGTGGCGGTGATGACCACCCTGAACGCTGGCGGGGCCCAGGTCATGCAGGCCCACGGGGTCACGGGCGCCACCGACATCACCGGCTTCGGCCTTTTGGGCCACGCCCTGGAACTGGCCAAGGCCTCGGGCCTGGGCCTGGAAATCATCGCCAGCCAGGTACCCATCCTAGAGGAGGCCCGCGAGATGGCCAGCCTGGGCCTGGTGCCGGTGGACAGCCACGCCAACCGCGATTTCTGCCACCACGCGGTGCGCGCCGTGGGCCAGGCCGACGCCGTGCTCTGGGACCTGTTGGCCGACGCCCAGACCAGCGGCGGCCTGTTGATGGGCCTGGACCAGGAGCGCCTGGAGCCGGCCCTGGCCATGCTCAGGGAGCAGGGGCTGGCGCCGGCGGTCATCGGCCGAACCGGGGTGGGCGATCCCGGGGTGATCACTTTGCGTTTCTAGCCTGATAGGGAAGCGGGGAGGTGGACGATGGAATGGGTTCTGGCTGGCCTATTCGGTGTGCCCTTGTTCTGGGCGATCCATTATCGAATGTGCGCCTTGAACAATGACGAGTTCACCTTCAGCCTGGCTCACTTGATTGGCAGCATCATCGCGGTGGCCGGCGGTTGGATCACCCTGGCCGCAGCGGCGGGCTATTTTCTGTTTGGGTTAGCGCCCAAGATCATCTTGGTGAAGAAACGCCCAGGCGATTTTGACAAATAATGGTTTGCGGGCCTATCGACTGCCCTCAACGGGGTGGGCGATCCCGGCACCATCACCCTGCGCTTTTAACCACAACCCCGCCGCGGCCGGCCGGGCCTACTTCAGCGCCTTCTCGGTCTCGGCGGCCAGGCGCGGCACCTGGCTCACCGGCACCACGAAGAACAACTCGTTGGGGCGCACCGCCCGGCGAAAATAGCTGTCGGCGTCATCCAGGTCCAACATCTCGCCCATGGCCTTGTCCAGGCCCATGCTCAGGAGGTCCAGGGAGTTGCGCTGGCCGCTGGGGGAGCCGCGCAGGTCGTGCATGGCCTCCAGGGCGAAGTACTTCTCGGTCTGCTGCCCGGGGTGCATCTGGTAGGAATAGACCCGCGAGAACAGCCAGGTGTCCTTGAACCAGGGGGGCAGGGAGACCAGGCCGTCTTCGTCGCCAAAGGGGTACATCTCGGTGAAGATGTGGTGGTTGGTGTAGAGCAACAGATCGCCCTTGGTCAAGCCGGCCTCGGCGATGGCCTGGAACACCGCCAAGGCGGCGTAGCGGTGGTCGGGATGGCTGTCCAAGAGGGGGTGGGGCAGCACGATGAGGTGGGGCTTCAGGCTTTTCAGCACATAGGTCAGGTCGGCCACCAGGTTCTTCCAGGTGGCCTTGGGCTTCTTGTCCTGCAACAGGCTGGCCCAGATGCAGCGCCGGAACATCTTGACGTCCGAGGACTGCATGGCCGGCGAGGTCACCTCCTGGTCGGGATGGTGATACATCCAGGACAGGGTGGCGTCGAAGTAACCCAGGTTGCAGGCCCGGCCCAGGCCCAGGCCACCCCAGTAGGGCACCGTGATGCTGTCGAAGACCCTGAGCTTGCCCTTGATGATCTGGCGTCGCCGCCGGCTCTCCTGGAAGGGCTCGCTGAAGCCATCACCGGCCTCGCCGGCGGTGAGGGTGATCACGTAGGAGTCGCGGTGGCTGTAGAGGCCGAAGGCCGCGATCTCGGCGTCGTCGGGATGGGGGGCCACCACCAGCACCCTGGTCATGGGGCCGATGCGGTTGCGGAACAGCACCAGGTTGGCCTGCTGTCGGGGCCAGGACAGGTGGTCGCCCTTGAGGCTCACGCGTTGGCCGGCCTGGAGCCGGGGGTGGGCCAGGGGGCTGAGGTTGAGGTAGCGCAGGCCCTTGACCCCGCGCTCCAGGAATTGGCGGAACTGGCGGCCGCCTGCCTCCACGGTCAGGTAGGGATCGTTGAGGCCACCCGCCAGGTCGGCCTGCACGCGCAACTCCAGGAACCCGGTGTCCCAGCGCTTGGCGCCCTGGGGCCAGGTGAAGCCGTCGCCCTCCAGCTGCACCGGCAGGCGCTTGGCCTCGGTCTGGCTGAAGTCGTAACGGTAATCCTGGTCGGCTCGAAAGCCCAGGAGCTTTTGGTAGGATGACACCCGGACGCCCAACCACAGCGCCAGGGCCAAGGCGCCCAACAGCGCCAGGCCCAATCCCCAGAGTTTCAGGCGCCTGATCCCTATCATAAATCCTGTTGTCCAATCCGCGTTGCCGCCCGGGGAAATGCCTGGTCGCCGTTGACAGGAAGGCCTCTAGGGAATAAGTGATATATCAGCTCACCGCTAAGAATACCCTCCCGGAGCTCCATATGACCACGGGCAAAAACGATCCCCCCGCGCCAGCCGGTCCCGGCCTGTTCATTTCCCTCTTTGGCCGCAGCGACATCCTGCGCCGCCTGTTGGTCTCGGTGCTGGTGGGCCTGGTCAGCGGCCTGGGAGCCCTGGCCTTCTTCGTGGCCCTGGAATGGGGGCGTTGGTTTTTCATGGGCTACCTGGCCGGGGCTCCGGCCCCCACGCCGGCCGGCGAGCACCTGGTGGAGTTGGCGGTGACCACCCCCTACCGGCCTTGGATGCTGCTCCTGGTGCCGGTGCTGGGCGGGCTGCTGAGCGGCTTTCTGGTCTATACCTTCGCGCCGGAGGCCGAGGGCCATGGCATGGACGCCATGATCAACGCCTTCCACAACCTCAAGGGCTTCATCCGCACCCGCGTGCCCTACGTGAAATCCCTGGCCTCCATCATCACCCTGTCCACGGGCGGCTCGGCCGGCCGCGAGGGCCCCATCGCCCAGATCGGAGCCGGCTTCGGCTCCTGGCTGGCCCGCAAACTGAAGCTCTCGGCCCGCGAACAGCGCATCTTCCTCCTGGCCGGCTGCGCCGCCGGCCTGGGAGCCATCTTCCGGGCGCCCCTGGGCGCGGCCATCACCTCGGTGGAAGTGCTCTACCGCGAGGACTTCGAGTCCGAGGCCATCATACCCTGCGTCATCGGCTCGGTGGTGGCCTACACCCTCTTCACCTTCGTCTTCGGCTTCGACCCCATCTTCGCCACTCCGCGTTTCGTCTTCCGCGACCCCCGCGAGCTGATCGCCTACGCCCTGCTGGGCCTGATCTGCGCGCCGGTCGGCGGCTTCTACGTGCGCGTCTTCTACGGCGTGCGCGACCGCTTCCGCCTCTTGACCATACCCAAGCACCTGCGCCCGGCCCTGGGAGGCATCGGCGTGGGGCTCATCGGCCTCTTGGTGCCCCAGGCCCTGGGCGGCGGCTACGGCTATCTGCAACTGGCCATCGACGGCCACATGGCCGTGTGGCTGATGCTCGTGGCCGCCGCGGCCAAGATCGCCACCACCAGCCTGACCATCGGCTCCGGAGGCTCGGGCGGGGTCTTCGGTCCCACCCTGTTCATCGGCGGCATGCTGGGCGGGGCCGTGGGCTACGTGGGTCACGCCTTTTTCCCCGAGGTGGTGCACCAGCCCGGGGCCTACGTGCTGGTGGGCATGGGGGCCTTTTTCGCCGGAGCGGCCAAGGCCCCCCTGGGCGCCCTGTTGATGGTCTCGGAGATGACCCTGTCCTACGGCCTGTTGCCGCCCTTGATGCTGGTCTCGGTGATCGCCATACTCTTCAACCGCTTCGACGGTATCTACGAGCGCCAGCTCCTGAACAAGTTCCAATCGCCGGCCCACGAGCACGAACTGACCATGGACGTGCTCAGCGAGTTGATCGTGGCCTCGGTGCTCAAGCCGGGGCAGGAGGTGGTCAGCCTGGAGCCGGGGCTGCGTTTCTCCGACCTGCAACACATCATAGCCCGCACCGGCCAGGCCCTCTACCCGGTGTTGGACGACGACGGCCGCCACGTGGGTAATTTGTCCCTCAAGGACATCCGCCAGGTGATGTTCGAGGATTCCCTGAGCGACCTGGTGGTGGTGGGCGAGCTTTGCGGGCCGCCGGTGAGCCTAAGGCCCGAGCATGACCTCAACCACGCCCTGCTCACTTTTCTGGATGCGGGTTACGGGCAGATGCCGGTGGTGGAGGAAAAGGACGGGCGCAGCGAGGTGCTGGGGCTCCTGCGCCACGAGGACGTCATCGCGGCCTACCAGCACGAGGTGTTGCGTCACCGGCTGGAGGACTAGCCGGCGATCGCAAGGGAGGCGACCATGGCCAGCCTGTCAATTCTGGTGGGCCTGCCGGCCTTGGCCGGCCTGGCCGGCTGGTACAAGTTTCAGGCCTGGCGCTGGGAGCTGGTCCTGCTGGGATTTTCGCTGGCCCTGGCGGCCTGGCTGTGGGCGCGCCTGGTGGCCCGCCTGGCCCCGGCCCTGGCCCCGGCCCTGGTGTGGGGCAGCCTTTTGGGCGGGGGGGCCTGGGCAGTCCTCTTGGCCCTCCTGGCGCCCTTCACGGGCCTGACCTGGGTGCTGGTGCCACCCTTTCATCAACAGGCCCTGTTCCTGGCCTTCAGCCTCGTGGCCGTGGCCGTCCTGACCCGCGGTCCCTGGGCCGGGCGTTGGCCCCGGCCGGCGGAGGCGCCAGCGGCCCCCTTGGGCTCCGGCCGCCTCTTGATCTGCCTGGGCCTGGCCGCGCTGCTGATGCTGGCGGCCCTGCACCTGGGCCTGGCGGCCTCCCTGCTGGAGGTTGCGGGCCAGTCCGGCGGCGGCCTCAAGGGCCTGGCCAAGAGCCCGCTGTCGGTGCTGTGGCTCCTGGGCCTGGCCGGCCTGGGCCTGGCCGGGCTGACGGCGCTGTGGCCCGGAAGGGTGCTCCTCTCCTGGCTGCCGGGCCTGGGTTTCGGGTTGTTGTGGGCGCGCCTGGGCCTGGCGGTGCTCTCGGCCATGGAGCCGGTGCAGCGGGCCTTTTCCCCGGAGATACTGCAACTGCTCTGCCTGGCCGCCGCCACCTGGCTGGGCCTGCGCCTGTTGGCCGGCCAGCCGACCGGCCCCCGGCCCTGAACTCCGGCCTTGGGCCGGCCAAAAATCGCCATCAGCCCTGGTGCAATCCCTGGCCATGGGGTCATAATGTGGCGGGTGTGACCCGGCGGCGGCCGGGCCTTTCAGGGAGATAGCCGGGGCGCCGGCCCCAAGCGCGAGGTGAGACGCATGCATCAGGGCCGTCCCAAGCTGGGCCAACGCCTGGACAGCTTTTTCCTGCACCACAACCAGGGTCGCTTCACGGCCATGGACGGGCTCCGGGGTTGGGCCCTGTTCATGATCTTCAACGTGCATTTCTTCGGCATCTACGAGTCGCGGCACTACTTCCTGGCGCCCGACGGCCTGGCCCACCGTTTCATGTGCATGGTCAACGCCGGCCATCCCGGGGTGGACCTGTTCTTCGTGCTCAGCGGCTTTCTGATCTACACCACCATCCAGCGCAAGCACTACGCCTTCTGGCGCTTTCTGGGCGCCCGCTACTGGCGGCTGTTCCCGGTGCTGTGGGTGGTCAACATCCCCCTGGTGGCCCTGTTGGCCAAGGATATCCCCACGGTCATCGACAACCTTTTGCTGCTGGGGTTTTTCCCGGACACCGAGTTGTTCAACGCCGTGGAGTGGGCCCTGACCCTGCAACTGTACTTCTATATCCTGGCCGGGGTGTGGTTCGTGGTGCTGGCCCGCTGGCGTTTCTGCCGGAGCTGGGCCTTCTTCGCCCTGCTGGCGGCGGTCATCTACGCCCAGCACGCCACGGGCCTGTTCGGTCCCAGCGCGGTGCCGCGCTTCATGGCCATGATCTGGGGAGCCGGGCTGGCCAAGCTATATGGCACCCCCGAGCTGTGGCAGCGCCTGAAGCCCCGCCTGACCTGGGCCTGGCTGCCGGCCCTGGCGCTGTTCTACGGCGCGCGCTGGCTGTGGACCTACCAGGCGGCGGCCATCATCCACACCCCCTGGAAGTGGGCGGCCTACTTCGGGGCCATGGACTTAAGCTTTTTGCTGATCATCGCCTCGCTGCTCACCGGGGCCAGCCGCCTGTAAGGCTGGTTCAACTGGCGGCCGGTGAGCATCATGGGCACGGTGAGCTACTCGGCCTTCCTGATTCACGGGGTGTGGGGCATCGCCCTGGCGGGGCTGTTGGTGCGGCCCCTGGGCGAGGGCCTCTCGGTGCTGGCGCTGCACTACCTCTTGAGCTGGACCATCACCATGCTCACGGCCATGCTGCTCTTCCATTACCTGGAAAAGCCCTACTTCGCCAAACCCGGCCCCGCTTGAGCGCCGGCGGCCTGACCGGGCGCGGCGGCCCGCTCAGGCCCGCTCAAACCCGCTCAAACCCGCTCAGGCCCGATCAGGCCTGACCCTGGCGCGCCAAGATGCGGCGCACCTGGGCCAAGAGGGTGCGCAGGCCCACGGGCTTTTGCACCATGCCCGCCACCCGTTGGCGCACCTCCTGCCCCAGATCCTCCCAGGGATCGCCGCTGATCAACAGCACCGGCACCTGCTTCTCCATGCTGTCCAGATGCAGCAGGCACTCGCGGCCATCCATCACCGGCATGTTCAGGTCCATCATCACCAGGTCCACGGAGATGTGCTCGTCCTGGGCGCGGACCAGGGTGTCCAGGGCCTGGCGGCCGTCGCCGGCCATGACCACGCCAAAGCCGGCGCCTTCCAGGACAATCTGCAACATGCCCATGAGCTGGGGGTCGTCCTCCACCACCAGCAAGGTGGGGCGCGGGCTGACTGGGGCTTCGGACCTGGTCTGGCTGGGCCATTCCATGGTGATATTTGTCATTACCGGCAACTCCGGCGGGCAGGCCTTGAGCTTGGTAACGGTGGTGGTGGCCGGCAGGCTCGGGCTTGAGGATTGGCCACCTGTGTCCCCCAACCAAGCATAAAACATGCCGCACCCCGGCTGACTTACTATAACAATCATTGTGGCAGGTTATACTATTTACCTCCCCGGCCGCGCGCGGGCCGTCCCCTGAATTTGTCATGCCGCGCCGGACGCCCGTCTTGCGCCACGACACCCCTGCCAAATTGGTAGTGAATACTAAAGACGCGCCGCCAGCGGGCCGGCCGGGCCTAGACGGCTCGAGGGCTGGCGCTGGGAGCCTGTCCCCGTGTCACCCCGACAGGCTCCCCGGCGCAACAAGCCTGGATCAGCCTAAAACCATTTCTTGCGGCGGAAATAGATGAGCATGCCCACCACGCTGGCCAGCATCACCAAGAGCACCGCGGGATAGCCCCAGGGCAATTCCAGCTCGGGCATATACTTGAAATTCATGCCGTAAAGCCCGGCCAGGAAGGTCAGCGGTATGAACAGCGTGGCGATGATGGTCAGCACCTTCATCACCTCGTTCATGTGGTTGCTCAGGCTGCTAAGGTACAAATCCAGCATGCCCGCCAGCATGTCGCGGTTGGTGTCGGCGGCGTCCATGATCTGGATGGTGTGGTCGTAGACGTCGCGCAGGTACACGCGGGTGGTGGCCCGCACCAGGCCGCCCTCCTGACGCTCCAAGGCGCTGATCACCTCGCGCAGGGGCCAGGCCGCCTTGCGCAGCAAGAGGGCACGGCGCTTGAGCTGGTGCAGGCGCCCCAGCACCTCCCGTCCGGGGGTGCCCAAAAGGTCCTCCTCCACCTCCTCCAACTGGTCGCCCAGCACCTCCAGCACCTCGAAGTAGCTGTCCACCACGGCGTCCAGCAGGCAGTAGGCCAGGTAGTCCACGCCCTGACGCCGGATGCGCCCCTTGCCCTCCTTGAGACGCCGGGCCACGGGATCGAAGAGCTGGCCGTGGCTCTCCTCGAAGGTGATGAGGTAATGCTCGGCCAGGATCAGGCTGATCTGCTCGGGGCGGTACTCGGCCTGGGCCTGGTCCCAGACCAGGGCCTTGACCACCATGAAGACGTAGGGGCCGTAGTCCTCCAGCTTGGGGCGCTGGCTGGCGTTGACGATGTCCTCCTGCACCAGGGGATGCAGGCCGAAGCGCTCGCCCAGCTCGGCCACGGCCCCCACCTCGTGCAGGCCCCGCACCCGAAGCCAGGCCAGGCCCGGCCCCTGGGGCAGCCCGGCCAGGGCCTCGGGGCCGGGATCGTGCTGCTCGGCGTGCTCCTCGGGGCCATAGCTGACCAGGGAAATGCTGGTGCGATCGCTGTGGCGATGCCCCACGTGCAAGAGGGTGCCCGGGGGCAGGGAGGCCTTGTGCGATAGCCGGGCCGGTGGGTTCATGGCTTTGCTCTCCGGGGGCCGGGCGACGCCGGTTGGGGGTCGGTCTCCGGAGGCTCCTGGCGCCAAAGTTCGGGATATAGCTTTTGGGCGCAGATGGGGCATAGCCCGTGGGAGAAGGAGGCCCGCGAGTGTTGGCTGATGTAGCTCTCCAGGCCCTGCCATTGGCCCTGTTCGTCGCGTATGCGCTTGCAGGAGGCGCAGATGGGCAACAACCCGCTGAGCGCCTGCACCTGCTCCAAGGCCTGGCGCAACTCGGCCAGGGTCTGGTCGCGGGCCTGCTCGGCTTGCCGGCGGGCCCGTTGGCGCCGCTCAAGCCCCCGGAAGGCCAGGATCAGGCCGACCAGGCCCAGGAGCCACAACAAGCCGTGGGTCAGGACCATCAAATAATGGTGGTGGCGGGCGACGGCCAGCAGGGGCTCCAAGGGCACGGACACGCTGATGCCGCCGCGCACCTGCCCCGGCTGGTAACCCTGCCGGGCGTGGCAGGACGCGCAGGCCTGTTCGTAGGGCAAGGGGCGCATCAGGCGCAGGTAGGGGCGTCCCTCTATCTCCAAGCGCTGGCTGTCCTCGGCCAGGCCTCGCTCGAAGCCCCGCAGAGACCGGGCCTCCCAGGCGTCGGGGGCGTTGGCCGGGCGCAGGGGCCTGAGGCTGGTGATGTGGCCGCGCACCCCATGGCTCTGCTGGGCCATCTCGTGCACCATGCGGGTCATGTAGGCCGGGTTGATCAAGGTCAGTTCCTGGCCCCCGGGGGTCCTGAGGTCGCGCTCGGGCACCTCTAGATAGGGGTTGGGCGGGGTCAGGGGAGTCACCGGGGCGTAGACCCCACCCAGGCCGGCGCTCCAGCGACGATAGAGCAGGTCCTTGTCAAAGGCCATGCGGGCCTGGGCGCGGGCCATCTCCATCACCTCGGCCTGCTGGGCGTACAGGTTCCAGGCCAACGAGGCGGCCACCAGCATGGTCCATAGCCCGGCCGCCAGCCAGGCCAGGCGGCGTTGCCTGGGGGCGGCCGGGTCCGGCCCTAGCTGCTCGGGGCTTGGGGCGGGCTGGTCCATGTCCCCTCATCAGTGAATGAAGGCGTTGTGCTCCCGCTCGTGGGCCACGGTGGAGCTGGTGCTCTCGCCGTAGTCGTGCCCGGGCCAGACCACCGTGTCGCCGGGCAGGGTGAGGATGCGCTCCTGGATGGACTTGAGCATCACCGGCCAGGAGCCGCCGGGCAGGTCGGTGCGCCCCACGCCGCCCACGAAGAGGGTGTCGCCGGTGAAGACGTGGCCGGGGGTGTAGAGGCAGATGCAGCCCGGCGTGTGCCCGGGGGTGTGGATCACCTTCAGCGCCACCTCCTGGCCGGCGCTGATGATCTCGCCCTCCGCCACGGTCTGGTCGGCCGGCGGGGTGCCGGCGCAGCCCAGCATGGCCGCGAATGCCAAAGCATCGCGGCTGACCATGGGGCCGGCGTCGGCGGCGTGCACCAGGATGGGCGCGCCGGTCAGCTCCTTGATGCGGGCGTTGCCGCAGGTGTGGTCGGGGTGGCCGTGGGTGTTGACGATCTTGACGATGGTCCAGCCCTGCTCGGCCGCGGCCCCCACGATGCGGTCCTCGTTGCCGGCCGGGTCGATCACCACGGCCTCACCGGTTTTTTCGCAGGCCACCAGGTAGGCGTACACCGCCATCTGGCCCACCATTATCTGCTGGATTTTCATGGCATCGCTCGCATGGCTAGGAGGTTGTGGGGCTCAAGCTAGCAGAACCGGCCGGGGAGCGTCAACTGTATCCGGGCCGGCGCCAGCTTGCATTTTATTATGGCGGGCACGGGCCAAGCAGGGCCGGGACGATCGGCCGGGGAGGTGATTAGGGCTAAAGGGGCCTCACCGGCCTGCCGATAAGACCTGTACAACGGGCGGACAAGGATGCCCGCCCTCCACAGGGAAAGGAGTCCCGCCATGCCCCGCCCAGCCAGCCCCCTGCTCGTTCGCCCCAGAGCGGCCCCGCCAGCGGCCGCCAGCCAGGCCCAGCGCCCCCCCCGGGAGGTGCCGCCAGCCCTGCCCGGCCAATGCCGGGAGATCGTGGCCGCCCTGATGTGCTCCCACTTGTACTTCGAGTTGGCCCCGGCCGAGCGCCTGGCCCTGGTCAAATCGTTGCGCGCCTTCCAGGGCCGGGAATCCCCGGCCGCCCTGGCCTTGCGGGGGGCCTTGCTGCCCTGCGCTCCCTAGGCGTGCGCGGGATAGGCGGTCCCCCAGGCCCCTGGGGCGCGGGCCAGGGACGGCTTTTTGCCGCGCGCTGCTAGGGCGCGGGCGTGGAGGCGTAGGAGTGCAGGCCGCTGAGCAACAGGTTAACGCCGAAGTAGGTGAACAGCACGCAGCCGAAGCCCACCAGCGAGAACACCGCTATGCGCTGGCCATGCCAGCCGCGCATGTAGCGGCTGTGCAGCAGCGCGGCGTAGATCAGCCAGGTGATCAGTGACCAGGTCTCCTTGGGGTCCCAGGACCAGTAGGTGCCCCAGGCCGAGTTGGCCCAGATGCTGCCGGTGACGATGCCGGCCGTGAGCAGGATGAAGCCCACCACCACGGTCTGGTAGATCAGGTCATCCAGCACCAGGGCCTTGTGCCCCTCGGGGTCCTGGGCCTTGCCGGTGACCAGATACATCACCGACAGGGCCGCCGAGACGCCGAAGCCGGCGTAGCCCAGGAAACAGGTTATGACGTGGGCGATCAACCAGTTGGACTTTAAGGCCGGCAGGAGCGGCTTGATGGCCGGGTCCAGCTTGAGGGCGTAGAGCATGGCGAAAAAGGCCAGGGGCACGGCAAAGGCCCCCGGGCGCTTGTCGTCGGTCTTGATCTCGATGATCAGATAGATCAGCGCCAGGGTCCAGCCGAAGAATACCAGCGATTCGAATAGGTTGCTAAAAGGGGCATGGCCGAAGCCCAGTTGATAGGAGGCCAGCCAGCGCAGCACGATGGAGGCCGTGTGCGCCCCCAGGGCCAGCCACAAGGCCAGGGTGGCCACCCGGCCCATCACGGCGGCCTTCTTGATGACCCAGCCCCCCAGGTAGAGCACCGATATACCCAAATAGGCGAAGGTGACGGCCACCGCCAGGGTGTTGCTCAAGGCTTCCACGTGCGGCATCTCTCCTTGTAAAACCAGTTGGCTCCCACGGGAGCCCATTACGCCGGTTGTTGCGGCAACCTCACCCGACCCGTTATCGCCCCGCCGGGGGCACCCGGCAGGCCAAGGTGACGGCCACCGCCAGGGGGTCGCTCAAGGCTTCCAAGGTTACTACTCCACCCTTTGGTCAACCAGCCTGCCCCAACGCGAGCCCGCGCCCCTCGCTCAGGCGGCGTCGCCCCCGGTCCCCAGACCAGGGTCGGACTTGATTTTGGCGCCCAGGCGCTCCAGGATTCGTTTCAGACCCAGGCGGTTCTTGTTGGTGGAGCCCATGATCTCCACCTTGGCGCGGTTCTGGCCGGCGGGGATGAGCCGCACCCAAACCTTGCGGTGGGCGCGATAAAAGGTGACGTAGAAGCCCACCACCATCAGGCCGCAGCCCACCCAGATGAACCACACCCCGGGGTCGTACTTGACCGAAAAGCCGCTGTAGGGCACGGACTGCATGTCCAGAATCTCGAAGCTGGCCGGCCCCCGGGCCGGGAAGGGCGCCCCGGCCTTGAAGGCGGTGATGGCCAGGGGCTCGCTGCCCGGGATCTGGTAGCCGATGCGCGCCGCCGGTCCCTGATACATGTCGCCCATGCGTATCTGGGGGCGGGCCTCCAGGAGAAGGGCCTTGGCGCCGCCCTCCAGGTCCACCCAGGTGCCGTGGGGCAGCGCCACCTTCTGGCGCTTGCCATCGTGCACATACTCCACCTCCAGAAGGCTGACGCTCTGGCCGTAGGAGGCCTGGTAAAAGTCCACGCCGTGAAAGTCGGCCGGGTCGTTGACCTTGAGCACCGCCTGCATGGCCGGCTGGCCCTTCTCCAAAAAGGTGACGTCGGAGCGGTACTCGCTGGGCATGCCGTCCTTGTAGAAGGAGGCCTGGAATTTCTCCAGGCGCAAGGAGAAACCCAGCTCGCGGGTCTGGCCGTTGTCCAGGTCGATATGATCGGAGGTTTGGCCCTCGTTGAGGTTGAGCCGCCCGGAGAAGCCCCAGATATTGCCCACGATGGCCCCGACCATGATGACGATCACGCTAAGGTGCACCAGGTAGACCCCCAGCCGGCTCCAGGCGCCCTTCTGGGCAAACAGCACCTGTTTCTGGTCCACCTGGCCGGCGGTGACCGGCCCCACGGCCGCCCGCAGCAGCCCCGTGACCCGCTCCAGGTGCCGGGCCGGGGGGCCGGACAGGCTGAAGCTCACCTCGGCGGCGCCGCCGCGCTTCAGCTCGGCCTGGGGGTCCTTGGCCATGAGCTTGAGGCTGGTGGGCAGCCGGTTGAGCGAGCAGATGACCAGGTTGAGGGCCAGGCAGGCCAGGAGCAGCAGGAACCAGGGGGCGTGGTACATGTCGTTGAGGCGCAGGGCCTGCACCAGGCGGGTGCCGCTCTCGCCGTAGGCCTGGATATAGACCGACAGGTCCTCCTTCTGGGGGATGAGCGTGCCCAGCACGGAGGTTATGGCCAGGGCCAAAAGCAGGCTGAAGCTCAGCTTGACCGAGGCGAAGAAGTTCCAGATGCGCTCGCCGCCGGCGGGAGTGGTCTGTTTGTCGCTCACGGGCATGCAACCCTTGGGGCCTGCCCCGGGGGGACGGCGCCGGTGATGGGCCAGGGAAGGTCTGGCCAGGTCTGGAGCAAGGAAGGGGCGGGGTTGGCCCCCGCCCGCGCTACATGCTCGGTGGCATCTTGGGAATAAAAACTACCACAAGCCTAGTGCTTGGGCAAACCGGCCCCCGGGGCTAGTCGCCGTTGGCCGGGCCGGAGGGCTGATGGTTGCCGAAGCTGACCTGGCCGCGCCCCAACAGATCGTGCAGATGCACGATGCCCAGCACGCGGCGTTTGGCGTTCACAATGGGCAGCGCGCTGATGAGCTTCTGCTCCATGATGTGCAGGGCCTCGGCGGCCATGGTCTCCGGCCCCACGGCCTGGGGGTCCCTGGTCATCACCTGCTCCACCCTGAGCGCCGACAAATCCAGGCCCCCCAGCACCGCCCGGCGCACGTCGCCGTCGGTGTAGATGCCCAGCAGCACGCCCCGGCTGGTGATGAGCACCGTGCCCAGGTCGCCCTGGTCGATCACCTCCACGGCCCGGGCGGCGCTGGCTTTCGCGCCGATGCAGGGCACCCGGTCGCCCTCCAGCATCACCTGGCTGACCTTGAGGCTAAGCCGCTCGCCCAGCTTGCCGCCGGGGTGGCGCTGGCGAAAGTCCTCGGCCTTGAAGCGGCGCTTCTCGATCAAGACCACGGCCAGGGCGTCGCCCATGGCCAGGGCCGCCGTGGTGCTGGTGGTGGGCGCCAGGCCCAGGGGGCAGGCCTCGCGCTCCACCCCGCAGTCGATGACCAGATCGGCGGCCTGGGCCAGGGGTGAGTCCATGCCGCCGGTGAACGCCACCACCGTGGCTCCGCGTTCCTTGAGCGCCGGCAGCAGGTAAAGAAGCTCCACCGTCTCGCCGCTGTGGGACAGCGCCAGCACCACGTCGCCGGCCTCCACGGTGCCCAGATCGCCGTGCAGGGCCTCCACGGGGTGCAGGAACACGGCGTTGGTGCCCGTGGAGTTCAGGGTGGCCATGATCTTGCGGGCCACGATGCCGGACTTGCCGATGCCGGTGGCGATCACCTTGCCCGGGCTGGTCAGGATGAGCTTGACCGCCTGCTCGAAGCTGGCCCCCAGGCGGGGCTTGAGCTTCAGGATGGCCTCGGCCTCCAGGGTGAGCACTCGGCGGGCGGATTTAAGAATAGAGGACATGTACGCCTCCCCTAGCGCTCCAGGCAGAACTTGCCGGCGTTGTCGCCCACGGGCACCGGGTAGTCGCCGTCGAAGCAGGCCAGGCAAAAACCGTCGCGGGTGGTCTTGGTGCTGTTCAAGAGCCCCTCGATGGACAGGTAATGCAGGCTGTCCAGGTTCAGCATGTTCTTGATCTCCTCCACGCTGTGGTCGCAGGCGATCAGCTCGCCCTTGGTGGAGAAGTCGATGCCATAGTGGCAGGGGAAGCGGTGGGGCGGGCAGGAGACCAGCATGTGCACCTCGGCGGCCCCGGCCTGGCGGATGTTCTTGACGCGGGCCATGGTGGTGGTGCCCCGGATCACCGAGTCCTCCACGATGACCACGCGCTTGCCCTGGATCAGCTCGCGCACCGGGTTAAGCTTGACCCGCACCCCGAAGTCGCGCATGTCCTGGCTGGGCTGGATAAAGGTGCGCCCCACGTAGTGGTTCCTGATCATGCCCATCTCGAAGTCCAGGCCGGCGGCCTTGGCATAGCCCAGGGCGGCGTAGTTGCCGCTGTCGGGGAAGGGCATGACGAAATCGGCTTTGATCTCCGGGTGTTCCTTGGCCAACTGGGCGCCCTGGCGCTTGCGCACCATATAGACGTTCTGGCCGAAGATGTTGCTGTCGGGCCGCGCGAAGTAGATGAACTCGAAGATGCAGTGGGCGTGGCGCTCGCGGCGGAAGGGCTTGACGCTGCGCAAGCCCCTCTTGTCGATGAAGATCACCTCGCCGGGCTCCACCTGCCTTAAAAAACGCGCGTCGATCAAATCCAGTGCGCAGGTTTCGCTGGCCACCACGTAGGAATCATCCAAGAGACCGATGCACAGGGGCCGGAACCCGAAGGGGTCGCGGGCGGCCACCAGGGTGTCCTCGGTCATGAAAAGAAAGCTGTAGGCGCCCTTGAGCTCGCCCAGGGCGGCCACCAGGCCTTCCTCGAAGCCCAGGTGGATGTTGCGGGCCAACAGGTGCATGACGATCTCGGAGTCCATGGAGGTCTGGAAGATGGACCCCTCGCGCTCCAGGCGCTGCCTGAGCTCCAGGGCGTTGGTCAGGTTGCCGTTGTGCCCCAGGCACAGGCTGTGGCCGGCGTAGTTGATGATGAAGGGCTGGGCGTTGGCCAGGAGCGAGGAGCCGGTGGTGGAGTAGCGCACATGCCCGCAGGAGATGTGTCCCACCAGCCTTTGCAGGTCCGGCTCGTGGAAGATGTCGGGCACCAGGCCCATGGCCCGTTTGTCGCGCAGGGTGTGGCCGTCGCTGACCACGATGCCGGCCGACTCCTGCCCCCGGTGTTGCAGGGCATACAGGCCGTAATAGGTCAGCCGGGCCGCGTCCTGGTGGCCATAGACCCCGAAAACGCCGCAGGCTTCCTTGGGACCGTCGTCGTCGTAATGGCTCATGGGATTGTCCCCATATAAAAGGTCAGCCGGCCCCCGGCGTCTGACAGGAGCGCCGCTGGGCCGTGCCGGTTGGTACTTCTCGCGCAAAGACTACCCCTAAGATAGGCGCTAGTCTAGGTTTTTCAAGCTACCGCGCCGCAGGACTCCAGGAACGCCACCAAGGGTTGAAAGCACTGGGGGCAGGCCTGGGCTATGGCCTGGTAATCAGCCCCGGCCAGGATGGCGGGGGCTTCCGATGTCTCAACGTAGGCTACTTTCTTATGCCGCCGGAATAGGGCCTGCACCACCTGCTTGGGCGGATGCTCATGGTTCTGGTCCTCCACAGGCTGCCTCCAGTTGGGTTTCAGGGAACCCAGGCCCAGGCGGTGGGCAAGCCGGTCAGGTACCGCCAGCAGCAAGGCCTCCAACTCATGCTTGAAGCAGAACACCTTGAAACGCTGGGTCAAATCATCGCTATAGCTACGTCCCCTGTCCTCCAGGGCTTTCCTGAAGTTGCCCAAGACCAGGGTTTCCAGCTCCTGTGGCGTTTCGTGTCTGGCCGGCTTGTCCTTGGGGTACAGGTCCGGGACCACCACCATGGTTACCCCCGAGTCCATGGGCAGGGTGTTGGCCGCGTCCACCGGCGCGATGTTGACCAGATAGGCCTTGCCGTCACCCTTGCGCGCCCGGAAAAACTTGATGCCCACGCCCTCCCGCCGCTTGCGCTGCACCAGGGGGGCCAAGAGCTTTTCCATGGCGAAGACGTCCGACGGTCCCTCCAGGTAGACCTCCACCCTCAC
>JAZDIQ010000108.1:0-3446 GCA_043804825.1 Pseudomonadota bacterium
CGGTTACCCAGCGTCATCCCCTTTGCCCGGCACTTATTCACAATGCGGCCGGCTTGCTCTGGAATCGGTGGCCGACTTCCCGTGGAATGGGTGGCCGGCTTCCCGTGGAATCGCCGGCCGACTTGCTCCGGAATCCGCAGCAGGCATGGAAAAATTTACTCTTAATATATTTGTAAGCTATTGCATGTTCTTGGGCCTAGTGTTGGCCGCACTTGCCATTTCCGCAATAATCATGTCTAAATCATTTAACAATTCCTATGAAATTGCCGCCAAACTGAAAACAAAACCCTAAAGGCCATCGAGACTACGAAACGGCCATAGGTGTGGGAATGGCACAGAATAAGTGGATGGGGCAGCAAATGGGGTTGGGATCCCCCGGATGATCTCTTGCGCCTGCGGCGCCCCGACAACAAGTTGTCGGGGTTGACCAAGAATAAGGTTCAGTCCTCAACCAACCCCCGTTTTCGTTACCCACGCTACCCCCCACCGGGAGCCGCCGGCCCCCGCCGGTGCCACGCCCCCACCCGACCCGTTATTGCCAGCCCAGGCTCTGGGCAGTATGCTATAGCCCTCACATTATCTCTTTATCGAGGCATCCGATGGGCTTGCGCAAGGTGAACAATATTCTGGAGCTGGTGGGCGGCACGCCTCTGGTGCGCATCAACCGCATCAATCCCCACCCCAAGGTGGAGGTCTACGCCAAGCTGGAGGCCATGAACCCCGGCGGCTCGGTCAAGGACCGCCCGGCCCTGTACATGATCGAGCAGGCCGAGAAATCCGGCGAGTTGACCCCGGGCAAGATCGTGCTGGAGGCCACCAGCGGCAACACCGGCATCGGCCTGGCCATGGTCTGCGCGGTCAAGGGCTACCGCATGCTCTTCACCATGAGCGAGTCGGCCTCGGCCGAGCGGCGCAAGATACTCAGAGCCTACGGGGCCGACATCCTCATCACCCCCGCCCACATGGGCACCGACGGCGCCATCGAAGAGGCCTACCGGCTGGCCCGCGAGCACCCGGACAAGTACTACCTGGTTGACCAGTTCAACAACGAAAACAACTGGAAAGCCCACACCGACCACTCCACGGCCGACGAAATATACGAGGCCAGCGAGGGCAAGGTCAAGGTGGTGGTCATCTCCATGGGCACCACCGGCACCCTGATGGGCATCACCCGCCGCCTAAGGGAGCTGGACCCCAAGATCAGGGTGGTGGGCGTGGAGCCCTACCAGGCCCACAAGATCCAGGGTCTCAAGAACATGAAGGAATCCTACCCGCCGGGCATCTTCAACCCCCACGAGCCAGACTCCATCGTCAACATCGACGACGACAGCGCCTATGAGACCGCCCGCCGCCTGGCCCGCGAGGAGGGCATCTTCGTGGGCATGAGCGCCGGCGCGGCCATGAAGGTGGCCCTGGACCAGGCCGCCCAGATGGACGGGGGCCTGGTGGTGGCGCTGTTGCCCGACGGCGGCGAGCGCTATCTCTCCACCTCGCTCTTCGTCTCCGAGGAAGCGCCCGTGCCGCTCAAGTTCTTCAACACCCTCACCCGCCACGTGGACGACCTGGCGCCGGTGCGCGCCGGCCGCCTGGGCATCTACGCCTGCGGCCCCAGCCTGGACGGCCCCGCCGACCTGGGCCTGGTGCGGCGCATGCTCTTCGCCGACCTGGTGCGGCGCTACCTGGAGACCCGGGGCTTCGAGGTCAAGCTGGTCATCAACATCGCCGACATCGACGACCGCACGGTGAATCAGTGCCTGCACGAGGGCGCCCAGTTGGCCGATTTCGCCGCCGGCTGGGAAAAGGCTTTCTTCGCGGACATGGCCACGCTCTCGGTGCTGCCCGCCCACCACTACCCCAAGGCCAGCGAGCACGTGCCAGACATGATCGAGGAGACCCGGCGCCTGCTGGACAAGGGCCTGGCCTACGAGAAGCTGCGCTCGGTCTATTTCAACATCAGCCGTTTTCCCGACTATGGCAAGCTATCGGGCACCGACCTGAACGCCATCCAGTGCGGCAAGACGGTGGACTTCGACTATTACGAGAAGGACAACCCGCGGGACTTCACTATCTTCAAGCGGGCCAGCCTGGCCGAGCTCAAGGCCGGCATCTACTGGCCCACGCCCTGGGGCAACGTGCGGCCGGGCTGGCACGTGGAGTGCGCCACCATGGCCACCGGCGTGCTGGGCCAGCCCTTCGACATCCACATGGCCAGCCACGACCTGGTCTTCCCCCACGGCGACAACGAGATCGCGGTGGCCGAGGGCCTCTCCAACCAGCCCCTGGCCCGCATGTGGCTGCACTCGGAGGTGGTGATGCACCAGGGGCGCAAGGTCAGCCGCACCCTGGGCAACGACCTGACCCTCCAGGATCTCATCGCCGCCGGCCACAGCCCGGCCGCGGTGCGTTATTGGCTCTTGAGCCAGCACTACCGCCGGGTGCTGACCATGAGCCCGGACCAGCTCCACCACGCGGCCAAGGCCGTGGAGCGGCTCAATGAGTTCGTCAGCCGCCTGGGCTTCATGACCCCCGGCCAGCCCGACCCGGACCTGGACCAGACCATCCACGCCGCGCGCAACCTGGTGCAGGAGGCCCTGGACAACGACCTCAACCTGCCCCGGGCCCTGGGCCATTTGTTCGCCTTTGTCAAGCAGGTGAACCGGCTGATCAACGCCGGCCGCCTGGACCAGGCCCAGATCGAGGCGGTGCTGGCCTTCATGCGCCGCAGCGACCGGGTGCTGGGCATCCTGGGCGAGGCCGGGGCCGCGCTGGCCCCGGAGCTGGCCGCGCTCTTGGCCCAACGCCAACAGGCCAAGGACGCCGGCGATTTCGGGGCCGCCGACGCCCTGCGCGACCAACTGGCCGCGGCCGGAGTGCAGGTGATCGACACCCCCCAGGGCCAGCGCTGGCGCAGGGCCTGAGCCGCCGACAGCGGCCGGCCATCGCCCGACTTGTCTTCATGCGGGCTGAAGACGTTAGCGCTAGTTTTCCTATTAGTCATCAGGTTTTTAGTTAAAGACGGCGGTTGTCACTTGTTTCTTGCTTGACTCCCCAACCTTCTTTACATAATGTCGTCGTACCTGTCAGATTTCCGCTCGGACGCCCCACCGGGCTCACTCACTTTGGGATCGGAACCAGACATGCACAGCCCGCATAAGACCGGCCGCTCAGCCTGGATCATCTCCTTGGTTTTATGCTTCTGCCTGGTGGTTCCGGCCCTGGCCCTGGCCGCCCAGTCCCCCGCCACCGCCGCCCAGACCCCGACCACCGCCGCCGCGCCGTCCGGACCCATCACCCCGCCGCAGGGCGCCCCGGCCGGCAGCCTGGGCCAGGTGACGGCCTTCTCCGGCCTGGTGGAGGTGAAGGTCGGCTCCGGCCCCTGGCGGGCCATCCGGCCCGAGGAGATGCCGCTGAACCTGGCCAGCGGCGACGCGGTGCGCACCGTGGGC
>JAZDIQ010000109.1:0-9873 GCA_043804825.1 Pseudomonadota bacterium
ATAAAAAAACCGGGGGGGGTAACCCCCCGCCCATAGAATCCGCAATGGTGTTTTTGCCTTTATCTTTTTTTTGGGGGGGTTTTTCCCCCCGCCCGTCTTTGCTACCCCCGCGACCCTCCAACGGGAGTCGGGGGCATCGGACCTAGTCGTCGATCTGCTTGATCTCCTTGATGTCCCGCTGGTTGAGGATCACCTGCCCGTCGCCGCGCTCCTTGAAGCTGTAGGTCTTGGCCTCTTCGTCGAAATGGGGCTTGCCCTTGGTGTCGTAGACCTTGCCCTCGTAGGTGGTGACGCGGTAGTGACTGGCGCAGGCGCTGAGCAAAAACGCCAGGGCCAGTATCAGGAGATAACGCCACTTAGGCATGCCATGCCTTCCTTCCCCCCCGGTGCCGGGCGGCTATGTGGTGATTAGCTTGCTTATATTTTGGGCTCCATGGGGCGTGGGCGCAAGGGGCTTGGCGTTGGGCCCGCCTACCCGCCAGGGGCCAAAAGCCAAGCGGGCGGGGAGTTACCCCCGCCCGCCATTTTGTTTCGCCACGCCCTCTCCACGGGAGCCGCCAGCGTCAGGCCCAGCCAGAGCCTCTACCGACCCGAATATGCTCCGCCGGGGGCAGCCGGCCCCGCCATTGCCTTATGCTGAACTACCTCTCCACGGGAGCCGCCAGTCCCGCGACCTGACCGCATCGCCCCTCAACCCGTATAAGCCCCGTGGCGGGCACGCCACCGGCCTAGCGGGGGTTGGGCAGACAGCGGCGCTGGTTGTGGTCCCAGTAGTGGCCCGGGGGGCAGTTGGGGCGATTGTTGTCCACGCAACGTCCACCTTCCCAGTGGTGGCCGGGGGGGCAGTTGGGGCGGCTATCCACGCAGCGGTTGCCGTCCCAGCGATGGCCCGGCGGGCAGTCGGGGCGCATGTGCACGCAGCGGTTGCCGTCCCAGCGGTGGCCCGGCGGGCAGTCGGGGCGCACGTGCACGCAGCGGTTGCCGTCCCAGCGGCGGCCCGGAGGGCACTCGGGGCGCACGTGCACGCAGCGATAGCCATCCCAGCGATGGCCCGGCGGGCAGCTGGGGTAGCCTGGGGGGGGCTGGCTGTAAACGGGCTCGCCGTAGGGCGCGCCGCCGGGATCTTCGACCAGGCAGCCGGCCAGGGCCAGCAAGCCCAAGGCCAAGAACAGAGCCAGCAGGTTGATCATGCGGTGTTGGTGCTTCATGGGCTGCCTCCGCTAAAGGGCGTGGAGCCGGGCCGGCGCGGCCGGGCCTTTGGATTAAGCCATGCTAACACAAGCCGCCCACCCCGGGGTTTGACTTTTGCGCCCCTGGCTGCCATCATCCCATAGTCATAGGTAATTGACGCCTCCCGACCTCCGGCAAGGCGGCGGGACGGGCCGCGCCAGACCGCGTCGGCCCGCTGAACGCTACCGCGCCGACATCCCAGCCACGGGGGCTGTTCATGCAAGCCAGCAAGTACTTTCTAGACCTGACCCCGCCCAGCCTCAAGGACAACACCGCCACCATGGACCGCCTGGCCAAGGCCCTGCGCCGGCTGGTCGGGCAGTGGCCCCTGACGCCGGTCCAACGCTTGTGGCCTTTCGCCCAGGTGGCCCGCGCCGCCGGCCATCGGGTGACGGCCACCCTGGCGGCCGGGCCGGCCGGGCCGGTCTTGGTGCAGGTGGAGGCCGGCGACACCACGGGCCAGCCTATCGCCCCCGCCCTGTTGGACCGCGTGGCCGAGGTGCCGGCCCGGCTGTGGGGCCAGGATGGCCTGGGCGTGGCCCTGGACATCGGCTCCACCCATTTGCAGGCCACCCTGCACGATTTGCAAACCGGCCGCGAGGTGGCCAAGGGCAACCGCATGAACCCCCAGACCGCCGTGGGGGCCGACATTCTCACCCGCATCCTGGCGGCGGCCACCCCCGAGGGTATCGAGCGCATGCAGGACATGCTGCTCACCGCCACCAGCCAGATCATCGCCGAGATGTGCGCAGCCGTGGGGGCCGATCCCGCCCAGGTGCGAGGCCTGGTGGGCGCTGGCAACACCACCATGACTCATTTTTTCCTGGGCCTGGACGCCCAGTCCATCTGCCGCGAACCCTACATCCCGGTGGTCAACCGGCCGGCGCCCTTTTTCGCCGCCGACATCGGGCTCAAGCTGGCCCCGGGGGCGGTGGCCTGGCTGTTGCCCAACGTGGGCTCCTATTTCGGCGGGGACCTGGTGGCGGGCATCGTGGCCGCCGACCTGCACCGCCGCGAGCAGGTGGCCATCCTGGTGGACGTGGGCACCAATGCCGAGGTGGTGCTGGGCAACCGCGACTGGCTGGTGGCCTGCGCCGGCGCCGCCGGCCCGGCCCTGGAAAGCGGCGTCTCCAAGATGGGCATCCTGGCCCAGCCCGGGGCCGTGGAGGGAGTGTCCATCGACCCCGCTAGCAAGGATATCTCGCTAAGGATCATCCCCGACCCCGACGGCGGCACGCCGGCCCCCAAGGGCCTGTGCGGCTCGGGGCTCTTGCAGCTCTTGGCCCAGCTCTACCTGGCGCGCATCATGGACATGCGCGGCAAGCTCATCCCCGACCACCCGCGCATCATCCAGACCGACGAGGGGCTGGGCTTCGTGGTGGTCCGGGCCCAAGAGAGCGCCACCGGCCAGGATATCGTCATCAGCGAGGTGGAGATAGACATCCTCTTGCGCTCCAAGGCGGCCATGTACACCATCCTGCGCACCGTGGTGCTGGAGGTGGGGCTGGACTTCGACGATCTGTCGGCCTTTTTCGTGGCCGGGGCCTTTGGCAACGTCATCGACCCCGACACGGCCATCACCCTGGGCATGCTGCCCGACCTACCCCGGGAGCGCTTCGTGCCCCTGGGCAACTCCTCCTTGAGGGGCTGCCAGCGCCTGCTCCTGGAGCCGCACACCCGCCCGGACGTGGAGGCGGTGGTGGAGCGGCTGACCTATCTGGAGTTGAACGTCAACCAGGCCCTGATGAACCGTTTTTCGGCGGCGCGCTTCATCCCCCACACCGACCACGCCCGCTTCCCCAGCGTGCCCATTTTCCACTCCTGAGATGGGGTGTCCCCACGGGCGGGGTGCCCCCGGTGGGAGGTTGTTCCCACGGGCCGGTACTAAAGAGGTGCCCCCCAACTGGGCGCCGGGAGGCTGGCCGCTTGGCAAAAGCCCTTAAAGCGTGCCATCATTGGGAAGGAATTCGCGTCTTGGCCGGCCCCGGCAGCCGCTAAACAACCCACCCCGCCGCCCCCCCGCCCTCCATGGGCGGCGGGCGGCCCTACCAGCGAGATGGCATGCCCATGGACCTAAAGTCCCAGGCCGAAGAGTTGCTGGGCGGCAAGCTGGACCAGGTGCGCATCGTCACCGACACTACCCAGTTCATGGACCTGAGCCGGGGCGACGTGCTGGACCTGCAAGGCCAACGCTTCCTCATCACCGGCGTGGCCTACGAGGGGCGCTTCGGCCTGGACGAGGAGCCCAAGCACTGGGTCAAAAGGGGGCTGGATTTCAACGACGGCTCCCAAAAGATGATCAAGCTGGTTTTCTTCGAGGAGTTCGACCTGCCCATAGGCCAACTCAAGGTGCGCTGCTACCGCTCCCCGCGCAAGGAGGCCCGCATCCTGGAGTTGGTGCGCGGCCAACCCCAGTTCATGCAGGGGCTGACCTTCCTGGACCAGGTAGGCAACGAGGTGCGGGTGCTGGACCGCATCCCGGGCGTGTCCATGGACAAGAACCTGGACGCCATGAAGCTCAGCCACCAGGATTATTTCCAGGGCCACCTGCACGCCATGCTGCAAAAGCTCCTGGGCTGCCTGGAGGCCATCGCCTTCCTGCACGGCCAGGGCGAGCGCCACGGCGACATCCGCCGCGACCACATCTATATCCATAGCCAGAACCGCAGCTGGATATGGATCGACTTTGACTACAACTTCGATTTCAAGGAGAGCCCCTTCGGTCTGGACCTCTTCGGCCTGGGCAACGTGTTGTGTTACGTGATGGGCCGGGGCATCCCCACCCTGCACCAGATCAAGCAACAAAGCCCCGAGGTCCTGAACCGTTTGGACACCGGCGACCTGTCGCTGGTCATACCCAACCGGGTCTTCAACCTGAAGAAAATCTACCCCTATCTGCCCGAGGAGCTGAACCGGGTGCTGATGCACTTCGCCGCGGCCACGCCGGTCTATTACGAGCGCGTGGAGGAGATCATCGACGACCTGCGCCCGGCCCTGGCCCAGCTGCCCCAACCCGGCGAGGAGGAGAGGCCATGATCCTGTGGAACCGCATCCTGGTGGGCATCGACGAATCCGAGCCCAGCCTGCACGCCCTGCGCTACCTGGCCGGCGTGCTGGGCGGCTCCAACACCAGCAAGATCCGCCTGCTGGCCGTCTACACCCCGCCCGACGCCGACAGCCACCCCGACCAGGACCAGCTGGCCGACCTGGCCGCCGAACGCCGCCTGCTGCTGGAAACCCGCCTGGCCGAGGCCTATCTGGTCTTGGTGGAGGCCCGCCTGGCCCGCGAGAACCTCTCCACCGAGCTGGTGGAGGCCGACGACCGCCCCGTGGGCCAGGTGATCATGGAGTACCAGGCCCAAGGCGGCTACGGCACGGTGGTGGTGGGACGCCGGCGCATGAGCAAGGCCGAGGAGTTCCTCTTCGGCTCGGTGAGCAACTCCGTGGTGCACCGCGCCACGGACTGCTGCGTGTGGGTGGTGGCCTGACCCCCCGGGCCAGCCGCGCTTGTGGGAGACCCCGCCAGAGGCCCCCGACGGTTCTGGCCTGGGCTGGCGGCATTGACGGCATGATCAAGCAGCCGCCCCGGCGCGTGTAACCCGATGACCACCTGCCGACGGCCTGCCCTCGCCGGAAGGCCAGGTCTGAGCACAGCGAGCAAGCGCGGCCCGAGCGCGCCGGCTGGGTCCCCCGGGGCCCGGGGAGCGGGGCATGGATGAGGTGAGACTGGCCAGGCAAAATCTGCAAGAGCGTCTGGCGGGCCTGCGCGGCCCCGGCCAGGAGCCCTCGCCGCCGCGGGGCGACGCCGCAGGGTCCCGGCCCAGCCTGGACTTCCAGCGCCTGTTCAACCAGCACAAGGCCATCATGTACCTGGTGGACTACCACACCCTGGACCTGCTGGACGCCAACCAGGCTTGCCTGGATTTTTACGGCTACCGCCGCGAGGAGTTGCTGGGCCTTAACGTCACCACCCTCAATCCTCTGCCCAAGGATGAGATATTCATGAAAATCCAGGCATTCGCCCCTTCGGGCCGGGGCTGCTTCGTCTTCCGCCACCGCCTGAAGGACGGCCGGATGCGCGACATGGAGGTGCGTTCCACCCCGGTGTTGCTGGATGGCGGGCGCAAGGTCTACTTCGTGGTGGAGCACGACATCTCCCAGCGCCAGCGGCAGGAGGAGGCGCTGCGCCAATCCGAAAAGCGCTACCGCATCCTGGTGGAAAACGCCCGCGAGCTGGTGGTGGTGATCCAGGACGGGGTATTGCGCTACATCAACCCCCGCGCCCTGGCCCTGACCGGCTACACCAGCCAGGAACTGCAGGGCAAGCCCTTCCTGGACTTTATCGCCCCCGAGGACCGCCAAGCGGTGCGGCTGCGTCACCTGGCCCGCATGCAGGGCCAGTCACTGGGCGACATCCTGGTCTGCCGCATCCTCAACCGCGACGGACAGGAGCGCTGGGTGGAGATCAGCGGCGCGGTCATCGAGTGGGAGGGCCGGCCGGCCTCCCTGGCCCTGTTGATCGACGTCAGCCAACGCCGGCAGGCCGAGGAGGAGCGCATGCTCAGCGAGAGGCTGCAAGCGGCCGTCGAGACCGCCGGCGCGGCCTGCCATGAGCTTAACCAGCCCCTGCAGGCCCTGCTCTCCCAACTGGAGCTGCTCTTGCTCAAGCAGGACCCGGACGCGCCCCAGCGCCAGGCCCTGGAGGTGGCCTTGGCCCAGACCGCCAAGCTGGCCGACATCACCCGGCGTCTCAACCGCCTGAACGACTACCGCACCCGCCAGTACCTGTCCCGGCAGCGCATCCTGGACCTGGAGGGTTCCAGCACCGCCGCCCCGCCCCAGGGGCAACCCAGTCCGCCGGAGTAGCGGCCGGGGAGGCGGGGGGCAGAGCCTGGCCGGCTCCGCCTAACTAGCCTCAGAGCTTTTGCAGCACGCTCTGCACCTTGCCTTCCATGGTGCCTGGCTTGTCGCGGCGGTCGTCGATGTTGATCAGGGTCATCACCCGTCCCGCCCCCTGGGCAAAGGGTAGTTCATGCACCTGGCGGATCACCGCCAGTATTTCGTCCAAGGGGCCCTCCAGCACCGTGCCCATGGGCGTCAGTTGGCTTTTTAGGCCGCAAGCGGCCAGCACGGAGTGCACCTGGGCCACATAGGCCGACAGGCTGGTGTGACCGGTGCCCAGGGGCACCACGGAAAACTGCACTATGGCCATGGTTTGTGCTTCCTGTTCTCCCGGCCCAGCCGGCCGGGTTTGGCGGTTGTAAGGCTTGGAGGGCTTGGGTATAGTTTTAAGAGGCACTTCCACCACGCGCCGCGCCCTGCAACCACCTGACCGCGCGGGGTGTTTTTCGGCCAGCAACATAGAAGACGGCGGCCACGCCAGCGCCCCTGGACCACGGTCCGGCCGGCGCGGAACGGGTCGGCGGGCGGTATCCCCCCGACCATAAGGTGAGCAGCATGCAAAGGCCCGATTACAGCGCCCTGGATGACGAACAACTGGCGGAGCTTATCTTTGTCAGCGAGGACCGCCTGGAACTGGACGCGGCCCAGGAGATGGCCCGCCGGTCTTCCCTGACGCCCGTGCTGGCCCAGGTGTTGATGGACAAACAGAACTGGCTGGCCGAGCTGCCTGATTGGTGGGCGGTGGTGCACGCTGCCTACATCCTGGGCCTCAAGGGCGGCGAGGAGGTGGTCACGCCCATCTTGACCGCCCTGCGTTGGGCCGACGCCTTTGATTGCGACTGGGTCACCGAACTCTTGCCCTCCATCCTGGGTCGCCTGGGTCCGGCGGCCATCCCCGGCCTGACCATGGTGCTGCGCGACTTCACCGCCGGTTGGTCGGCCCGCGACGTGGCCATGAAAGGCCTGGCCGCCGTCAGCCTGCACAGCCCCGACTCCAGCGAGCACGTCATGCGGCTCATCGGCGAGCGTTTCATGGACGAGGGCGAGGACCGCGCGGTGCGTCAGTTGGCTGGCCATATCCTACTGGATTTCCGCTGCCAAAAGTACCGCATGGCCTTGATCAAGTTTTCCCGCGAGGAGTGGGCCTTCCGCGAGATGGACTCCTGGTACGTGGCCGGCCTGGACCCCGAGGAGGTGGAGTGGGCCTTCCGCCAGGGCCTGCCCGACCTGTGGCACTATCAGGAAGACTGGATGCGCTTCTACCAGCCGGCCGAGATACAGCGCCGCCAAAAGCGCTGGGCCCGCGAGCGCCTGGGCTCCCGAGGCGGCCGCGGCGACCGCCTGCCTCCTCCCGGCGGTGGACGGGTCTTGAGCTTCTGGCGCCAGAGCAAGAACGACGAGGCCGCGCCCCAGACGCCGCCCGCGCCCGGCAAGCCCGAGCCCGAGGGACCGGCCGGAGAATAGGCGCCCCGCCAAGCCCCTTGGCCCCGAAGGGGCGCCCATGCTAAGCTGGGCGGCGTCGGTCCCGCGGGACCGCCGGGGGGCCTCGCGTCACCGGGGGCGTCCCCAAAGTCAGCAAACCAAACCACGGGCCGGCCCGACGCTCGGCATCCGGACCCCGCCCGCCCTTTCGGAGGTGGATCATGCCCCCCCAGCCACGCACCCCTGGCCGCCGCCGGCCCCTCCTGGCCCTAGTGCTGGCCCTAGTGCTGGTCCTGGGGTTGGCCCTGCTCCTGACCCTGGCCGGCTGCGCCGGCGTCAACCAGGGCATGCAGGGCGACCAAGCCGTGGGCCGGGCCCACTACAACCGGGCCATGGCCTTCGGGCAATCCCACCAACTGGACCGCGCCGCCCAGGAGCTGGAGCTGGCCGTCAAGGCCGACCCGGGCATGTACTTCTCCTACTACCAGCTGGGCCTGGTCTACGAGGCCCAGGGACGCAAGGAGATGGCCCGCCAGACCTGGGAGCAGGGGCTAAAGGTGGCCAAGAGCGGCCCGGCCCGCGAGGACTACTCCCGGCCCCAGGCCATCGCCGAGATGGAATCGGCCCTGGTGCGCATCGAGCCCCAGTCCCAGTTGCCGCCGCCGACCCTGGCGGAGCGCCCCCTGCCCACCTATCAGCCCCCGCCGCCCAAGCCCCGGGCCAAGTCCAGCGTGCGCGCCAAAAGCTCCTCCGGATCGGCCCACGGCTACGCGGTGCTGGTCTCCTCCAACCAGAAGAAGGCCTCGGCCCTGGCCGACGTCAAGAGGCTCAAGGCCAAGGGCATTCAGGCCAAGATCGCCACCCACAAGGACAAGCACGGCAAGACCTGGTACCGGGTGCTGGCCGGCGGCCCCAGCAAGGCCAAGGCCCAGTCCTTGGCCGCCACGCTCAAGAAGAAGGGCCTGGCCAAGAGCCCCCAGGTGGTGGGGCAGTAGGGGGAGGCTGGGCCAAGGGGCCGGGCTGTCGCAAGGCGGCGGTCGTAGTTCAGTATTTGTTGGCATGATCATCGTTTGGCAGGGGAACCCGGCAACGTGTCCTATCTCGTCCTAGCACGCAAGCACCGCCCCGGCACCTTCAGCGAGGTGGTCGGCCAGGAGCACATCACCCAGACGCTGGCCGGGGCCATCCAGTCCGGCCGGGTGGCCCACGCCTTTTGCTTCACCGGCCCGCGCGGCGTGGGCAAGACCTCCGTGGCCCGCATCCTGGCCAAGGCGCTTAACTGCGAACAAGGCCCCACCGAGAAGCCCTGCGGGGTCTGCCCCCAATGCCGCGAAATCGAGGAAGGCCGGGCCGTGGACGTGCAGGAGATCGACGCGGCCAGCAACTCCCGCGTGGAGGATGTGCGCGAGCTGCGCGAAACCATCCGCTACCGTCCCCAGGCCGCCCGCTACCGGGTCACCATCCTGGACGAGGTGCACATGCTCAGCAAGGCGGCCTTCAACGCCCTGCTGAAAACCCTGGAGGAGCCGCCCGAGCACGCCGTCTTCATCCTGGCCACCACCGACGTGCACAAGGTGCCCCTGACCATCCTCTCGCGCTGCCAGCGCTACGACTTCCGCCGCCTGGCCCCCAAGACCCTGGCCGCCCACCTGGGGGCGGTCATGGCCCAGGAGGACTGCGCCCTGGCGCCCGAGAGCCTGGCCCTGATGGCCCGGGAGGCCGACGGCTCCATCCGCGACGCCCTGAGCCTCTTGGACCAGGTGCTGAGCGCCGGCCGCCGCGACCTGAGCCACGCCCAGGTGGTGGAGCTGTTGGGCCTGGTGGACCGCGAGCTGGTGCGCGCGGCGGCCCAGGCCGTCCTGGAGGGCGACGCTGGCCGGGTCTTGGACCTGGTGGCCCAGGTCTACGCCGCCGGCGGCGAGATGCAGGCCTTCTATGGCGCCCTGCAGGAGCACTACCGCAACCTGGCGGCGGCCAAGGCCGCGCCGGCGGGCGTGGACCTCTTCGGGCTCACCGAGGAGGAGATCAAGGACCTACGGGAGCAGGCCGGGCCAATAAGCGCCGAGACCCTGCACGAGATCTTCGACCAACTGGCGCGCTCGGAGGAGCTTTTCCGCCGCGCCGGCCAGCCCCGCCTGGTCATGGAGATGACCCTGCTCAAGCTCTGCCAGGTGCGGCCGGTCCTGAGCCTGGAAGACGTCATCGAGCGCCTGGGACGCGCCTCGGCCAGCCCTGGCGGCGGAGACGAGCCCGCGCCGGCGCCCCGCCCCGCTCCGCCCCTGGTGGCGCCAACGGCGCGGGCCGCCACGCCGGTCGACG
>JAZDIQ010000110.1:0-16311 GCA_043804825.1 Pseudomonadota bacterium
CCTCCACGGTGGCTGCAACCCCAGCCCAAGGGCCAAAAGTTCTCCGATGTCCATGATCTGCTCCTCCTCGCTACCCTCAAATGGGCCAGGGAAGCATGACATCGGTCAAACCCCAATTCCACTGGTTGTGACGAGGAGGCAGATAATTCTGGTCATGCGCGTTGGCCCCCTCGGGTCGAGTCTTGCGAGGGCAAACGGATGATGAAGGTGGTGCCGCAGCCTTCCTCACTTTCCACCGCCAACTGGCCACCGTGCTTGTCCACTATCACCCGGTAGGCAATGGCCAGTCCTTGTCCGGTGCCCTTGCCGGGAGCCTTGGTGGTGAAGAAAGGATCGAAGATTCGGTCGCGTATGGCGGGGGGAATGCCGGTGCCGGTGTCGGCTATGCGTATTTCGGCATATTGGTCCACCTTGCGGGTGCTGATCGTGATGAGGCCCTTGGCTCCCTGTCCCTCTTTGACCACATCGGCGATGGCATGCGCGGCGTTGACAATTATATTCAAGAGCACCTGGTTGACCTCGCCAGGCACGCAGGGCACGGAGGGCAGTTGGGGGTCCAGGTCGGTCGAAACCTCGGCTACGTACTTCCACTCGTTCTTGGCCACGATGACGGTGTTCTCGATGGCTCGGTTGAGGTCCGTGGCGGTCTTGCTGTCAGGGCCGGGGTGGGCAAACTCTTTCATGGATCGGACTATGGTGGATATGCGGTCCAGTCCCTCCAAGGTCTGCTCGATGGCCTTGGGCACTTCCTCGATCAAGTAATCCCCGTCAGCCGCCTTGAACACTGCATCCGCTTCCTGCGCCGCCTGGGCAAGGGAAGGGTCGGTTGGCTGTTGCTGCATGACCAGCTCGGCCAAGCGCAGATAGGAGGCTATGACATGGGTGAGATCCAGAAAAGAATCGCGCAAGAACCGGGTGTTGTCAGAGACGTACTGAGTGGGAGTGTTTATCTCGTGGGCTATGCCGGCCGCCAGCTGGCCGATGGCCTCCAGCTTCTGGGCCTGCAGCAACTGGCTTTCAAGGGTCTTTCTTTCGGTGATGTCGGTGATCAGACACAACGAACCCTTGAAATTGCCCATGCTGTCGCGCAGGGGAGTCGCCGAGACCAGCGAGTGCAAGATGTGGCCATCGGCCTTGGACCATCCCAACTCGTATTTGTTGGACTTACCCTGCTTGCGCTGATCCCACTGGGACCGCAGAAGGGCTCTGTTCTTTTCGTCCAATAAATCCAAGGTATTGATGCCCATGAGCTTGTCTTTTTCGTAACCAAGCGTGTCAGCAAGGAATTTATTGCAGAATGTGACCCTGTTATCTTTGTCAACCTCAAGCAGCCCCTCGGATATGGTTTCCACCAGGTTGCGGTAACGCTCCTCGCTCTCCTTGAAACCAATGATGGCCCGCTGGCGTTCCAGTATTTTCCATACCGAATCCATGAATAGAGTCAACTGACGCACGTCCGCATCGTCATAGTCGGTTTCCTTGTTGGCTACCCCCACCACGGCCACGATGAGGCCATCCATGAACACCGGAACCGTGCAGAACCGGCTCAGGGCCACATGCCCCGTAGGGTAACCTTTCCTTAAAGGATTCGAGCTTACAAAGTCATTGATCACAATCGGCCGGCGCTGGCGAACCGCTTCCCCCCAAAGGCCTGTCTTGTCCAGCGGATAGACAGTCTGAGGCTCAACGACCGAGCACTCCTTCATGACCTCCTTGGACCAGGTGTTTAACACAAATTCGCGACTATCCTCATGGTAGTTGTAAATGTATCCCACCTTGCTGTCTGTCAGCCGCAAAACTTCCTCCAGGGATAAATTCAATATTTCTTCCTCATTATCAGACCGATATTGCGAAATATTGACCAGGCTCTCCAAACGAGCCTCTTCCCTGCGTTGGGCCTCCTGGGCCTGCTTAAGAAGGGTGATATCGCGGAAGGCCACAATATTGCCAGCCTGATTTCCTGCCTCATGGAAGGTCGCGGTGTTTATCAAGACATCAAGCTTTCTGCCGTCCTTGGTGAGACGCTTGGTCTCGAATGCCTTGATCGCTTGGCCCTGCTTCATTCTTTTGATATTGCGTTTGGTTTCTGGCAATGCTTCCGGGGGTACGAATGTTATCTGCTCGTTTACGAGCTCAGACGTGTTCCAACCGAAGGTCTTCTCGAAAGCCGCGTTGACAAAAATGACATGCCCTCCCATGTCATATATCACCAGAGGATCTGGCAACAGGCTCAAATATTTGCGGGTGCGTGTCTCACTGACGCGGAGGGCCAGTTCATCCCTGTGGTGCGCTATGGCCATTGCCAGGGCTTTGCTATAAGCCGTTAAAAATTCAATTTCGCCTCCTTGTGCGGTATAGCCTGCATGAAGGTATAAGCCTACTACCCCCAATATTTGGCTGTCCAGAAGGATGGGCACACAGTAATGGCCATGGTCAGCCATCCCCGGATAATGCACCTCGTGCGTCGAATCGACGTGGCTGGCAAAAACCGTTTTCCCCGTGGCAGCCGCCCGCCCGCACAGGCATGTGCCGAAAGGCACCTGTGCGCACTTCTGGAGTATCGGGTCAGCCAAGCCGCTATGAACCTTCATAACCAGCATGCCATTGTCGGCATCAAAGAGGAATATAGCCCCTTTGGCTTCGATGCATAACCAAGATATTCCCAACAGGATGTCGAGAGCCTTGGCCAGCAAATCATCCGAGGTCAACTCTTCCAATGTGAGATTAAGTAAGCAATTTAGCGCACGCTGATTGTCGATATTCCTTTCAAGGACCGCTCGGTTTTCCCTAGCTTCCGTGATATCCCTGCTTATCGCCAGCAGTTCCTTGGGATTTCCCGATTGGTCGCGCAGAAAGCCAAATCTGGTATCAGTCCATACGGTTGAGCCATTCTTCCGCTTAAGCTCAAGCTCAATATTTATGGGTGCTGACGAATCATCTTTCCCTTTGCCTTTTTTCGCCAATGCCGAGGCAATCGCCTGAGAAGTCAACTCCATGGAGGCAGTAGTAAAAATGTCCCGCCTCCGCAGAGCCATCATCTCCGGCACCGTGTAGCCGAGCAACGAAGTGACGGAAGGGCTTATGTAATGGAAATACAGGTCCAGGTCGGCAGTCCATATTACATCGTTTATATTCTCAGCCAATAAGCGATAATGTGCCTCGTTTTCTCGTAGCGCCGCCTCTGCGCTTATGCGCTCTTGGATTTCCAGCTTCAATCGTCTGTTGGTTGCTTCCAACTCTCGTGTTTTGTCGCTCACCAGGGATGACAATTCCTCGCGAGCTTTTTTCAACTCCTCTTCAACCGCCTTGCGCTCAATGGCATAACCAATGCAGCGCAATAGCTTATGAGATTTCAGTTCCGCTTTTTCCAGGTAGTCCTGGGCTCCATGCTTGATCACCTCTGCCGCTATGGTTTCGTCTTTTGCCCCGGTAAAAACAACGATTGGTACGTGGCTGTCAACGGAGCGAACCTTGATCAGGGTCGCGATACCCTGGCTATCTGGCAAATGAAGATCAAGCAATAACACGTCTGGATGGTTTTCAGATAACAGTCTTAGGCCACTGGCCAAATCAACGGCGTGCCGAAAGTGCAATTTATGATATTTTGTTTCTTTCAATATGTTCTTTACCAGATTGACAACTTGCATCTCATCTTCAATGTAAATAACATTAAGGCTTGACATGCCACGCCTCTCACTTTAATAAGGCCTGGGTGGGACACTAAATGTGGTCGGGCAGGTTATCTTTTGGCTCCCAGCGCCTCGCGCACCTTGTGGATCATGGCGTTGATGGTGAAGGGCTTACTGATAAATTGCACTCCCTTTTCCAACATGCCGCGATGCACAATCGCGTCGGCGGTGTAACCTGACATGAACAGAGTTTTTATCTGCGGTCTGATCTCCAGTACATTTTTCTGCAATTCCTTGCCATTCATCTCTGGCATGATAACATCCGTAAGCAATAAGTGTATCTCCTCGGTGTAATCCTTGAGCAATTGCAAGGCTTCGTTGGGGGTGTTGGCGGTAAGCGCTCGATAACCGCAGCTTTCCAACACCGCCTTGGCAAGAGCTAAAACCTGCTTTTCATCCTCGACGATCAACACGGTTTCGTTCCCCTGGACAGGCGCCTTCTTAATCTTGTGGCTGGGGGCCTCGGCTTGGCCAATGAAGCGGGGCAAGTATATTTTGAAGGTGGTGCCCATGCCTGGTTCACTATAGGTATGAATGAAGCCGTCATATTGCTTGACGATGCCGAACACGGTGGACAGCCCCAGTCCGGTTCCCTTGCCCTCCTCCTTGGTGGTGAAAAAGGGCTCGAATATATGACTGACAAGCGCGGCGTCCATGCCCATACCGGTGTCGCTGAAGGCGATCGACACGTATTCACCCGGCGCCACGTTGGCGAATCTGCGGCAGTATTCTTCGTCCAGAATGACGTTGGAGGTTTCAATCGTAATGGTGCCAGTCTCTGAGATGGCATCCCGGGCGTTCACCGCCAGGTTGGCCAATATCTGATTCACCTGGGAGAGGTCTATCAGCAGGCTCCAAAGTGATTCACCGGGAAGGAACTGAAACTCGATGTCCTCTCCGACCAGACGGACCAGCATCTTTTGCAGATTGGCAATGCTCTGGTTCAGGTCGATGACCTTTGGCGTAACCATCTGACGGCTGGAGAAGGCCAGCAGTTGCTTGGACAATTCCGCAGAGCGTTCGCCGGCCTTCTCGATCTCTGAAACGTATTCATAAAGCGGGTCGGCGGAGTCCAGCTTGGACAGGGTCATGCCGGCATAGCCCAAAATCACGCCAAGCATATTGTTGAAGTCATGGGCCACGCCACTGGCCAGGCGTCCGACAGCCTCCATCTTCTGGGCTTGGCGCAACTCAGCCTCCACGCACTGCTTGTCTTTCTCGGCCTGCTGAACGGCCTCGCCCTGTTCTATGTTATACAGGGCCAGGGCTATGTCCGCGGCAATTTCGGCGAACAGGTCTCTATTTTCGTCATCCATGGCCATGATGCTATCCATGGCCACAGCCAAGTATCCGTACTCCTTACCCTCGTGATGCAAGAGGCTGCAAAGGACATCGCTTGGCGTGCTTTCGTTCCCCAGGGGACAGCCCAAGCAAAATTCCGGGCGATCAGTGACGTGAAAAATCCCTTTGCTTTGCTTGGCTTCTTGGCAGCAACGCGGGAAGGCCTGGGGCTCGCCGCCTTGATCCTTGAAGGCCTGGTGCAGACCATCCTCGGTGAAAACCATCGGTCCGCCGCCCACATCCTTGAGAAAGATGAAGGCGTTTTCGTATCCCCGGCGTTCCATCAGTATTTGGCAGACCCCCTGGACAAGTCTGGCGGGGTCTTTCTCGTTTACTATTAGCCTATTCACACCGCGGATGGCGCGCAGTAACAGATTAAGGTGCCGGACGCGCTCCTCGGATTGGCGGCGCACGATTATTTCCTCGCGCAAGGCGATCGTTCTTTCGTCCACCAGGTCCTCCAGCCGGACGTTGAGCGACCGGAGATCATTCTGGGTCTGCAGCAGTTCGGTGTTGGTGCGCACCGCCGCCTCGTAGGTGGAGATGAGCAGAGAAAGGGTCTGCTGCTGGTCGGTGTTGATCAGGCGGGTCTTGCCGTTGACAATTATCTCCGTGCCTATGCGCATCCGGTCCTGGTAATGCAGCTTCCGGTCGAGAAGAATCTGTTCGATGCTGTCCAGGAGATACCTTTCGCTGTAGGGCTTGGTGATGAAATAGTCAGCCCCGCACTCCAGGCCTTCCAGCACGTCCTCGGATTTGGTCAGGGAGGTGAGTAGGATCACGGGTATATGCTTGGTGCGGTTGTCCATCTTGATGCTCCTGCACAGTTGATAGCCGTCCATTTCGGGCATGACGATGTCGCTGACGACCAGTGCGGGGAGTTCCTGATCCAGCGCCGCGAGGGCTTTCCTGCCGTTTTCGGCCAGCGAAACCCTGTAACCTTGCCCTTCCAAAATGTGCCTGAGCTTCTCGGCCTGGGTGGGGCTGTCCTCTACTGCCAGTATGGCCGGACGTTCCCCGCCGGCATTATTCGGGCTTGTCATTGCCGACTCCATTGGTTTGCTCCGCCAGGGCAACCAACATGGCGGAGATGCCTTCCGGCGGCAGGACATGGGTGGCGGCGTCCATGCCTATGGCCACGCCGGGCATGCCGTGAATCACCGAGCTGTCCTTGTCCTGGGCGATGGTGATGGCGCCCTTCTGTCTCATCAGGAGCAATTCCCTGGCCCCGTCGCTGCCCATGCCGGTGAGCAGCACGCCCACCGCCTGCGGACCGAAGATCGCGGCTACCGTGCGGAACAAATAGGCCACCGACGGACGCAAGCTGTTCTCTGGCGCATGGTCGCTGAGCACCAGGCGAGGGCCCGCCCCCACTCCCAGATGGAAGCCATCCGGGGCCACATAGCCTTGTCCAGGCCGAGGCCTCTCGCCATGGGAAGCGATTAGTAGCGGAAAGCGCGAGGCCTCGGCCAGCCAATCCACGAAGCCCCTGACGAACCCCGCAGATATGTGTTGGACGATAAGCAAGGGGAAGGGCAGGTTCATGGGCAGGCCAGACAGTATTTGCTGCAAGGCCACCGGACCGCCCGTGGAGGCGCCGATGGCCACAATTTGTATGTTACCCAAGGCCAGGGGCGCAGGCACGACGATGGAGGGGGGCACCTGGGGCCACGTCTTGCGCGTGACCACCTTTATCTCCGACATGAGCTTGACGGTCTGAATAAGCTCCCTGACAGTTGCCTCGTGATCCGGATGGGTCAGGCCTGGCGGGCGCGGAACCACCGCCAAGGCCCCCGCTTCGATGGCCTTGAAAGAAAAGGTCGCTTCCTGGGAGGTTGAGCTTCCGCTGACGATAACGATAGGCGTGGGATGGGTTTCCATGATTTGACGGGTGGCTTGGAAGCCGTCCATCCTGGGCATGTGAATGTCCATGGTAACGACATCGGGTTTGGTTTGCTTGACCGCGGGGAGGGCATCCTGGCCATTGTCGACAATGCCCACCACTTGGATGTCGGGTTGGGAACCCAGTATGTGAACCAGAAGCTCCTGCACCACCGGCGAGTCTTCAACGATGAGAACTTTAATCATCCGTTACCACTCCCAGGCTGAGAGGTTTAAAGCATTTTGCGGATCAGTCCCAGCAGGTTGCTCTGATCGAAACTGCTCTTGACCATGTAGGCGTCAGCCTCCACCTCGATGCCGCGCTCACGGTCCTCGCGCGATTCCAGGGCGGTTACCAGCACCACCGGCAGTTCCGCCAGTTTGCGGTCGCCGCGAATCTTGGCCGTGAGCTCGAAACCGTTCAGGCGAGGCATGTCCACGTCGGATACCACCAAGTCGAACTCCTGGGAACGCAGTTGGGTGAAGGCGTCCATGCCGTCCACGGCGGTGGTTACCTGGTAGCCGGCGGTTTCCAGAATGCTCTTGATCAAGGTGCGGGCGGTTATGGAATCCTCGACCACCAGTATGCGGCCTGGTCTTTCCGGCTCTGGCCGGGTCGGCTGGCCCATCGCTCCTGCCCTTGGCCGCAGGGCGGAGGCCATCAAGTCCAGCACATTTATCACCGGCACCACCCGGCCACTGCCCAGGACCGTGGCCCCGGCAATGTTGCGCACGCGCCTCAATTGCCGACCCAGTCCCTTGAGCAGGACCTGCTGCTCGTCCAAGACCTCGTCCACCTGAAAGACCATGCGCTTGTCGGCCGAGGACAAGACCAAGGCCGGCACCCGCTGGGGGGCGCTAGTATCCGTTGCCAGGGCATTCGGGCGCGGTGAGGGCTGTGGGCGCTCGGGCAATCCCAGGCATCTGCCCAGTCTGACCAGGGACAGGACCTCGCCGTCCAAGGTGATGGTCTGCTGGTTCTCCACGGTCTTGATTTCCGCAAGACTCACCCGCAAGGCGCGCTGCACGTTGACCGTGGGCAGCAGGAACTGATGCTCGTCCACGCGCACCAGGATCCCCCGGAAGGTGGCCAAGGTCATGGGCAACAAGAGGCGGAAGTTCGCGCCCTCTTGGCTATGGGCTTCCACGGACACCATGCCGCCGAGTTTTTCCACCTTCTCTCGCACAATGGCCAGACCAAGGCCGCGCCCTGATATGTCGGTGATGATGGGGCTGGTGGATACCCCCGATTGAAAGATGAGCGCCAAGGTTTGCCGGGGGCTCAACTTGGACACCGCCTCGGCCGAGACTATCCCCTTGTTTACCGCCACCGCCCGGACCTTGTCCAGGTCAATGCCTACTCCATCGTCGGACAGGATGACCTCCACCTGCCCGCTTTCCTTGGCGGCAAAGGCCAAGGTGATGGTCCCCCGCGTGGGCTTGTGGTGCTGCTGGCGCAGCGCGGGCTTTTGGATGCCATGGTCTATGCAATTGCGCAGGAGATGGATGAGGGGGCCCTTCATCTCATCGAGGACCCGCTTTTCAATCTCGATATCGGTTCCCTGGAGAACCAGCGCGACCTCTTTGCCCTGGTCGCGCGAAAGGTCGCGCACGAACTTGGGCAGCACCTCCACCAGGGACGCCACGGGCAGCATCAGGACCTTTTTCATGGCCTCCAAATGCTCATCCACCATGCGCTTGACGGCCCGCTGGTCCTCGGCCAAGGCCCCGGCCAAGGACTCCAGGCGGTGCTGCAAGGCGTTGAAGTGCGCCTCGCCCATCGCCGGGTTGGGGCAGGACGGCTGTCGGTCCGGTCTTTGGCCCCATTCCTTCTTCCAGGCGCTCAAGCCTTGCAGGATTTCCCGCATGTCGCCAACCCGCTGGGTGGCTGCCATCTTGGCCAGGATCATTTCCTCGGCCTGCAACAGAAGGGGGTCCATCTTGGCCGTGGGGATGCGCACGCTTTCCCCCAGGCCCGGCTTGACCTCCTCCTGGGAAGCCAGGGGAGGGGGGACGGGGCACTCGCTGGCCGGCGCCTGGGCTGGGGGCGCAAGGGCTGGCGAGCCGCCGGACGGAGCGCTCGCCTGGGCAGCTTCGCCCAGTTGGCGAATCAGCTCCCGCTGGCGCGTACGGTCCGGCGCGGTTGGCTTTCCAACCGGAGCGGCCATTATGCGGGACATGCAATCCACAGCCTGATGGAACAGGTCGCACATCGCCGTGGTCAGGACGAGCTGGTTGCGTTTAAGGGCGGCAAAGGCGCTTTCCATGGGCTGGCAGAGAGCCTCGATTTCTCGTTGATCCACGGAGCGGGCCGCGCCCTTGAGGCTGTGCGTCTCGCGAAAGACGATCTCGATCAGTTCCGCGCCGCGCGCCGGCTCCGGGGCCTTCTCCAGCTCGAGGAGGCCGGCGGAGAGATTCTGGATATGCTCCTGGGCCTCCACCCGGAAGGTGGCCATGATCCTCTTGAGAAACTCGGCTTCCTTGCTGTCCATGACCCGCACCACCGCTACACGGAGTAGCGCTCCACCAGTTGTTTGAGGGTCTTGCCCAGATCGCTGAGGCTCCCGGCCGCTATCTCCATCTGTTTCATGGAAGCCGCGGTCTCGGCCCCCGCCTGGTTGATGCTCTCCATGGCCGTCCCCACCTGATCCATGCCTACCACCTGCTGTTGGCTGGAGGCCGCGATCTGGGTGGCGGCCTGGGCCGCTTGGACCGTGCTCTCCATCAGTGCCCTAATGGCCTGGCTGGCCCGCTCAGACTGTATGACCCCGGCTTCCACGGCCTTGCCGCCCTGCTCGGTGGCCATCACCGCCGCGCTGGTGGCCTTCTGTATGTCGCTCAGGATGGTGCGCACTTGGGTGGTAGCCTGCTTGGACTGCTCGGCCAGGCTCCTGATCTCCTGGGCCACCACGGCGAAACCCCTGCCATGCTCCCCGGCCCTGGCCGCCTCGATGGCCGCGTTGACCGCCAACAGGTTTGATTGATCAGCCAAGTCCGTTACCGTGGCGATGATCGCGCCGATGGACTGGCTCTGCTCGCTCAAAAAGACGATGGTCTTGGCGATGGATTCCATCTCCTCGCGGATGCGCTGCATACCTCCGGCCACCTCATCCATGGACTTCTTGCCGTTTTGGGAAACCTGAGCCACGCTCTGGGCGTTGCTCAAAACATCCTGGGCCTTTTTGTTCGAAAGCTGGGCGGTTTGGCGCACCTCTTCCACGGTGGTGGTGGTCTGGCTGATGGCTGCGGCGGTTTCGGCGGTGCCCGAGGCCACCTGCGTCGTGGCGGTGAGTATCTCGCTGGCCGAGGTCCCCAACTGGCTGACCACCTTTGAAATATCTGTGCTGGAGCGATGCAGGTTAGCGACCATCTCACGGAAACTCTGGGCTAGGACGCCCACCTCATCCCGGCGCTCCTGGCTGGGTATCTGGACGGTCAAGTCGCCGGTGGATATCTGCTCTGCCAGGGTGGAGATGACGCCCAAAGGACGGGCGATGGTGTTGTTGAGCAGCAAGATCATTAATAGGCTCAGGACAAAAGCCGCCGCCCCCAGGATCGCTAAAAGCTGCACAGCCACCGCGGCTCGCTGCAAATCACGCTCCAATATCTTATCCATCCTGGAGTTTTCCTGCGTTCCCAGGTCATTCGTGATTGACCATATTTGATCGAATAATTTGTCCTGAATGCCCATCGCCAATCCCCTGGCTTCTTCCAATTTGCCTTGATGAATAAAGGCCATACACTGATCACGGGTCTGGCGGTACTGGGCGAAGAGGCTCTTTAGCTCCTGCAAACGTCCCTTGGCGCGGGCATCTTGTTCCAGATTGAATACAAGCGTTAACATCTCTTCAATTTGCGCCGCACGAGTCTGAATGTTCTTTTTATTTTCCTCTTGCTTGGCCGTGCTGGCGGAAAGGCTCATTTCCAGGATCTCAACGCGGTTGAGGTTCTCGTACGCTCGAAGTTTCTGAAGAGTTAAGGCCTTGACCATCCCGACATCGCGAATCTCTTTCGCCGACCCGGCCAGTTCGGTCATATTCCAATAAGCCACGATGATCACTGCGACCAGCAGAAGCCATATGATGCCGAAGCCCACAAAGAGCTTGCCGCGGGTGCCGAGATTGGCAAACCATGTCATTAAGGTTTCTCCTTGCTGGAGGGGCTAATCCGCCTCCTGGAGCACGATGATTTTCTCGTCCTCCAGAATCCTCTGGGCATCGATGATGATGACTTGGTCCCCGGTGACTCCCTTGAGGTATTCGGCTCCGATACCGGTGACCGTGGGAGGCACAGGATTGATATCCGCCAGCGCAATGGCCCGCACGTCAACGATGGCGTCGGCCAGGATGCCGAACTCCATGCGCTGGTCGCGGATGACTATCACTTTGTTCAACTCGCCAATTCCCTTTTCCGGCAAGTTGAAGAATTTTTTCAGATCCACCACCGAAATGATGCCGCCGCGCAGGTTGACGATGCCCAGCACGAAGGTGGGCGTGCCGGGCAAGGGGGTGAAGTTTTTCAGGTGGTGCGTCTCGCGGACAAAGCCCGACTCGATTCCATAAATTTCCGAAGCCAGGCGAAATAGGAGAACCTCCAGGTACAGATGAGCCGCTTGGTCTGTAGGCGCCTCCCGCGCCAGGGCGCGCGCCCGCGCCTTCAAGACCGCGCGCTTTTCCTCCGCGGAGGACATCGGCCCTTGGCTCAGATTCTGCTCGGCCCGCGCCAAGGACAGGCGGACCGCCTCCCCATCAAGGGGCGCCCTTGAGCCGGGGGGATTTGCCAGTGAGTCCTTGGTCACGCCAATCCTCCTAACTGGATGGAAGCCTGCACAATCTCCCTGAGCCTCCCCACGGTCAGGCCTCCCGCTTCAGGCAGGATGTTCTCCCTTGGACAAGGTTCAAGGATATCCAGCACATTGGCGAAACTTTTCTTGGCAGCGCGAGGATTGTCCTGGCGCAGCATAAGGTTGCCCAGAGCAAAATGGGCGATGGCCCAATTGGGCTCCAGGTACAGAGCCTGCCTCAGGCAGGCGATGGCCTCGCCTACCAGATTCTGCTCCTGAAAAATGGTGGCCCGCAGATAGTGCAGTCCTGGGTCGAGTTTGTTGAGGGCCAGAGCCTTCTCGCACAGTTGCAAGGCCTCCCCCAGATGGCCTTGGTCAGCCAATCGCTGGATAGCCAGCCAGTCATCCTCCGGTGCCTGCTGGCCCATGGCTTCGGAGGCCGTCTCCCCGTCAGCCTCGGATTGGGTCTGGACCGAAGCTTGTTCCAGGGGGGCCAGCGCTGGCGAAATATTTTCCGCGTGGACGCAAACCGAAGGTGGCGGCAAGGGTGATGGCGACCACACGATGGGCTGGCACGGCGCGGAGGACAAGACCTCTGGAAGGGATGAATCGGCCGGCCATAGGGCCGCGGCGCCACGGGCCTGCTGACCAATTCTACGATAGGCGATTGCCTCTAAAAAATTGACTGGCGTGAATTGCGCAAAAGATTGTTGGCACAACTCGCAGGCGGACACCATCAACCAGCCGCCCTCAGCAAGACAGTTAAAAAGGTTCTGGCCCACCTGCCGCGCCCGCTCCGGCAGAAAGTACATCAGCACGTTGCGGCAGAAGATGATGTCCATGGCGGTAGTGGAGCTGAGGCAGGAGGGGTAGACATCCTGGGCCAAGTTGAGATAGGCGAAGCTGACCATCCGCCTTATCTCCGGCAGGATTTCCAGCTTTCCATCGGCCGTGGGGCGAAAGTAGTCTCTCTTGAGCCAGGCCGGGACGTTGCGGAAGGACCAGGGGCTGTAGACGCCGGCCCGGGCACGGCGCAGCAGGCTGGGATTGATATCCGTGGCCAGTATGGTGACCTGCCAGTCCTCCCGGTTAGGTAGAATCCGGTGTAGGGCCATGGCCAGGGAATAGGGCTCCTCGCCGCTGGCGCAGCCCGCGCTCCAAATTCGCAGATGTCTGGAGCCTCTTCCGCGTTCACGGACCAGTTCGGGCAGGATTTGCTCTTCCAGGGCCTGGAAGATCCGTGGCTCCCGCCAGAAGTATGTCTCCGAGACGGTCAGCTTGCTGGCCAGTATCTCCATCTTGCCTAAGGGTAGCGGAGAAGAGATCAGCCACTCCACGAAGGCCGCCACGTCGCTGAAACCGAATTCCCTGGCAGCCGGCGCGACCTTGGCCACAAGATCGTTCCAGCGCTCCGGAGGGAAATGCAAGGCCATATTGTCGGACATGAACGCGCTGAGCCTGGGCAGAAGGGTATCGGGAAGCCTCTTGGTCATGCAGGGCCTTCCGCCAGGGCCGCATCCAATTGAAACTCTTCATCGAGGGAGAGAAATTGATCCAGGTCGTAGATGAGGGCCAGGCCATCGGCCAGCTTGGCCACGCCCTTGAGGCCCTGGGCGAAGGATAGGCCCTGGCAAGCGGCTTGGGCCCGCTGGTTTTCTAGTTCCTGAACCCCCTCCACGGAATCCACGACCAAGGCCATCAGACGCCTCGGCGTGCGGGAGATCAGGAAGCGATCGTCCACGCGCAATCCGCGGGCTGGCAGCCCGAAGCGCCTGCGCACGTCCACCACTGGCGCCAGTTGTCCCCAGGCGTTGATCACGCCCAAGACGATCTCCGGCGCTTGTGGCAGCGGCGTGATTTCCACGGCGCGAACAACTCGCTCCACCGTGGTCAGGAACAGGGCGAACTGTGTTTCGCCCAGCGTGAAAAGCACGATTTCATCGTGGTCGGTCTGGCGGCGGCGGCTCACCTTACCCCCTTGGGTGATAGTCCAACTGGCCAGCGCCTGAAAACACCAAGCTGTTGTATTGGGCGACAGGGCATGTTTGCTGCCGGGGCAGGCGCCAAACACGAAAGGGCAAGCCTAGCGAACAGGTGTTGGCCACCTTGTTACTATAATTCTCAATTTTGATCTTTTGAATCCCGATGGTCAATGGGATATATTATTGGGGGAATCAAACCTTTTCTAGACGTGGGGCTTTGCCTTGACGATAGCAACAAGCGACCTACCAGAGCCAGGAGCATCAAGCAAAAACTAATCGCACCCACCATTTACTTCCGCCCTCGCCTTCCCCGCCTCTGCCAGCAGCCCCAGCCATTTCTCTGTCTCTCCCGCCGCCAAGTCTTGATAGAACAGCTCCAGCTTGACGGGGTTGCCCATCCATTCCCCGCCAACTTTGTTGATGGGCATGCCGGGGTAGTCCCGCTTGTGCTTGAGCAAAGTGGGCTCGGAGTAGCCCACGTAAGCGCTAATAGCCTTCATTCCATTCAGGATGTTGGCCTTTACCATCGGCTATGACTCCTTGTCAGGGGTTGGCTGTCTTCGTCGTGGCTGGCCTCGGCCTCGGGCTCCGGGGCCATGTAGCGCAGGCCCAGGTAATCGGCGCAGACCAGTTGCAGGACTTCGCAGTCCAAGTAGTGGTTGGCCCGCCGCCGTGGGTTCTGCCACAGGCCGCGCTCGTCGCGTTCCTCGGAGCAGAGCTGGCGGGCGTAGTCAGTCAAAAGGCCCGTGGCTCGCTCACCCTGGGGCTTGCCGTCGGGCCAGTTGTTGTGTAGATGCCAGGCGCCGGCATCCGCCGGGCTAATGCGCAGCTTGCCGTCCAGCAGGTCGGACTTGTAATAGTTGGTGTTGATGTTGAAGGCCATGAGGCCCGGGTGAGTGTCGATCTTCTTTTGGGTGTAGGGCTGAGCCTTGATGCCCTCGAAGCCCTTGCTGGGTCTGAATGGTGGGTGGGACTGGCACCAGTCGTAGATCTCGCGCTGCATCTCGCCGTCACCCGAATCCACCAGGCCGAAGATGATCACGCAGGTCTGGCCGTCCGGGTCCAGGTATTGATCCTCAAAGAGCACTTTCTCCAGGGCGGCCCAGGAGTCCACGAAGCCGGCGCGCACCAGCCAGGACTCGCGCTCTGGCCCAGGCGCCCAGGCCCGTATGGTGAAGTAGAAGCCGGCGCGCTGCACGTCCACGCAAGCGATCAAGGCCACCGCATCGGCCGGCACCAGGCCGGGCGGCCGCTCGTCGCATAACTGCAGGATCACGTCTTCCGACCTGGTGGCCTGCTCGCTGCGATAGGGCAAGGCCAGCATTTTGTTGAACAGGGTCACGTCCGCCTTGGGGTCGCAGGTGGCCTTGATGACCTGGGCCGCGATCTTGCCCAGGGTGACGAAGGGGCTATAGAAGGAGCTGAAGTGGAAACCCACCTTGATGGCTCGCCGGATGGGCTCCCGAGGCTCCCACCACTGGGCCTTGCCGTCCCATTGGTGGGGCTGGTAGGCGCCGGCCTGCACGGCCCGGCGCCGCTCGACTTCTCCCCAGGGTTGGCCGCAATGCTCGCACTCGTACCACGATAAATTCTCGGCCTCCACGCGATCCGGTTCAAACTCCAGACCCTCGTCCCAGCGCAGTTGCTCACGGCGCATGATCTGGAGCTCGCGGCATAGCGGGCAGCGGGCCATGTAAACGCGCACCTCCTGGCATTTGCAGAGGTTCTCCCAGCCCAGGGCGTCCTCCACGGTGCAGGTGGTCACGCCCAGCACCTTGCTGGTGTGCGGGAAGGTGGTGGTGCGGGCCTTGGACAAATCCACGGCGTCCATGGTGTCCTTGCGCGGCACCGGCCAGAGGTCCACCTCATCCAGGAAGACCTGGGGGATGGGGAAGGTGGCCAGCGAAGCTTCCGACCTGGGCCAGCCCATGTAGGTCATGGACGCCTGCATGCGCAGCTCATAGTTGCCCAGGTCCAGGGGCGAGCCGGTCAAGAGCTGGCTTAGGGCCGGCGAGGTCTTGATGATGGGTTGCAAGCGTTCCTTGCTCACCCGGGCCGAGCTCTTCTCGTCGGCCATGACAAACAACGCCCAGGCCTGATCGTAGTGCTGGCCGTAGCCCCAGCAGTTGTAGGCGATCTGGGTCTTGCCGCCTTGCAGCGGTCCGATGACCCATACTTCGCGCACATGGGGCAAACCCCAGGTGTCCATGGGCTCGATGAGGTAAGGCGTGTGGTCGTTGCGCCAGTTGCCTTTCCAGGGGCCGTCGGTGACCATGCGATAGCGCACGGCCCACTGCGAGACGGTCAAGGGCTCCTTGCGGCGCCAGGCCTCGATCTCGCCTGCGGTGAGGGGCACGGCCGGAAACAGCTCGGCCTGGGCTTGCTCAACAGCCTGCATATTTACATGCCTTGCTCATGGGGCCGCATATTTACTGACCTTGTCTAATAATCCTGATTAAGATTGAGCTTGTGATACCTGGGGCGCGGCCAGCCTGATCTCGCCTTGGCTGGCGTAGCGGTGCAGCCAGTCTTCCACCTGGCGCTCGGCCAGGGCCAGGGCCTCGGGAGCCTTGGCCGGGTCCCCGCCCACCAGGAAGATGATCTCCTCCATGGATAGCCGCACCCAGCCCAGCAT
>JAZDIQ010000111.1:0-26451 GCA_043804825.1 Pseudomonadota bacterium
CTTGGGCACCTTTTCCATGAGGCCGCGCGGCGGGAGGACATCGAAAGGGCGCCGTGCATCCCAGCCCAGGAACTTCCCGAGCGGCATATAGATTGGTACTCGCCCCAAGAGCAGATCCTGGTTCTGGCTCAGGTGCCCGAAGCGCATCGCCCAATTTTTCGTTTCCTGTTTATCTATGGCTGTAGGGTGGCCGAGGCATGCGCCCTATGTTGGGATGCCGTGGACCGGGGCAAGGGTATCGTTTCTTTCCGGCGCACCTTTAGCCGTGGCATGGGCCTGGTGCCCACCACCAAAAGCCGCCGGGACCGAGAGCTGCCGCTCTTTGACGACTTCGAGGCCTACCTGGACAGCATTCCGCCGGGCATCGGCCAGACGCCGGTTTACCGCAACCCCGACGCCCGCACGCATGAGCTGTGGTATTCCCCCTGGGTCCTGCGCAAGATTTGGATTCAGGCCTGCACGGCAGCGGGGCTGGAGCCGATACCGCTAAAAAATGGCACCCGTCACAGCGCCGGGATGCAACTCCTTAACCTGCAAGGGGCCGACTTTGAAGACGTGCGCCTCCTCTTGGGGCACTCCGACTCCACCATGACCCGCCGCTATGCCCAACCCGGCCTGGCCAGGCTCAAGGGCCTGCGCGATGGCAAGATCAGGCGGTTGACAACGGATGTTGTCAACCCGTTGTCAACCGCTCAGGCCACGCCAACACAAATTTAACTGATTGATATTGCGTTAATTTGCTTACTTCTCCAGCGTGCATTTGCTGAAGTCGATCTTCTGCTTGCAGCCGGGGCAGGTGTGCTCGCGGTCGAACTCGTCGGAGAAGATTTCCTTTTCCTTGCCGCAATTGGGGCACTTGCAGACAAAGGCCGTAAGCTGTTTGTTGGCCTCGAACCCGGGGCAATGACGGGGCGTGCTCACTGGATACTCCTTTGCGCTAAGGTAAGGACGGTAGCCTTGGCACCCCAGGGGGTGCCTCCCTCTAGATTTTGCCCGCCCAAGGCGGGGCGCGTCAAGTGCCGCCGCCCTGGCCGGGGCAAAGCCTCCTTGCAAGTTACCGCGGTTTGGTGTAGGAAAAACTTTTTTTAAGTGTCCGCAAGACCCTGGCCCTTGATCTGGAGGCTAACAACATCATGGCCGTTATCGCGCCATTCAAGGCCCTACGCTTTGACCAGAGCAAAATTCCCTCGCTGAACAAGGTGGTCACCCCCCCCTACGACGTGATCAACGAGGCCCAGCAGGACGCCTTCTACCAGTCTGACCCCCACAATATCATCCGCATCGAGCTGAACAAGCCCGCTGAGATCGAGACCGTGGAGGACAACATCTACACCCGCGCCGGCGCCCATCTGCGCGACTGGATGGCCCGGGGTGTCCTGGCCCGCGACCAGAAGCCGGCCCTGTACCTCAGCGAGGCCACCTACGTGGACTCCGACGGCCAGACCAAGGTGCGCAAGGGCTTCTTCACGGCGCTGAGGGTGGAAGACTATGCCAGCGGCACGGTGCTGCCCCACGAAAAGACCTTCACCGGGCACAAGGAAGACCGCCTCAAGCTGACCAAGGCCACCGGCGCCAACGTCTCGCCCATCTTCGCCCTGTATCCCGACGAGGACAACCAGGTCCACCAGCTCCTGGAGCAGGCCCGCAATCCCGTGCCCCTGGCCGACTTCGTGGACCCCGCCGGCCTGCCCCAGCGCCTGTATGCCGTGGACGACCCGGCGGCCTGCCAGGAGGCCCAGCGTCTCATGGCCGACAAGAAGATATTCATCGCCGACGGGCACCACCGTTACGAGACCGGGCTCAACTACCGCAACCACATGCGCCAGTTGCATCCCGGCCGGGGCGACAACGCCAGCTTCAACTACGTGCTCACCTACCTGTGCTCCATGAGCGATCCGGGGCTGACGGTCTTCCCCTGCCACCGCCTGGTGCCCCACCGGCACGGCTTCGACGCCAAGGACTTCCTGGTGCTGGCCAAGCACTTCTTCAACGTGGAAGAGATTCCCTACGGCCACGACCAGGAGGCCGCCCGCCAGCGTCTGGCCGCCGCCCTGGCCAAGGCCGGCGAGAAACGCCCCAGCATCGGCCTGGTCTCCATGAACAGCCAGTCCTTCTACGTGCTGTCCTTGAAGGTGGGCGTGCGGCGCACCGGCCCCATGCAGGCCACCGAGCCGGCCTTGAAGGACCTGGACGTGGTGGTCTTGAACGACGTGGTCCTGGACCACATCCTGGGCTTGGACAACAACGCCACCGACCAGTTGCACACCATCAAGTATGTGTCCAACCTGAACGAGGTGGCGGACGAGGTGCAGGCCGGCCGGGCGCGCCTGGCCTTCTTGATGAACCCCACCAAGGTCTCCCAGGTGGAGGCGGTGGCCCAGCAAGGGCTGGTCATGCCCCGCAAGTCCACCTACTTCTACCCCAAGGTGCTCACCGGCCTGGTCCTCCATCTCATCGTGCCCCAGGAGGACGCGGCCACCTGCCAGGGATAGACACGGTGCCCCAGGCACAACCGGATTTCAGCGCCGACCGCCTGGGGCGCCTTAGTCTCCAGCAGCCCCGCCAGGGGTATCGTTTTTCCATCGACAGCGTGCTGTTGGCCGCCTTCGCGCCGGCCCCGGCCGGCGCGGTGGCTGACCTGGGGGCTGGCTGCGGGGTGCTGTGCCTGCTCTTGGCCGCCCGGGGCCTGGCCGGGCCCTTCACCGCCGTGGAGCTGGACGCCAGGGCCGCCGCCTGCTGCCGGCAAAACTTCTTGGGGGCCGGGCTGGCGGGCCGGGTCCTGGAGCACGACCTGGGCCAGGACCACCCCCACCTGCCGGCCGGCGGATTCGCCCTGGTGATATCCAACCCGCCCTTTGGCCGCCTGGGACATGGCCGCCTGCCCCCCGACCCGGCCCGGGCCGCCGCCCGCCACGAGCTGAGCCTGGAGTCCGAGGCCTGGTGGCAGCGGGCCAGCCGCCTGCTCCCCGCCGGCGGTCGCTTGGCCCTGTGCCTGCCGCCGCGGCGCCTGGCCCAGACCCTGGCCGAACTGGCCAGCCGGCGCCTGGTTGCCAAGCGCCTGCGCCTGGTGCATGGCCGCGCCGGGCGGCCGGCCAGCCTGGCCCTGATCGAGGCGGTCAAGGACGGCGGCCCCCACCTGCTGGTGGAGCCGCCGCTCATGGTCCACGGCCAGGGCCAGGCCTACTCAGAGGAGGTGGCGGCCATCTACGCCAGCCTGGAGTAGGGCCGCGCCCCTGTCCCGCCCCGCGGCCGCGCTTTGCGGAGCCGCTTCCCTGGCCCGGCGCCGTCCGGCCCGCTACAGTGCCCCCCATGAACCCGCGCCACGACCTTGTTGAACTGGAACTAGGACCGGCCCGCCTGCGCTTAACCCCCCAGGAGGCCTGGGTGTGGCAGGAGGCGGCCCAGCGGGCCGCCGGGCCGGCCAGCCTGTGCCTGGAGCTGCTGGGCCTTTCCCGCCCGCGCTGGCGAGGGGTGGCCGACCGGGCTCAAGAGGCCCCGCCGCCCAGAGCCGCCAACCTGGCCCGCCTGCCGGCGGCGGTCCTGGATAGCCTGCTGCCGGCCTTGTGCCCGCCCTGGCTCACTCCCCAAGAGGAGGCCGAGCTGCTGGCCCTGGAGCGCTACCTGCTGGGCCGGGCCGACTTTCCCGGCCTGGACTGCGCCGCCTGCCGCGACCAGGAGACCCGGGGCGAGGGTGGACCGTCTTGCCAGGGCTGCCCCTTGCCCCAGCCCCCGGAGTCGGCCCGGGTGGCCCTGGCCTTGTATCCCCTGCTGGTAGGCCCGGCCGGCCCCGGGGACGGGGCCTGGTTGCGGGGTATGTCTGACCGCCAACGGCGCCTGCTGGACATGCGCCTGGGGATGATAGAACGCCTGCGCCGCCGCCCCGGTTTGCCGCCTCCCGACTGGGCATGATAAATTTAGGGTCATAGCCCTAACGGAGCAGATCCATGATAGACCAAATTTTGCCGTCCAGCGGCCAGCCTACCCCCGAGCTGGTCCGGCGCATGCTGGAGAATTGCCGCACCATCGCCGTGGTGGGGCTCTCGCCCAACCCAGAGCGCGACAGCCACCGCGTGGCCACCTATCTGCAACGCCAGGGCTTCACCATCATCCCGGTCAACCCCAAGGAACAGACCATCCTGGGGCAAACGTGCTACCCCAGCCTGGCGGCCATCGGCCATCCCGTGGACCTGGTGGACGTGTTCCGGGCCTCGGAATTCGCCCCGGCCGTGGCCCGGGAGGCGGCGGACCTGGGCGCCAAGGCCCTGTGGCTGCAAGAGGGGGTGATCAGCCCCCAGGCCCAGGAGATCGCCCGCCAGGCGGGCCTGGACTTCGTGCAGGATTCCTGCCTGATGGTGCAGCACCGCCGGCACCTGGCCCCCCGCGCGTGAGCCTGCCCCCGGAGGCCGCCAAGGTCCTGGCCGCCGTGGCCCGCCACGAAAAGAGCCTGGAAGAGCCCTACAAGATGACGCCGCTGGGCATGTGGGCCTGCTCCGAGCCCGCCGAGTTGTGGGAGTTGTTCCAACGGGTGGACCTGGACGGCTACCGGCACCTGGCCGACCTGGGCAGCGGCGACGGCCGGGCGGTGCTCTTGGCTTCGCTGTTCACCCGGGCCACGGGCATCGAGGCCGACCCCGAGCTGGTGGCCACCAGCCGGCGCCTGGCCAGCCAACTGGAGTTGGGGCGCGCCCGCTTCCTGGAGGGCGACTGCCGCCAGCAGGATCTGGCGCCCTATGACCTGCTCTTCATCTACCCCGACAAGCCCCTGAACTGGCTGGAGGCCCTGCTGCCCCCGGACTGGCCGGGCCGGCTATTGGTCTACGGCGCTGGCTTCCGGCCCCAGGGCCTGACCCTCCTGCGCGACCTGCACGCCGGCCCCACCCTGTGCACCCTCTGGCGGCGCTAGCCCCGCTGGCTGGCCAACATCATGTTGCCCCCGTGATACCCCTGGGCTATAGTGAGTCCAGAGAATACTGGCCCCGATTGCCCCTAGGGTTGCCATGCGATATTTTGGTAAAGACGGCGCGCAATGCCGACCGCCCAGTCTGGACGCCCCCACCCGGGTGGGCCGATGCCGCAAGTTGGGACGCGCGGTGTTGCACGGCCGGGTGCCCCGTTCCTCGGTGATGCTGATGGGAGTGGCCGTGACCGTAATTGGCCTGTCCCTTTGCTTCTGGTCCTATGTCTGCGTCAGCGAGGGCGGGCGCGGCCCTCTGCGCGATGCCGCCGCCGCGATGTCCATCCGCCGCTGAACCTGCCGGCAAGCCTTGCCACCAGGGCCGTTTGCCGCTCGCTGCGATTCCCCCCAGACCCGGTTACCCCCCGCCATGGCCGCCGGACAGGCGCCCGCGCCGCCGAGGCGAGTGGCATGTTGGTTGCATTTAAACTCGGCAGAGCCGTGGCCATTGGCTAGGCGCCAGGACCCCGGCTAGGTTATGGCATCGTGATCATTGGGCTTATAGCCTAGGCGCTCCCCGAGGCCATCGGCGCCGGCGACCCGGTGATCAGGCCCGGCGTCGGTTTCCTGGCGGAGATTCCTGCCAGGCCCCAATTGACGGCCAGGCAATGATTACCCGATGATCACCCAGGGACCGACCCTTTTGCCACCAGCACCCTAACGCCGGTGAACGAACCATGAAGCACCGCCTGGCCGCAATCTTGTGTTTGATCTGCATGGCCGTGGTCCTGAGCGCCTGCGCCGAGGGCACCGAGCCCATGAACACCCGCGCCGTGGAAGAGCGTTACCTGGGCATGGGCGAGGCCCAGCGGCTCTACCGCTCCGGCCAGCACATGCTGCGCGAGGGGCGCTACCGCGAATCCCTGGCCGCCTTCTATTCCGCCGAGCAAAAGGCCTACACCGACGACCTGCGCCAGGCCGCCCGCACCCGCCGCCTGTGGCTGCAAGAGGTGGTCCTGGCCTACGAGGAGGGGCGCACCCCTCCCCCGCCGCCGGTGATGACGGTAGACGAGCCGCCCTTTGGCCAGGAGCCGCTCAAGCCGGTGGTGCCCGAGGAGGCCAGCCCCCCGGCTGGACGCCCCCTGGTGGACCCCGACGGCCGGCCTCTGCTGCCGCCGCTCAGGCCGCAACCCTAGGCTTAGCCGTGGCGGGGCCGCCGCCCAGGCCGGCCCGGCCAAGCAGCTAAGACTTTACATTAAACACGCCAGCATCGATTTGTTTTGGTTGGATTAACCGCCGCAGGAAAACTGGTCGGGCTAGGTCGCGGCGCCGTCCGCCAAGGCCATCTGGGCGGCCATCTCCCGGCAGTCATCCTGGTACTTGTCGTACAGGTCGTCGAAGACCACCGGCACCGCCTGCCTCAGGTGGTCCAGCAGGGGCAGGATTATCTCGCGCATCTGGGGGTGGGAGGCCCGCGAGCCGCGCAGGTTGATCACGTGCCGCCACTCGCGCAGGTTGGCGGTCATGACGATCTCGGTCTTGAGGCTGTTGGGCAGCACGCTACGGGCCTCCTGGGGCCGGGAGCCCTGGCGCAAAAGCTCCAGATAGGCCGCCTCGGCCTGGGCCATGGCCGCCAGCCACAGCCCATGGGCGGGGCTGCCCGGTAGCCAAAACAGGGGCCTGATCACCGTGATCTGGCCACCGAACTTTTCCTGGCCGTAGTTGGCGTAGCGGGTGGATTCCTGGCTGAAGGCGGCCAGGCGGTGGCGCACCAGTTCGTGGGTCACGCCGCGATCGCAGACAAAGCGCACGCTGATGGATGCGTGCTCGATGACGCTGTGGTGGCCGGAGGCGATGAGCCTGCGCACGAACTCCCGCGCCGACTGCTCGCTGATGCGCTCCTCGGATTTGTAGCAGGTGCGCCCGGCCCGCTCCAGGTTGGCCAGCATGGCCGGCCCCTCGGGCATGAAGAGTATCTCGTGACTGGGGGGGACGATCTTCACGTCCGCCTCTACCGCGCCTAGCCCTTGCGGGTGTTGAGGTACTTGTCGGTATAGGCCGCGCCCACCTGCTTCAACAGCTCCGCCATGGGCGCCCAGTCGGCGCCCACGGCCTTCTCGGCCTGCTGCACCAAGAGCACCTGTAGACGCAGATCGCCGCGCACCCGCTTGGATAGCTCCTGACTCATCTGCTGGCGCAGGGCCTTGATCCGGGCCGGAGGCAGCGGCGTGGGCAGGGGGGCCAAGGCCGGGCTGGCGGCCGAGGTCTCGGGGGCCGCGCTGGCGCCGCGGCGTTCCGGGGTGTTCGAGGCGCCGGGGGCGCCGGTCCTGCCGGTCTGGGCCGCCAGGGCCAGGGACCCGGTGGCGCCGGGCGCCAACTCGGGCGCCACGCCGGCGGCGGGTGTGCGGAAACCCGTGGGAGGCACCACCTGGGTGGTGGCGCGCGCCGCCGGCCGGGCCGTCGAGGGCGCCACGGGGTTCATGACCTTCAGCGCCAGCAGCATCACCCGCTCGGCGATCATCGACTCCACCTGATGGCGGGGCAGATCGGGGTCGTCGAACAACTGCTCGGCCCGCGCCTCGTTGACCACCTGCTCGGCGGGCAGGGCCTTGGCGTCCGCCAGGCCCAGCCAGCGCGCCCGCAGATCGCTGATGATGCCCGCCCGCGCCTCGGCGTCCAGATAGCCGTCGCGCAGGACCTTGGTCTCCTCTTCCAGATAGGTTAACCGGGTGTCCAACAGGGGCAGCAGATCCTCCACCGCGGCCGCCAATTGGTCCAGGGGCTTGCCGGCATCAAACATCGCCTCCACGGTCTCCAGACGCCGCAACTGGGGCAGGGACTTCCAGGAGGGGTCGCCGACGATGGCCTGGGACAGGCGCTTGATGGCCTTGCGTCCCTCCTGGCGGCTCATCTCCACCCCGTGCGTGGAGGCGTCGTTGATGGTCTCCAGGTACTTGCGCTCGCTGACCTGCTCCATCTCCACCTGGGTGGAGTAGGTCTTTTCCAGCAGATCCAGGGAGCCCTCGCTGTAGGTCAGCTTGACCGTGATGGTGGTGCCCATGCGGTTGCTGGGCAACAAATAGCTGCCCAGGTCCACGCGACCTTGGCTGTAGATGGCCGCGCCGGTGAATACCGGCAGCACCGCCCCGTCCAGCAGCAGATGGGGCACCACCCAGGCGTTGGTCCCCAGCTTGTTGAGGCTGAAGGCCGTCACGTCCATCTGCAACTTGGCCGTGACATTCTTGGCCCGGGGATCGCCCGGCACGGGCAGGGCGGCAAAGAGCCCGCTATCCAGCAACTCCTGGCGCAGTTGCGCGTCGATCTCCGGGGCGAACAGGCGCACATCGGGGATGGGCGCCTCCGGGCCGCTCATCTGCCAGGCCCGCTTGTCCATAACCGGGGGCATGAGCGCCCGCAGACCGGCCTTGACCGCCGGCAGCGGGGCGTGGGGGCGCTCCTTGGCGGTGACCGTGGTGTAGGCGCAACCGCCCGCCGCCAAGAGGGCGGTCAAGAGCAGGCACAGGGCCAGACGCGGGGCAAAAGACGGCTTCACCATTTCCTCCCAGGCGTGGTTGGACTCTGCCCGAGGCTATCCTGACTTGTACTGCCTTGTCAAGCTATTAGGCCACCGTCCCCCGTAAGACCGCGCCGAGCGGACGGGTATCCGGCGATCCCGGGGCGGGCTTATATATCAATATGCGTCAACCCCATGGATTGAACGCATGGCGGCATGCGGGCCACCTACGGCCTCCCGAGCGCGCAAGCGCTCGGGAAGCGGCGCAACACCGCGTTTTGCCCGGCCGATGCGCGATCAAAGCCAGGGACGGCCTTGATCGCGCATCCGGTCCCTAGAAGGGTTTGGCCAAAAGCGCCGTGTCACCCAGCTCTTCCTCGATGCGCAGCAGGCGGTTGTACTTGCAGATGCGCTCGCTGCGGCACAGGGAACCGGTCTTGATCTGCCCGGAGCCCACGGCCACGGCCAGGTCGGCGATGAAGGTGTCCTCAGTCTCGCCGGAGCGGTGGCTGACCACCTGGGTGTAGGAGTTGCGCCGGGCCAGGTCGATGCAGGCCATGGTTTCGGTGACGCTGCCGATCTGGTTTAGCTTGATCAGGATGGAGTTGGCGGCCCGCTCCTCGATGCCCCGGGCCAGGCGCTCGGTGTTGGTCACGAACAGATCGTCGCCCACCAACTGGATGCGGTCGCCCAGCTTGTCGGTGATGACCTGCCAGCCCTGCCAGTCGTCCTCGGCCAGACCATCCTCGATGCTGACGATGGGGTACTTGTCCACCCAGGAGGCGTAGAAGTCCACCAGCTCGGCGGCCGAGCGGCGGCTGTTGTCGGACTTGTGGAAGAGGTAGGCGCCGTCCTTGTAGAACTCGCTGGCCGCGCAGTCCAGGGCCAGGGCCACCTGCTCGCCCGGGGCGTAGCCGGCCTTTTCGATGGCCTCCAGGATCACCTGGATGGCCTCGTCGTTGTCCTTGAGGTTGGGGGCAAACCCGCCCTCGTCGCCCACGCTGGTGACCAGACCGCGGGCCGAGAGCACCTTCTTGAGGGTGTGGAAGACCTCGGCGCCCATGCGCAGGGCCTCGGCGAAGGTGTCGGCGCCCACGGGCACGATCATGAACTCCTGGATGTCCACGTTGTTGGGGGCGTGGGAGCCGCCGTTCAGAATGTTCATCATGGGCATGGGCAGCACCCGGGCATAGGCCCCGCCCAGGTAGCGGAACAGGGAGACCATCAGGGCGCTGGCCGCCGCGCGGGCTGTGGCCATGCTCACGCCCAGGATGGCGTTGGCCCCCAGCTTGGATTTGTTGGGCGTGCCGTCCAAATCGATCATGGTCTGGTCCACCAGCACCTGATCCAGGCCGTCCAGGCCGGTCAACTCCGGGGCGATCACCTCTTCGATGTTGAGCACGGCCTTGCGCACGCCCTTGCCCAGGTAGCGGGATTTGTCGCCGTCGCGCAGCTCCAGGGCCTCGTGCTCGCCGGTGCTGGCGCCGCTGGGCACCGCGGCCACACCGATGGAGCCGTCCTCCAGCGAAACCTCGCACTCCACCGTGGGATTGCCCCGGGAGTCCAAAATCTCGCGGGCTACGATTTGGTCAATACCTATCATGGTTTATCCCCCTCTCTGGGATGAATGGTTTTATCGGCTGGCTACAGGCTATCGCCGGGCGGGCGCGGTGTCAAGCCACGCGCCGTGGCTGGCGCGGCCAGAAATGCAGAGCACAGGGGCGCGGCCCTCGTCTGGAGCCGAGATTCACGTCTTGCAATAATGTATACTGGCCCATGGCGGCCTGGGCCAAGACCATGGGATGAAGCGAGATGGGCCTATTCGGCATCAGAATAATCGGCAAGAAGAAACGCGCCCTGGAATTGCCCAGCCAGGCGGTGCTGCGCCAGGCGTGCCTGCGCCCCGGCCGCCAGGTGGAGCTGGTGATCGTCACCGACGCCTGGGGCAACGAGTGCGACGTGCGCCTGTCGCGCCTGCACGACCTGGACGGCAAGAACCGCCTGCTGCTGGCCCAGACCCTGCCCCGCCTGAACAGCTACATGGTGGGCCAGATTCTGGAGATCACCTTTTTGATCAGGCTGGAGGACGTGCCCGGCGGCCGCCGCGTGCGGGTGGGCTACAAGACACCCCTGGTGGCGGTGTGGGACAATTACCGGGTGCGTCCGGAGTTGCGCGGCGACGTGCTGGTGGTGGACGGACCCCAGACCCTGGGCAGGTTCACCCTGCGCCGGCATTACCGCCTGCCCAGCGACCGCCTGGACAGCATGGAGATATATCTACTGCCCCAAAGGGCCAAGGTGCAGATTCTGGACATCTCGCTGGGCGGGGTGCGTTTCAGCCATCCCCGGACCAGCCGCTTGAGCGTGGGCAGCATCATCGATCTGCTTTTGGTGTACGGCAGCCTGAGCATACCCCTGGAAGGGGTAGTGGTGCGCAACGGCACCCTGGGCGGGCGGCACGAATCCATGCCCTTCACGGCCGTGAGGTTCTCCCGCCCCTCCGCACAGTACGAGCGTCAGCTCACCAGCCTGATCAACGACCTGCAACGGGGCAACTAGGTGTGTGTCGGAGAAAGCCATCCATGGCTTTCTCCTCTTGGACCGTCCATGGCCCGCCCGCGCGCCGCAAGCCTTGATCTGGTCTCCATCTCAACCCGGGAGCGCTGACTTGACCAGAACCACCGGCCTCAAGAACCCCTTCAGCGCCTGGTCGCACTTGAGCGGCGCCCTGCTCTCGGCCCTGGGCTTGGCCCTCTTGGTGACCTGCGCCGCCCTCTACGCCAGCGCCTGGCACGTGGTCTCCTTCTCGGTCTACGGCACCTCCATGGTGGCGCTCTATACCGCCAGCGGCCTGTACCACGGCCTGCGCCTGTCGGAGCGGGGCACCCGCCTCATGCGCCGCCTGGACCACATCATGATCTATCTGCTCATCGCCGGCACCTACACCCCGGTCTGCCTGGTGCCCCTGCGGGGACCCTGGGGATTCTCGTTGCTGACGGCGGTGTGGTGCCTGGCCCTGGCGGGGGTGATCTTCAAGCTCTGCTGGCTGGAGGCCCCGCGCTGGCTCTCCACCAGCCTGTACCTGGGCATGGGCTGGCTGGCGGTGGTGGCCGTGTATCCCCTGGTCAAGAGCCTGCCCTGGGGCGGCCTGGCCTGGCTGGCCCTGGGCGGGCTGTGCTACAGCCTGGGCGCGGTGGTCTACGCATTGAAGCGCCCCGACCCCTGGCCGGAACGCTTCGGCTTCCACGAGATATGGCACCTCATGGTGCTGGCCGGCAGCTTCTGCCACTTTTGGCTGATGTTCGCCTACGTGCTGTATCTGGGCTAAAGGCCGGACGCGGAGGGCAAGTCAGCCTAGGTCCGGGCGGGGAGGCGACGGGGGGCTGTCCGGCAGGGGGCTATCCAGGTAGAGCAGGGTGCCGCCCACCGCCGCCAGGGGCAGGAGCATCAGGTTGATCAGCGGCGCCAGGCCCAAGAGGCACACCGCCGCCCCGAAGCCCAGGCCCCGCGCGCCCAGGCCCCGCAGATAGCCCAGCTTCTGGCCCAAGCTCAGGCCCCGACGATCCAGGGGATAATCCAAGAACTCCAAGGCTAGAAAAACGCAGGTGGCCAAGAGGGCCAGCACGGCGTAGAGCAGGCTGCCCAGCACCGGCAGCAGGTTCAGCGCCAGCAGCGCCAGCATCACCGCCGCGTAGAGCAACAGCCGCTTGAGGGCCTGGCCGGCCACCCGGGCCAGTTCGCTCAAGACACCCGCCTGGCTCCACCCCCCCGGCGCGCCGGGGGCGGCCAGGGCCTCCACCCGCCGGGTCAGGGCCTCCAGGAAGGGCGAGGCGATGACCCCGCCCACCACCGCGAAGAGATAGACCTGCGCCGCCAGCAGAAACAACCCCAGCAAGACCGCCAGCAGATAGTAGATCAGCACCCACCACCAGCCCTGCTCCAGGGGCAGCAGGGAGCGCACCCAGGGGGCCAGGTGGCTAAAGCCCAGCCACAGCAACAGGGCGAAGAGGAGCAGGTTGATCAGAAAGGGCGCCACGGCCAGGGGCAGCAGGCCCCGGTGGCTCCACAGAAAGGTCCAACCCTTGAAAGGCGCCAGGAAGCCACCCCGGAACCCGGCGGGCAAGAAAGCAGGCATGATCGGGATTTAATCCGCCGCGGGGGCGTAGAGGAATTGCGGGCCGCTCAGGGACTGGGCCTGCTCCAAGAGGCCGCGCAAGAGCGACTGCCCCTCGTCCTTGACCAGCTGGCGCCACCAGCGCTCGGTCTTTTCCTTGGGCTTGACCAGCGTGGGCCGGCCGGGGATGCCGCCCAGCTGGGCGGCCAGGTCCACGGCATCGTGGAAATTGCCCAACTGATCCACCAGGCCCAGCTCCAGGGCCTGGCGGCCGCTGAAGATGCTGCTCTCCGAGACCGCCTTGACCGCCTCGGGGCTTAGGTGCCGCGAGGTCTTCACGTCGCCCAGGAACTGGTCGAAGATGTCCTGGGTCATGCGCGTCAGCATGGCCCGCTCGGCCTCGTTGAGGGGCCGCTCCGGCGAACCGGCGCCCTTCAAGGACCCGGTCTTGATGGTCTGGAGCTTGAGGCCCAGCTTTTCGAAGAGGCCTTCCAGATTGGGGAAGGTGGAGATGACGCCGATGGAGCCGGTGATGGTGCCGGGGTTGGCCACGATCTTGGTGCAGGGCGCCGCGATGTAGTAGCCGCCGCTGGCGGCCACGCCGCCCATGGAGCAGACCACCGGCTTTACCTTGGCCGTGCGCTTGACCTCCTGGTAGATCTCCTGGCTGGCGCCCACGCCGCCACCCGGCGAGTCCACGCGCAGCACCACGGCGCGCACGCTGTCGTCGCGCCGAAACTCGTCCAGGGCCTCGCACGCCGGCCGGGACTCGCTGATGACCCCCTTGATCTCCAGCACCCCCAGCTTGTCGCCAAACAGGGGCTGGGGGGTCGAGCGCCCCAACAGCACGAAGGCCAAGGCAAAGGCCGCCACGATCAGGAGGCTGATCCCGATCGCGGCGGCCATGGGTCGTTTGGACATGCTTGTCGTACGGGCGAGGCCTACTTCTCGGCCTCGTCCTCTTCGGCCTCGGCCTCCTTCTGGGCCAGGCCGGACTTCAGAAGCTCACCCAGGTTGCTGGTGGCGGCCTGGGCCGAGTTCATGTACTCGCTGTAGGAGGCGCGGTCGTCCTCCTCGTCCACGCGGCGCATGGAAAGACCGATCTTGCGCTCGCGCTTAGAGACGCTGACCACCTTGGCGCTGATGGTGTCGCCCACGTTGAACATGCCCACCGGCGTCTTTATCTTGTCGGTGCTGATCTCGCTGACGTGCACCAGGCCCTCGACGCCCTCCTCCAGCTCCACGAACAGGCCGAAGTCGGTGACGTTGGTGATGATGCCGCCCACCTTGGTGCCCACCCGGAAGCGGTTGGGGATCTCGTCCCAGGGGTCGTTCTCCAGCTGCTTGATGCCCAGGCTGAAGCGCTCGTTCTCGCGGTCGATGTTCAAGACCACCGCCTTGACCTCATCGCCCTTCTTGAACAGCTCGCCGGGGTGCTTCAAGCGCTTGGTCCAGGAGATGTCGCTGATGTGCACCAGGCCGTCGATGCCCTCGTCGATGCCTATGAACAGACCGAAGTCGGTGATGTTCTTGATGCGGCCCTCGATGACCGTGCCAATGGGGTACTTCTCGGCGATCAGGTCCCAGGGGTTGGGCTCCACCTGCTTCATGCCCAGGCTGATGCGCTTGGCCTCGGGGTTGATGGAGAGCACCACGGCCTCCACGGTGTCGCCCACGTTGACGATCTTGGAGGGATGGCGCACCTTGCGGGTCCAGGACATCTCGCTGACGTGGATCAGGCCCTCGACGCCCTCCTCCACCTCCACGAAGGCGCCGTAGTCGGCCAGGCTCACCACCTTGCCGGCCACGCGGGTGCCCACCGGGAAACGCTCGGCCGCCGCCGACCAGGGGTCATCCTTGAGCTGCTTGAGGCCCAGGCTCACCCGCTCGCGTTCGCGGTCGAAGTGCAACACCTTGACCTCGATCTCGTCGCCGATCTTGAACAGCTCCGAGGGATGGCCCACGCGGCCCCAGCTCATGTCGGTGATGTGCAACAGACCGTCGATGCCGCCCAGGTCCACGAAGACGCCGTAGTCGGTCAGGTTCTTGACCTGACCCTTCATCACCCGGCCGTCCTCCAGGAACTTCAGGGTGTCGCGCTTCTTGACCTCGCGCTCCTTCTCCAGAAGCACCCGGCGGCTCAAGACGATGTTGGAGCGCTTCTTGTTGAACTTGAGGATCTTGAAATCAAAGGTCTGGTTGATCAGGGCGTCCAGGTTGCGCACGGGGCGCAGGTCCACCTGGGAGCCGGGCAAGAAGGCCGGCACCCCGATGTCCACGCTCATGCCGCCCTTGACCCGGCCCACGATGATGCCGGTGATCACGCCGTCCTCATTGTACACGCGGCTGATCTCGTCCCAAACCTTGATCTTGGCGGCCTTTTCCTTGGACAGGATGATGGTGCCCTCGTCGTCCTCGGCGCGCTCCAGGAGCACGTCGATCTCCTGGCCCACCTCGGCCTTGATCACGCCGTCCACGTCCTTGAACTCGTTGATGTCGATCTGTCCCTCGGACTTGTAGCCGATATCCACCACCACGTAGTCGTTTTCCACCGCCACGATGGTGCCCCGGGCCACCTCACCCTCTTGTATGGTACGGAAGGACTGTTCGTAGAGAAGGGCCAACTCCTCCTGGTCCATTTCTTCTTCATCGGCCGGATCGACCGACACCGGAGGGGCCTGGGTGGGGGCGGGGGTGGGGATGGGCTCCGCCGGGGCGGAGGTTTCGGTTACCTGGTCTTTGTTCAGATCGCTGTCTACCATCTCAAGTGCCTTGCTAATTTTGGTTTATTAGTCAACATACAAGCGTCCATCCGAACCGCCCCCATGGCGGCCGGTGGTCTCGCTACCTGCAAACTATGATTTCCTACCAGAAACACCCGCAATATACAAGGATTGTTTGCCTGGCATGCCTGGTGCCCCGGCCGGGCGATAACGGGTCGATAGACCTTGCGCCCCGGCCGCCCATCGCTGGCGGCTACCGGCGGGGTGCCCCCGGCCGGGCGATAACGGGTCGATAGACCTTGCGCCCCGGCCGCCCATCGCTGGCGGCTACCATAGACGGCGCGCGGCCAGGGCGGTCAAGCAGGCGCCCTCCCCTGCCCTGGCCTATCTTCACCCTCGCCCCCTTGGGGGAGAGGGCGGGGTGAGGGGGTCTACAGCAGGCCCCTCACCTTTTCCAATAGCAACTCAATAACTTGCGCTTGGCTCAGCTCCGTGGTGTCCACCACCAGGGCGTCGGCGGCCGGGGCCAGGGGGCTCAAGTCGCGCACCGCGTCGCGCCGGTCGCGGCTGGCCATGTCGGCCAGCACCGCCTCCAGGGTCAGTTCCGGCTGGGCGGGCTTCAGTTCCAGTAGCCTACGCAGAGCGCGCTCGGTCGGGCTGGCGCTCAGGAAAAACTTGGCCCGGGCCTGGGGGAAGACCACGCTGCCCATGTCGCGGCCCTCGGCCACCAGGTCGCCCCCCGCGCCGGCCCGGCGTTGCAGGCCCAAGAGGTGCGCCCGCACCGCCTTTTGCCCCGACAGGCGGCTGGCCAGGCCGGCGATCCGCTCGTTGCGGATCAAGGGCTCCACGTCGCGGCCGGCCAGGAGCACCAGGAAGCGGCCATCCCGGGGGAGGGCGGTCAGATCCAGGCCCGCCAGCCAGGAGGCCACCCGGGCCTCATCGTCCACGTCCAGGCCGGCCTGGCTGGCGGCCAGGGCCACGCCCCGGTAAAGCGCCCCGGTGTCCAGAAAGGCGAAGCCCAGCGATTGCGCCAGGGCCTTGCTCACCGTGGACTTGCCAGCCCCCGAGGGGCCGTCGATGGTCACCACCATGCCCTCTACTCCACCCCGCCCTACTTGGCCCCGGTTCGCAGGATGTCGCTGAGTTCCGCGCAGAAGCGGGCGTTCTCCTGGTCCAGGCCCACGCTGATGCGCAAAAACTCGGGCAGCCCATAGGAAGTCATCTCGCGGATGATCACCCCGCGCCGCAAGAGCTTGTCGGCCACCGCCGAGGCCTCTTGGCCGATCTTGACCAGCACGAAGTTGGTCTGGCTGGGCACATAGAACAGGCCCAGCTTGGCGAAGCAGGCGTAGAACTCCTGGAGCCCCCGGGCGATGAGCGCCTGGGTGCGCTGCCAGAACTCACCGTCACCCAGGGCGGCCAAGGCCCCCACCTGGGCGATGCTGCTGGTATTGAAGGGCTGGCGTACGCGGTCAAAGGCGGCGATCACCCCCACCGGCCCCAGGGCGTAGCCGATGCGCAGGCCCGCCAGGCCGGCGCTCTTGCTGAAGGTGCGCATCACCACCACCGGGGTGGCGTGCCCCAAAAAGTCCACGCCCTGGGCCACCTCGGGGTCGGTGGCGAAGTCGATATAGGCCTCGTCCAGCACCACCAGCACGCCCTGGGGCACCCGGTCCAGGAACCAGGCCAGCTCGTCCTTGCTCACCGCCGTGCCCGCCGGGTTGTCGGGGCTGTTGATGAACACCAAACGCGTGGCCGGGGTGATGGCCGCAAGCATGGTCGGCAGGTCGATGCAGTAGTCCTTGAGCGGCACCTCGTGCAGCACCCCGCCGGCCACCTGCACCAGCTTGGAGTACATCAAGAACGACGGCTGGGCGGCCAAGGCCTCCTGGCCGGGGCGTACGTAGGCCCGGGCCAGGAACTCGATGATCTCGTCGGAGCCGTTGCCGATGCAGGTCTGCTCAAAGGCCACGCCGAATTTCTTGGCCAGGGCGCGGCGCAGCTCGAAGCCGGCGCCGTCGGGATAGCGATGCAGGTTGGTCAGGGCGGCGGCCATGGCCGCCACGGCCTTGGGCGAGGGGCCCAGGGGGTTCTCGTTGCTGGCCAGCTTGATGGCGCCCTTGATGCCAAGCTCGCGCTCCAACTCCTCGATGGGCTTGCCGGGCTTGTAGGGCACCAGGGCCTCTATCTCGGGGGGCACCTGGGGTAGTTTCGTGCTCACGGGGGGCTCGCTTTCACGGCGGCGCTGGAGGGCGCCGGCAAGGCGGAAAACAACGGAGGGCCGGGTGCCCTCACTGCTTGTTAATGCGCTGAAATCTATATGCCGGGTCTGGGGGTGTCAAGGCGGGGCGCGAGCCGCGGAGGGCATAAACGGATCGGGTAGGTAGCGGAGAGGGCGAGCCTGGCTGGCTCCCGTTGCAACGCTGCCGGGATGGAGCCCCCTCACCCCGGCCCTCTCCCCCGGTGGGGGAGAGGCAGAAGAAGGGGCCGCACCGCCTTGGTCAGCACACCCTCTGTTTTCCGTTACCCGCAGCCCCCCAACGGGAGCCCGCAAGGCCGGCCCCCTCTACCGCCTCGCTCGACCCGTATACGCCCCGTGGCGGGCACGCCACTTAGTCCATTTGGGCGTAGCAGACGCTCATGGGGCCTTTCAGCAGTTGCAGGGTGACGCCTCGCACGGCCAGCACCTTGACCTGGGGGTCGGCCGAGACGCCCTGCAGGTGGGGGTGGCGGGTCAATAGCTTGTTCAGCACGTTGTCGCGCAGGCCGCCCTCGGGCAGGGTCTCGCAGATGCCGGTGATGGTCAGGGCCAGCACCGGCTCCTCGGGGGCGCGCTTCTCGCGGCTGTCGATGAGTATGCTCACCGAGGGGTTGGCCGAAACGTTGCGGTACTTCTTGGTGCCGCCCCGGGTGAGCAGGTAGAGATGCCGGCCGTGGTCATCGGTGACGTAGAACATCAGCGAGCAGTGGGGCTGCCCCTCGGGGCTGACGGTGGCCAGGGCGCAGACGTCCTGGGACTTCATTAGCTCCTTCATCTTGTCCAGCATGATGGCTCCTCCCGGCCGTGGCTCGGCGAGTTTTGGTGCTAAGCCTCCTTCAAGGCGACGAAATCGGGATGGCTGAGGTTGGGGGTGAATTGGATCACCTGGTAGTCGGCCAGGCCGTTCTGGCCGAAGGGGTCCAAAGCCAGGATGGCCTCCAGGGCCGCCCGGTCGGAGCCCCGGGCCAGGATCACCCCACCGGCTGGCGGCACCTGGCGACCAGAGGCGATGAAGACGCCGGCCTGATATTGGGTCTGCAACCAGGCCCGGTGGCCCGCCAGATGGGCGTCCACCTCGGCCAGGGGACTGGTGTAGGTCAAAACCACCACGAACATGGCGTCACGCCTTTCCGCCCCAGGGCGGCCGGAATTTAGTCGTCGAAGTCGCCCTTGGCGCCCTTGTCCTGGTTCAAGTGGCTGGCTTTCTCGCGGATATTCTCCGGGGTCCAGGCGGCCGGGTCCTCGCTGCGCGTGGCCTTGGGTCCCAGGTCGTGGGAGCCGGCGGCCAGGATGGCCTCGATGCCCAGGGGCGCGGTGTCGGTGGCGTTGAAGACCTCGCTCAGCAGATGGTAGACGAAGTCGGCCACGGCCTGGGCGCAGCGCTCGCGGATGGCCGCCGGCTGGCTAAGGAGCTTGGGCTCGAAGGGCAGGTTGAGGTTCTTGTAGTCGCCGGCCTTGTAGCTGCGCTCGGCGGCGTAGGCCGTCATCTCGGCCCACAGCTCCTCGCTCATGCCCTGGCCGGGGACCTTGACGAACTGCTTGTTCTCGTCCAGCTCAGCGTTGCCGAAGTCGTTGACCTTGACGCCCCAGGTGAGCATTTGCAGGGCCGTGGCCACGTTGGCCTTGGTGGTGTTGGTCTCGGCGGCGATGCGCCTCAAGCGCGCCGAGTCGTTGCCGCTGGTGCCGTGCTGAGCGCCGGAGACGCGGTAGGGCTCCAGAGCCTTGTGAATCTCCTTGGTCAGCTCCACCTGGATGCCCAGGTCGCTGGCCTGGATGCCGTGGGCGGTGCCGTTGTTCAGGGCGATCCAGTTGGGGAAGATGCCGTGGGCGTTGAGCCCCTTGATCAGGAACAGGGCCTCGTCCACGGTGGAGAGACCTTGGCTGCCCTTGATCTCGCCCACCTCGGTCTCCAGGCCGGCCCAGTCCGGGATCAGGGGCTTTAGCTCGATGCAGGCCAGGAGGTTGTCGGCGTCGGGCAGGTGGGAGGCGTCTATGGCCAGGCTGGTGATGCCGGCCTCGAACATGCTGGGTATCTCCACCTTGGCCCGGGCGATGTCCTTGGGGCCCTTGATGGCGTAGTGGTCGGCGTGCACGGCCACGGGCACGGTGACGCCCAGCTCGTTCATCAGCTGGTCCACCTGGGCGGCCATATTCCAGTAATTGGTGGCGCAGTAAGCCTTGGCGCCGCCCTCGCTCTTGGCGATCTCGATGATGATGGCGGCATTGGCTTTCTGAGCGGCCATCAGCGCCCCCCGGATCACCAGGTGGTTGCGCCCGTTGGCGGCGATGGTCATGGCCCGGCCCTTTTTGCCCAGCGCGGCGTCGATGACCTTGCCGCTGACGATGAGCGCCCGAGAGTTGGGGAAAAGCTTGGTGATATTGGGCGGACGGCCGATGGACAGGGCCTTGTCAAAACCTGCGGGCTTGGCGGCGGACATATGCGCACTCCTCAAGAATTTCAGCGACCGCGTAGGGGCGGACTAGGTTACGAACGCTTATCTAAATAAATTTAGCGCAACTGCCTGGTGAAACACAACCGTTGGCTGCGCTTGCCCTATCAAGCCCGGCAAGGGCGGGTTGATCCCCGTGGGCCTGGTTATTGAAAAAAATGAACGGACGTAGCGTTTGTCCCGCGATCGCCACCGCGCTGAGGTGCCTGGCGATGACTCTTATGGCCAAGGCCACCCAACGGGAGCCGCCAGCGCCGGCCAAAGGCACAACCTAAATCGACCCGTTATTGCCAACCCCGGCTCGGGGCCGGTCCAGGAACCAGGCCCACAGGGCCAGGCCGGCGGCCGCCAGGGCCAGCATGGTGGCCAGGCGGTAGGCCCCGCGCAGGCCGGCGGCCAGGGCCTCGGGCGGAGCCTGGGTGATGGCGGCGCGGGCCGGCAGGTGGGCCTCGGCCAGCACGGCGTGGCTGAAGACGGCGCCCATCAAGGGCAGACCCGAGGTGTTACCCAGGGTGCGGGCCAGGGACAACAGGCCCGAGGCCACGCCCACGCGGTGGGGGGGCACCCGGCCCATGATGGCGCTGTTGTTGGGCGACTGGAACAGGCCCATGCCCAGGCCCACGGGCATGATGCGCAGGATGTAGCCCAACAGGGACACCCCGGGCTCCAGGGTGCTGACCTGGTAGGAGCCCAGGGCCAAGAGCAACAGCCCCAAGAGGCTGATACCCCGGGAGCCGTAGCGATCCGAGAGCCAGCCGGCCCAGGGCGAGACCAGGCCCATGCACACCGGCACGGTCATCATCAGCATGCCCGCCTGCTCGGTGGAATAGCCCTGCACCAGCTCCAAGAAGAAGGGGATGACAAAGACGCCGCCCAGTTGCACGAAGCTCAAGAAGCCCATGAGCAGGTTGAGGCTGAACAGGGGGTCCTTGAACAGAGTCAGGTCCACCATGGGCTGGGCCAGCTTGAGTTCCACGGCCACGAAGACGGCCAGGCAGAGGCCCGCAAAAGCCAACAGGCCCAGGGAGGGCAGGGAATCGAAGCCGTGCAACTGGCCCCAGGTCATGCCCAGGGCGTAGCTGACCAGGCTGGCCATGAGGGTGCACGCACCGGCCAGGTCGAAGTGCTGGCCGGACTGGCTGGGCGGGGCCAGGGGCACGCAGCGCACCACCAGGTACCAGGCCAGCAGCCCCAGGGGCAGGTTGACCAGAAACACCGAGCGCCAGCCGAAGAACCCGATCAACAGGCCGCCCAGGGGCGGCCCCAGGGCCAGGCCGGTGGCCACGATGCCCCCCACCACTCCCAGAGCGCGGCCCCGCTGGCTGGCGGGGAAGATGGTGGTGATTATGGCCATGCCCAGGGCCTGCATCAGGGAGGCGCCCAGGCCCTGAAAGGCCCGGAAGGCGATGAGCCAGCCGGCGCTGGGGGCCACCCCGCAGAGCAGGGAGCCCAGGGAGAACAGGCCCAGGCCGATGAGGTAGGGCTTTTTGGCGCCCAGCATGTCGCCCAGGCGAGCGGCGGCCAGCATCAGGGAGGTGATGACCAGGGCGTAGCCCAGCACCACCCACTGCACGGTGGGGAAGTCGGTGTGGAGTTGCTCGACCAGGGTGGGCAGGGAGATATTGACGATGCTCACGTCGATGGTGGCCATCAAGACGCCCAGGCCCACGCCGGCCAAGGCCCACCAGCGCGAGGGTCCGCTGAACTGCCCGGCGAACTCCGGCCCCGCCGGGGGCGCTGCGCCTGGCTTAGGCACGGCTAGGAGGCATGGGGCTCTATGATGACCTTGACGCAGTCGTTGGTCACCGGGTCGCAGACCACGCGAAAGCCCTCGTGGGCCTGATCCAGGCCCAGGCGGTGGGTGACCAGCCGGCCCACGGGCACCCCGCCGGAGGCGATGAGCCTCAGGGCCTGGTCGCAGTCGGCCGGGGCCCCGGCGTAGGAGCTGGTCAGCGTCACCTCGGTGCGCCAGAAGATGTCGTTGATGCAGGCCGGTATGCAGGCGCCCTCGGCCGCGCCGGCGAAGAACAGCACCGTGCCGCCGCGCTCCACGGCCTTCAAGGCCAGGGGGATGAAGCCGTCGAAGCAGATGATCACCAGGTCGGCCAAGAGCCCCTGGTTGACCCGGCGCACCTGGTCCAAGAGGCTATCGTCGGCCACCAGGGCGTGGTGGGCACCCATCTGGCGAGCCTTGTCCAGGCGATAGGGGATGGTGTCGGCGGCGATGATCAGCCCGGCCCCCAGCACCCGCGCCAGGGGTATGTGCAAGAGCCCCGAGATGCCCGCGCCCAAGACCAGCACGGTCTGGCCAGGGCGAATGCCGGCCTGCTTCTGACCCCTGAGCACGCAGGCCAGGGGCTCCATGAAGGAGGCGTCCTCATAGGAGACGTGATCGGGCACCGGGAAGGTGCCGCGCTCCACGTTGATGGCCGGCACCCGCAGGAACTCGGCGAAGCCGCCGGGGTGGAATTTGGTCTTTTTCAGCAGGGTCTCGCACATGCTGTGATGGCCGCTCAGGCAGTAGTGGCAGGTGTTGCAGGGCACGTGATGGGTCACGGCCACGCGGTCGCCCGCCTGGAAGCGCTCCACGCCCTGGCCGACCTCGACCACCTGACCGGCCACCTCGTGCCCCAGCACCAGGGGCACCTTGTCGCGGCGGTACCACTCCATCACGTCGGAGCCGCAGATGCCGCTGGCCATGACCTTGACCAACAGCTCGCCCGGCCCTATCTCCGGCCGGGGCGTCTCTTCCAGGCGAACGTCCCGGTTGCTGTAATACATGCTAACCCGCATCAAAGACCTCCCTGGGCGGTGACTGCTGGCCCCATATATACACCCCATGCACACCCCGGGGCTAGGGGTCGGCCAGGGCGTAGGCAAGGCCGGCCGCTTCGTGTTATGGTTGGCCGTCGGCGCCCGCCATGCCGACGGGCCGCCCGGCCTGTCCAGGGGATGATTCATGCCGGAACTCAAGGAATTGTTCGAGAAGGCCTCGCTGGAGGTCAAAACCCTGCCCAAAAAGCCGGACAACAACACCCTGCTCAAGCTCTACGCCCTGTACAAGCAGGGCGCCGAGGGCGATGTCAGCGGCCAGCGGCCCGGCGGCTTTGATTTCGTGGGCAACGCCAAGTTCGACGCCTGGGCCGAGCTAAAGGGCACGGACCAGGTGGCTGCCCAGCGGCAATACGTGGATTTGGTCAACAGCCTGCTGGGCAGATAGTACAAAACGGGCGGGGATAAACCCCGCCCGTTTATTCGCGGATCGCGGCAGCCACGGGAGCCACCAGCCCAGGCCAGAACCACGACCTCAATCGACCCGTTTATGCCCTGTCGGGGGCACCCGACACCAGCTCCCGGTAGAAGTCTACAGCCTGCTTGGGGTTGAGCCCACCGTGCACCACGCCGTTCAGGGCGCGCATCATGGCCAGAGGCTCCTCGTGCTGCCAGATGTTGCGCCCCAGGTTGACGCCGATGGCGCCTTTCTGCATGCCGTCATGGACAAAGTCGAAGACCTCCAGCTCGCTGGCGCACTTGGGGCCGCCGGCGATGACCACCGGCACGGGGCAGCCGTGGGTGACCTTGTCGAAGCCGTCCTCGCAGTAGTAGGTCTTGACCACCTTGGCCCCCAGCTCGGCGCAGATGCGGCAGGCCAGGCCCAGGTAGCGGCTGGTGCGCTTCTCCAGCTCCTTGCCCACGGCGGTCACGGCCATGACCGGAATGCCGAAGTCCTCGCAGGTGCTGACCAACTCGGCCAAATTTTGCAGGGTCTGGCGCTCGTACTGGCTGCCGATGAAGACGCTCAGGCCCACGGCGGCCACGTTAAGGCGCAGCATCTCCTCCACGCTGGTGGTGATGATCTCGTCGGCCAGGTCCTCGCCGATGACGCTACTGCCGCCGGAGACCCGCAGGATGATGGGCACGTCCAGGTCCGGGCTGACCGCGGCGCGCAGCACCCCCCGAGTGACGAAGAGCCCGTCGGCATAGGGCACCAAGTCCTTGATGGTCTGGTCCGGGCACTCCAGGCAACGGGTGGGTCCCTGGAAGTAGCCGTGGTCAATGGGCAAAAATTGGGTGTGCCCGTCGGCCTTGATCAGGCTCGACAGGCGGTTGCGCATGCCCCAATCCAGGTTGCTCATGCCCTTGATGGGCTTGAAGGGGCCCGTGTAGCAGGACTGCCCCGCCTCGCAGACATCCCTGGCCTCCAAGATTCCCGCCGCGTCGGCCATGCTCGCCTCCTTGGATAATCGCTATCCGCCCCCGGGGCGCGGGTTTGATCGCCTGCTCAGCCGCCAAAACCAGCGGCCCCAGCCTTCTTGTTTACAAAAAATCCCCCACCCTGCCAAGACTAGAACGCAAAGGGCAGGTCGTCCTCGGCCCTGTAGGGGCTGTCGGTGAACTCCACGAAGGTGACATCCTGGCGGGCCTGGAAGCGGTGGGCGATGCCCGCCGGAATCCACAGGCGGTCGCCCACGGTCAACTCCAGTTCCAGGCGCTGGCCGCTCAAGGCACAGACCAGCTCGGCCAAGGCGCTGCCTTGATAGACATAAAAGCCCTCGGACTTGCGCCAGTGCAGGTGCCCGCCGCGATAGCCCGCCCCGGCGGCCAGGGTCAGCACGGCCACCCGCCTCAGGCTCCGGTCGTCGATGATCAGGTGGGCCTGGCCGCGGGCGTCCTGGTGGATCTTCTCCACCGCGAAATCCGCCGTGCGGGGCAGGTGGACCAACTCGATGCGCCGCTCCAGGGGCAGGGGCTCGCTTAGCTCCTGGCCGGAGCCCAGAGCCCGGAGGCGCGCCTGCTCGTCCCGGGGCAGGGGTTCAAGGCCGCCCAGGGCCTGGGCCGCCAGTTGCATGTTGGCGGCGTGCTCCAGTTTTTCGCACAAGGCCCAGGCCGAGGCCAGGTCCGGCCCCAGGGTCAGGGTGCCGTGGCGGGCCAGGAGCAGGGCGCAATGGCCGGCCAGATAGGGTTCGGCGGCGCGCACCAGCTCGGCGCTGCCTGGCGTGGCATAGGGCACGGTGGGGACTTCCCGTAACGAGATGAGCAGCTCGGGCAGGGCCTCCACCATCAGCTCCGCGCCGGCCAGGGTCAGGGCCGTGGCCACGGGCGGGTGGGCGTGGATCACCGCCCTGGCCGCCGGCTGGGCCTGGTAGGCGGCCAGGTGCAGGCCCATTTCGGCGCTGGGCCGCCCGTCGCCGGCCAGCAGCCGGCCCTCCAGGTCGACCTCCAAGAGGTCCGAGGCCTTTAGCCAGGCCTTGGCCGAGCCGCTGGGGGTGATGAGCAGGCGGTCATCGCCCAGGCGGCAAGAGAGGTTGCCGTCAGTGGCGGCCATGTGGCCGCGCCGGGCGGCCAGGCGGGCAAAGCGCGCCAACTCTCGCCGGGGGTCAGGCAGGCTCATTTTGATCCGCCGGCGCGGCCGCCGTCTCCTGGCTGGCCGGGGGTTCCGGCGTGGCCTCCTGGGTCGCCGGGGGCGCGGGGTCCGTCTGGGCCGGCGGGTCGGGCTGACCGGCCTCCAGCACCTCGCGGGCCTCGTCCAGGAGCGGGCTGTCCAGGCGCCCCTGGGCGGCCAGATCGTCCAGCTCCTCCAAGGCGTTCTGCAACAACTCCAGGCGCTCGGGCACCGCCTTGAGCCGGTCCACGAAGAGATAATAGCTGCCCCGGAACCAGCACAGGCCGCTTTTCAGGCGCAGGCCGGCGTACTCCAGGCGCTCGTAGCCCAGACGCACGCCCCGGCGCTTGATCTCTTTTTCCAGCTCCGCCAGGCGTTGCTGGCTCTTGGTCATTTTGGCCACGGGCTTTAGTCCTCGCTGTCCGTCTGAGGCCCCTCGCCGGCCAAAAACTGGCGCAACGCCGGCCGCAGATACACCCCGCTCAGGTCCAGGCCGCTCAGGGCCGCCCCCAGTTGCCTGGCCCGGCCCAGGGGGGCCAGGCGGCGGTCCACAAAGGCTACCAGGCGTGGCCCCAGCCGGCAAAGCCCGCCGCGCACCTGGACCTCCTCGCCGCCCTCCAGGAGTTCCAGGCGCACCTCCACCCCCATCTGGCGCGCCAGCTCGTTGAGCTGCATCCAAAGGTGCTGGGGGTCCATGGCCTGGCCAGTCTCCCCGGGCTCAAGACGTGGAGGATATGGATAAAAACTCGCTCAAGGCTTGGGCATCACAAAGGGCGAGGGGTCCAGGCCCTGCTTCTTCCAGACCTGGGCCTGGGCGGCGGCCTGGGCGCGCTCAGTGAATTGTCCGGCGCAGACCCGGCACCAGCGGCCCTTGGCCCCCAGGTCCACCTGCCAGATGTCGGCGGCCAGACCCGAGGCCTTGAGCTTGGCCTGGTAGGCCTGGGCTTCCTTAAGTTCCTTGAAGGAAGTCAGGCAGACCCAGAAGACCTCTTGGCCCGGCTGGGCCGCCGGGGCCGGGCTGGCGGCGGGCTTGTCGGCCGTGGCCGGCTCCGCCGCTGGCTTGGCCGCGGATGCTCCGGCCGGGGGCGGCGCGGCGCTGGCCGGGGCCGGGGC
>JAZDIQ010000112.1:0-44955 GCA_043804825.1 Pseudomonadota bacterium
AACCCCAACTTCTCCGGGCGCGAGGACTACCTGGCGGCCCTGGGCCAGGCCCTGGCCGGCGGCCCCGCCGCCCTGACCCAGGCCATCGCCGGCCTGGGCGGCGTGGGCAAGACCCAACTGGCCCTGGAGTACAGCTACCTACACCGAGATGACTATAGCCTTGTCTGGTGGGTGCGCTGCGAGGAGCCCGCCACCCTGGCCAGCGACTACGCCGCCCTGGCCGAGCCCCTGGGCCTGCCCCCCAGCCCGGACCAAACCCAGGCCGTGGCGGCGGTGCGTCAAGTACTGGCCACCCGCCCCGGCTGGCTGTTGGTGCTGGATAACGTGGAGAAGCCCGAGGACCTCAAGAACTACCTGCCCCCTGGCGACCGGGGCCACGTCATCATCACCTCCCGCCACCAGGCCTGGCGGGGGGTGGCCCAGCCGGTGAGCGTGCGGGTCTGGCCCCTGGATGAGGCCAAGGCCTTTTTGCTGCAACGCACGGGCAGCGACGACCAGGAGGGCGCGGAGAAACTGGCCAACGAACTGGGCTGCCTGCCCCTGGCCCTGGAGCAGGCCGGGGCCTACGTGGAGGAGACCGGCTGCGCCCTGGCCGAGTACCTGGACCTGCTGGCCACGCATCAGAAGGACCTGCTGGCGCGGGGCTCCAGCCTGAGCGGCTACGAGAAGAACGTGGCCTCCACCTGGCTGCCAGCCTTCGCGGCGGTGCGACAGAAAAGTCCCGCCGCCACCGAGCTGCTGAACCTGTGCGCCTTCCTGGCGCCCGACGACATCCCGCTGGAAATCATCAGGGAAGGAAAGGAGTTCCTACCGAAGGACCTGGCCGGGGCCGTGGACGACCCCCTGGCCTGGAACCAGGCCCTGGCCGCGCTCAGGGCCTATTCCCTGGCGCAGCGCGAGGGCGACAGCCTCTCGCTGCACCGCCTGGTGCAGGCGGTGACCCGCCACCGCCTGGGGGAAAAGGAGAGGAAAGAGTGGGCCGGCGTGGCGGCGCGGGTGGTGAATGAGGCGTTTCCGGGGGACGTTACGACTAATGTTGATTCTTGGCCCGCCTGTGCCCGCCTGCTGGCCCACGGGCTGGCCACAGCGGGGCATACCGAAAAGGCCGAGTTGGAATCGGAGGCCACCGGCCGCCTGTTGAACCAGATGGGGCTCTACGTCCAGGGCCGCGCCGAGTTTCAACAGGCCAAGGGGTTATATGAGCGTGCCCTGGCCAGCGACCTGAAAACCTATGGCCCGGACCACCCCGAGGTGGCCACCGACCGCAACAACCTGGGCATACTGCTGCAAGGCCTGAGCGAACTGCCAGCCGCCCGGGAGCAGCTTGAACTGGCCCTGGCCAGCGACCTCAAGACATATGGCCCGGACCACCCCGAGGTGGCCACCCGCCGCAACAACCTGGGCGGCGTGCTGTATGCCCTGGGCGAGCTTTCCGCCGCGCGGGAGCAGCTTGAACCGGCCCTGGACAGCGACCTGAAAACATATGGCCCGGACCACCCCCGCGTGGCCACCGACCGCAACAACCTGGGCCTGCTGCTGCAAGACCTGGGCGAGCTGACCGCCGCGCGGGTGCAGGTTGAACTGGCCTTGGAAAGCGACCTGAAGACATACAGCCCTGACCACCCCAGCGTGGCCACCGACCGCAACAACCTGGGCCTGCTGCTGCAAGACCTGGGCGAGCTGCCAGCCGCGCGGGAGCAGTATGAACTGGCCCTGGCCAGCGACCTCAAGACATACGGCCCGGACCACCCCCAGGTGGCCATACGCCGCAACAACCTGGGCATGGTGCTGCAAGACCTGGGCGAGCTTTCCGCCGCCCTGGCACAACTGGAACAAGCCCTGGCCATCCTCGAGCGCTTCCTGCCCCCCGAGCACCCCCACATCATCCTGAGCCTGGGCAACCTGGCCGTCTGCCACCAGGCCCTGGGCCAACCCGAGGAGGCCGCCGAGCTACGCGCCCGCGCGGCGACCCTCAAGGCCCAGCGCCAGGCCAAGGGCCTGGACGGCTAGGCCCGGCGCCGCGCCCTTTCCCGTCTCTTTCCTGTCCTTTTTACCCTTCTTGCGCGGCCTGGCGGCGCCTGGCGAGGCGTTTTTGCCCCTTGCCAGGCCTTTGCCGTGCTAAAATTAAAATGAGTCTCGGTTCATTCAGCCTGGATATCCGCATTGGGGGGAGAATGGGCCGGCCGTGGAACCAGAATTTGCCGCCATCGTGGATTGCCTCGGCGAGGGCCTGATCTATCAGGAGGCCAGCGGGCAGATCAAGGTCTGGAACCAGGCCGCGGGGCGCATCTTTGGCCTGAGCCGGCAAGAGGCCACGGGCTTGACCTCCCTGGGCCATGACTGGCAACTGGTCCACGTCGACGGCTCATTCTGCCCGGGCCAGGACCACCCCTCCATGATCACCCTGCGCACTGGCCAGGCCCTCAAGGACCAGGTGCGGGGCATTCAGGGCCCGGACGGCGGCATCACCTGGCTGTCCATCAGCACCAACCCGGTCAGCCAGCCCGGCGACGCCCTGCCCCGGGGCGTGGTCATCACCTTCACCGACATCAGCCAGCGCCGCCGCGAGGAAGAAGAACTGCGCGCCAGCGAGGAGCGCTACCGCCGGCTCTTCGAGCTGGAGTCCGACGCCGTGTTCCTGGTGGACCGCCAGAGCCTGCGCATCCTGGAGGCCAACCAGGCCGCCTGCCGCATCTATGGCTACACGCCAGGGGAATTCAGCCAACTGCACATCATGGACATCTCGGCCCAGCCGGAGCAGAGCCAGGCCGCCATCCGGCAGGGGGTGTTCCAGGCCCAGGCCCGGCTGCACCGCAGGAAGGACGGCGCCATCTTTCCGGTGGAGATCTCCGGCAGCCACATGATCCACCAGGGGCGCGATCTGCACATCGCGGCGGTGCGCGACATCAGCCGGCGCCAGGCCGCCCAGCAGGCCCTGCGCGCCTCGGAGGAGAAGTTCGCCCGGGTATTCGAGGCCAACCCGGTGGCCATGTGCATCACCAGCCTGGAAGGCCACCTGCTGGAGGTCAACCAGGCCTTACTACGCCGGACCGGCTACAGCCGCCAGGAGCTGATCGGCGGCGACGGTTTGGAGTTGGGGCTGTGGGTCAACCCCGCCGACCGCCAGCGCCTGCTGGAGGCGGCGCGCCAAAGCGCCGGCGTGTACGGGCTGGAGGTGGAGGCGCGGATCAAGTCCGGGCAGGTGCGGCGCTGGTGGCTGGCCGGCGATCATGTGCAGGTGGAGGGACGGGAGCGCCTGCTGTGGGCGGCGGTGGACGTCACCGAGCGCCGGCGGGCCGAGGAGGCCCTGAAGCTCAATGCCGAGAGACAGGCCTGCCTGCTCAAGCTGCACGGCATGGGCGATCAATCCAGGCAACAAATCTGCGATTTCGCCCTGGATGAGGCGGTCAAGCTCACGCGCAGCCAGTTCGGCTATCTCTATTTTATGAACCCGGAGGAAAGCCAGCTGACCGTCCACGCCTGGTCCGAGGAGGCTGGCCGGCAATGCCGGGTGGAGGGCCGGCCCAGCGTATATCAGATCAAGGACACCGGTCTTTGGGGCGAGGCCGTGCGCCAGCGCCGGCCGGTGATCACCAACGACTACGCCGCCGCCAATCCTCTAAAGCGCGGCCTGCCCCAGGGGCATGTCCCCCTGACCAGGCACCTTAATCTGCCCCTGTTTCAGGGAGAGCGCATCGTGGCCGTGGCCGGCGTGGCCAACAAGGACGAGGATTACAACGAAGGGGATGTCTGGCAACTACAGTTGCTCATGGATGGCATGTTGTCCATCCTGAGCGGCAAGCGGGCCGAGGAGGCCCTGCGCGAGAGCGAGGGCCGCTTCCGCAGCCTGTTGCAGGACATACCCACGGTGGCCGTGCAGGGTTACGGTCCCGACGGCACCACCCAGTATTGGAACCAGGCCTGCGAGAGGCTCTACGGCTACACGGCCCAGGAGGCCATCGGCCGCAATCTGCTGGATTTGATCATCCCCCCGGAGATGGCCCAGGAGGTTCGCGGCGCCATTGACCAGATGGCCCGCACGGGAGAGCCCATCCCGGCCTCCGAGCTTTCGCTGCTGCGCAAGGACGGCTCGCGGGTGGCGGTCTACTCCTGCCACGCCGTGGTGCAAAGGCCCGGCCGGCCGCCCGAGCTTTTCTGTCTGGACATCGACCTCTCCGAGCGCCAGCGGGCCGAAGAGGAGCGGGCCAGGCTGGAGGAGCAACTCCGGCAATCCCAGAAGATGCAGGCCGTGGGCACCCTGGCCGGGGGCATGGCCCACGAGTTCAACAACCTGCTGGCCGTGATCATGGGCTATGCCGAGCTGGCCCAGGAGGCCACCAGCGACCGGCCCGAGGTGGCCCAGGACCTGGAGCAGGTCTTGACCGCCAGCCACAAGGCCCGGGAACTCATCCGCCAGCTCCTGGCCTTTGGTCGCCAGGTGGCGCCCCAGGCCCAGCCCCTGGCCATCAACGACGAGATAGAGGCCTCCCGCCCCATGCTGGCCGCTCTCCTGCCCCAGGGGGCGGCCATCGAGACCCACCTGGCCCCGGAGCTTAATCTGGTGGGCATGGCCGCCGGCCACTTCAACCAGGTGCTGGTCAACCTGGTCAGCAACGCCGCCCAGGCCCTGCCCCAGGGCGGCCGTCTGATCATCCGCACCCAAAACGCCAGCCCGGGGCCCACCCCCTGCACGGCCTGCGGCGAGAGCTTCAGCGGCGACCACGTGATGCTCAGCGTGGAGGACACCGGCCAGGGCATGGACGCCCAGACCCTGCCCCGCATCTTCGAGCCCTTTTTCACCACCAAGGCCGTGGGCTCGGGCACCGGCCTGGGCCTGTCGGTGGTGCACGGCATCGTCCAGGGCCACGGAGGGCATATCCTCTGCGAGAGCAGCCCCGGCCAAGGGAGCAGGTTCCAGGTCTTTCTGCCCGTGCGCCAATCGGAGACGGCCACGCCGCCGCCGGAGGCCGGCCTGGCGACCATCCTGGTGGTGGACGACGAGCCCGCCCTGCGCCACATGGGCCAACGCCTGCTGGCCGAGGCCGGCTACGAGGCGCACACGGCCCCCAGCGGCGAGGCCGCCCTGGAGCTCTACCGCCAGCAAGGCTCGGGCATCGACCTGGTGATACTGGACCTGGGCATGCCGGGCATGGGTGGCCAGGAGTGTCTGAGGCAGCTCCTGGCCCTCAACCCCCGGGTCAAGGTGGTCGTCGCCAGCGGCTACGCCGGCGAGGGCCAGGAACAAAAGGCCCTGGCCGCCGGCGCCACGGCCTTCGTGGCCAAGCCCTTTGGCCGCGCCCAGTTGCTGGCCGCCATCCGCCAGGCCCTGCTCAAGCCCTGACCTGGCCCGCCCAGGGCGCCTACATCACCTTGATGCTCTGGAACTTGCAGTTGCGGTAGCACTCCATGCACTTGATGCATTTTTGCTGGTCTATGACGTGGGGCTCTTTCTTCTGGCCGCTGATGGCCTCCACGGGGCACTTCTTGCGGCACAGGCCGCAGCCGGTGCAGGCCTCGGCGTTGATCTCGTAGTGGAACAAGGCCTTGCACACCCCGGCCGGACACTTCTTGTCGTTGATGTGCGCCAGATACTCCTCGGGGAACCAGCGCATGGTGCTCAAGACCGGGTTGGCCGCCGAGGTGCCCAGGCCGCACAGAGAGAAGGTGTTGGTGAACTGACCGATCTCGGCCAGGAACTCCATGTCGCCCTGTTGGCCTTGGCCCCGGGTGATGCGGGTCAATATCTCCAGCATGCGGATGAGCCCCTCGCGGCAGGGCGTGCACTGGCCGCAGGACTCGCCCACCAGGAAATTGATGAAGTAGCGGGACACCTCCACCATGCAGGTGTCCTGGTCCATGACGATCAGGCCGCCGGAGCCCATCATGGCCCCCACCTCGGCCAGCTTGCCGTAGCCCACGTTGATATCCAGGAACTTGGAGGGGATGGGCACGCAGCCCCCGGAGGGGCCGCCGGTCTGCACGGCCTTCAACTCCTTATTGTTGGGGATGCCGCCGCCGATATCGTAGACGATCTGGCGCAGGGAGGTGCCCATGGGCACCTCGATCAGGCCCACATTGCGCACATTGCCGGTGAGCGAGAAGACCTTGCTGCCCGCGGAGCGCTCGGTGCCGTGGGAGCGGAACCAATCGCCGCCCTTGAGGATAATCCGGGGGATGTTGGCGAAGGTCTCCACGTTGTTGAGCACCGAGGGGCTGTCACGGAAGCCCTTCTCGGTCGAGCGCACGTATTTGGGACGAGGGCGGCCCACCTTGCCTTCCAGGGAGGACATCAGGGCGCTGGACTCGCCGCAGATGAAGGCGCCGGCGCCGGTGGAGACCGACAGGGTGAGGCTGAAGCCGCTGCCCAGAATGTTGTGGCCCAGGACCCCCAAGGCCTCGGCCTGGCGGATGGCCTTGGTGAGCGTCTTCACCGCCAGGGGATATTCGAAGCGCACGTAGAGATAGCCCCGGTTGGAGCCGATGGCGTAGGCGGCGATGGCCATGCCCTCCAGCACGGCGTGGGGGTCGCCTTCCATGACCGCCGCGTCCATGAAGGCCCCGGGGTCGCCCTCGTCGCCGTTGCAGATCACATAGCGGGGGCCGGGCTGCTTGGCGCAGGACTCCCACTTCTGCCCGGTGGGAAAGCCCGCGCCGCCCCGGCCCCGCAGACGGGAGCGCGCGATCTCCTCGGTGGCCCCGGCCGGACTCATGGTGGTGAGCACCCTGCTCAGGGCCTCATAGGCTCCGTGGCGCAGGGCGTCCTTTATGTCGAAGGGGTCCACCTTGCCGATGCGGTTCAGGACCAGGCGGGTCTGCCGGGCGTAGAAGGGGATGTCGCCGGCCTTGGCCAGCGGTTCCTTGGACCCGGCGGGCGTGTACTGCAAGCGCCGTATCACCTGGCCCTTTTGCAGCGTCTGCTGGACGATCTCGGCGGCGTCCTCGGGCCGCACCCGCTGGTAGAAGAGGTTTTCAGGCTCCATGACCATCAGCGGCCCCCGGGAGCAGAGGCCCTGGCAACCGGTTTTTTTGAGCAGGGGCGTGACCAGGCCGTGCCAGCCGGCCCCCTCCACCGCCTCCTCCAGGGCCGCGGCCACCTCCAGGCTGCCGGTGGCCCGGCAGCCGGTGCCGCAGCAGACCATGATCCTGGGCGCCAGGGGATCGCAGGCGGCCAGGAGGGCCTGGCGGTAGTCCTCCAGTTCCCGGGGGTTGGCCACCCGGGTGCTGGGGTAATCAATGAAATTGCTCAGGCGGGGGGCGGGGATGGGGTTCATGGCTACTCTCCGCGGCTGGGGGTGCCGACCAGCGGGCGCAAGCTGGCGCGATCCAGAGGGGAAGCGGAGAGCGTGAATTGACGGGCGCCAGACGCCCGGTTTCTGATGGCAGGGGCTTGCCGAGACGCCGCGGGAGTGCCGAGAAGTGGAGGTGCTTGGAAGTGGAATATATCCTATAGAAATGCTAGCAAGGTCAGGGTGCCCCTGTCAACCCCCCAGCTTGGGGGCGCCCCCCGCCGGCCCAGCCGTGCCGCGCCCGGGCTATCCTCCTGGCCTAACAACACAATCGCCAGCCCCGGCGGCCGAGGGCCCGCGCCGGGGCCTGCACGGCTTTGGGCGCGGGCCGCTCTGAAGACCATGGGCGCGGCGGCCAGGGCCCCTACACGATCTTGATGCTCCTGAACTTGCAGTTGCGGTAGCACTCCATGCACTTGATGCACTTGGCCTGGTCGATGACGTGGGGCCTCTTCTTCTCGCCGGCGATGGCCCCCACCGGGCACTTGAGGCGGCAGCGGCCGCAGCCGGTGCAGGCCTGCTCGTCGATCTCATAATGGAACAGGGCCTTGCACACCCCGGCCGGGCACTTCTTGTCCTCTATGTGGGCCTCGTACTCCTCGGGGAACCAGCGCAGGGTGCTCAACACCGGGTTGGCCGCCGAGGAGCCCAGGCCGCACAGCGAGAAGTTGTTGGTGAACTCGCCGATCTCCCGCAGGGCCTGGATGTCGCCCTGGCGGCCCTGGCCCTGGGTGATGCGGGTGAGTATCTCCAGCATGCGGGTCAGCCCCTCGCGGCAGGGCGTGCACTGACCGCAGGACTCCTGCACCAGGAAACCGACGAAGTAGCGGGCCACCTCCACCATGCAGGTGTCCTGGTCCATGACGATCATGCCGCCGGAGCCCATCATGGAGCCCACCTCGGCCAGCTTGCCGAAGCCCACGTTGATGTCCAGGAACTTCTTGGGGATGGGGATGCAGCCCCCCGAGGGGCCGCCGGTCTGCACCGCCTTGAGCTCCTTGCCGTTGGGTATGCCGCCGCCGATGCCGTAGACGATCTCCCTGAGCGAGATGCCCATGGGCACCTCCACCAGGCCGATGTTGTGGACGTTGCCGGTGAGCGCGAAGACCTTGGTGCCCGTGGAGCGCTCGGTGCCGAAGGTCGTGAACCACTGACCGCCCTTGAGCACGATCTCGGGCACGTTGGCGAAGGTCTCCACGTTGTTGACGTTGGAGGGGCTGTCGCGGAAGCCCTTTTCCACCGAGCGGATGTACTTGGGCCGGGGGCGCCCCACCTTGCCCTCCAGGGAGGACATCAGGGCGCTGCTCTCGCCGCAGACAAAGGCGCCGGCGCCGGTGGAGATGGTGATCTTGAAGTCAAAGCCGGTGCCCAGGATGTTTTCGCCCAACAGGCCCAGTTCCTCGGCCTGGCGGATGGCGGCGGTGAGCGTCTTGACCGCCAGGGGGTACTCGGCCCGGCAATAGATGTAGGCCCGCTGGGAGCCCACGGCATAACCGGCGATGGCCATGCCCTCCAGCACCTTGTGGGGGTCGCCCTCCAAGAGGGAGCGGTCCATGAAGGCTCCGGGGTCGCCCTCGTCGGCGTTGCAGATCACGTAGCGGGTGCCGGCCTGGGCGGCGCAGGATTCCCACTTCTGCCCGGTGGGGAAGCCGGCCCCGCCACGCCCGCGCAGCCGGGAGGCGTGCACCTGCTCGATCACCTGGGCGGGGCTCATCTCGGTCAGGGCCTTGGCCAGGCCGGCATAGGCCCCGCGCAAGAGGGCGTCCTTGATGTCGAATGGGTCTATCTTGCCTATATTGCTCAAGACCAGGCGGGTCTGCTTGGCGTAGAAGGGTATGTCGGAGCCCTGGGCCACCGGCTCCTTGACCTCGGCTGACCTGTACAAGAGGCGCTCTATCACCTGGCCCTGGAGCAGGGTCTCTTGGACGATCTCCTGGGCGTCCTCGGGCCGCACCCGCTGGTAGAACAGGCCCAGGGGCTCGATGATCACCAACGGCCCCCGCGAGCAGAAGCCATGGCAGCCGGTCTTCTTGAGCTGGGGCATGACCTTGCCCTGCCAGCCGGCCTGGGCCACGGCCTGGTGCAAGGCCTCCACCACCTCCACGCTGCCGGTGGCCTGGCAACCGGTGCCGCAGCAGACCACCACGCGGGGGGCGTGGGGGTCGTGGCTGGCCATGAGGGCCAGGCGATACTGCTCCAGGTCCCGAGGGCTGGAGATTCTGATGCTGGGGATATGGGCCATGGTCGCGGGATTGAGGGCTAAGGCCATGATGTCACTCCACTACTTATCGTTCAGCGCCTTCGGGCCTTGGATGGCCCGCCAGGGGTGGGCTGGAGCCAGCCGCGCCCGAATATTTATTGTGCCTTTTGTGCAATGTGCATTGGTTGCACACTTCTTACTATTAAGAACTCAGTATCAAGCTCACAAGCCCCTGTCAACCGGCGGTGGTTCATTTTATTGCATATTTTATGGCACAATAGCACAAAAGGCTGAAATGCCAGGCGATCGGCCGCATGAGAAAAGACGCACACCCCGCCGGTCTACACCAGCCGCCGACCGGGCGGATATCGCCTGGCGGCGATTGCCAAGCCGCGGGGAATGAGCTAGTATGATCTGGTAACTACAGGGATAACCGCCCCGCGACCAGACAGGTCCCCGGCGGCGATCCCCGCCCGCCCACGGGGGCATGGTGACAACCAGGAGAAACAGCATGCAGACCATCGCCCTCTTGGGCGGCGGCACCATGGGCCACGGCATAGCCCAGGTGCTGGCCATCCATGGCCACCCGGTGCGCCTGTACGACCCCTCGCCCCAGGTGCTGGAGGCGGTGCCCGGGCGCATCGCCCAGAATCTGGAGCCCTTCCTGGCCCTAGGCCTGCACACCCCCCAGGAGGCCCAGGCCTGCCTGGCCAACCTCACCCTCTGCCCGGACCTGGCCCAGGCCTGCCAGGGGGCCCAGGTGGTCATCGAGGCGGTGCCCGAGGACCTTAAGCTCAAGCAGAGGCTCCTGGCCCAGGCCCAGGCCCAGGCCCAGGCCGGGGCGCTGCTGTGCAGCAACACCTCGGCCCTGTCCATCACGGCCATGGCCCGGGACCTGGCCGACCCCGGCCGCTTGGTGGGCACCCACTTCTGGAACCCGCCCCAGGTCATCCCCTGCGTGGAGATCGTGCGCGGCCAAAAGACCAGCCCCCAGGCCCTGGCCGAGGCCACCGACCTGGTGACCCGGGTGGGCAAGGAACCGGTGCAGGTGCTGCGCGAGGTGCCCGGCTTTTTGGGCAACCGCCTACAGCACGCCTTGCAGCGCGAGGCCCTGTACCTGGTGGAGCAGGGCATCGCCAGCGCCGAGGACGTGGACCGGGTGGTCAAGTACGGCTTCGGGCTGCGCTACGCCCTGATGGGCCCCTTGGAGCGGGCCGACCTGGGCGGCTTGGACATCACCCATGCCGTGCAGGCCACGGTGCTGCCCGACCTGGACAACCGCGTCACCCAGTCCGAGCTTCTGCGCCAACGGGTGGAGGCCGGCCAGCTGGGGGTCAAGACCGGCCAGGGCTTCTACCAGTGGACCCCCCAACGCCGCCGGCAACGCCTGGCCGGACGCGACCTGGCCCTATTGTCGGTGATCAAGCTGGTGCGGGAGCTGGAGAGCCAGCCCGAGGAAGGGGCATGACGCGGCAACGGGCGGGTGGTCCGAGGTGGGCCTGAGCGTCATGGACCCCAGCTTCGACCCCGCCCCGGGCAGCCGGCGGCGCTGGGCCATCTTCGCCGTGGGCGCCCTGGGCTTTCTGTTGTCCATGTTCCTGCGGGTCTCCACCGCGGTCATCACCCCGGAGCTGACCGCCGACCTGGACCTGGAGCCCAGCCAGCTGGGCACCCTGGGGGCCGCCTTCTACTACGCCTTCGCCGCCTGTCAGCTGCCCCTGGGGCCGGCCCTGGCGCGGGTGGGACCGCGCCTGACCATGACCCTGCTCTCGTGCCTGGGGATGGCCGGCGCCCTGATCTTCGGCCTGGCCCAGAGCTATGAGCAGGCCCTCTTGGCCCGGGTGCTCATGGGCGCGGGCATGGGCGGGGCGCTCATGGGGGTCTTCGCCCTGTTGACGGCCTGGTTCCCGGTGGACCGCTTCGGCCTGCTCTCCGGGGTCCTGGTCTCCCTGGGCACCGCTGGCAACCTGCTGGCGGCCACGCCCCTGGCCTATCTGGCCCAGGCCCTGGGCTGGCGGGAGTCCTTCCTGCTCATCGGCGGGGTGCATGCCCTGGTGGCCGGGCTGTTTGTGATCATCGCCCGCAACCATCCCCCCGGTCAGGCGCCCCTGCGGCGGGCCAAGGGCTCGCCCAGCCTGTTGGGCCGCATGCTGGTCACCTATGCCTTCTGGGGCATCGCGGTGGTCAATTTCTTCCGCTACGGCTGTTTCGCCGCCGTGCAGGGCACCTGGGCCGGCCCCTTCCTCATGGAGGGCCTGCAACTGGACAAGGTGACGGCCGGCAACGTGATCCTCATGCTGGGCCTGGGCTACATGCTGGGGCTGCCCGTCTACGGCCGTCTGAGCGACCGGGTGTTCAAGTCCCGCAAGCGCCTGATCCTGCCAGGCAACCTGGCGCTGGCCCTGTTGTTCGCCTCGGTGCCCTCCTGGGGGGCCGATCCGCCCCTGTGGCTGGCCCTGGTCACCTTCCTGGGCCTGGGCTTCTGCGCCGCCCCCGGCCAGCTGGCCATGGCCCACATCAAGGAACTGGGGCCGACCGGCGGGGCGGCCCAGGCCATGACCGCCCTGAATCTGGTGACCATGCTGGGGCCTGGCGTGATGAGCCAGGTCATGGGCCAGGCCCTGCAATACAGCGCCGGCGGGGCGGCCGGCTCGGCCTATGACATCATCTGGTACCTCACCGCCGCGGGTCTCACGCTGGGTTCGGCGCTCTACGCCTTCGTGCCCGACAGCCAGGCCCTGCGGTCGGTGGCCACCATCAACGCCGCCGGCATCGGCCTCGGCGCTCATAAGGAGTGAACACATGACACAACAGTCCAGGGGCGGCATGATCTCCGCCTTCGACGGGCAGGAGCCCCTGATCCATGAGAGCGCCTACGTGGACATCTCGGCCCGCGTCATCGGCCGGGTGAGCCTGGCCGCCCTGGTGACGGTCTGGCCGGGGGCGGTATTGAGGGCCGACGACGAGGCCATCACGGTGGGCCAGGGCAGCGCGGTGCTGGACCTGTGTCTGCTGGAGTCCCCCCACGGCCACCCGGTGCTCGTGGAGGCCGGCGCCCTGATCAGCCACCAGGTCTGCCTGCACGGGGCCACCGTGCGGGCCGGGGCCTTGGTGGGCATCGGGGCCATCGTGCTGGACGGGGCGGTGGTGGGGGCCGGCTCCCTGGTGGGGGCCGGGGCGGTGGTGCCGCCGGGCATGCAGGTGCCCGAAGGGGTGCTGGTGCTGGGCCAGCCGGCCAAGGTGATCCGCGACCTCAAGCCCGCCGAGCGGGACAACGTGGCCCAGCAGCTTCTGGAGTTGCAGGCCAAGGCCCGCATCTACCGCCAGGGCTAAGGCCTGCCCGGCCCGCCCCGCCAATAGTGAAAACAGCGCGCCCCCGGCCAGGTCCGAGCCGGGCCGGGGGCGCGTTGGCTAACCTTGATCGCCTGCCGGGACAAGCGATCAGAAGATATCCCCGTCCCTTGAGGTGGACTCCGGCAGGGCCTTGAACTCCGGTCCGCCGGGCTGGGAGCCGGAGGCTCCGGCCTGGCCGATGGCCCCGCCCATCAAGCCTTCCAACTCCGCCACGAAGCCCTGCATGGTCAAGGCCTGGCCGCTCAGCTCCTCCGAGGAGGCCGCCGACTGCTCGGCGTTGGCCGCGTTTTGCTGGGTGACCTGGTCCATCTCCGCAGTGGCCTTGCTGACCTGATCGATGCCCTGGGCCTGCTCGCTGCTGGCCGCGGCGATCTCGGCCACCAGCTCGGCCACCTTGAGGCTGCCCTCCTTCACCTCGCCAAAGGCGCGGTTGGTCTGCTCCACCAACTGGGACCCGCCATTGATGCGGCGCATGGTCTCCTCGATCAGCCCGGAGGTGTTCTTGGCCGCCTCGGCGGCGCGCATGGCCAGGTTGCGCACCTCGTCGGCCACCACCGCGAAACCCGCCCCGGCCTCGCCCGCCCGGGCGGCCTCCACGGCGGCGTTCAGGGCCAACAGGTTGGTCTGGAAGGCGATCTCGTCGATGGTCTTGATGATCTTGCCGGTCTGCTCGCTGGCCTCCTTGATGGCCGACATGGAGCTGGTCAGCTCGCCCATGGCCTGGTTGGCCTTGGCCACCACCTGGTTGGTCTCCTGGGCCAGGCTGTTGGCCTGGTGGGCGTTATCGGCGTTCTGCCGGGTCATGGAGGCCATCTCCTCCAGGGAGGAGGAGGTCTCTTCCAGGGAGGCGGCCTGGCGCGAGGAGCCCTCGGCCAGGGACTGGCTGGCGATGTTCATCTGGCCGGCGGCCTCGGAGACCTGGCGGGCGCCGTGGCCCAGGCCGGCGATGACCCGGCCCAGCGGGCGGGTGATCCCCAGGCTGAGCAGGGTCCCCAGCACCACCGCCAGGGCCACGCCGCCCACCACGCCGCACAGGCCCAGCCACTTGGCCCAGGCGGCCGCCGCCCGGGTCTGCTCCACCGACTCCTGGGCCGAGACCTGGTTGGAGTTGATGAGCTGGCCCAGCATCTCCAGGGGCGGGGCGGTCTTGTCAACAGCGATCTTGGCGAACTGGTTCATCTTGGCATAGGCCGCCTGGGCCTTGCCGGCCTCGTCGGTGATGGCCTTGAAGGCCCGGAACATCTTCTCGGCGCTGGGCAGCAGTTCGTTCTGGAAGGAGGCCTTGGCCACGGGCAGGGCGCCCTCGGAGACCGCCTCCTTGATGTCCTGCACCTGCTTGTAGAACTGGGCGTGCACCGGCTTGATATAGTCCAGGGTCTTTTTAAGGATGGGATTGTCGGTCTGATAGGAGCCCAGCCACTGCCCGAAGGGGGTCAGGTTGGGGTCGCCGCCGACCACGTTGTCCTCGCCGTTCAGGAGCAGGCTGCCGGTGTCGGACAACAGCTTGTAGAGGTCGCCCCGGAAGGACTCCAGGCGCTCCAAGAGGGCCACCGGATTGATGATGTTGGTCTTTTCCAACTCCTGGGCGTGCTTGGCAAAGGCCTGGTTGGCCTCCTGGGCGGCCTGTAGGGCCGGCAGCAGGCGCCGCCATATTTGGGCCTCGTCATCCTCCATGGGCAGGGCCTGGAAGGCGTCCAGGGACGCTTGCAGCCTTTTCTGGGCCTGCTCCATGTTGCGGTACTGGCGTTGGCGCCATGGCAGGTCCGCCTCGGGGTTGAGCAGGGTGCGCTGGGCCACGCGCAGGGACTGCAAGGCCTCGCTGGCCTGCAAGAGGTTGGCGACCGAGGGCATATCCACGGCGCCCACCTTGTGGGCCAGCCCGGCCAGCTTGCCGGAGCTGAAGATACCCAATAGCCCCACCAAGAGGGTGATGAGGGCCACGGCCCCGAACCCTCCCATCAATTTCAGGCTGAGTTTAATTTTTTTCATGGGCAGGCTCCTGACTTGCTAGGTGGGTACCCAAAAAACAGACCATGATCGTCCACGCAAAAAAACAGGACGCCGGGTCGGGCCCCGGCGTCCTGGCAATCGGCGGCGGGGCGGGGCTAGTCGTCGGTGCCTAGGCCCACGTCCTCCAGGCCGCCGGACCGGCTGCCCGGCTCGGCGGGGGGGGCGGTGCGCTTGTAGAACAGGATCAACAAAAACGACCAGGCCACCATGATCAGCACGAAGAGCTTGAAATCGATCACCCCGATGTGGCTCCAGCGCAGCACATAGAGCAGTCCCAGGGTGGCGATCAGGGGCAGCCACTTGATCATGCCAGCACCTCCCTTCTCGCGCGCATAACCTTGATCACATGGGGGCTGAGCACCGCGAAGAGTATCACCCAACCCGCCAAGTCGGTCCACATGTCGGGGTGGAACTGCAAGGCCGCCGCGCCTATGCAGGCGATGCGCGTGGGCCAGCCCACCTTCTCCAGCATCCAGCCCTCGCTGGCCACGGTCAGGGCGTAGAGCCCGCCGAAACCGCTCAGGATGGCGCTGAGGATCTGGGGCCATTCGCCCACGAAGAGCATGGACGGGTTATAGACGAAGACAAAGGGCAGTATGTACTTGCTGATGCCCAGGCGCATGGAGATGAAGCCGGTGGACATGGGATTGGCCCCGGCTATGCCCGCGGCGGCGAAGGAGGCCAGGGCCACCGGCGGGGTGATGGCCGAGACCAGGCCGAAGTAGAAGGCGAACAAATGCGCCGAGATGGGCGCCACGCCCATGTTCTGGATGGCGGGGATGACCAGGGCGGCCAGGGTGATGTAGACCGCCGTGGTGGTGAGCCCCATGCCCAGGATGATGGCCACGATGGCCGTGAGGATCAAAAGGAGCCACAGATGGCCACCGGAAAGCCCCACCAGGATGGTGGTGAGCTTGAGCCCCAGGCCCGAGACGAAGACGCAGCCGATGATGATGCCGGCGCAGGCGCAGGCCAGCGAGACGCTCACCGCCTCGCGGGCCGCCCCCTCCAGGGCGCTGAGCATGTCCACGGGGCTCATCCAGGTATCCCGGCGCAGGAAGGACAGGGCGATGGTGCACAGGATGGCCCAAAAGGCGGCGAACATGGGCGTGAAACCCAGGATCATCAGCACCACGATCAGGATGACGGACAGGAAGAGGTGCCCGCCGCGTTTGAGCTCGGCCTTGAGATCGGGCAGGTCCTCCTTGGACAACACGGCCATGCCGGTCTTGCGCGCCTCGAAGTGCACCATCACGAAGACCGTGAAGAAGTACATCAGGGCCGGGAAGAGCGAGGACAGGGCCACCTTGAGGTAGGGGGTGTTGAGAAACTCGGCGATGATGAAGGCCGCCGCGCCCATGACCGGGGGCATGATCTGCCCACCCGAGGAGGCGCAGGCCTCCACCGCCCCGGCGAAGGCCGGCCGGTAGCCAGAGCTCTTCATCAGGGGGATGGTGAAGGTGCCCACGGTGACCACGTTGGCCACCGCCGAGCCCGAGACCATACCCATCATGCAGGAGCCCAGCACGGCGGCCTTGGCCGGCCCGCCCACGCGCCCGCCGGTCAGGGCCACGGCCACGTTGATGAAAAATCTACCCGCCCCCGAGCGCACCAGAAAGGAGCCGAAGAGGATGAACAGGAAGATGTAAGTGGCCATGGCCATGATGGGGATGCCGAAGATGCCGTTCTCGGCCATGAACTGGTAGTCCAGGATGGTGAACCAGTCCGAGGGCGGGGCGTGCAGGGGTCCGGGGAACCAGTTGGAGAAGGTGGAGTGCAACAAGAAGAAGCTGGCGATGATCACCATGGACCAGCCCACGGCCCGCCGGGTGGCCTCCAAAAGCAGGCCGATCAGGATGGTGCCAGCCCAGTAGTCGATATCGTTGAGATCGCCCTGGCGCAGGATGAATTTCTCGATGTCCCACACCACGTAGAGCTGGATGGCGATGACCAGGGCGATGAACAACAGGTCCAGCGCGAACCACCAGTTCTTGGGGTCGGTCCATTTCTTGCGGCCCAGGGGCCGCAGCAAAAAGCACAGCACCAGGATGAAGGCCAGGTGGGTGGAGCGGAAGGAGTGGGCCTCCAGGGCGCCGGCGCAGGCCACGTATAGGTGATAGAGGCTCAAGCTGATGGAGGCCAGGCAGACCGTCAACTCCAGGGGGTAGCGCAGCAGGCCGCCGGGCTGGGCGATCAGCCACTCCAGGACGCTTTGGGATTTGGTCTCCTGGTAGACCAGTTTTTTCTCTTCTGACAACTTGTTGTCTCCTCCGGGCTTAGCGGTGCGAGCGTGGCTGTGGCCATCCCCCCCGGGGTAGGCAAACGGCCCGGCCAAGGGCCGGGCCGTGAGTCGCCTACTTCACGTAACCCTTTTCCTTGTAGTATTTCAGGGCGCCGGGATGCACCGGGATGCGGTTGCCCAAGAGGGCCTGGTCGGGCTTGGAGTCCTCGATGTCCTTCTTCTTGACCTGGGCCAACTCGGGCCAAGACTCATAGAGGGTCTTGACGATGTTGTAGGCCATCTCGTCGGACATCTCCTTGTTGACGATGATCTGGGTCACCGTGGCCACGGTCTGCACGTCCTGGTCCTGGTCCTCGTAGGTGCCCTTGGGGATCACGTAGCCCATCAGGCCCGGTTCGATCTCCAGCACCTTCTTGAGGTGCTCCTGGTCCAGGCCCACCAGACGGATGCCAGGCTGGAAGTTCAGGTCCAGGATGGTGGACTGGGGCATGCTGGTCACGGCCATGTACACGTCGCTGTGGCCGTCCTTCAACAGCTCGGCCGAGTCGGCGTAGCCCACGAAGGTCACCGAGCCGCCGGCCTTCTTGATGGAGTCGAAGGACAGGCCATAGGCCTCCAGGATGTTCTCGGCGATGACCGTGCCGGTAAAGCCCGTGACGCCGGGCACGATGCGCTTGTCTTTCCAGTCGGCCACGCTCTGGATGCTGCTCTTCTTGGCCACGGCCATCTGGAACACGCCGGGATACAGAGACATCAGGTGGCGGATGTTGCCGTTCTTCTTGTCGAAGACACCCTTGCCCTCATAAGCGTTGTAGGAGGTGTGGGTGTAGGTCCAGCCCAGGTCGGCGCGCTTGGAGTTGACGGCCTTGCAGTTGCCCACGCCGCCGCCGGGGCCGTTGCTGGTGGAGATGCCGGGTATTTTCTTTTCCAGCACCGACATCATGGCCGCGCCCAGGGGATACCAGGAGCCGCCCTCCGGGCCCGAGAACATGCGCACGTATTTCTGCTCCGCCTGGGCCGTGGGCAGGCACAAACCCAGACCAAGCACCACCACCAATCCCGCCAGCAACAGTTTTCCTTTCATCTCTATCCCTCCTTTGAGTCTAGGACTTGGGCTGAAAACCCATTGGATTTCTTGGTTGACGCGCGCCGGTCGGCGGATGGGCGGGGCGGGGGGGGGACGTGGCCCAGGGCCAGGTCGGTGCCCACGCGCTCGATCATGGCCTGGCGGCGATCCTGTTCATCGCGCAGGCCTTTTAGCATGCGCATCTGGCCGCGCTCTATGTGCTGGCGCAGGCAGCCGGCCACGGCCTGGGCGTCCCGGGCCGTCAAGGCCTTGAACAACTCGGCGTGCTCGCCCTCGGCCTCGTCCTGGCGCTGAATGGAGAGTATCTCCGGCTTGTAGCGCAGGTAGAGCAGATCAAAGACCCGGCGCAGGATCTGGGTCACCACCTGGTTGCCGCTGACCGTCGCCAGCCCCAGATGGAAATGGGCGTCGCGCAAAAGGCGCTCGCGCTGGTAGACCTGCCCGCGCACCTGGCGGTGGGCCTTGAGAAGATTCTCCACCTCGGCCAGGCGGGCGTCATCCAGGTTGGCCACCACCGCCGGGGCCAAGAAGACCTCCAAGAGCACCCGCACCTCGTAGAGTTCCCGGGCCTCGTCCAGGTCTATCTCCGGCACGTAGAAGCCCTTGTTGGCCTCCGAACGCACCAGGCCTTCTTCCTCCAGGCGCACCAGGGCGATGATCACCGGCGTCTGGCTCATGTCCAGGCGCTGGGCCAAATCCTGATACCTGAGCTTTTGGCCGCTGACCAATTGATCGGTGAGGAACATGTGCTTGATAAGCCGGTAGGCCTTTTCGGGCAGAGTACTGGCACCCTTCATCCGGCCCTCCTGACCCTGGCTTGTTCTTTGGGGCGGGCGTCGCGCGGCCTGTTGAGGCACGCCAACGGCCCTGGAGAATTTATATGAAATTTAATCAAAAGTTTTATAATATAGCTGTGGGGCCTTTGTCAAGGCCATTGCACAAATACCCGCCGAAAAGGTTGTGTTTTAATTTCGCCAGCTTTTGGCTATGTTAGCCATCCAGACCTCAACAGCAGCCGCTCCGGGCCGGCCATGGCCCCCCGGGGCCGGGGAGTCAATGTGTCGGAAAAAGTGCCCCTTACCATCGTGGGAGCCGGCGTGGTGGGCTGCGCCGTGGCCTGGCGCCTGGCCCAGGCCGGCCAGCAGGTGCTGGTGCTGGAGCAAAACCCCGGCGTCAGCCAGGGCGAAAACCAGTCCAGCCGCAACTCGGGGGTGATCCACGCCGGCCTGTACTACGACCCCCAGACCCGGCCCCTCAAGGCCCGCCTGTGCGCCCGCGGCGTGGAGCTGCTCTACGACTTCTGCGCCCAATACGACGTGCCGGCCCTGCGCTGCGGCAAGCTGGTGGTGGCCAGCGAGGAATCCCAGCGGCCGGTGCTCTCCACCTACCTGGAGCGCGCCCGGGTCAACGGCGTGCCCACCGAGCTGATCCAGGCCGGCCGGGTGCGCGAGATGGAGCCCCAGGTGCGGGCCGTGGCCGCCCTGCACCTGCCCAGCAGCGGCATCATCGACGCCGCGGCCTACGTGCACAAGCTCTATGCCCTGGCCAGCAACGCCGGGGCCACCTTCCTGACCCAGACCAGCCTGGCCGGGGCGCGGCCCCGCGGCGAGGGCCTGGAACTCCAGGTCCGCTACCGCGACGGCGCTGGCGACACCTTCCTCACCCAGCGGCTGATCAACAGCGCCGGGCTCTACGCCGACCAGGTGGCCCGCCTGGTGGACCCGGCCTCGCCCCACCGCGTGGACCCGGTGCGCGGCGAGGCCATGAAGTTCTATCGCCACAAGCGCCCGGAACTGGGCCTGGTGGGCATGAACGTCTACCCCACCCCCCACCAGTTGGTCACCAGCCAGGGCACCTACTTCACGGTGGGCGTGCACCTGACCCCCACCCTGGAGAGCGACGCCCAGGGCCGGCCGGCCATCGGCCCGGTGGTCACCGTGGGCCCCCTCAACCGGGGCGCGGACTCCAAGGAAGACTACGGCGGCGATTACCAGCCCCGGCAAGAGTTCCACGAGCGCGTGCGGGGCTATTTCCCGGGCCTGCGGGAGGATGACCTGGAGCCCCACCAGGCCGGCATCCAGGCCCGCCTGGCCGGGCAGCAGGATTGGGTCCTGGAGTTCAGCCCCCATCAGCCGCGCTGCCTCAACCTCTTGGGCATCGACAGCCCCGGGCTCACCGGCAGCCTGGCCCTGGCCGAGATGGTCTCGGGCATGCTGGAAGCCGCGCAAGGCCAGGCTAAATAAGCCGCCTCCGCAACTTAGCGAAAGGACTAAGCAATGGACAAGCTGATCATCACCGCCGCCGTGGCCGGCTCGGCCCCCACCCGCCAGCAGAACCCCGCCGTGCCCTACAGCCCCCAGGAGATCGCCGAGGAGGCCCTGCGCTGTTGGCGGGCCGGGGCGGCCGTGGTGCACGTGCACGTGCGCGACCCCCAGAGCGGTGCGCCGGCCTTTCGCCGCGAACTCTTCGCCGAGGTGGTTGAGCGGGTGCGCGCCGAGAGTGACATGCTCATCAACCTCACCACTAGCGGCTTCAACATCACCGCCGAGGACGTGGGCGAGGAGCGCCTGATCCCCGTGGACCTGGCCCCCGACCTGTGCTCCCTGGACGTGGGCAGCCTCAACTTCCGGGGACGGGTCTTCGTCAACTCCGCCGACTGGGTGGAAAAGGCCGCCCAGCGCATGCTGGAGCGCGGGGTCAAGCCCGAGATAGAAGCCTTCGAGGTGGGGCATGTGATGCAGGCCCTGGACCTGGTGAAAAAGGGCCTGATCGCCGACCCGCCCTATTTCCAGCTCTGCCTGGGCATCGCCTGGGGCGCCCCGGCCGACCTGGAATCCCTCCTGGCCCTCAAGGCCCGCCTGCCCCAGGGCGCCCGCTGGTCGGTGCTGGGCACCGGCGCGGCCCAACTGCCCTTGACCACCCACGCCATGCTCATGGGCGGCAACGTGCGCGTGGGCTTCGAGGACAACCTCTACCTCAGCCGAGGCGTCAAGGCCCAGAGCAACGCCCAGTTCGTGGAGCGCACCGTGCAACTGGCCCGCCTGCTGCAACGCGAGGTGGCCACCTGCGCCGAGGCCCGCCAGATGCTGGGCCTGCCCGCCAGGCCCAAGGCAGCCTAGACGGCCCAGACAAGTCGGCGGGGCTTAAACGAGTCGGCCGCGCCCTGGCCAGGGCCGGCGGCTCCCGTTGGGGGCTCGCGGCGGCCAAGGCCAGCAGGGACCCATGCCGCACCGCCTTCGCGTCCCCTCGCCCCCCACCGGGGGGAGAGGGTCAGGGTGAGGGGGGCCGGGTGCCACCGGCGGGGCCTGGGTTGGGCGGGATGGCCTCAGCAGGCCTTGGCCTCGCTGCTGCGCAGGCGCCGGGCCAGGTTTTGCAGCAGCTCAATGGCCAGGCTGGGGTATTTCTTGATATACTCGCGGAAATTCCACTCTGAATCCAAAGAGATGGCCACCACCGGCCCGTCGGCCAGCACGCTGGCCGTGCGCCGGAAGTCGTCGATCAGGGCGCGCTCGCCAAAATAGCTGCGCGGACCCATGCTGGAAACCTGGCGCTCCTCGAGACCGCCCAGGTCCTTGATCACCCGCACCTCTCCGCTCACCACCACGAACAGCCGGCCGTCATGGTCGCCCTCGCGGGTTATCACCTCGCCGTCGGCAAAGCTGTGCTCCGCGCAGTGCTTGGCGATCTTCTTCAGGTCGCCGTGGTCCATCATGGCGAAAAGCGAAATATCCTTTAGCTGGGCCACGAAATCCATGGGGCCTCCTGGGCGCTGGGGGGCGGGGTGCTGCCCCATAGTGCCAATTTATGAGACGCATTGCAATGGCCAGGGGGCGGCGGGGCTACTCTAAGAGCCGGCTTTTACTCTTGCAAACTCAACGTGTCATGAGTAGGTTGTAAAGAAAGGTCCGCATGACCACGGCGCCGGTCTTGGAGGGCAACCCGCTGACGATGTTTAATGAACCCATGGAATCAGGCCACCTTCTGCCGCAACTGTTGGCGCGAGGCATCACCCACGGCGATGCCCTGGAATTGTTGCCACGTCTCCCACGGGGCAGCGTCGATCTTTTTTTCACCAGCCCCCCTATGCCGACGCCCGAGCTTACAGCCGCATACATCCAGATAGCTACAAGGAATGGTTTTTACCTTTTGCCCGGGCCATGTACGAGGCCACCAGCCCGACCGGCAGCCTCATCCTAAACATCAAGAACCGCGTGGCCAGTACCGGTCCCCCGAAAGGCCAGCGGCACCCTTATGTTTATGAACTGGCCCTAGCGCTGCAAAACATGGGCTGGCGCTGGATAGAAACCTATATTTGGGCCAAGCCCAACGCGGTCCCTGGCCGGTTCGGCCCCCGCACCAAGGACAGCTTCGAGTATGTCTATCATTTTGCCCGAGGCGCCAAGCCTTACTTTGAGTTGAGCGCGGTCAGAGTTCCTTATAAAGCCGATGCCGCCGAGATCGCCCGGCGCAAGCTGGATCGCCTGGGCCGGCGCAACACCGAGGCCGGCTTTGGCCGCGACCGCACCAAGACCTACCTGCTGGGGGGAGCGGACCCTGGCAACGTGGTGAGCGTGGCCCAGACCTACAACCAATACAAAGGCGTGGCCCATACGGCGGCCATGCCGGAGGGCCTGGCTGAGTTCTTCATCAAGGCCGCCAGCCCAGCGGGCGGGATAGTCATCGACCCGTTTGCTGGCGGTGGGACCACCATGGTGGTAGCTCGCCGCCTGGGGCGCCGAACTGGTGGTTTTGAGATTCATGAACAGTATTGCGAAGTAGCCCGCCGCCGCATAGCCGAGGATGTGGCCGAAGACATCCCCGGCGTCCTAGTCCAGGCCGGGTGCCCCCGGCTGGGCAATGACGGGTCGGGGGGCCTCTTTCCTGGGCCAGCGCGGGCGGCTCCCGTTGCAGGCTTACGTCCTAATCGAAGGGCCGGCCGAAGTAGGTGAGCACCGCCAGGGCCAAGAGGTACACGCTGATCAGCGACTGGATGCCCGACACCACCCGCACCCAGCCGGTGGCGCGCAGGGTGTACTCGCGGGGCTGCATGCGGGTGATCCAGTTGCCGACATCGAGGCCTTTCAGGCCGATGTGGAAGGCAGAAAGAACCGAAAAGTAAATAGCGTAAAATTCACTGACCCCATTCTCGAACTTTAGCAGTTGCTTCATAGGCTGGTGGGGCGGGCGGCGCAGGCTGTCAGTGTTCCAGATCATCCAGATGCCTGCGGAGTCGGAGCGATAGAGGGCAGTCCAATAAAAGAAATAGAACGGAAGGATAAGCAAGAACATGAAAAGAATGGGGCGCATTGGGTTTAGGCCCCATTGCGTGGGCCAAGCGATGAAGTAATAGGCTACGTGGCTGTCTATGCCCACCCCGCCTTTATTGTGCCTAAGCGCGTGGGTCAATTGATGCGCAGCGGGGAGGAAACCGTCTTGCTTGAGCTTGTCCCGTAGCACTGTTAGGGGCTGGGGATTATCGATATAGACTAGCTGCCAGAGGTAGTCGGTACTGGCAAAGCCCGAAAGCTCTGGCCACCAGGGTTTACCGTTAGGCCGGCCATTGTCGTCTAGAGGGGTTGAAGTGTCGGGCTCAAATATAGCCCCACGGAGATTGGTGTTGCTAGAATTAACTTTCTTATTAAGGGATATCACGGGAAAGAATTGACCCATCTCTTTGAACCTACCCAGCTTGGGACTACTTAGATCAGTCATGCTGAGTTTGGCCCCCGTCAGATCGGTCATACTCAAATCGGTCCACCATAGCTTGGCCTCGCTCAGGTTGGCCTGGTACAGATTTGCTCCATGTAGGTCAGCCCCACTAAGTATGGATCCATGGAGGTTCGCGCCCATCAGGTTTGCCGCACACAGCTCGGAACTGCGTAAATCTGACCAGCGCAAGTCTGCAGCATCAAAGTTGGACCTGCTCAGGTCCACCAATCTCAGCTTAACGCCATGCAGGTCGGCCCGTCTTCTTTCCTCTTTCCGAAACATGCTACCTGGCCCGAAGTTCGGAGATAGTTCACCAAAGAAAGCCATTTCACCTTTTTCCCCCCCCGAAGCTAGCCATAGCCCATGCTGCCTAATTATCTCCTCCAACCCCTTCTCACCAATAACCGTCCCATCCGCCAGCTTCCCCTGCCAGAATTTATTCGCCAGCATCTCCTGCCAGAGGTTATCTTCTTCCGCCTCCCCAGCCCAGGCCACCGAGCAACAAACCACCCCCGCCACCAGCAGGGCCAGCAATATTAGCCACTTCACCTTCATGATCCTTCCCCCCCGGCAGGCCTGCAATCGCACCGCAACCTTCGCCAGCGTCAGCCCATCCTAACCAACTCCACCCCACCCGGGCAAAGCAAAAGGGCGAGGCTTGCGCCCCGCCCTCGCGACCGCCTTGCGGCAGCTATCGGCTTAGCGATAGAAGTCGATGGTCTGCTTGAGGCCGTCCTCCAGGCTGGTGGTGGCCTGCCAGCCGATGACCTCCTTGATGCGGTCCACGTTGGGGATGCGCCGGGGGATGTCCTCGTAGGACTTGCCGAAGACCTCCAAATGGGTCTGGAAGATCAGCTCATTGCTGAAACCGCCCACCTTCTTCATGGTCTGGGCCAGCTCCAGGATGCTGGTCTCGCGGTCGGAGCCGATGTTGAAGCAAAGCCCCAAGGCCTTGTCGCTGAGCGCCAGCTCCACCACGGCGTTGGCGGTATCTTCTATATAGGTGAAGCAGCGGGTCTGCAGGCCGTCGCCGTGCACCACCACCGGCTGGCCCTTGAGGAACTTCTCCAGGAAGATGGGGATCACCCGGCCCTGGCCCAGGTCGTCGCAGCGGGGGCCGTAGACGTTAAAAAAGCGCATGATCACAAAGGGCAGGTTCTCCTGCTGGCCATAGGCGTAGCAGTAGTGCTCGATCAGGGCCTTGCCCGTGGAGTAGCACCAGCGGTTGATGGAGGGCGGCCCCAAGAGGCGGTCGGCGTCCTCCTTCCAGGGCACGTTGGGGTTCTTGCCCAAGACCTCGCTGGTGGAGGCGAAGACAAAGCGCTTGCCCTGGCGGGAGCAGCGGTCCAGCAGGCCCAGGGAGCCCTTGAGGTTGACGTTGAGCACGTTAAGGGGCTCGTTGACGTAGCGCTTGGGGTCGGCGATGGCCGCCAGGTGGATGACCACGTCGTTCTGGTCCACCAGGCGATCCACCACGTCCTTGACCAAGACCGAGTCCTGCACGAACTTGAAGCGGCCGGAGTCGAACAGGTGCTCCACCTTGAGGGAGGGGCCGTTGTCCAGGGCGGTCACCTGATGGCCGCGCGCGATGAGATGCTCGCAGATGTAGGAGCCGATGGAGCCGGCCCCGCCCGTCACCAGGAAGCTTTTCATGCCATCTCCTTGTCCTGTGTGCGCCACAGGTGAAAGGTCATGTCGCTATAAACCTGCCTGGCCCCCAGTCGGGACCAGGCCCGGATCACGGCGCCCTGACTCAGCTTGGTGCGCACCCGCGCCCGTCGGGCGCCTTGGGCCGCCAGCCAGTCCAGGCCGTGCCGCAAGAGCAGATTATACAAGCCCCGGCCGCGCAGGCCAGGGTCGATGGCGTTGAGGTTCACCCAGCCGCAGCCGGACTGCACGCCGGCCCCGGCCGGGGCCCGCTTCAGGGTGATGAAGCCTCGCGCCTCGCCGCCGGCCTGCAACACCAGCACCATGTCGGCCTGACGGCCGTTGAAGCAGTTGGCCATCCAGCGCCGGTACAGCTCCGGGCAACCGGCTTGCAACCGAGGGTCCAGGGCGAAGCGGTCGGCGTAGGACTCCAGGTCGCAGAAGGACGCGGCGGCCAAATCCTGAAGCGCCTCCTGGTCCGAGGGCTTCCAGGGGCGCACCACCATGCCCGCCGGCGTCTGGGGCCGCGCCAGAGGCACATCGCCCAACTCCAAAAGCCATTCCACGCTGAGATCGGCCAGGAAAAAGCCCGCCGCCTCCAGCACCCGGGCCGCCAGGTAATCCCGCGAGCCCACCCTGGCCACCAGCCCCTCCAGACCCGCCTGACCGTGGTGGCCCCAGGCCTGGCCCAAGACGTGGCCCAAAAGGCGCTCGCCCTCTTGCTGGGCTTGCGCGCCCGGCCAGGCCTCCCGGTGAGCCAGCGGAGCCAGACGCCCCATGGCCCGGCCGAAGACCAGGCTGTCGAACTCCAGGGGCTCGCACCCCATGAGCCACTGCCAGGCCCCCTGGCGCTGCGAAACCCACCAGCGGGCCGCGGGGCCGGCCATGGCCATCAAGGCCGCCGCCGCCTGTCCAGCGGGCCAGCCCGGCCAGGCCTCGCCCACAAAAGGGCAAGCCCCCAGAAAGGCCAGAACCTCCTGGGAGTCGCGGACGGTCTGGGCCTCAAGGCTGACGATCGTCACTCCACAACCCTTTTAGGACCCAACGGCCCCCAGTTACATGGAATACGTGACTTTACCCCAGCCCCTCTCCCCGGTCAAGGCGGCGTGCCCGCCACGGGGCGGCGGCGTGCCCACCGCAGGGCGGCGGCGTGCCCGCCGCAGGGCGTATACGGGTCGGTTGGCGCTCTTCACAATGACCAGCGCCGGCGGCTCCCGTTGTGGCCTCGTTCCGGAATTACGGTGTTGCTCGGCGGCGCTCTGGGGCCGGCAACCTAGGTTTTTCTCTTAACCCAGACCCCGTGCCCCGCCCTCAGCCCGGCCATTCTTAATCGCCGGCAGGGCGCGGCGTCAGTATGCCCCACCTGGCCCGGCGAGACGGCCAGGCCGGCCCGAGAACACGGGAATATGCCGCCGCGATGAGGCCTACGCAGCGCGAGGGCGCGATATGGCCGGGCGGCTGGGCGGGGCACAAAAAAGAACCGCCGGGATTTTGCCCGCTGCCCCGGGCGGGGCATAAACGGGTCGGTCAGGCATACGGCCAAGGCCTACCCTGACGGCTCCCGTGGCAAGGCCGCGCACAAAAACCAAACAGGGTGGATTGCTTCGTCGCATCCCTTCCGGGGATGCTTCTCGCAATGACACCAGGCGGGATAACCTGGCTCCATCCCCGCCTAACCCCGGCGAGACGGCCAGGCTGGCTAACACACACAGCTAAAGATTGCCTCACCGCGCTGGCGATGACGGCTGTCTCTAGGTGAATGTCGGAGAAAGCCATCCATGGCCCGGCTAGGAGCCTGCCGACGTGTTACTCCGACAGGCTCCTGGTAGGCACCAGAGGCACGGACGGACCCTGACCCCGCTGGGTGAAGCCAGCCCCCCTAGACACCGCACTTGAGCTTGTAGATGGCCTGGGCCAGGGGCACCAGGTCCTTGAACTCGCGGGACAGGCTCTGGGCGCCGTCGCACAGGGCCTTCTCGGGGTTGTAGTGCACCTCCACCATCAGGCCGTCGGCCCCGGCGGCGATGCCGGCCAGGCCCAGATCCGGCACCAACCTGCGCACGCCCGAGCCGTGGCTGGGGTCCACGATCACTGGCAAATGGTAGTTCTGCTTGATGAAGGCCACGTTGTTCAGGTTGAGCACGTTGCGGTGCACGCGGTCGGGGGTCTTGTCGCCGCGCTCGCAGAGGATCACCTGGGGGTTGCCGTCGTACAGACGCAGGGCCGCGCCCAAAAACTCCTCCAGGGAGACGTGGTCGCCACGCTTGAGCATCACCGGCCGGGGATTCTTGACCTTGGCCAGGGCGTCCAGAAAGGAATAATTGAGGCAGTTGCGCGCCCCCACCTGCCAGATATCCACCTGATACTTCTCGAACAAGGGGATATCGGAGGCGTCCATGATCTCCGAGACCACCGGCAGGCCCAGGGCCTGACCCACCTTGCTCAGGTACTTCAGCCCCTCCTCGCCCAGGCCCCGGAAGCTGCGGTGCAGGGTGCGCGGCTTGAAGGCCCCCCCGCGTATCACGTTGGCCCCCGCCTCGGCCGCCAGCTTGGCGCTCTTGTAGAGCTGCTGGTGGGACTCGATGGCGCAGGGGCCGCCGATGATGGTCAGCTCGGCGCCCACGCGGTGCCCGCCGGCCAGGCGAACCACCGAGGTCTTGGGGTGGAACTGACGCGATAGCTCTTTGAAGGGGTCGGAGATGCGGTGCACCTCCAAGACATACGACAAGGCCCGATACTGGTCCTCGCTTAGTTGACTGGCGTCGCCCTTGATGCCCACCAGGGTATAGGTGTCGCCGGCGTAGATATCCAGGCGCTGGCGGACAATGCCGTCCTTTTCCAACTGCTTGATCAAGCGATCCAGGTAGTTTCTACCCGCATGGGCCTTGAGCTGAATGATCATGGCAAGCTCTCCCGCGTGCTATTGAAATGCGAGCCGGGCCCGGGCCAGTCCCTCGCCCCCCCTAATCCACGATATCCTACCCCTCATTGCGTGCTTTGGCCAGCCACCAGCGACAGGCTATTGCCGGGGCGCCTGCTGTTCCATCACCCACGGGGATGGCCGTCGCGGTCAACCCGGTGAGGCTTTTCTCGGTTGCATAGGGAAAGGCATTAATCCCGGCGGTTCTTCTTTGTGCCCCGCCCAGCCGCCCGGCCATACCGCGCCCCGGCGGTGCGGGTGCACGGCCCATTTGGGCCTGACTGGTGGCGTTGGCTGGCCAGACCGTCTTGCTGGGCTAGTGCCGGCGTTCATGCCCTGTCTCTGCGGCGGCGATTTAAGAATGGCCGGGCTGAGGGCGGGGCACGGGGTCTGGGTGGGAGACAAGAATCAAGGCTGCTGGCCCCAGTAGGCTTGCCAGAAAATGCTAAACCTACCTATTGCGGAGTCGTTGTTCCGCGACCTGCACCGGGAGCCGCCGGCGCGGGCTATTGGTTCTTGCGCCCATCGACCCGTTATCGCCCAGCGGCTGGCACGCCGCTGGCCAGGGCGCGCACGCGGGCCATGACGTCCTGGAGGTCGAAGGTGAGCACCTGGCGGTCGGCGACGACCTGGCGGCCGGCCACCAGCACGTGGCGCACGTCGGCGGCGCGGCATTGGTTGACCAGGGCCGAGGCGGGGTCGAAGATGGGCGTCAGGTGGGGGGCCTTGGCTTGCAGGACGATGAGGTCGGCGGCGTAACCCGGGGCCAGGCGTCCCACCTGGCCTTGCAGGCCCAGGCAGCGGGCCGAGCCCATGAGCGCCAGGTCCAGGGTCTGGGCCGCGGAGAGGGCGGTGGGGTCCATGGTGTCCAGCTTGGCGACCCGACTGGTGGTGCCCAGTTCGCCGATCATGGACAGGTCGTTGTTGCTGGCCGCGCCGTCGGTGCCCAGGCCCACCGTGACCCCGGCGGCCAGGAGACCGGGCACGTCGCAGGTGCCGGAGGCCAGCTTCATCTCCGCCTCCTGACAGGCGATCACCCCCACGCCGGCCGCCACCAACAGGGCCTGCTCGCCGGCGTCCAGCCACACGCCGTGCACCACGGCGTTCAGGCCCTCCAGAACGCCCAGGTTGGCCAGGTGCCGCACGGGATCGGCGCCGTATTGCCGGCGCGCCAGGGCGATTTCCTTGGCGGTTTCCGAGGCGTGTATGAACCAGGGCGAGCCCAGCTCGGCGGCCAGGCGGCTGGTGGCTTGCAGGGTTTCCGGGGAGCAGGTGTAGCAGGAATGGGCGAAGAGCCCGGGGGTGATCAGGGGGTTGCGCCCCTTCCAGTCCTCCAGGAAGGCGCGGCAGGCCGCCATCTTGACGGTGGGGTCGGGCAGGCCCGGGGCCGGGAAGTCCACGATGCCCTGGCAGACCACGGCCCGCATGCCGGCCTGGTCATAGGCCTTGGCCGCGGCGTCCATGCAGAAATAGGCGTCGCAGACCGTGGTGGTGCCGCCCAGGAGCATCTCGCCGGCGGCCAAGAGGGTGCAGGTCTCCACCATCTCCGGATTGACCCAGCGGGCCTCGGCCGGGAAGATGTGCTCGTGCAGCCAGCTCTCCAGGCTCAGGTCGTCGGCCAGGCCCCGGAAGAGGGTCATGGCCCCGTGGGTGTGGCCGTTGATCAGACCCGGCAGGATCAGGCCGCCCTGGCTGTCCAACACCCGGGCCGGCGGCGCGGGGGGCTGGTAGCCGGCCTCGGGGCCGGCGTAGGTGATGAGCCCGTCCTGGATGGCCACGGCCCCGGCCGGCCAGGAAAGCCCCGGCCCGGCCCACAGGTGGCCGCCCCTTACCAACAGATCGGCGGACATCAGGCCACCCTCCTTCCGGTCAAGAGCATGGCCTGCTCGCGGGCCTTGGCCAGCACCTCGTCCTGGTCCATGGTCAGAAGCCGGCGATTTTCCATGAGCACCTGGCCGTGGCACACGGTGTGGATGACGTCGGCGCCGCTGGCGGCGTAGACCAGGTGGCTGTAGGGATTGTACATGGGGGTCAGGTGGGGCTGGTCGATGTCCACCACGATGACGTCGGCCAGGGCGCCGGCGGCCAGGTAGCCCAGGTCGGGGTGGCCGAAGACGTCGCCGCCTCGGCGGGTGGCCAGCTCCAGCACGGTCTGGGCGCGGGGCACCAGGGGATTCAGGTAGGCCGCCTTGTGCACCTTGGCGCAGGAGTCCATCTCGCCGAACAGGTCCAGGTCGTTGTTGCTGGCGCAGCCGTCGGTGCCCAGGGACAAGCGCAGGCCGGCCTTGAGCATGGCCCCCAGGTTGGTCAGCCCGGAGGCCAGCTTCATGTTGGACTCGGGCAGCAGGGAGATGCGGCAGTCGGCCTGGGCCAGGCGCTCCAGCTCGTGGGCGTAGAAGTCCACGGCGTGGTCTATCCACAGCCGTTTGTTGACCAGGCCCAGGCTGGCGGCGTGGGCCAGGGGGCGGGCGCCGTAGCGCTCCATGATGGTCTGGGTCTCGTGCAGGGTCTCGGACATATGGATGTTCAGGTCGCAGTCCAGGTCCTGGCACAGGCGGCCGGCCCGCTCCAAGAGCGCGGGCGAGCAGGTGTAGAGGGCGTGGGGCATGACCGCGCCGGTGATGCGCGGGTGTTGCTGGTATTGGCGGATCAGGTCCTCGCTGACCGCGAAGCCGTTTTCCAGGGGGCCGTAGCAGGGGCTGTCGAAGTCGTAGATGACCTCGCCGATCACGGCGCGCAGGCCGGTCCGCTCCACGGCCTTGGCCACCTCATGGGCCCAGAGGTACATGTCGCAGAAGCAGGTGGTGCCGCTTTTGATCATCTCGGCGCAGGCCAGCATGCTGCCCCAGTACACGGCCTGGGGCGTGAGGTTGCGCTCGGCCGGGAAGATATGCTCGGTGAGCCAGATATCCAGGGGCAGGTCGTCGGCCAGGCCGCGCATGAGGGTCATGGCGGCGTGGGTGTGGCCGTTGATCAGACCGGGCAGGATCAGCCCGCCCCGGGCGTCCAGCTCGCGGCGCCCGGGCGCCGGCGCCGGCGGCATCTGGTGGCGGGGACCGCAAAAGGCGATGCGGCTATCCTGGATGAGCAGGGCGCCGTCGGGGATGAGCGTGCCGGCCGGGTCCATGGTCAGGATGGTGCCGTTGGTTATGCATAGGTCTGGCAAATTTGGCCCCCAGGTCCGAGTATGTCAGGCGCTCAGCCCGTTGCCGGCAGGTTGCGGAACATGAAAAAGGCCGCCCCGGCCAGGCACAGGCTGGCCCATAGGTAATCCCAGGTCAGCTCCTGCTTCATATAGAAGACGCAAAACCCGGCGAAGACCAGCATGCTCAAGACCTCCTGCATGATCTTGAGCTGGGGCAGGCTGAAATAGGCAAACCCCAGGCGGTTGGCCGGCACTTGCAGGCAATACTCGAAAAAGGCCACCCCCCAACTGATGGCGATCACCGCCAGGATGGGCATGGCCTTGAGGTCCTTGAGGTGGCCGTACCAGGCGTAGGTCATGAACACGTTGGAGAGCACCAGCAGGATGACCGGGGCCAGGCGCATGATGGTTCCTCGCGGGCCGGCAAGGGGTTGAAGGTCGTCAGCCGATGTTCTACCACCAGCGCCCCCCCGCCGCCAAGGGCTGGCTGCGCCGGTCCGGGCCGAGGGTCGCACCATTTGGGCCGCGATTGCTTCGTCGCCTTGCCACCCCGGCCAGGCCAAAGCCTGACTGGGCACCCCGGCAAGGGCTCCTCGCAATGACCGCGTTGTTTTCTTGCGGTCTCCACAAGCCCCAACGGGAGCCGACCAGGCTGGTTTGCACGGCCCACGCCCATCGACCCGTATATGCCCCGCCGGGGGCACCCGGCCTAGGGTTTGATGTAGGCGTAGCCTTCCTGCTGGAGCTTGACCAGCTCGGCCACGCCGGCCGGCACCACGATCATGGGGATGGCCAGGTCCTGGGGGGCCTGCAACTTGTGCTCGACCAGGGTGTTGTAGCACATCTTGAAGACCACGCCCTGGGCGATGAGACCGTTCATTTTCTCCACCTGGGCCGGGTCGGCCTTATCCTTGGCCACCATCTGCCAGGCCGCCGAGTGCACCAGGGCCACCGCGGTTAGGTTTTCCTTGCCCAGGGCGTTGATGTGGTTCTGGATGTTCTTGAGCCCCGCCGCGTTGACCTGGGGGTTGTTGCCGTTGAAGTGGTAAACCACCTTTTGGGGGCCGTAGGGGGGCTCGGCCAGGGCCGGGGCGGCCGAGAGGGCCACGCAGAAGCCCAGGGCCATGAGAATCCAAAGACCGCGCGCCAACAGGTGCATGATGTCCCTCCTTGGTTGGGCCCAATGCTTTAACCGGCCAACTCTACGCCATATTTTCCAAAACGCCCTTGATGATCTCGGCCATGGCCATGCCGGCCTGGCCGGCGTTGGCGATGACCAACTCCAGGGGGGCTGGCTGCATGTCATCGGGATCGTTGACGTTGCTTATGGCGGCCAGGCCCAGGACCTTGAGCCCCCGGTGGCGAGCGGCGATCACCTCCAGCACCGTGGACATGCCCACGGCGTCGGCCCCCAGGATGCGCAGCATGCGCGTCTCGGCCGGGGTCTCCATGGAGGGGCCGCGCAGGCCCACATACACGCCCTCGTGAACGCTCAGGCCCTCTTGGGCGGCGGCGGCGCGGGCCAGGGCCAACAGGCCGGGGTCGTAGGGCTGGCTCATGTCCGGGAAGCGCTCGCCCCACTCATCCCGGTTGGGGCCGGTGAGGGGATTGAGGCCGGTGAGGTTGATGTGGTCCTTGATGAGCATCACCCGCCCGGCCCGCATGGCCAAATCCAGGCCGCCGGCGGCGCAGGTGAAGACCATGGACTCCACCCCCAGCTCGGCCAACAGACGCACCCCCCGCACCACCTCGGCGGGGCTGTAGCCCTCGTAGAGGTGAAAACGCCCCGCCAGGGCGGCCACGTTTTGCCCGCACAGGCGCCCCAGAATCAGCTCTCCGCGGTGGCTGGCCACCGTGGAGAGGGGCAGGCCGGGGATGTCGGCAAAGGGCAGGCTACAGACCACTTCGATTTCACTGGCCAAGTCCGACAGGCCCGTGCCCAGGGTCAGGCCCAGGCGGGGCCGAAAATGGGCCGACATGTGCCCTTGCACCGCGTCCGTCGCCTGTCGCACCGCTCGGAACTCTTCCATGACAACCCCTTGTGATAACTGCTTTTTATTGCAAGAAACCAGTTCAATAGGTTAGGCGGACCGGCGGCGGCAAGTCAAATAAATTTTTTCACGAGATAAGTCTACGCGATAACGCACTAATGCATCAGTGGGCATGCGCCCTGACGATGGGTGTTATTGACAGGTCGCTTGGGGCCTATATAGTTCGTGCCGAGGCTCTGACCAATTATGGCCAAACCCCATCGCTTACATACCCGTCTGGCATCTTTCCTGACCCTTTGGGGGGTGCTTGCCCTGGCCGCCAGCGTGCCATTGGTGGCCAGCTGCCTGCACAGCCAGCCCTTGAGCCCCGCGCGCCCCGCCGACTGGGTGGCGGAGGTCAATCCGCCCCTGGCCCGCCCGGTCAGCCCGGCTCCCCGCCGCCCCTGGCAGGAACCCCCGCTCCTGGAACGTCAACTGCGCTATTGGCCGGTGGTGCGCCGCCTGAGCGAGCGCGAGGGCATGGACCCGGCCTTGGTGATGGCCGTGGTGCACGTGGAGAGCGGCTTCGATCCCGGCGCCGAGAGCGGCAAGGGGGCCAAGGGCCTGATGCAGATCGCCCCGGCCACCGCCGAGGAGCTGGGGCTCAAGAACCCCTCCGACCCCGAGGCCAACCTCAAGGCCGGCATCCGCTACCTCTCCAGCCTCCAGAAGACCTTTCAGAACGACCTGGTGCTGACCCTGGCGGCCTACAACGCCGGACCGGGCAAGGTGCAGCGGGCCGGGCGGGCCATGCCCGACATCGAGGAGACCCGAGACTTCGTCTCCCAGGTGCTGGCCCAGGCCGACACCTACCGCAGCCAGTTGCCCGGCCTGGCAACCCGCCGACCCGGCCACCTGGCCCAGCGCCGCCCGCTTCCCTCGTCCTGAGCAACCCCGACATCTCGCCCGACAGCCCGCCGCCTGGCCTGAGCAGCGGCAACCCGCGCCCAGCCCGACCAGGGGCCAAGTGCGGGCGCGCCGGCTATTGCGCCAGGCGCGAAATAGCCGGGCGGGGATAAATCCCGCCCCCACATTAAGAAGAGCCTTCTTGATGCGAGAGCGGGGTTTATCCCCGCCGGTTTTGATTTTTTCAGAAGGACCACCCCAGCGGGGGCCGCCGGCCCGGGGCATCGCCACGGCGCCAAGCGACCCGTCGTCGCCCCCTGGGGAGCGCTCCGCCGCTGGAGGGATTACTTCCGGCGCTGATGCCGCGTACGCTTAAGCAGCTTGCGATGCTTGTGACGGCGGATCTTCTTGCGGCGCTTCTTGATTACGCTGCCCATCTATACCTCGACAGAAAAAATTGTATTGTACGAAGACGCTCTTATACCTGATGATCCGCCCCACGGCAAGGGAAAAGCTGTCAGCCGGCCAGATGCCCCCTGGCTGGCAGGCCTGTTGAGCAAAGCGCCCCGGGCGCGGAGCTTGGCCACGGTCGGCTATTTGGCGGACCACCATGGCCAACATCAAGGGAAAAGGGGTCGACCAGATATCAACCGGTGATGGAGGGCCGCCTCAGTCCGGCAGCTTGGTGGTGTGGCGCATCTTCACCCCCGGGGTCTGGGACAGCTCCTTGTAGCGCTGGCGATAGGCCTCCAGCTCTGGCCCCTCATCCGGGGGCACCAGCAGGATGAGGTGCTCCAGGCCCGGGGCCATATCAAGGGGCAGGTCCAGCTCGGGGGCGTCCTGCACCTGCACCTGCACCCGCACAATAGCCCCGTGGGGGTTGAGCGGCTGGCTGGCCACCAGGACCGGCTCCCGCTCCTGGTCGGGGCCGCCGGCCAGGGCGTGGGGCAAAAAGGAGGCCGGGTCGTAGGTCCACAAGAGGGCGTCCAGCTCCTGGGCGCGGGCCTGGTCGCCGGCCAGCACCAGCACCCGCCGGCCTCGCCCCTGGTGCCAGGCCACCAGGCGGGCCAGGGTCTGTTCCCGGCTCAGGCCCACCTGCTTGAGGTTGACGAATTCGGCGATCACGGCGCACTCCCCTTTTGGAGGCCTGGCCACGGCCCGGCCCCGTGGGGGCATGATAGCACGGGGGCGGGCCGCCCCCAACCCCCGGCGGGCGGGCCTGATGGATTGGGGCCCGGCGCGCGCCCTTGTGGCCCGGCCCCGGCTTTGCTAGGATTTGGGATAACCCCTGGCGGCCTGGTGCCGCCGAACCGTGAAGGAGACCCATGATCCGCGTGCCCGTGGAGGAGCTGCAAGAGGGCCAGATACTGGCCCAGGACGTCACCCGCCAGGACGGCATGGTGCTGATGTCCCGGGGCAAGGAGATCACCCCCGAGATCAAGAGCCTCCTGTTGCGCATGGAGGTGGTCCAGGTGGTGGTGGAGGGCGACCAGTTCGCCTCCGAGGAGGAGCGCCAGGCCTTTTTGGCCGAGCTGGAAAAAGAGCTTTCCCTGCGCTTTTCGCGGGTGGAGGACGACCCCCTGCTCATGGGTCTGCGCGAGTTGTACCGCCGCCGGCTGCACATGGGCTGCTATCCCCGGCCGCGGCCCCAGCCCCCCGCCCCGCCCCAGGAAGACCCGGGACCGCCGGTGATCCTGGCCAAGAAAGACAGGAAAAAGCCGTGAACGACCATCGGGCCGAGGCGCGCAAAAAGATACAACTGCTCAAGAACCTGCCCACCCTGCCGGGCATGATCGACCAGATCAGCCGGGCCGTGGAGTCCAAGCGCTTCACGGTGGCCGACATCGGCAAGCTCATCAGCCGCGACCAGGTGCTCTCGGCCAAGCTGCTCAAGCTGGCCAACTGCGCCTTTTTCGGGTTTTCGCGCAAGGTGGGCTCCCTGACCCAGGCCTTGGTGCTCCTGGGCTTCGACGTGGTCAAGGGGCTGATCCTCACCTCCAGCGTCTTCGACATGATGAAGGAACGCGACCAGGGGCTGTGGGAGCACTCCATGGGCGTGGCCACGGCCAGTAGCCTCATCGCCCAGGCCGTGGAGCTGCCCGACATAGAGGAGGCCAGCCTGGCCGGGCTCTTGCACGATTTGGGCAAGGTGGTGCTGCGCGCCCAAATGACCGAGGACATGCTCTCCATCGCCGAGTTGGTGGAAGTGGAGGGGTTTAGCGTGCGCCAGGCCGAGCGCGAGGTGCTGGGCTTTGATCACAGCCAGATCGGCCAGTGGCTGGCCGAGAGCTGGAAGCTGCCCCAGGAGCTTATCGAGCCCATCCGCTGGCACCACCAGCCCGAGGGCGCCCACCAGAACCCTCGGCTGACGGCGGTGGTGCACCTGGCCGACATCATGGTGCGGGGCTACGGCTACGGCGACGGCGGCGACCCCTGGGTGCCGGAGCTGGACCGCGGGGCCTTGCAACTGCTTAACCTCACCCCGCAAAAACTGGAGACCGTGGTGGACGGCATCTGCCAGCAGCTGGCCGGCGCCGGCGGCGACGTGCCGCCCATCTAAGGCCCGGCCCGGCCAACCTAGCCACACCACGGCAGAATCGGCTCCAGGGCCGCCTTGACAGCCCTGGGGGGCGGTCTTATATTAGCCAGAGCGATCGGCGGCCCGCCGGCGGGTCGGCCGGCACCGGACTCCAACACCTTAGATATAGAGGTCCCCAAGCACCATGGCCAAGGATTACTACCAGGTATTGGGCGTGGAAAAGACGGCCAGCCCGGAGGAGATCAAGAAGGCCTACCGCAAGCTGGCGCTGAAGTTCCACCCCGACCGCAACAAGGACGACAAGGGCGCCGAGGAGAAGTTCAAGGAGGTGGGCGAGGCCTACGCCGTCTTGAGCGATGCCGAAAAGCGCAAGCAATACGATACATTCGGTAGCCAGGGCTTCAGTCAGCGCTTCAGCCAGGAAGACATCTACCGCGGCAGCGACTTAAACGACGTGCTCAGGGACATGGGCCTGGGCGGCGATTTCTTCTCGCGCATCTTCGGCGGCGGCCGGGGCGGCCCCCAGGGCTTCCGCACCTACAACTTTCAAGGCGGCGGCCAGCGCCCGGACATGGGCGGCTTCGACTTCGGCCAGGCCTACGGCCACCCCGGCATGGGCCCCCAGCGGGGCACCGACCTGGTCTACGAGCTGCCGGTGAGCCTGGAGGAGGTCTTTCACGGGGCCACCAAGATGGTCTCCTACCGCCGGGGCGGCCAGGTGGAGCGGGTGAGCGTCAAGGTGCCGGCGGGCATCGCCACGGGCAAGAAGCTGCGCCTGGCCGGTAAGGGCGAGCCCGGGGCGCCCGGGGCCGGCGACGGCGACCTCTACATCCAGGTGCGGGTGCTGGACCACCCCTTGTTCCAGCGCGACGGCAACGACCTGGAGGTGCCCCAGGAGGTGGCCTTCTCGCGGGCGGCCCTGGGCGGCAACCTGGAGGTGAACACCCTGGAAGGCGGCAAGCTGACGGTCAAGCTGCCCAAGGGCACCCAGAACGGGGCGCGGCTGCGCCTCAAGGGTCAGGGCCTGCCCCATTTCCACACCAGCGGACGCGGCGACCTGTACGTGAAGGTCAACGTCTCCGTGCCCCACAAGCTGAGCAAGCGCCAAAAGGAACTCCTGGAGGAGCTGTCCCAGGAGGGCCTGTGATCCCGGCCTCCGCGGACCCACCGGCTTGCTAGACCGGCGGCGGGGTTGGGGCCGGGCCATCCGGCCCGCCGGGGTCTGGGCCTTGAGTCTGCTGGCATGGCTGGCCCTGGCGGCCGGCCTGGCCCAGGCTCAGGGGCGGGACTGGCCCCGGCCCGACGGTGGGCTGGGTGATTACGCCCGGCTCATCGATGCCCAGCATCAAGGCCTTATCGCCGCCTTGGCCCAAGAGGCCCGCCAAAAGCTGCGCCTGGACCTGGTGGTGGCCACCCTGCCCTCCCTGGAGGGGCAATCCCTGGAAGAAACCGCGGCGCGCCTGTACCGGGCCTGGGGCGTGGGCCAGGAGTCAGGCGACAGGGGCGCCCTGCTCCTGGTGGCCCTGGAACAGCAGCGGGTGTTCATCCACCTGGGGCCGGGCTTGGCGGGAATCGTCAGCCAGGCCCAGGCCGGCCTGGTGCGTGACCAGGTGCTGGTGCCCCTGCTGCGCCAAGGCCGCCACGGTCAGGGGCTATATGAAGGTCTGGCGGCCCTGGCCCAACAGGTGGCCCAGTCGGACCAAATTGAGCTGCCGGACCTGCCCCGGCCCCAGCTAACCCCCCTGGGCCGGCGCAGCGGCCGGGTTTCGGCCTGGGGCTGGGGGGCGCTGGCCTTGCTGGTGCTGGCCTACCTGGTGGCCAAGGTTCTGCGGGGTCGGAGCCGCCGGCCCCAAGGCAAGGACGACGCCCCGCCCCCGGGTGGCGGCGCTGGCGGCAGCGCCTGACCCCATCCTGCCCAGCCCCGGCAAAACTGCTTGTTACCGGCGGCTTAATAAAGCAAAATCGGGCTTGGTCTTCATTCTTAGCCCAAGTCCTCGCAAGGAGCCTTATGAAGCGTAGCGGAGCCAAGCTGGCCATCGGCACCGGCGTGGTGGTGCTGGTGATCTACTTCCTGCTGGCCGGCCCCTACAATACCGTGGTGCGCCTGGAGGAATCCATGGGCAAGGCCCAGGGCGACGTGGAGGTGAACCTGCAACGCCGCCTGGACTTGCTGCCCAACCTCTTGGAGACGGTCAAGGGCTTCGCCTCCCAGGAGCGCCAGGCTCTGGCGGCGGTGGGCCAGGCCCGACAGAAGTCGGCGCAGGCCCAGGGCATGGGGCAAAAGCTCCTGGCAGGGCAGGAGCTTACCCAGGCGTTGGGCCGTCTGCTGGTGGCGGTGGAGCACTACCCCGACCTGCTGGCCAACAAAAATTTCCGCGCCCTCAAGGACCAGTTGGAGGGCACCGAAGACCGCCTGGCCGTGGATCGCGCGCACTACATCTTGGCCGTGCAGGAATATAACCAGGGCATCCACGGGTTCCCCACCATGATCCTGGCCCGGCTCATGGGCTGCCAACCCCGGCCGGTCCTGGCCGCCCAACCTCCGGCCGCGCCCCAGCCCTAGCCCTGGCCCCCCGGGCCTGGCGCCTGGCCGGCGGCCATCTCCGGGCGATCCCCGTGGACTACCGCTCAGCAATTTGCTACGCTCGGCTATACATCCCCCGCATGCCCGGATCGTCCGGTTTCTTGGTGGCGCCCTGGCGCCAGGCAGTGCTTTGGCGGCCCAGGCGACCATGACCGGACGCGGGGCTAGGGGATGGCCTGTAATTCCTGGTGGGAGGACAAATCATGCGAAGAGCCTTGTCTCCGGCGTGGTGGCTGCCGCTCCTGGTCCTGGCCCTGTTCCTTGCCGGGGAGGGGGCCTCCTGGGCCGACGGTCACGGCCACAAGAAGCGCAAGCATCGGGCCAGAGCGACCCCGGACCCCATTTACACCCAGGCTTGCGGCCAGTGCCATATGGCCTACCCCCCCTGTCTACTGCCCGAGGCCTCCTGGCGCCAGCTCATGGAGGGCCGGCGTGACCACTTCAGCGAAAACCTGAGCCTGAGCCAGGCCGAGGCCCTGCACATCCAGGGTTACCTCATGGCCAACGCCGCCGACCGCGCCGGCGGCAAACGCTCGCGCAAGATAATGGATAGCCTGGGCGGGGCAACCCCCCTGCGCCCCAGCCAGGTCCCCTATCTACGCCATAAGCACCGCAAGATCGGCGCGGATACCTTTGCCCGGCCGGCGGTGGGAGGCATGCGCAACTGCCGGGCCTGCCATCCCGGGGCCGAGCAGGGCGATTTCGACGATGATCGCGCCAGTATTCCCCGCTAAAGCCGGGACGGGGCTGGCGGGCTTCCCATGATATATGGATGCTTCGCCGGCCCCCCGCGCCCGCCCGGGGCCGGCGGCAGCTCCCTTTTTTGCTAAATTAGCTTTCGTTTTTACCGGCGCCGCCTGGCGGGAGCGGTCGTCGGACATGACCGCCCATCTTGGACCTTGCGCGCGGCAGATAAGTCAGCATCTTGTTATAATAGCTTTATTTCTTTTTAGTAAATATGTTTCGTTTTTATTTTCCCTGGCCTAGGCCAACCTTGCGGCATGGCCGCGTGTCCACCCGCCCCGACTTAACCAGCCCGCTGCCTCCCGCCAAGCCATCCGGCGCCTTACCGCCGGCGCCCCACCCAACCCGCCCCGGCGGGCGCCCGCTCCGGCCAGGGCATCATGCCCCTGGCTCCGGCCCTGGCCAGAGCCCCTGTCCCCCGCCGCCGCTACCGGCGGCCTGCTGCCCCATGGAAGCCAGCCCGCGCGCGTCCCCGCCACCCCGACCTCAAGGCCAGCCGGGGCTTTTATTTTGTTAATGTAAATTCAGTCTAATCCACTATTACCACCTCCGTGGCGAGGGAGTGCGACCAACCGCAAAGCCCTTGGAACCATTATTATCAATTTAAATTATGGTGTATTTTCAGTTTAATTCATTAAAATAGCCTGACTGGTGCCTCTTTATGGCTCGCCATTGGCCATTGAGCCGGCCACCAGGGCCAGGCGCGCGGGACCGGACAATCGCGCTTGACCAACGTAAGCTTTTTTCGTAATGTGCTACCCAGGGTCGGACCAAGATACAGGCCAGGCGGAGCGGCCCCTGGTCGGGTCCAGCCAGGGGTCGCGGCTGGGCTGGCCTGGCCGCCCCCGGGGAGTCCAGCCAGGCGCCCAAAATACATCATGAGCTTTGCTAACTTGATTTGCCTTTTATAAACAGATTGTTGCCTACAGCGAAACGGTGGGTGTCGGGCTAGAGGCTGGCTGTCCAGCAGGCCCCGGCCACCCACCCCGGGAGAAGCCGGTGGACCAGCCCCAGGCTACCCAGCCCCCCGAAAATCCGCCCGCGGCCAGCGCCGAGGCCGCCGACGAGCGCGTGCAGCGGGCCGCCCTGGAGGTCCTGGACCTGGGGCAGGGCCTGAGCCGGGAGTTGGAGCGCCTGCGCCAGGCCCAGGCGCGGGCCGCCGGCCTGCGCCCGCCCACCTGGGCCTTGCTCAGCCTGGTGGCCGAGGCTGGCGAACTGGGCGTCACGGTCTCCGACGCCGCCGTGCACCTGAGCGTGCGGCCCCAGGCCCTCAGCGGGGCGGTGGGCGAGCTGGTGGACGAGGGCCTCATGGAGCGCGAGGTGGACCCCACCGACGGACGCGCCCGCCGGCTGCGGGTCACTCCGGCGGGGCTCGCGCGCCTGGCCCCGGGCGAGGAGCTGCGCCTGCGCCTCTTGCGTGAAATCGTGGCCCAGATACCCCAGCCCACGGTGGCCAAGCTGGTGCTCAGCCGCCTGCAAATGGCCCTCAAGCACTGCCTTAGCGACAACAGCAAGGCCTGAGCCCCCGGACGGGCCCGACGGTCTTACCCACGGCGGGCCGCGCCCGACCTCCGGCCGAGCCAAGCCCTCAAATTTTGGGTTGATTCACTTCAGACGGTGAAAGATCACCTTGCCCCGGTCCCATCCGGCCACCCACTGGCCCTCCAGGGTCTTGCCGTCCTTGGAGAGGGTCAGGGTCATGTCGCCGTTTTTCCAGTCCGCGGGGCAACGGGTGAAGATGTAGTTGTACTCGACCTTGCGGCCGGTGATGGTGCCGGAGCCGTAGTAGGTGATCTTGTGACCCTGGGGGGTGGCGCCGTCGAAGATGACCAGCACCGCCTCGCGATCCTGGGCCACGAGGATCAGGTTGGGGCCTTCGTCCTCCTGCCGCCACTGACCGTTGAGATTGGGCCGCTCCTGGGCCAGGGCGGACAGGGGGCAGATCATCAACAACAGCGCGATTAGCCACTTAATCCTGCGCATGACGCTCTCGGCCCGGCTAGAGGTGGCGGGCAGCGGCGAGGCCCGCCCGCCGCTTGCAGATAGTATTGTGCGCGGTTTTGGGGTTTTTACAAGAGCCAGGGCGCAATCTGCCGGCCCAGGGCGGCCGGAGGATTGCAGGCCGGCCACACCAGACCTCTCCCCCCAACCGCTGGCTGGCGGCCAGCCTGGCGGCAGGCCCCCGGACTAGGACTTGAAGCGGATCGGCAGGCGCACCTGCACCGGCGTCGGCGACTGCTGGTCGTGCAGGGTCAGCAGGACCACGTAGTCCCCGGCCGGGGCGCCCTTGAAGTTGAGAGTCAGGGTGATGTAAAATTCGCGGTTGAAACGCCGGCTTAGTATGTTCTTGACCAGGGCGTTCTCCTTGCCCCACAGCACCTCGCCGTTGGTCGCCAGCAGCGACACGTCCACCCTGACCCCGAAGGCGAAGAGCCCCGGCTGGGGCGTGGTTACGCGGTAGCCCCGGGGCTCCAGGTAGACCAGGATGGGCTCCTGGTTGGAGTAGAGGTTGCCCTCGCGGGGGTTGTACATGCCGAAGCCCTGGGCCTCCTCGCGGGTCAGCACCGCGTTGGCCACCCCCAACCCCAGTTGGTTCCACAGGGCCCGGCCGGCCTGATCCAACAGGCCCAGGGCCTCCAGCTTCTGCCCCACCTGCAGGCTGCCCCGGGCCTGATCCAACAGGGCCAGGGGGTCGCCCTGGGCCGCCGCCGGCGCCACCCACAGCCCGGCCAGGGCCAACCAGACCCATAAGCATGTCAACTTGCGCATGATGCCTCCCAAGCATGGGGATCAATTCCAAACCGCGCCCCGTAACGCGCCTGTAGCCAACCTCATAACGTTCCACCATTCATTTTGCCTTCAATCTCCGCCCCAAGGCAACCGCCCACCCGCGTCACGGCCTGGACGGACGGTTTTGACGCCAGGCCAGGCCTTCCCGTGGCGGCGGGGCAATTTTCACCAAAAAATCATAATATTGTCACGCAAGACAACTCAGTCCGAATTATACTAAAAAGATATGGTTACATTGTCCGCATGGTTCAAGAAAGCTATCCTTTGCCGGCCCCGGGGGACAATAGACATGACTGCCAACAAGGTAAGGCTATCGTTCAAGATCGCCGGGGGCTTCGCCCTGGTGCTGCTGGCCCTGGTGCTGGTGGGTTTGCTGGGTTTCAGGGAACTGGGCGCCGTGCAGGTGGTGGTGGAGGACCTGGCGCAAACCCACGTGCCCATCACCGAGGCCGTGGGCCAAATAGACTCGGCCTTTACCGGTCAACAGCTGGCCGCCACCCAGTACGCCCTGAGCGCCCAAGCCAACACACTTGAATCACACGCCAAGCTTGCAAAAGAAGTACAGGAGGCCCTGGCCAAGACGCGCCAGATCCTTCAGGCGGACCCGGACCTGGTGGCCCGTGGCTGGCTGCGCCAACTGGAGGCCATCACCCAGGGCTACCAGAGCTTCCAGCAGGCCGACCAGGCCCTGATCGAGGCCGTGCGGGCCGGCCGGGACGCTGGCCAGCGCCAGGCCCTGGCCCAGCGGATGACCCAGAGCGCCGACCAGGCCATGGCCCTGATCGACAAGTTTCTGGAGGAAAACCGCCTGGAGGCCCGCCGGGTGGCCAGCCAGGCCCAGGAAGCGGCCACCTCGGCCAGGCGGGCCATCGGCGGACTGATGCTGGCGGCGGTGCTGGCCGGCGGCTTGCTGGCCTTTTTCCTCAGCCGGGGCATCACCCGCCCCATCCGCCAGGCCATACACAACCTGAGCCAGGGCGCCGATCATGTGGCCTCGGCCTCGGGCCAGGTTTCCCAGACCAGCCAATCCCTGGCCCAGGGCGCCTCGGAGCAGGCCTCCTCCCTGGAAGAGACCACGGCCTCCCTGGAGGAGTTGACCTCCATGGTCCAGCAGAACGCCGATAATGCCCAGCAGGCCGACCGGCTCATGGGGCTCTCCGGCCAGAGCCTGACCCAGGCCCTGGAAACCATGTCCCAGCTCAGCGACTCCATGGCCCAGATTCGCCAGGCCGGCGAGGAGACCAGCAAGATTATCAAGACCATAGACGACATCGCCTTCCAGACCAACCTCTTGGCCCTCAACGCCGCCGTGGAGGCGGCCCGGGCCGGAGAGCACGGCGCCGGTTTTGCCGTGGTGGCCGAGGAGGTGCGCAACCTGGCCGGACGCGCCGCCAGCGCGGCCAAGAACACCACCGGCCTGATCGAGGGCACCATCAGCCGGGTGCAGTCCGGCTCGAACCTGGTGGAGCGCACCTCCCAGGCCTTTGCCCAGGTCAACCAGCAGGTGGGGCAGGTGGCCCAGTTGGTCAGCGAGATCTCCGCCGCCTCCAGTGAGCAATCCCTGGGCATCGGCCAGCTCAACCTGGCCATGGAGCAGATAGACAAGGTCACCCAGACCAGCGCCGCCGCCGCCGAGGAGTCGGCCGCCGCCTCCCAGGAACTAAACGCCCAGGCCGCGACTCTGCGGGGGGTGGTGGAACATCTGGCGGCCATGGTGGAGGGCCAGGGCGGGGCCGGCCTGGGCCAGCCACCGCCGGCCCCCCGGCCGCGAACCAGCGGCCTGCTCACCGCCGGCCCGGCGGCCAAGGCCCCGCCGCGCCCG
>JAZDIQ010000113.1:0-3640 GCA_043804825.1 Pseudomonadota bacterium
GCGTGGTTGTCCACGGTGAGCACCTCGGGGGCCTGGCCCTTGTCGAATAGCGCCTTGCTGCGGTCCATGATCAGGTCCAGGAGCGCGCGGGTGCCGGCGTGGTCCAGGTCCTCGTCGATGAGCCGCGAGCCCCGGCCGGCGTAGACTAGGTGGTAGAAGCAAACGCGCGGGATGCCTTCCTTTTCCAGCAAATCGAAGACGGCGGGCACCTCGGGGGCGTTGTGCTTGAAGACCGTGAAGCGCAGGCCCACCTTGAGGCCGGCGGCCAGGCAGTTTCGTATGCCGGCCAGCGCATCGTCAAAGGCGCCGGGCACGCCCCGGAACTTGTCGTGCATGGGCCGCATGCCGTCCAGGGACACGCCCACGTAGGACAGACCGATGTCTTTTAATTCCTTGGCTTTGTCGGCATTGATCAGGGTGCCGTTGGTGCTGATCACCGCGCGCATGCCCTTGGCCACGGCGTAGCGGGCCAGCTGGGGCAGGTCGGGGCGCATCAGGGGCTCGCCGCCGCTGAACAGGATTACCGGCGCGCCATATTGCGATAAATCATCGATCATGGCCTTGGCCTGGGCGGTGGTTAGTTCCGCCGGGGCCGGGCCGGCGGTGGCATGGGCATAGCAGTGTTGGCACTTGAGGTTGCAGGCCTTGGTCATGTTCCAGACCACCACCGGCTTCTTGTCCGCCGCGAATTGCAGCAGATGGCTGGGCAGGTCCTTGGAGTGCCTGCCATAACGCAGGGCGTCCGAGGGCTCCACGGTGCCGCAGTAAAGCTTGCTAATGCCGATCATGCTATAAGGCCCTCGCTGGGGTTGGACTTGCAGCGCGAGATGATAACCCGCAGGTCGGTTTGAGGATACCAGCCTCTGGCCGGTTTGGGAAGTGCGCCGGGGGGAAACCGGAGCCTGCTGGCCCGATCTCCCCCCGGTGGGCTGGCGTGGCCGGGGTCTAGGCCTGGTTGCCGCTCAAGGTCTTGGTGTAGTGCTGCTGGAACAGGCCGCGCAAAAAGGCCTCGGTATCCAGCACCGCATCCTCGGGCAACAGAAAATCCTGCTGTCCGGTGCGGTCGCGCACCAGCTTGAGCCCTGGCTCCAAGACCTGGTCCAGGCGACTAAAGTAAGCGCTCAAAGTACATTCCTCGGCGGCGGCCCCGGCCAGGATGGCCACCTCGGCCGTCTCGGTGAAGTGTATCTTGACGGCGTAGCGCTCAAAGAAGCTCACCTCGAATTCGCGCACCCCGGCGATACGTTCGAGCACATTCTCGAAGGCAGCGCCTAGGGTCATGCCGGCGCGGTAGTATTCGTCGGCGATGAGGTCCATGCGCGCTGGCGTCAACGGCCGGTCCAGGCGCGCGGCGTACAATGCCTCGCGCTTGGCGATCATCTTCAATAATTCCAGGCGCTCATGGCGGGCGGCCTCCTCGAAGCGCTGGCCCAGGGCGGCGTCGTCAGGGTGGGCCAACAGGCGCTCCAGGCAGCCCTGGGGATCGGCCACCAGCTCGGCGGTGAGCAGCAGCTCGCGGATGTCGGTGCTGGGCAGGCGCTTCTCAAAGGGCAGCAGGGCCTTTTCCAGCACCGAGACCAGGGCGCGGGCCCCGGTGCCCAGGCTGGCGGCTCGCTCGGCCAGCACCTTGAGGGCCTGGTCCTCCAGGCGCAGCTCGATGCCATAGGCCGCGAAGTCGCGCTTCTTGCTGATGACCACGGGGTTGTTGGGGTTCTGGAGTATTTGGTAGAGGTCGTCGGCGGTGAGTTCCTCCAGCACCACGGTCACCGGTAGCCGCCCCACGAACTCGGTCTCAAAGCCGAACTCCACCAGGTCCTGGCTGGTGAGCTGGTGGAAATACTCCTGGTCCTTGCCGGCCTGGCGCACGTCGGCGGCAAAGCCCACGGCCTTCTGGTTGAGCCGCCTCTTGGTGATCTCGGGCAGGCTGCCAAAGGCCCCGGACATTATAAAGAGGATGTGCCGGGTGTTGAGGGAGCGCTTCTCGCGCTTGCCGGTCTTGCGGTACTTCTCGATGGCCTGAATCTGGCTGATGGGGTCGTGGGCGGCCTTGAGGTCCACCTCGGTCTCTTCCATGGGCTTCAAAAGGGCGCGCTGCACGCCGGTGCGGCTGACGTCGGGGCCGATGAGGTTGTGGGAGCTGGCGATCTTGTCCACTTCGTCGATGTAGACGATGCCGTACTGGGCCATCTCCAGGTCATCCTCGGCCTCGTGCACCAGATCGCGGATGAGATCCTCAACGTCTCCGCCAACATAGCCCGTCTCGCTGAACTTGGTGGCATCGCCCTTGACAAAGGGCACGCCCATCTTGGCGGCGATGAGCTTGACCATGTAGGTCTTGCCCACGCCGGTGGGGCCGATCATCAGCACGTTGTTCTTGATCAGGCCCACCCCGTCGGCCGGATCGGTGCCGCCGCGCTGGGCCAGGTAGCGGGCGCGGTTGAAATGGGTGCAGACCTTGGTGGCCAAAACGGCCTTGGCCTCTTCTTGGCGCACGATATACTGGTCCAGGTAGGCCACCATCTCCTCGGGGCGCATGCTGAAATTTATGCGCGACCACACGCCGTCCTCGTCGATCTGGTCGGACTTGGGCAGCGGGCACAGACGCGGGGCCAGGGCGCGGCTGCGGTTGCCGTATTTTTGATCCAGGTATTCGCTGAGTTGGCGCTCCAAATGCTTGGGGTCGCCTCGCCCGCGCTGGCTGTCATCACCGTTGGTTGGCTTGTCCATGCTGCGGTTTTCCTTGTGAAGTATGGGTACCCACCATCCGTGCCAACGGACGGTTGCTAACTGGCACTGCTTTGAATATAAGGCCCCCCGGCGGGCCGCGCAAGGATGTCCGCCGGCATGGCGGGGGGCCGCGGGCGCCAATTCATTTTTGCGGTTGCCAAGCTGGCGAGTTTGTGTAATATTACCACGGTTGTTGCCCGACTCCCTACTGGGCAGGGTCTTGAGATGTGCTTCAGTGGTCTTGCCAAGGTGGGGGCGGTGGGGTATATTCCGAGCTTCGGCTGGCGTAGCTCAATTGGCAGAGCAGCTGATTTGTAATCAGCAGGTTGCGGGTTCGATTCCCATCGCCAGCTCCAGCCAGTGGCCAGCCGGCTGGAGGCTGTTGGTAAGGGCTTCGAGCCCGCGCGCGCGTCCCGCTAGCTTGGGCGCGGATGCCGCCTCGGCCGGAGTAGAGCATTATATAATATGGTGAGGTTCCCGAGCGGCCAAAGGGAGCAGACTGTAAATCTGCCGGCGAAGCCTTCGGAGGTTCGAATCCTCCCCTCACCACCACGGAAGCCAGATGATCCGAGCGGCGTGGCCGCTGGTTGTAATATCGACACCTTGACTAGATGACAGGCCCACGTAGCTCAGTAGGTAGAGCACTTCCTTGGTAAGGAAGAGGTTCATCGGTTCGATCCCGATCGTGGGCTCCACAGGTTACTAAAGGCCGAAGCGTATAGGGCGACAAGTATGGGCGCCCCAGATCCTTATCGCCACAAGGAGAGGTCCCCATGGCCAAGGCGAAGTTCGAGCGCAAGAAGCCGCACGTTAACGTAGGCACCATCGGTCACATCGATCACGGCAAGACCACGTTGACGGCCGCGATCACCAAATGCCTGGCGACCTATGGTCAGGCCAAGTTCGTGGCCTT
>JAZDIQ010000114.1:0-68050 GCA_043804825.1 Pseudomonadota bacterium
GACCGCCGACCGAGATGAAGGTGTCTTTCGTCGACGACCATCGCCACGTTTACGGGGTCGAGCCGATCTGCGCGGAGTTGCCGATCGCCCCGTCAACCTTCTACGAGCAGAAGGCCCGCCAGGCCGATCCTGGGCGCCTGCCGCCGCGCACGCAAAAAGACACCGTCCTGTGTCCGGAGATACTCCGGGTGTGGGAGGCCAACTTCCAGGTCTACGGTGCGGACAAGGTCTGGCGGCAACTGCACCGTGAGGGCGTCGCGGTGGCCAGATGCACCGTGGAGCGTCTGATGCGGGGCATGGGATTACAAGGGGCTGTGCGGGGCAAAAAGGCCCAGACCACCGTGTCCGATGACAGCGCCGCCCGTCCGGCCGACCTGGTAAAGCGCAACTTCACCGCCAGCCGGCCCAATGAGCTCTGGGTGGCTGATCTTACTTATGTGGCGACGTGGCGCGGGTTTGTGTACGTGGCGTTCATCATTGACGTGTTCGCGCGCATGGTCGTGGGTTGGCGGGTATCCAGTTCGCTACGCACCGATCTGGCCCTGGACGCTCTGGAGCAGGCACTGTGGGCTCGCCCAGGCATCGACAACTTGGTGCACCACAGCGACCGCGGCGTCCAGTATGTCTCAATCCGTTATACGGAACGCCTGGCTGACGCTGGCATCGAGCCCTCCGTCGGCACCGTCGGCGACTCCTATGACAATGCCCTGGCCGAGACCATCAACGGCCTTTTCAAGACTGAGGTCATCAGCCGGCGTGGCCCGTGGCGCTGCCTCGATGACGTGGAGTTCGCTACCCTGGAATGGGTCGATTGGTTCAACAACCGCCGCCTGCTCGAGCCCATCGGGAACGTCCCTCCCGTGGAGTTCGAACAGGCGTATTATCAGAGCCTGAAAGCCCCGGCCAGGGTGGCCGGACTCAACTAAAAGAGCCTCCGGGGAAACCGGGGCGGTTCATCCCTCTCCGCTTGCCTGCGTTCGGTGATGTCGGTGATGGAGCCCGCCATGCGCGTGGCTCGACCTTTTTCGTTCCAGACGGCCTGGCCACGGGAGCGGAACCAGCGGTACTTTCCGTCCTTGGTGCGTATGCGATGCTCCACATCGTAAGGAGCCCGCGCCTTGAGATGGCGTTGCAACGTCCGTTGGGCCAGAGGCCGTTCGTCGGGGTGTACATTGTCCGCCAGTATTGCGCCTGGCGGGATACTCTCGCCTGGTTGGTAGCCGAGCAGTTCAAGGCACCGGTCCGACAAGTAGGTCCGGTCGGCGGCTATGTTCCAGTCCCAGATGCCGTCGTTGGCGCCAAGCATAACCAAAGCCAGCCGCTGCTGGCTTTTCTTGAGGTTATCCAGGGCTCGATGGTGCTCGATGGCCAGGCGGACGAATTTGGTCGCTGAGCGCAGTTGCTCAATATCCTCTTTGCTCGGCTTCCGTGGCTCTTGATGGTAAATGGCGAAGGCGCCCAGCACCGCGCCATTGGCGGCCAGAATGGGGTCAGACCAGCAAGAGCCAACCTCGGCCTTTTGGGCCAGTTCTTGGAAGTCGGCCCAGTAGGGGTGGGTCATTATGTCTTCGACAATCACCATCCGGCGGGTGAAAGCCGCGGTTCCGCAAGAGCCCACGCCTTGGCCGATCTTTATGCCGTGGATTGCCTGGTTGTAGAAATCCGGGAGGCTGGGGGCCGCGCCATGCAGCAGGCGCTCACCCGCCTCGTCCAAGAGAAGGATCGAGCACTTGCTGCCCGCAAGCTCACTCTCCACGGCCTTGGCGACGCTTTCGAGAACCGCGGCCAGCGGAGCACCGCTGGTCAATAGCTCCAGGTAATCTTGGCGGTGGCGGTCCCTCATGTTGGAGCGGCCCATTTCTCTAATGTCAGGATGAGTCATTCAGGTCCAAGCCAGCTATCCTGGCGCAGCGTATGTTAGTCACTTCTTATCCCGGCTAGTCAGCTCCCGCTTTGATTGAGCACATCCCTGACCGTGGCCAGCAGATCATCCCGCTTGTAGGGCTTGGCCACGAAGGCGGCCGACCCCGCTCCCAGGGATTCCTTGACCTGGGTATCAGCGTTGTAGCCGCTGGCGATAACCACCTTGGCCTGAGAGTTGATGGCCAATATCTCCTTCAGGCACCGCTGGCCGCCCATGCCAGGCATGCCCAGGTCGAGGACAACCAGGGCGATCTCTCCCCACTTGGCTCGGTACATCTCCAGGGCTTCTTCGCCACTGCCGGCTTTCATGACCTGGTAGCCTGCCTTGCCAAAAATCCTCGCACCCAGGCTGCGCAAGGATTCTTCGTCATCCACTAGAAGCACCGTCTCGGAACCTCCTGGCGCTTGCTCGTGAGGGGGCTGGCCATTGTTCCCGGTCCCCATGGCCTCGCCTCTAAGGACGGGCAGGTAGACCTTGAAGGTGGTGCCAACGTCAGGTTTGCTCTCGCAATTGATATGGCCGCCATGGTCCTGCACCAACCCGAGAACCACCGATAGCCCCAGTCCGGTGCCCTTGCCCACCCCCTTGGTGCTGAAAAAGGGCTCATACATCTGCTCCTGGATTTTCTTGACCATGCCGTGGCCCGCGTCGGTTACTTTGAGCAAAACATAATCTCCGGAAAACTTGCCTCCGCACACATCGCAGACCGCCTCGGCCGTCGAAACAAGTTCTGTGCTGATGCTCAGCTTGCCGCCTTCGGGCATGGCGTCCCGGGCGTTGGTGGCCAGGTTGATCAGAACCTGTTCGACTTGAGAGCCATCAGCTCCCACCGGTGGCAGGTCTGGGGCCAAGTTCATTTCGATGCTGATTGTCCTGGGTAAAGTCCTCTCCAGCATTTTGCCCGCATGGATTACCGAGTTGTTAAGGCTCAGGGGCTTCTTGTCGACTCCCGTCTTGCGGCTGAAGGTGAGCATCTGCCGCACCAGGGCGCTGGCGCGATCGGCCGCCTGGATGATCTGGCCTATCTCTTCGATGTTGTCCTCTCTTTGTTGCCCCAGCTCCATGGCCAGTTCTGCGAAGCCCATGACCATCCCCAGGAGGTTGTTGAACTCGTGGGCAAGGCCTCCCGTCAAGGTGCCGATCGCTTGCATCTTTTGGGCGTGGCGCAGTTGGATCTCCAGACGAGCCTTTCCTTCCTCCGCTAGCTTGCGCTCGGTGATGTCCAGCGCCGCCAGACGGACGTGTCCTTCTCTCGCCCGGCTCTCGCCAGCCTCCGACCACCCCACGGGAGCACCCTCGATGTGCAGGTGGCACGGCTCCTGTCCGGGCATGGCCAGCATTACTTGACAGGACTGCTTGGTATTGCCCTCGCGCATTCGCTTGAGAAAATCCTGGTAGGCGGCTTGGCTATCGTGGGAAAGAAAGCCGGCCAAGCCCTGGTCCACGGCCCGAGAACGGACCGAGTTCAGGAGCGCCGCGCCGGCCAGGTTGGCCTCTCGGATTTTGCCCTGGCGGTCCAGGGTGAAGTAGCCCACCGGCGCGAAATCGTAGAGGTCGGTGTAGCGTTCCAGGCTGATCTCCAGTTTCTGGCGGGCCTGGAGCAACTCCTCGTTTTGCATCTCCAGTTCGACCTGGTGGACCTGGAGTTCGTGTACGAACCGCCGGGTGTCTTCCTCCTCGGGGGTGGGGCAGCCCTGGGCCGTCTTGTTTGCCACGCGTGCTTCCGCCCGGCGACGTAGCTCGGCCTGGTCTGGCGAGGGGTCCATGCCCTTTTTCATGGCTTGCCCCCCACCGTGGATTTCCTATGGTGTCCGTTCATCACTTCGTCCTCCCGTTAGGCGGGTTGGATTTCTTGGCCTTCCCCTTGGGGGTCCGGGCCTCCAACTCCTCATAAGCCAGGCGGAACTTGGCCTCCAGCTCCTTGGCCACCGTGATGTCGGCGAAGGTCATCACCACCCCGTCGATCACGTTGTCCAGGGTGCGGTAGGGCATGATCTTGGACTGGAACCAGCGGCCGTCCCCGGTGGCCACCTGCTTCTCGCTGAAGATCAAGGTGTTGATGACCTTGGCCACGTCTTGGGCCAGTTCGGGGTAGACCAAGTCCGAGGTGACATCGGTGAGCGGCCGGCCCATGTCGCCTGGGATGAGCTTGAACAGACTGGTGGCCTGGGTGGTGAAACGACGCACGTGGAGATCATGGTCCAGGAAGACGCAGGCTATGTCGGTGCTGTTCAGGAGGTTCTTCATGTCGTTGTTGGCCCGCGACAGATCATCCACCTTGGACTGCAACTCAGCGTTTACCGTTTGCAGTTCCTCGTTCAAGGACTGCATCTCCTCCTTGGAGGTGGTCAGCTCCTCGTTGGTGGACTGCAACTCCTCGTTGGTCGATTGCAGTTCCTCGTTGGTGGACTTGAGCTCCTCCTGGGAGGTCTGCATCTCCTCGCGGATGACCTGGACCTCCTCGCGGGTCTGTTGCAACTCGCGCTCCAACTCGGCGATGCGGGTGTTGGCCATGGACGCCCGGGGCGAACGCCCGGCGGCCTTACCCTGGGGCGGGGTGGGGCGGTCGCTGAAGACCACCAAGAGCATGCCGTGCAGGGCCTGGGGCTGTTCCAAGGCCCGTACGGTAAGGTCCAAATGTTGCTGGCTGCCCTCGGTCTGCACCTTCAGACCAGCAAGGACCACCGCTTCCTTCTGGCGGGTAGCCTGGTGGAAGGCCTGGGTCAGACCGTAGCGCAGACCCTCACGGGCCATTGCGAAGACGTTCCAGTTGGCTTTGCCCGCCGCCGGCTCCAGGTATTTGCCGGTGCGCCCGCTGATGAAGAGGATGTTCCCCTCCTTATCCGCCAGCACCGCCGGAGGAGCGAAGTCCTGAAGTATCTGCTGCTCGGCCAGGGTTTGCAGGTTAGGTGCGGTGTTGGACTCCCTGACCTCCACCGCCGCGCTCACCGGAGACGGGAAGAAGGAGGAGGGAAAATCGACAAGCGCGGCGGGAGCGCCGGACTCTTTGCAGCGGTAGAGCCTAGCTTTGGCGTCCAGAGGCCCGAACAGGTCGGAGAACCCGCCGATGGTCTCGGCGCTGCCCAGGAAAAGCACCCCGCCGGGATTCAGGCTGTAATGAAACAGGGGCAGGAGCTTTTTCTGCACCGCCGTGTCCAGGTAGATGAGCAGGTTGCGGCAGATCAGGATGTCCAGCTTGGTGAAGGGCGGGTCCATGATGACGTTCTGGGGGGCGAAGGTCACCATCTCCCGGATCTCCTTGGCCACCCGGTAGCCGGTCTCCTCCTTCACGAAGAAACGGCTCAGGCGCTGAGGCGAGACATCAGCCGCGATGTTGGCGGGAAAGAAGCCCTGGCGCGCCTTGTCGATGGCGTCGCGGTCCAGGTCGGTGGCGAATATCTGAAGCGTCAAACCCTTCTTGCTCTTTAGCTTCTCTACCGCCTCCTTGAAGACCATGGCCAGGGAGTAGGCCTCCTCGCCGGTGGAACAGCCCGGCGTCCAGGCCCGCAGTTGGGACCCCGCCGGGCGACCGGCCAGGAGCGCCGGTAGAACCTTGTCCTTGAACACCTCCCAGGCCGCCGGATCGCGGAAAAAGCTGGTCACCCCTATCAGAAGCTCCTTGAAAAGCAGGTCCAGCTCCTGGGGGTTCTCCTGCAGAAAGCGGACATAGTGGTTGATCTTGGCGATCTGGTGGATGCCCATGCGCCGCTCTACCCTGCGGTACAGGGTGGACTTCTTGTATTGGGAAAAATCGTGGCCGGTCTGGGCGCGCAGCAGGATGACCGCCTTTTCCAGGCCGCCCTGGGTTTTGCTCTCCAAGGGCTGCGTGGTCGCGGTCAAGAGCGGAGTATGCTTAAGATAGGCAATGATTTTGCCTGCCAGCTCCTGGGCCGGGGCCACGAAGTCGGCCAGACCTGCCTCGATGGCGCTCTTGGGCATGCCGTCGAACTTGGCCGAAGCCGGGTCTTGCACCAGCACCACCCCGGCCGCCTCCTTGATGGCCCTGAGCCCCAGGGAGCCATCTGAGCCCATGCCGGACAGGATCACCCCCACGCTCTTCTCCCCCCGGTCCGCCGCCAGGGAGCGGAAGAAGAAATCAATGGGCAGGCGCAGCCCACGGGGCGAGACGGGAGGAAAGAGGTGCAAACTTCCGCGTAGGATGGACAGGTCCTTGTTGGGCGGGATCACGTAGACGCAGTTGGGCTGGACCTTGGTGCGGTCCTTGACCTGCCCGACCTTCATCTTGGTCCCGCGCTGCAACAGCTCGGCCATGATGCCCTGGTGGGTGGGGTCCAGGTGCTGCACGATGACAAAGGCCATGCCGCTGTTCTCGGGCACTCCGCCCAGGAACTGCTCCAGGGCCTCCAGCCCCCCGGCTGATGCCCCCACGCCCACGATGGGGAAGTCGTCAGTCTTCTTGGCCGGGGCGGCCATGGTGGGCGGTAGGGCCTGGGCCTTCTTTTGTTTGCTGGCCGGGGGAGAGGCGGTCTTTTTCATAGAGAATCACCTCAGGTCGAGACGTCGAGGTCCGGCCGTGCAAGGGTTGGCGCATGGTGATTTTGGGCCTGGGATCTCAGACACAAACAGTAAGGAATTCCTCCAGCCCCAGCAAATGAAGCTGAATCAGCCGCATATTACTGGACGCCAAAAAGAGGCGTTAATTTTTATATTATCCCGCGTGACTGGATGACATCGCAATGGGTATGGGGAGTAGTTTTGAGGAAAGTTTCGAAGTGCCTGAGGTTGGGAATCACGCTGAGGCAGATTCAATATAGGTGATAGAAGCTTCAGGAATCAGGGACTCAGGTGGAGTCACACTTGTGTGCTAGGACCAAACGGCGCAGGCCCCTGTGTTTAACACCCCTGATCCTCATGTTTTTAGTTTAGTAGGCTTCTCGATGCCCATCAAGTTACGCTTTACGAGGCATGCCACGTCGGTTGCTGCAAGGGGACTCCCAAGGCACCAAAGCAAGAGGCCCTCCCCCATGCAGGGGAGGGCCTAGCAGGTCTGGGCAGGATCACTAGAACGCCCGGCCGCGCCTAAGACATTGGCCTCCGGCCTGGGTAGTAGTAGTATGGGATGCACCGCCTCGCTACGGATAGGGCCTACGCCAAGCGGGGCGGGCCCATCTCTTTCACCGGGGGGACCTTGCAAGCCATGTCCAGCCCCAGCACAACCCGAAAAACCCCCGGCCCAGCCTGGCTACGCCGTGTCCTGCCCTGGCTGGTGACCGGCCTGGCCGCCTTGCCTTTGCTCCTGGTCTTGGCCGGCTTCCTGCTGCTCAAGGGCTACGATCTGGAATCGCTCAAGCCCCGCCTGTCCCAGGCCGTCCAAGAGGCCACGGGCTATGATTTGATCCTGGGCGGGGCGCTGGAGCTGCAGGTCGCCTTCAGGCCCCGCTTGACCATGGAGGCGGTGTCCCTGGTTGATCCCTCCCGAGGCGCTGGGCCACCATTGGCCAGCGCCAGGCGGGTGGAGGTGGCCGTGGAGCTGTGGCCCTTGCTTCTGCGGCGGCAGTTGGTGGTTCAACGCCTGGGTCTGGAGGGCCTGGAACTCCTGGTTGAGGCCCAGGCCCCGGGCCGCGCCGATCTCACGGCTCTGCTGCCGGCCCCGGCCACTCCTGCCCCGCCTGCCCAGGCAACCCCGCCCGATCATCGCGAGATAGGCGGCCTGGCCTGGTTCCATTTCCGGAACATAGAAATCAAGCAGGCCCGCCTGGACTGGCGCCGCTCCGGCCAGGCGCCTTTAATCTTGCAGGTGGAGTCCTTGGGCTTGCGCCAGGAGCTGGAGAACGGCCCCTTGGAGTTCACGGTGAAAGGCAGCATGGACAGCCGAGAGTTCAGCCTTCAGGGCCAAATAAAGGCCCCGGAGCTAACGGGCCAGCCCTGGCCGCTGGAGGCGGTGCTGCATTATCCAGGCCTGGAGTTGCAGGCCCAGGGGCGGGTCCAAGACCCGCTGGCCGCCCAGGGGCTGGACCTCCTGGTGAACTGTCAGGTGGCCGAGCCAGCCCGCCTGGGGCTGCCCTCCCTGCCCGGCCCCTGGCGCCTGAGTGGACGCCTCAGCGACCCCCGTGGCCAGACCTATCGCCTGGAAGGCCTGGAGTTGGAGGGGCCGCTGGGCAAGCTGCAAGGCCTGGCCCAGGTGGATTGGCTGCAGGGACGCCCCCGCGTAGGCGCCGACCTGAGCGGCCCGGCGCTGGACCTGTGCCCCTGGTGGGACGCCAAGCCGGCGGGCGGGGCAGCCTCTCCCAACGCTCCCCGGCAGGGCGAGCGCCGGCCGGGGCGGGTGTTCTCCAGCGCTCCCCTGCCCCTGGAGTCCCTGCGAGCCTTTGACCTTAACCTGCGCCTGCGCACGGGTAGCCTCAAGATGCCGCGTCTGGACCTGGCACAGGTGGACCTTAACCTGGAACTGAACCAGGGCCGTCTGAGCCTCAACCCCCTGGAGGCCAGCCTGGCCGGCGGCCCCGGCAGCCTGCGCCTGACCCTCACTCCCCAGGGCGACCAAGCCCAAGCCCAGATCAAGCTCAAGCTCAGCCGTTGCCAGATCGGCCAGGTGCTACGCCGGGCAGGGACCGAGCAGGTGCTCAGCGGCAGGCTGGAGGCCCAGGTGGAAGCCCAGGGCCGGGGGGAATCCTTGGCGGCCATCATGGCCAACCTGGACGGCAAGCTGGTGGCCGCGGTGCGCGGAGGGCAACTGAATCTTCGCCACCTGGGCATCCTGGGCGCGGACCTGGCCGGTGGCATCCTCAGCGCCCTGGGCGAGGCCGTGGGAGCCGAGCAAAGCAATGCCTTGCACTGCCTGGTGTTGGGTCTGTTGGCCAAGGACGGTCAGGTCCATTCCACCGCCCTGGCCTTGGACAGCCAACAATTGGTGCTCTTGGGGCGTGGCAAGCTCAACCTGAAAAACGAGGAACTGGACCTGGCCTGGCGGCCCCTGCCCAAGGCCGGGCTCACCGCCGCCGGGGGCGTGGGGCTGAGCATGGGGCAGTTGGCCAAGCCCTTCAAGCTCACTGGCACCCTGGCCAAGCCGCGCCTGAGCCTGGACGAGGGCCAGGTGCTGGCCACCCTGGGCAAGACCCTGGGCGGTTTCGCGGCCCTGGGACCCCTGGGCCTGGCCGCTGCCTTGGCCTCCAGCGGCGAGGCTGATTCGCAGATGTGCAGGGATGCCATGGCCGCGGCCACCAAGGGGGTGCACTATGAGCCCAAGGCAGGGGTAAGCAATTCCCTGGAGCGCATGGGCGAGAGCTTGGGCCATTCCCTGCAAAGGGCCCTGGGCCGCTAGGAGGCTGGGGGTTAAATCAGCTCCATAAAAATGGCGAGGGACCAACCGCCCTGGCGGCTGGTCCCTCTATTTTGCTGGCGGGGACGACGAGGCTCGAACTCGCGACCTCCGGCGTGACAGGCCGGCGCTCTAACCAAACTGAGCTACGCCCCCGCGTAGACTGCGATACCATGCCACTTCCCGGCGCGGCTGGGACCCGCGCTGACCACCGCCCTGGTTTGGTGATGGTAGGCGGAACAGGACTCGAACCTGTGACCCCCGGCTTGTAAGGCCGATGCTCTCCCAACTGAGCTACCCGCCCACTGGTCGGGGCCGGCCACATTTCGGCTCGGCTGACCTCCGCGCCCCGTGAAGGGGATTCCTATTTATCAACAGATCGTCAGATTGTCAATAGCCTGTTGTGGCCATGAGGCCAATGATTTTCAGACCCTAATCCCTAAAACCTAGTGGGCCACTACCTCCGGGGCCGCCTCCGGAGCGGTCGTGCGGGGAATACAGTAGGGCTCGTCCGGCCCGTGGAAGAGGCATTCGGGATCATCGAGGGCCAGGGCCAGCTTGAGCACCTGGTCCATATGCTCCACGGGCACCAATTCCACCATCTTGAGGACCTTGGCCGGGATCTCCTTGATGTCCTTCTCGTTGTCCTTGGGGATCAGCACCTTCTTGATGTTGACCCGGTGGGCGGCCAGTATCTTCTCGCGCAGGCCGCCGATGGGCAGCACGCGGCCGCGCAGGGTGATCTCGCCGGTCATGGCCACATCGGCCCGCACGGGCACGCGGGTCAGCGCGCTGACCAGGGAGGTGGCCAGGGTGATGCCCGCCGAGGGGCCGTCCTTGGGGATGGCCCCCTCGGGCACGTGGATGTGGATGTCCACGGTGCGGTAGAAATCCTCGGGCAGGCCCAGGGCGCGGGCGCGGGAGCGCACGTAGCTCAGGGCGGCCTGGGCCGATTCCTGCATCACCTCGCCCAGCTTGCCGGTGATGGTCAGCTTGCCCCGGCCGGGCATGATCATGGCCTCGGTGGTGAGCACCTCGCCGCCCACCTCGGTCCAGGCCAGGCCGTTGGTGAGCCCCACGTAGTCGCGGTCCTCGGGCAGCCCGTGGCGGAACTTGGCCACCCCCAGATAGCCCTCCACGGCGCTGACCGACACGCTAACCTGGCCATCGCGCTGCCCCTCGGAGACCAGCTTCTTGGCCGCCTTGCGGCAGATGCTGGCCAACTCGCGCTCCAGGTTGCGCACCCCGGCCTCGCGGGTGTAGCGCTGGATGATCTCCAGGATGGCCTTGTCGCTGATCTGCACCTGGCTAGGCTTGAGCCCGTTGGCCTTGGCCTGCTTGGGCGCCAGGAACTGCTTGGCTATGGAGAGCTTCTCCAGCTCGGTGTAGCCGGGCAGGCGGGTGATCTCCATGCGGTCCTGCAAGGGCGCCGGGATGGAGAACAGGGTGTTGGCCGTGGTGATGAACATCACCTCCGAGAGGTTGTAGTCCACGTCCAGGTAGTGGTCGTTGAAGGCGTAGTTCTGCTCCGGGTCCAGGACCTCCAAGAGAGCCGCCGAGGGGTCGCCCCGGAAGTCGGTGGACATCTTGTCCACCTCGTCCAGACAGAAGACCGGGTTGACGGTGCGCGCCCGGCGCAGGGACTGGATGATCTTGCCGGGCATGGCGCCGATGTAGGTGCGGCGGTGCCCCCTGATCTCGGCCTCGTCGCGCACGCCGCCCAGGGAGAGCCGAATGAAGTTGCGCGCCATGGCCCGGGCGATGGAGCGGGCCAGGGAGGTTTTGCCCACGCCGGGAGGGCCCACGAAGCACAGGATGGGGCCCTTGATCTTGCGCATCAAGGACTGCACGGCCAAAAACTCCAGGATGCGCTCCTTGGGCTTTTCCAGGCCGTAGTGGTCCTCGTCCAGTATGCGCTGGGCCTCGCTCAGGTCCAGCTTGTCGCGGGTGCGCTCGTTCCAGGGTATGGCCAACAGCCAGTCCACGTAATTGCGCACCACGGTGGCCTCGGCGCTCATGGGCGACATCATCTTGAGCTTTTTCAGCTCCTGGCGCACCTTTTCGGCGGCCTCGCGGGGCAGGCGCTTGGCCTTGAGCTTCTCCTCCAGCTCCTTGACCTCGTTCTTGCTGTCGTCCTTGTCGCCCATCTCCTTCTGGATGGCGCGCATCTGCTCGTTGAGATAGTACTCGCGCTGGGTCTTTTCCATCTGGCGCTTGACCCGGCTCTTGATGCGCTGCTCGATCTGCAATATCTCGATCTCCGAGCGCATCAGCTCGAACAGGCGCTCCAGGCGCCGGTTGGGCTCCAGTATCTCCAGGAGCCTCTGCTTGTCCTCCAGCTTCAGCGGCAGATGCCCCACCACGGTGTCGGCCAACAGCCCCGGGTCGGTCAACGCCGAGACCGACAGCAGCACCTCCTGGGGAATCTTCTTGTGCAGCTTGGCGAACTGCTCGAAGGAGGCATTGACCGAGCGGATCAGGGCCTCGGACTCCAGGTCGGCCGGATAGACGTCGCTCAAGGGCTCCAGGTCCACCAGGAAGAGGTCCTGACTGGGCAGGAAGGCCTTGATCTGGGCACGCTCCTTGCCCTCTATCAGGGCCTTGACCGTGCCGTCGGGCAGCCTCAGGAGCTGCAGGACGGTGCTGACGGTGCCGATGTCGTGGATGTCGCCGGGGCCGGGCTCATCCACGCGGGCGTCGCGCTGGGTGGCCAGGAAGATGGTGCGGTCGTGCTCCATGGCGTGCTCCAGGGCGGCCACGGATTTTTCGCGGCCCACGAACAGGGGCGCCACCATGCGCGGAAAAACGACGATGTCTCTCAGGGGCAACAGGGGAGCATGCATGAATGAGCCTCTCTGTCGGGAGGGGATCGCTGATCGCGGTTAGGGCATCTGGCGTGCTGGCCAGCGCCGTTTGGCGCCCAAGCCCAGGATAGCGCAGGGGGGCCTGACCGGCGCCGTTCAAAATTACAGAGGCGCCGCGCCGCCGTGGCGCGACGCCTCTTGTTTACTGTTCACCCGAGGCGGCCTAGGACGGCTGTCGGCCGGTCCTAGGCGTATTCGGCCGCCTGCTTGGTCAAGAGCAGCAGGGGCTGCTCGCCACGGGTGATGACTTCCTCGCCGATCAGGCACTCCTGCACGTCCTTGAGGGACGGCAGATCGTACATGATGTCCAGCATGGACGACTCCAGGATGGAGCGCAGCCCGCGGGCGCCGCTCTTGCGGTTCAGGGCCTCCTTGGCCACGGCCTGCAGGGCCTCGTCGGTGAATTTCAGCTCCACGCCCTCGAACTCAAAGAGCTTGGCATACTGCTTGGTCAGGGCGTTCTTGGGCTCGCGCAGGATGCGGATCAGGGCGTCCTCGGAGAGCTCGTCCAGGGTGGCGGCCACGGGCAGCCGGCCCACGAACTCGGGGATCAGCCCGAATTTTATCAGGTCCTCGGGCTGGCACTGGGCCAGCACCTCGCCCAGGGGCAGCTCCTGGCTGCGGTCGCGCACGTCGGCGGTGAAGCCCAACGTCTTGGCGCCCACGCGGTTCTTGATGATCTTGTCCAGGCCCACGAAGGCCCCGCCGCACACGAACAGGATGTTGGTGGTGTCGACCTTGACAAACTCCTGCTGGGGGTGCTTGCGCCCGCCCTTGGGCGGCACCGAGGCCATGGTGCCCTCGATGATCTTCAAGAGCGCCTGCTGCAAGCCCTCGCCGGAGACGTCGCGGGTGATGGAGGGGTTCTCGCTCTTGCGGGCGATCTTGTCGATCTCGTCGATATAGACGATACCCCGCTGGGCGCGCTCCACGTCGTAGTCGGCGGCCTGCAAGAGGTTGAGGATGATGTTCTCCACATCCTCGCCCACATAGCCGGCCTCGGTCAGCGTGGTGGCGTCGGCGATGGTAAACGGTACGTTGAGGATGCGGGCCAGGGTCTGGGCTAGGAGCGTCTTGCCGCTGCCGGTGGGGCCGATCAACAGGATGTTGCTCTTCTGCAGCTCCACCCCGCCCATCTCCACGCGGGCGTCGATGCGCTTGTAGTGGTTGTGCACGGCCACGGCCAATATTTTCTTGGCCCGCTCCTGCTCGATGACGTACTCATCGATGATGGCCTTGATCTCCTTGGGCTTGGGGATGGAGACCCGGGTGGCGGCCTCCTCCTTCTGGTACTCCTCCTCGATGATCTCGTTGCACAGCTCGATGCATTCGTCGCAGATGTACACCGAGGGCCCGGCGATGAGCTTTTTGACCTCATCCTGGCTCTTGCCGCAGAAGGAGCAGACCAGATCAGATCCCTTGCCGTTGGTCTTTTTAGTCATTTCCTATGGCCTCCCTGGTGAACCAGGCCATGATGTTTAGACCACCTCGCGGTGGGTGATGACTTTGTCCACCAAACCGTACTCACGAGCCGCCTCGCCGCTCATGAAATAATCGCGCTCGGTGTCCTGGCTGATTTTTTCCAGTGGCTGGCCGGTGTGGCCAGCCAGTATCTGGTTCAGCTCCTCGCGCAGCTTCAATATCTCGCGGGCGTGGATTTCTATGTCCGTGGCCTGGCCCGAGAAGCCGCCCAGGGGCTGGTGGATGAGGATGCGCGAGTGGGGCAGGCTGTAGCGCATGCCGTTTTCGCCGGCGGCCAAGAGTATCGCGGCCATGGAACAGGCCTGGCCCAGGCACAGGGTGCTGACCTTGGGCTTGATGTACTGCATGGTGTCGTAGATGGCCAGGCCGGCGGTGACCACCCCGCCCGGGGAGTTGATGTAGAGGTGGATGTCCTTGGTGGGGTCCTCCGCCTCCAGGAACAAAAACTGGGCGATGATCACGTTGGCCACCGTGTCGTCCACGGGTTGGCCCAGCATGACGATGCGATCTTTGAGCAGCCGCGAGTAGATATCGTAGGAGCGCTCGCCGCGGCTGGTCTGCTCTATGACAAAGGGAATGAGCGTCATTATAAAATGCCTTGCTGCTGGCGGTTGCCTTTAAGGTTTAAGCTTCGGTTTCCTTTGCTAATTCGGCCGGGTCCACCTTTTCAATGATAGCATCGGCCCTGATGGCCTGCAACGTCTTTTCTTCGAGAATGCGGGCTTGTAGGGTGGGCATCATATTGTTTTTTATGTACATTTCCTTAATGACCCCCACGGGCTGCCCCATGCGCTCGGCCATCTTGGTGATGTCATTATCGACATCCTCGGGCTTGACCTCCACGTTTTCCTGCTCGGCGATGCGCCCCAGGACGATGCCGGCCCGCACCTTTTTCTGGGCTTGTTCCTTAAAGCCCTCGGCCAGCTTGTCCTCCTCCAGGCCCACGGTCTGGGGGTCCATGCCCTGCTGGCGCATGCGGTTCTTGAAGCTCTCGACCATCTCCTCCACCTCGGCGCGCACCAGGGACTCCGGCACCTCGAACTCACCCTGCTCCCGGAGCTGGTCCAGAATCTGGGTGCGCAGGGCCATGTCGCGCTGGGCCTGGTAGGACTCGTCCAGGTCGGCGCTGACGCGCTCCTTGAGAGCCTCCAGGCCGCTGAACTCCGGGGAGAGCGAGCGGGCGAAGTCGTCGTCGATCTCGGGCAGGAGCTTCTTCTTGATGTCCTTGACCTGCATGACGAAGCGGACGTCCTGGTCCTGCAGCTCGGGGTTGCTGGCCTCCGCGCCGTAGTGCACCGTGGTCTCCACGGAGTCGCCGGCGTTGACCCTGAGCAAGGCCAACTCGATCTCGCTCTGCACCTGGCCCTTGCCCAGCTCCACTTCCACGTTCTCGGCCTGTCCGCCGGCCACGGGCTCATCGCCCTTGAAGGACTGGTAGTCGATGATCACCACGTCGCCGGTCTGGGCCGGACGGGGCTCGTCCAGGGGGGCCAGCACGGCCTGCCGGCCAGCCAGGGCCTCCAGACGCTGGGCCACCTCGGCCTCGCTCACCGCCAACTGGGGCTCCTTGAGCTTCAGCCCCTTGTAGATGGCCGTGTCCAGGGCGAAGTCGGGCTTGACGTCCAGGGTGACGCTGAAGACGAAATCCTGCCCAGCCACGGGGATGCCGAAGTCAAAATCAGGGCGGGCCACGGGCTCCAGCTTGGTCTCGGCCAGGGCCTCGGGGTACCTATCGCCGATGATATTCTCGGCCGATTCGGCCGCCACCTGGGGGCCGTAGTACTTTTCCAAGATGGTGCGCGGCACCTTGCCAGGGCGGAACCCCTTGATCTTGGCCTGGCGGGACAGGCGCTTGTACAAGGTGTCCATGGTCTTGTCCACATCCTTGGCCGGCACCTCGACGGTCACCTTGCGCTGCACCGAGCTGATTTCTTCCACGCTGACTTTCATGGGTCCTATCCTTGGGCAATATGCGGTGAATGTAGTTAATCTAAAATTCTAGACCTATATCACCCGTTAGCCAGCGCCGCAACCAAAGTTTCCCCCGCCGGTCCCATAAAGGCCTCTCCAGACCGGCAAACCGGCCCTCTCGACCCAAAATAGACCCACGTCGACCATCGCGCGCGGCGGGGGGTTGCCCGCGCCGCGGAGATGTCAATAAGGTATGCCCCGCGGCGGCTTTTGCAAGCCCGGCCCTGGGATTTATCGCGCGGGCTTCAGTACTGGGCCATCTGGGCGCGCACCAAATCCAGGTCCGCCGGCTCCAGATCAAAGGGATAGTTGCGCAGGTCGGGACCGGGTTTTTCGTTGCCATAGGGGCGGTTGCAGGCCACGCGGCCCGAGGCCCCCGGACAGCCCGAGGTCATGAAGGGCTGGCCCGAGGCCAAAGCCTGCTCCAGGACCAGGGGTTCCACGCCGAAGTCGGCCACCCTGCCCTGTTGATCAAAGGCCATGGCGCTGGCGCGGGTCAGGCCCTGATCGATGAGCCAGCGGGCCATCTGCACCCGCCGGTACCCGCTGGCCTGGGGCTGGGGCGCCTCGGCCAGGGCGCTGAAGCGCTCGGGGAAAAAACAAAAAAGATGGGTGCAGCCGCCCAGGCCCTTGGCGCGGTCCATGGCCAACACCAGGTCCTGTTCGCTCTCGCCCAGGCCGTGGATCAGGTGCACGCCGACCATGCCCTGGCCGAAGGCCTCCAGGGCCTGCTCAAAGGTGCGCCAATAGTGCTCCCAGCGGTGGGGGCCGCCCACCGGCCGGCCGCGCAGTTTCTCAAAAAGCTCCGGCGTGGCCGCGTCGATGGCCACGCCCACCCGGTCGGCCCCGGCCTCAAGCATGCGCGCCAGGTCGTCCTGGGCCAAGAGGGTGGGCGCGATCAACAGGCTCACCGGCAGGCTGGTGGCCGCGCGGGTCCGACGGCAGACATCCAGGGTGTCCTGCCGGGCCTGGGGGTGGGTGATCATGGAGACGCAGACCCGCTCCACCCAGGCCGGGGCGCTGGTGCAACGCTCCAGAATCTCGTCCAGGGCGTAGGACTTCCAGGACACCCGGATGAACTTCTCGTAGCGGGGGTCGCCCTGCTGGGGGCGGTTGGCGCGGGCCAGCCCGCAGAAGGCGCAGTTGGCCCGGCAGCCGCCGGGATAGGTCAATAGCAGGTTGATGCAGCCCAGGCGGGCGTCCCGGTAAAAACGCCCCTGGGCCAGGCCCAGGGTCATGGCCGCGGCCAGGGACAGGCGCACCTGATCGGGGCTCTGCTCCACGGGGCTGGGGTTGGCGGCGGGCTGGGGCATGGATTTTCTCCTGTGGCCGAAGGCGGCATGACCGCCTCCTGGCGAGAGGCCATCCCCGACGGTTGGGCATGTCACGGAAGTGTGGCATAAAATCTGGCCGCCGGCAACGCCCCGCGCCGGGAAGCGCCGGACGGGGTCAATCCGAGGCTAGGCCGGAAGGCGGGGATGGCCGGCCAGGTAGGGTCCCTCGGGGATCACCGCCGCCCGCGCGGCCCGCGCGCACAGCCCCGTCACCGCGCCGGGCAGGTCGCTCACCGGGGTCAGACCCAGAAGCTCAAAGTCCGGCCCGGCCAGGCCGGGGGCGAAAAGCAGCATGCGCCCGAAATGCTCCTTGGCCTGATAAAAACGCTGCACCGCCCACTGGTCCTTGCAAAAAATACCCTGCCGGCCGTGGCGGGCGGCGAAGTCGGCCGGGCTGGGGCTTTCTTGCAGGATGCGCAGAAACTCGCCCCCGCCCAGGCCGCCTTGGCAGCCAGCCACCAAAAGCACCGTGGCCCCTGGCGCCGACAAATCCCGGGCCGTGACCAGGCCCTTGTTGGCCTGAAAGAACGTGTCATCCAGGGGATGCCCCCCTCCGCTGGTGATTATCAGGTCCGCCGGTTGCTCCAGGCTGGCCAGGGACTGGCGGGCCGAGTCCTGGCAGCCGGCCCGGTGGGCCTCCAGCCAGTGGCCGGCATAGACCCCGTTGAGCTTCTGGTCGTGGTCGATGACCGCGTTTACCAGAAAATCCACCCCCAGACCGCCCACCACCTGGCGGATGTAGTCCTGAAAGAGATTGCCCTCCAGGCGTCCGCTGGCCAGGCTCGGCTGGGCCACCAGGCGGTAGGAGTGCATGAATTCCATGGTTTGCAGGCTGGCCAGGCCGGGCAGCACGGCCTTGCCCCCGCCCGAGAAGCCGGCGAAGGTATGGGGCTCGATCAGGCCGGTGAGTATCTTGAGGTCCGCCTCCAGGAAGGCCTGGTCGATCTCGATGGCATGGCCCTCGATGCGCTCCACCAAGGCGTTGCCCTGGCGGCAGTCGTGGTTCAGCACCCGGTAGGCGCCCGCGATCTCGGGTCCCAGCATCTCCACCAACTGGCGCCCCTGGGTGGGCGGGTGCATGCCGGTGGCCACCAGGATGGTCACCCGCTCCGGCCCCAGGCCGGCTTGGGCCAGGGCCTCCAGGATGGGCGGCAGCAGGTCCTGATTGGGCACCGGCCGGGTCTGGTCGCTGACCACCAGGCAAGCGTCGCGGCGGCCCTGGGCCAGCGCGGCCAGGGGCGGGGCGCCGATGGGCGCGGCCAGGGCCTGGCGCACGGCGGCTTGGGGGTCGGCCAGGGCCGGGGCCGGGCGCGATCGCAGCAGCTTGACCCCGTCGGGCAGCTCCAGGGGCAGGCGTTGCCTTCCGCATGGCAGGTGAACTAACAAGATGGCCCTGCCCTTCCCCTTGGCCGACCCGCGCGAGGGCCGAGATCAGATTGCGTCATATTTCGAATATATCAAATATTATTTAGCATGTTCGATGCTTGCGGGTGATAATAAAAAATCATCGGCAACCTGTCAAGCAAATCCCGGGCTGGCCCTGGTTGGCTAATGGCCTAACATCTCATCATTACATCATTTGTAACATAGACCCTCCGCCACTTGGGCAGGGGCCGCCATTTGGGCTTGACATGCCTCCCAGCCGTATCCTAGGATTACGCTCATAAGTCGTATATCTCGAAAGGCCCGTGAATTTGCCCAACCAGTCCATCCAGCGCGGCGCCCGCATCCTCTCCCTGTTTTCCTATTCGCGGCCCCTGCTCAAGGTCAGCCACATCGCCCGGGAGCTGGGCCTGCCCGTGGGCACCGTGCACGGCCTGGTGCGCACCCTGGAGATGGAAGGCTTCCTCAGCCAGGACCCGCGCAGCCGCGAGTACCGCCTGGGCATGCGCCTGCACGAGCTGGGCTCCATCCATTTGGCCACCCTGGAGATCAACCAGAAGGCCGCCATCCCGCTGTCCTATCTGGCCCGCGAGACCGGCCTGGTGGGCAGGCTGGGGGTGTTGGAGCGGGCGGTGATCGTGGTCACCCTGGATACCCTGCCCCTGTCCAAGTCCTCGGTGGCGCCCTTTATCGGCGCCGCCGCGCCGGCCTACTGCACCTCCATGGGCCGGGCCATCCTGGCCCAGTTACCCCAGGAGGAGTTGCACGCCTACCTGGAACGGGTCAAACTGATAAAATACACCCCGCGCACCGTGACCGACCGCCAGGCCCTCTTGGAGGAGATCGAGATAACCCGCCAGAGGGGCTATTCCCTGTCCCTGCAAGAATTCCTGGTCAACCTGGACAGCGTGGGGGCGCCGATCTTCGCCCAGGGCGGCCAGGTGGTGGGGGGACTAAGCCTCAACGGCGAGCCCCGCCTGGTCAGCGAGGCCAACCTGCAAGACCTGGCCCGCCGGGTCATGGACACCGCCGGCGAGGTTTCCCGCCACATGGGGCATTATCAATATCTGGAGCCTAGCTTGGGCCGGGAGTCGGCCTGAGGCCCGCCCAAGGGCGGCGCGGCAAAACTAACCCGAGGGAGGGCTGATGATGAAAAAATACTCCGTGCTGGCAATCTGCATGCTGGTGGCCCTGGGCCTGTTCCTGGCCCCCGGCGCGGCCAACGCCGCCAAGGTCATCAAGGTAGGCATCGTCGACACCTATAGCGGCCCGGCCAGCACCTACACCAACGACGTGCGCGACGGCTTCAAGCTGGAGGTGGACAAGGTCAACGCCGCTGGCGGCGTGCTGGGGAGCAAGATCGAGTTCACCACCCGCGACGACAAGTTCAAGGTGGACCTGGGCCTGTCGGCGGCCAAGGAACTGATCATGCGCGAGGGCGTGGACATCCTCATGGGCACCATCAACAGCGCCACCGCGCTCGCCATCTCCGACCTGGTCAAGAACGAGAAGGTCCCCTTCTTCGCCACCTTTGCTAAAACTGACAAACTCTCAGGCGAAAAGGGCCACCGCTACGTCTTCCAGATCACCGAGAACACCGCCAGCGCCGGCAAGGCCGCGGCCGTGGGCCTGGCCAAGCAGAAGTTCGTGAAATACTGGATCGCCGGCGATGACTACGAGTATGGCCACGCCCTGGCCGACGACCTGTGGAGAAACCTCAAGAAGCTCAAGCCCGAGGTGGAGCTTTTGGGCCAGTCCTGGTGGAAGGTGGGCGAGCCGGACTTCACGCCCTACATCACCTCCATCCTGGCCGCCAAGCCCGACGCGGTGATCATCGCCACCGGCGGCTCCGGCTGCGTGCCCTTCTTGAAGGCCGCCAAGGCCACCGGCTTCAACGACAAGGTGCCCTTCTTCATGCACACCGCCACCGAACTCTCCACCCTGAAGCCCCTGGGCCTGGATGCTCCCGAGGGCGTCGTCGGCACCTCCAACTACTTCTTCTACTATCCCGACAGCGTGGCCAACCGGGCCTTCGTGGCCGAGTTCCAGAAGGCCTACGGCCGCGAGCCCAAGGTGGGCGCCCTCTACGGCTACCTCACCGCCCGCTACATCATCGAGGGCTTCAAGAAGGCCGGCGTGCTGGACAAGGAAAAACTCATCGACGCCATCGAGGGCATGACCCTGGACAGCCCCGTGGGTCCGGTGACCCTGCGCGCCTATGACCATCAGGCGCTGTTGCCCATGTACATGGGCGTCACCAAGAAGGTCGCCGGCCGCGACTTCCTGGTGGCCGACCAGATCGTGACCATCTCCGGCCAGGACGCGGCCCCCTCCTTGGAGGACATCAAGAAGGCCCGCGCCAAGTAACCTGGTGCCGGGGCTGGCGGCCACGGGTCGCCTGGCCCGGTAGGTAGCGCCGAGGGCTGGCGGCCATTGTGGAAAGGCAATCCCGTGGGTTGGGTGGAGCGTGGCGCAACCCAACCCACGGCGACTCGACCTGGCCAGCCCCGGAATGTTCCAGTATCAAAGCCATGCGCTAAGGTTTGCCCCATGGAGTTCGCCGCGCACGTGACCCTGGCCGCCCTGGGCCAGCAGATTCTGGTGGGCCTGAGTCGCACCACCATCCTGTTCATCGTCTCCTCGGGCCTGAGCCTGATCCTGGGGGTGTTGCGCATCCCCAACGTCTCCCACGGCTCCCTGTACATGATCGGCGCCTTTGCCACCTATTCGGTGGCCACCCTCATCGGCGGCAGCCTGGGCTTCTGGCTGGCCCTGATTCTGGCGCCCCTGTTGGTGGCCCTGCTCAGCCTCTTGACCGAGCGCGGACTCTTCTGCCATCTCTACGAGCGCGAGCACCTGATGCTCCTGTTGTTCACCTTCTCGCTGACCCTGGTCTTCGGCGACCTGGTGAAACTCCTGTGGGGCTCGGACTTCCGTTCGCTGTCCCTGCCGCCGGTGATGCAGGGCTCCTTCAGCCTGCTGGGCCTGCCCTTCCCCCGCTACAACCTCTTCCTGCTCATCCTGGGGCCCTTGGTGGCCTATGGCCTGTGGTTCCTGACCAACCGCACCAAGATCGGCAAGATCGCCCGCGCCGCCGCCGTGGACCGCGAGATGGTGGCGGCCATGGGCATCAACGTAAGCTGGATATTCGCCACGGTGTTCTGCATCGGCTGCTTTTTGGCAGGCCTGGGCGGGGCCTTGGTGGCCCCCACCCAGAACATCACCCAGGGCATGGGCCACGCCATAATCATGGAGGGCTTCCTCATCGTGATCATCGGCGGCCTGGGCAACATCTGGGGCGCCCTCCTGGGGGCCTTGATCTTCGGGCTGACCGACTCCATCGGCATCCTGGTCTGGCCCCAGTTCGCCATCGTCTTCCCCTACCTGGCGGTGGTGACGGTGCTCTTGTTTTTCCCCCGGGGGCTTTTGAAGTCCACCTGGTGAGCCTAAAGCCGGCCCCTGGGCCCAGATAGGAGAATCCCGACTTGTCGCAGATGCCCGCCAACCGCCGCAACCTGGCCCTCCTGCTGGCCCTGATCCTGGCGCTGGCCTTGCTGCCAGCCCTGGCCAGCCGGTTCTACGTGTACCTGCTGGCCCTGATCATGGCCACCGGACTCCTGGCCACCAGCCTGAACATGGTGCTGGGCTTTGGCGGCATGTATCAGTTCCATCACGGGGTCTTCTACGGCCTGGGGGCCTATGCCGCGGCGCTGACCCTGAACAAGACCGCCATCTGGCCCTGGCTGGGCATGCTGGCCGGGCCGCTGGCCGCCGCGCTTTTGAGCCTGGTCATGGGCGTGATCTGCCTGCGCCTGTCCAAGCTCTATTTCGGCATGCTGCAAATCTCCCTGGGCTCCCTGGTGTGGGCCATCGTGTTCCGCTGGTACTCCTTCACCGGCGGCGATGACGGCATCCACGGCATCAGCCTGCCTCCGGCCATCTCCAGCATCACCGGCTCCTATTACTTCTGCCTGGCCGTGACCCTGATCTGCTTGTGGCTGATGCACCGCATCGTGTCCTCGCCCTTTGGCCAGGCCTTCCAGGCCATCCGCGACAACCCCGACCGCGCCGCGGCCCTGGGCATCCCCGTGCGGCGCCACCAACTGGTGGGGCTGGTCATCGCCGGCTTCTTCGGCGGGGTGGCGGGAGTGCTCTTCGTCACCGTGGAGGGCACGGTCTTCCCTGACCTGCTGTTCTGGACACTCAGCCTGGAGGTGCTGGTGATGTGCCTCCTGGGTGGCTGGTACACCTTCCTGGGACCCATGCTGGGCGGGGCCATCATCGTCAGCCTGCGCACCGTGGTGGGCATCTACACCGAGTACTGGACGCTGGTGCTGGGGGTGATCCTGATGCTCCTGATCTTCTTCCTGCCCCAGGGAGTGCTGGGCTATTGCCTAAGCCGCTGGCCGGGCTCCGCTCGGGCGGTGGTGGCGGAGAAGAAATAGATGCTGGCCGTCAAGGATATAAAAAAGGCCTTCGGCGCCTTCCTGGCCGTGGGCCAGGCCAATCTGGAGGTCAAGCAAGGCCAGATCGTGGCCGTGATCGGCCCCAACGGCGCCGGCAAGACCACCCTGTTCAAGCTCATCACCGGCCAGCTCAAGCCCGACGGCGGGCGCATCGTCTTCCTGGGCCGGGACATCGCCGGGCTGTCCGCCCACCGCATCGCCCAGGGTGGCATCAGCCTGTCCTACCAGGTGGTCAGCGTCTTCACCCGCCTGAGCGTGTTTGACAACGTGCGCGTGGCGGTGCTGGCCCACCAGAAACGCCTGCTCAACCTCTTCACTCCGGCGTCGCGTCTGGCGGTGGAGGAAACCCACGAGATTCTGGAGAGCCTGGGGCTGTCCGCCAAGGCTTCAGCCATCAGCGGCTCACTTAGCCACGGCGACGGCAAGGTGCTGGAACTGGCCATCGCCCTGGCCAACCGGCCCCGGCTCTTGATCATGGACGAGCCCACCGCCGGCATGTCCCCCGAGGAGACCCAGGGCGCCATCGCCCTGATCCAGCGCCTGACCAAAGAACTGGGGCTGACGGTGCTGTTTTGCGAGCACGACATAGAGATGGTCTTCAGCCTGGCCGACAGCATCATGGTCATGCGCCAAGGGCGCACCATCGCCCAGGGGGCTTGCGACGAGGTGCGCTGCAACGCCGAGGTGCAAGAGGCCTACCTGGGAGGCAGCGCCCATGCTTGAGCTGAAAAGCATCCACACCTACTACGGCCTGAGCCACATCCTCTTCGGTGTGTCGCTCTGCGTGGGCCAGGGCGAGATCGTCTGCGTGCTGGGGCGCAACGGCGCCGGCAAGAGCACCATCATGCGCAGCATCATGGGGCTCACCCCGCCGCGCGAGGGGCGCATCGTCTTCAAGGACCAGGAGGCGTCGGGCATGAAGCCCCACCTGCTGGCCCGTCTGGGCCTGGGCTACGTGCCCGACGATCGCCGGGTCTTCGCGGACCTCACCGTGGGCGAGAACCTGGAGATCGTGGCCCGGCCCGGCATGGGGCCGGCCATGGGCACCGCCTGGGACAAGGACCGGGTCTACGATTTCTTCCCGCCGCTGAAAGCCATCGACGGCCGCCAGGCCGGATACTTAAGCGGCGGCGAGCAGCAGATGCTCACCATCGCCCGCGCCCTGATGACCAACCCCGACTTCCTGCTGTTGGACGAGCCCACCGAGGGCCTGGCCCCCCTGGTGGTCAGGATGCTGGCCGAGCAGATCGCCCGCCTCAAGGAGACCGGCCTGACCGTGCTCCTGGCCGAGCAGAACCAGGAGGTGGCCCTGTCCTTGAGCGACCGGGGCTACATCCTGGACAACGGCCAGATACGCTACGAGGGCAGCATCGACGAGCTGAAGGCCAACGAGGAAGTCCGTCGCAAATACCTCCTCGTCTAGGTGGGTGCCCCCACCGGGCTCGGTGGCCTGCCCGCCGCGGGGCGTACACGGATCGGTTGACGTCATGGCCAAGGCCAGGGCCACAAGGCCCTCGTTGAGGCCTCGTGGCGGATCAACAAAGTAGTGTCATTGCGAGGAGCATCTCAATAGAGATGCGACGCGGCAATCCACCCTATCTTACTTTTGTGGTGCGCGGACCGGCCTGGTGGCAAGCCAAGGCAAAGTAATGACGCCATTTCTCTACCGCTGAAATGCACGGGCGGGTACAACCCGCCCCGCCTGTGTTTCCCAGCCTCAGCCCAGCGAACAGCAGGTGTCCTGAAAGCTAACCGGTATGTCCAGCTCACGGGCGGCGGCCAGGGCGCCGTCGGAGGGGATGGCCAGAGCGTTGATGCCCGCCCGCACCGCCAGGGCGTCCAACTCGTGCCGATAGCGGCCGCGAGGCCGGGCGCAACCCAGGTGCTGGCGGGCCTGTGGCAGGCGCAGGCGCGCCCGGGCGATGAAGCGCGCGGCATCCTCCACTGGCAGGGGCGCGGCCCCGGCCAGGGCCGTGCGCTTGAGCGGCATGAAGACCACCAGCACCACCCGCCCGGGGTTGATGCTGGCCACGATCTCCAGGGCCGTTTCCTCGCCGCGCAGGTGGCCACCGTGCAGGCCCAGGATGATGTGGGGCACCACCTCCAGGCCGGCGGCCGCGCAGGCGGCCAGGGTCTGAGCCTGGCCGGCCAGGCCGTCTTCCAGGCGCAGAATTTCCCGAGCCGTGTCCCCGTCGCCCACCACGTCGATCAGGGCCTGGCGCACCCCGGCCTGCTTGAGCTCGCGGGCCAGGTTGGCGTCGATGCGCCCCACGTGGGCGGTGAGGATCAAGGGGGTGCTGGCGCTCAACTCAGCGATGGCCGGCAGCACTTGGCGCCAGGGCAGCCGACCAGAGGCATCGCCGCCGCCGCTCAAGAGCAGGCCGGCCTGGCCGCCGGCCGCCGCCTGGCGTCCCAGGTCCAGCAGTTGGGCCGGCGTGGCGGCCGGGCTCATGGAGGCCAGGAGCCGCCCGCCGCAGTGCTGGCAATTGCGACCGCAGTCAGGCCCGGTGATGCTCACCGCCGGGTAGCGCCCCCGCCGGCCGTAGGCGCTGAACATGCCCGGCAGGAAGATGGTCAGGCCCGGCTCCTGGTGCTGGCGCGCCAGGTTGCGAGCCTGCTCCAGCAGCTCGTTTAGCTCAGGCCCCATGGCCTGCCCTGATCGTTTTGGCTGCCCAGGCCGGCCATGTCGCGCGCATCAGGCCGTTGAAATCGGCGTCGTTCCATTCCCCCTCCAGGCGCTGGCGGGCCGCCAGGCCACGGGCCAGGTAGCGGCCGTAGCGCAGGCTTAGGGCCTGGCTATAATCGTCACCAGCCCCGCCCTGGCCGCCGGCCAGGGCCGCCGCCGCCCCGCCCGCCTCGCCGCCGGAGAACACGGCCTGGGGGATGCCCGCCCCGCTCACGGGATGGGTCAGCCCGGCGGCGTCGCCGGCCAGGATGACGCCCTGGCGCTGCCACTGGGCGCGGGGTCCGCCCACGGGGATGGCCCCGCCGGCATAAGCCAGCACCCCGGGCCGTATGAGGCCCCGAGCCAGCAGGCCCAATCGCAATTCCTCCAGCAGGCGCCGGGTTTGGCCCCGGCAGCCCAGGCCCAGGTTGGCCACCTGGCCCTTGGGGAAGAGCCAGGCATAGCCGCCCTGGTACTGGCGGTCCAGGTAGATTTGGGTGCTTCCCAGGGGGAGGGCCAGGGGCACGGTGTATTGCAGGCCGGCCATGAGCTCCTGCCCTGGCCAACCGGTCAAGCGGGCGGTCAGCGAGGCCGCGCCGTCGGCGGCCACCACCGCCCCGGCCAACACCTCCCGGCGCTGGCCGCCCCGGGCCAACAGCCAGCGCCCCGCCTGGCGCCCCTGGAGCCTGGCGCCCGCCCAGACCTCGGCCCCGGCCAGGGCGGCGGCCTCCAGGAGGGCCATGTCGAAGACCTGGCGATCCAGCACCCAGCCCGGGCCGGGGGTGAAGACCTCCCGCCCGGCCAGCCAGGTCTGCATGCCCCCCACGGCTTGCACCCGCGCCCGCGCGGGGATATCGACCTCCAGGGCCAGCAGACGGGGCACGAACTCGGCGCAGTGGGGCAAGGCCCCGCCCCGGCGCTTGGCCTCCAGCAGGAGCACCCTGGCCCCGGTCGAGGCGGCGGCCCGGGCCGCCGAGGCCCCGGCCGGCCCCCCGCCCACCACCAGCACGTCCACCGTGAGCGCCTGGCCGGCCATGCCCTAGGTTCCGGTCATGACCCGCGCCACCTTCTCGATCAGGGGCGCGTTCATGGTCGTCTGGTGATCGAAGCGGCCGGCGTAGGCCTCCATGCCCTTGCCCAGGTCGTAGCAGGTGGTGGAGTCCAGATTGACCAGCACCCCGGCGGCGCCGCTCTGCTCCAGCTCACGCTGATGCTTGGTGTAAAAGGCCTCGCAGCAGGAGCCCACGAAGACCCCGCCCTGGGCCTTGACCCCGGCCAGAACCTCCATCAGGTGCTCGAAGCTCTGGATGGGCGCGGGGGTCAGCCCCAGCTCATCGGCCAGGTCGTAGAGGGGCGAGAACTGGCACTGGCCGCAGCGCGAGCAGTCGGCCACCTGGCGGTACTCGCAATCCAGGGGCTTGGCGCAGTAGGGCAGGAGAAGCCAGCCGGCCCGGCTCCGGTCCACCTGGCCGGGCTCCAGGCCCACCAGAAACAACTCGGCCGCCTCGTCCTGGGCGAAGCTCCGGCTCAAGTCCCGCCGGGCGGCGGCCCGGGCCACGGCCTGGGCCACCTCCCGTGGCGCGATGCCCTCCAGGCCGCCCTCCTGGCCATGCAGAAAATCCAGCACCGCGTGCTGCAAGGTCTCCGGCAGGGCCTTCTGGCCCAGGAGCGCCGCCTCCAGGTCCATGACCAGGCGCTGGGGGTGGCTGAAGAAATCGCCGCTGATCAAGGCCTTCTGCACCCGAGCCCCGCGCTGGTCCAGCCAAAGGTGCACACGCAGGGTGCCGCCGTGGGCGGTCTGGGTGATGCTTTGCAGCCAGGAGGGGCGGTTGTCGCGTGGCTGGCGCAGGTGCAGCCACTGGGGCGAGCGGTAGTAGTCCAGACGCTGGGCCACCTCCTGGCGCTCTTCAGCGCTCAGCTCGCCGGACTGGATGGTCAGGCCCAGGCTCTCGCTGAATTCGGCCACCAGGGCGGCCTTGAGTTCCTCCAAGTCCAGCTGGCGCCCCAGGAGGTCTTCCACAAAGGCCAGACGCTGCATCAGGGATTCTATCTCGCGCTTTTTCAGCTTCTCCACCGGCACGCGCAAGGCCCGCAGAAAGCGGCCTATCTCGTTCCTCACCAGCACCGTGCCCTGGAACAAGGCCCCGCCTTCCAGCACGAAGCCGCCGGTGCCCGATATCTTGCGGCCGGCTACCTCGATGTCGTTGCGCGGCCTAAAGCTGGCCGCCATGCCCAGGCGGGAGTAACCCCGCGCGTCGGCCTGGCAGATGCGGGTCAGGGCGGCCTCAAAGCCGCCCTGGAAGGGCGCGGCGTGCAGGGGGGCGATCAGCTCCCAGCCCAAGGCCGAGCTTTGAAACAACAGCGCCCCACCGCCGGTGAGACGGCGATTGACCTCGATGCCTTCTTGGGCGCAGTAATCCAGGCGCAGCTCGCGGGCCGCCTCCTGGTGATAACCCAACAGGGCCGCGTCGGGCTTGAAGCGCAAAAAACGCAGGGTGGGCGGGCTGATCCCCAAGCCGGCGCGGCGGGTGAGCACCTCGTCCAAGGCCATGTTCTCGGCCGCGCTGACAAGGCCGGTATCCAGGAGGCGAAAGGCTGCCAAGGTTCCTCGCCCGTGGGATGAAAGCTATAAGGTAGCTACAGCATACCTCGGCGCGGCCGGCGCGTCCAGGGGCGCCTGGTGGCGCGGTTTGACCCGGATTGTCCTTCAACGAGAGCCGCTGGCCCACGGTATTGATAACAGCGCCGACCGACCCGTTCAGGCTGGCCGGGGCTCCCGGCTAGCGGGGATGGTAGGGCCTGATCTCGAAATGCTCGCGGTGCAGATCGCTATCGGGCAACACATGGATGGTCAAGCCCAGGAAGGATTCCAGCTCCTCCAGGGCGTAGCGCTCCTCCTGCAGGAGCACCTCGGCCACCCGAGAGTTGACGCGCACGTCCACCGCCGGGGCCGACGATCCCCGCAGCTCGCGCTCCAGGGCGCGGAATATCTCATAGCACACGGTGGTGGCGTCCTTGATGAAGCCCACGCCGTCGCAGTAGAAGCAAGGCTCGTTCATGCTCTCGCCCAATGACTCGCGCACCCGCTTGCGGGTCATCTCCACCAGGCCCAGGGCGCTCATGCCCAGCACGTTGGTCTTGGAGCGATCGCGGGTCAGGGCCTCCTTGAGGGCCGTCACCACCTTGGCCCGGTTGGATTCGCGCTCCATGTCGATGAAGTCGATTACGATCAGTCCGCCGATATCCCGGAGCCGAAGCTGATAGGCGATCTCCTTAACCGCCTCCAGGTTGGTCTTGAGGATGGTCTCTTCCAGGTTGTGCCCGCCCACGTAGCGGCCGGTGTTGACGTCCACGGCGGTCAGGGCCTCGGTCTTCTCTATGACCACGTAGCCGCCGCTTTTCAGCCACACCTTGCGCCCCAGGGCGCGGGCCAGCTCCGGCTCCACGCCGTAGGAATCGAAGATGGGCTCGCCGCCCGAATACAACTCCACGCAGGGCAACAGGCGGGGGATGAAGGCGCTGACGAAATCCACCACCTGCTGGTACTCGGCCCGGCAGTCGATGACCAGGTGGTCCACCTCGCGGGTGAACAGATCGCGCACGGCGCGCAGGCTAACCGAGAGGTCCTGGTGCAAGAGGCTGGGCACCGTGGCGCTCTCGTGGCGGCGGTTGATGGCGTCCCACAGGGAGCACAGAAAATCCATCTCGGCCTTGAGCTTGTCGGCGTCCTGGCCCTCGCTGACCGTGCGGGCGATGAAGCCCTGGGTGGCCGGGCGCATCTCCTGGATCAGGGAGCGCAGGCGGGCGCGCTCCATCTCCTCCTCGATGCGGCGGCTGATGCCCACGTGGTTGATGGTGGGCATGAAGACCAGGTTGCGCCCCGGCAGGGTGATATGGCAGGTGATGCGGGCGCCCTTGTTGCCCAGGGGCTCCTTGGCCACCTGCACCATGATCTCCTGCCCCTCGCGCAGCAGGATCTCGATGCGCGGGGGAACGTCGCCGCGCCCCGGGCGCAGGGGCGGGGCCTCGCCGGGCACCAGCTCGCTCAGGTCGGGTTCCTCGTGCACGTCGCTGACATAGAGAAAAGCGGCCTTGTTCAGCCCGATGTCCACGAAGGCGGCCTGCATGCCCGGCAGCACCCGGGCCACGCGGCCGGCGTAGATGTTGCCGGCCAGGGAGCCCTGCTTGTGGCGCTCCACGTAGACTTCCACCACCTGGCCGTTCTCCACCAGGGCCACGCGGGTCTCGTAGGAGCGGGCGTTTATCAGAAGCGTGCTGGCCATGCCTAGCCCTCCACGCGCCGGGCGCCGATTTTCAGCGCGCGCGCCGCCTGGGCATCTTCCTGACTAAATCCGAAGATGGCCATCAGTATCTCCGCCGGCTTGGGCCGGCCGCCTTCGCGGCCCACGACCACCCGCAGGCCACCCTCCACCAGTTCCAGTTCCTTGACGCTGGACTTGAGGTCCAGCACCCGCCGGCCCTTGGGGCTCAGGCGCTCCACCAACAACTCGGCGGCCTGCTGGAACCCCTCCAAGCGCCGGGGGTCCAGGGGCAGGGGGCTGGATAAATGATAGGTCACTTCATCGGGCTCGCGCAAATCCTCTCCAGGGGCCGACAGGCGGCCGTCGGCCAGCTTTAGCCCGGCGGGCAGCACTGGGTTGACCCTCTGGACCAGGCGCTCGGGGTGCTGGGCGCCCCGGGTGGTCACCTCCAGCACCTCCACCAGGCTCTCCACGCCCAGGGGCAGGGCCGAGTCGGACTTGATCAAGGCGTGGGGATGAAAGCCCTGGCTGTGGGCCAAGGCCACGCCGGCCCGGCGGAAGGCCCGCCCCAGGTGGTGCATGGTCTCCAGATGCCCCAGGAAGCGGGCCGGCCCGGTTTTTTCCAGGCGGAAGCGGTAGGCCAGGCGGTCCGGCGGCGGGGACGGCGGGGACGGCGGCGGCTGGAGTCCCTCCAGGGCCAGGCGGGGCTTGATCTCCTGGTGGTCGCAGACCCCGCAGTCGTGGCAGCGGCCGGCGCGGCAATCCCGGGTGGGCTCAAGCTCGTAAGCCTTGGCGCGCTCGGCCAACAGGAACTCCTTGGTCACCCCCACGTCGATGTGCTCCCAGGGCAGGACCTCGCCGGGGTCGCGGGCGCGCAGGTATTCCTCGGTGCTCAGGCCGGCCCGCGCCAGGGCCTGCATCCAGGCCTGGTGATTGAATTGATCGCTCCAGCCGTCGAAGCGGCAGCCGGCCAGCATGGCCAGTTCCAAGGCCTTGGAGAGCCGGCGGTCGCCACGGCTCAAGACCCCCTCCATGATGCTCTGCTCAGGCGAGTTCCACTTGGCCTTGACCCGGCGGTCGCTCACGCAGGCCTTGGCCAGGGACAGGCGCCGGCGGGCCTCGCTCAGGTCCACCTGGGCCTCCCACTGAAAGGCCGTGTGGGGCTTGGGCACGAACAGCCCCAGGCCGGCGTTGACCACCGGCCCCTTGCCCCGGCCCCGGCCGGCCTGGGCCGCCACCCGACCGCACAGCCGGCCGATCTCGGCGATGTCCTCGTCGGTCTCGCTGGGCAGGCCCAGCATGAAGTAGAGCTTGATCAGGTTCCAGCCCAGGCCATAAACCCGGCGGGCGGTGTCGATGATCTGCTCCTCGGAGAGGTCCTTGTTGATCACCTGGCGCAGACGCTGGCTGCCGGCCTCCGGGGCCAAGGTGAAGCCGGTCTTGCGCACCCGCTTGATCTGATTGATCAGCTCGTCGCTCAGGGAATCCACCCGTAGCGAGGGCAGGCTCAGGCTGACGTTGCGCGCCGCCAGGGCGTCCATCAGGGCCGTGGCCAACTCGCTGGCGCAGGAATAATCGCCGGTGGACAGGGACAACAGGGCCAGTTCCTCCAGCCCGGTGCGCGCAAGCCCCTCCAGGGCGGCCTCCAGCACGGCCTGGGGCGCGCGCTCGCGCACCGGCCGGTAGATGTAGCCGGCCTGGCAGAAGCGGCAGCCCCGGGTGCAGCCCCGCGCCACCTCCAGGCCCACGCGGTCGTGCACCGGCTTGACCGAGGGCACCACCAGGTTAAGGGGCGGCTGGTGGGCGTTGAGATCGGCCACCACCCGCCGGCGCACCCGGGGCATCCGGGGGTCCAGGGCCTTGACCTCCAGCAGCCGTCCATCCCGGTACTGGGGCTCGAACAGGGCCGGGGCGTAGACGCCCTGTAGGCGGCTGGTCTCTTCGTAGAGGCGCTGGCGGGGCCAGCCCTCCTCCTTGGCCGCGAGGAACAAATCCATCAGAGGATTAATCAGTTCCTCGGCCTCGCCCACCACGGCCAGGTCCAGGAAATCGGCCAGGGGCTCGGGGTTGACCATGGCCGGTCCGCCGGCGATGACCAAGGGGTGCTGTGGCCCGCGCGCCGCGCGCCACAACGGCACCCCGGCCAGGCGCAGCATGTGCAGCAGATTGGTGTAGGTCAGCTCATAGGCCAGGGAAAAGCCGATGACATCGAACCCGCCCAGGGCGCGGCCGGTCTCCAGGGACCAGGGGGCCACCCCGCGCTGGTCCATCAGGTCCATGAGATCGACCCAGGGCGCGAAGACCCGCTCCACGGCCAGCTCGGGCCGAGGGGCCAGGGACTCGTAGAGCACCTTGAGCCCCAGGTGGCTCATGGCGATCTCGTAGACCTCCGGGAAGACCAAGGCCAGCGAAAGCCGCTCCCGCGCCGGGTCCTTGAGCACGCTGCCGGCCTCGCCACCCACGTAGCGGGCCGGCTTCTCCACGCCGGCGATCAGGCGGTCCAATTCCACGGTGCTATGAATCCTTTCCCTGGGACGCCGGCCCCTCCAGGGCCGCCAGGGCCTTCTCCAGGGCCTCCAGGCCGGCCGGATCGCCGGCGGCGGCGCCCTGCTCCCAGCGGCTGGCCAACTGGGCCAGGCGCTCCTGGGCCTGGCGGGCGCGGCCGATCAGGTCCGGGGAGGCCTCCGAGGGCAGGCAGGGCGGCTGGCCGTCGGGGTGCAAGGCCTTGAGCAACAGGGATTCGTTCCAGTGGGGCAGGTGGAACTGCACCGAGGGATAGCGCTCACTGGCCACCCGGCGGAAGGCCAGGGCCGAGGTCTCCTCGCCGTGCATCAGGTTGACCTTGAGCCCCGGGTGGGCCAGGACGCCCAGCCACTCCAGAAGCTCTTTTTGGTCGGCGTGGGCGCTGAAGCCGCCGATGGTGTGCACCTTGGCCTTGACCGCCACGTCCTCGCGGAAAATTTTGACCTTCTCGGCCCCCTCCACCAACAGCCGCCCCGTGGTGCCCTGGGCCTGAAAGCCCACGATGACCACGTGACAGTTCTCGCGCCACAGGTTGTGCTTCAGGTGGTGCTTGATGCGCCCGGCGCTGGCCATGCCGTTGCCGGCGATGATGATCGCCGAGCCGTTGAATTCGTTAATGGCCCGGCTCTCCTCGGTGGAGGGCGTGAACTTGAGGTTGGGGAAATCCAGGGGCGTCTGTCCGTTGCTGACCAGCTCCCGGGCCTCGCTGTCGAAAAGCTCCGGATGCTGGCGGAAAATCTTGGTGGCGGCGATGGCCAGGGGCGAGTCCAGGAAGACCGGCATGTCCGGGGGCATCTCGCCGGCCCGCCAGGCCGCCGCCAAGGTATAGATGAGTTCCTGGGTGCGCTCCACGGCAAAGGCCGGGATGAGCACCTTGCCGCCCTCGGCGTAGGCCTCCTTGACCACCGCCATCAACTCCCGCTGGCTATCGTCCAGGGACTTGTGCAGCCGGCCGCCGTAGGTGGTCTCCATGAAGAGGGTGTCGGGCTTGGGCAGGTCCTCGGCGTCGGGCAGGATGAGTTGGCCGGGCCGCCCCAGATCGCCGGAAAAGCCCACGCGATGGCAGCCGCCTCGGCCGGAGATGGTCAGGAGCAGGCTGGCCGCGCCCAGGATATGCCCGGCGCCCACGAAACGCACCCGCACGCCCGGCACCAGTTCCTGGTTGGATTCCAGCTTGACCGGTTGCAGCAAGGTGATGGCCTTTTCGGCGTCCGGGGTTTCGTACAGGGGATCGATGCCCCGCCGGCCCTGGCGCTTGTTCTTGCGGCTCTGCCACTCGGCCTCCATCTCCTGGATGTGGGCCGAGTCCAGCCACAATATCTTAAGTAGCTCGCAGGTGGCCTCGGTGGCGTAGATGGGCTGGTCATAGCCCAGGCGCACCACCCGGGGCACCAGCCCGGAGTGATCTATATGGGCATGGGTGATGAAGATGGCTTGCAGGTCCTTGGGGCGGTAGGCCGTGGTCAGCCAGTTGCGCCGCTCTATCTGCCGCGAGCCCTGGAACAGGCCGCAGTCCACCAGGAAACAACTCTCGTCGTCCTTCTCCACCAGATAGGAGGAGCCGGTGACGGTGCGCGCCGCGCCCAAGCAGGTGATTTTCATGCTAACTCCGGTGGGGGATGGGCGGGCGCTCCCCGGGGAGGCGCCCGCTTGACACACCTGTAACGTTGGACAATAGTATAAGGCGGTTAAGCCTAATTCAACCGTGATCGCCCCTTTTAGCCCGCGGCCCTGCTCTCCTGGACCCCAACCGGCCCTTTGCGGCCAAGGTGACTAGAGCACATGAAGGACCTGAATTCGCAGCAATACGTCATCGACAACCTGAGTTCCACCGAATCCTGGCGCATGTTCCGCATCATGAGCGAGTTCGTGGACGCCATCGACACCATGGGGGGCATCTCCAAGGGCGTGAGCATCTTCGGCTCGGCCCGGGTCAAGCCCGGCACCGAGGTCTACCTCCAGGCCGAGGACCTGGGCCGCCGCCTGGTGGAGGCCGGCTTCTCGGTGATCACCGGCGGCGGCGGCGGGGTTATGGAGGCGGCCAACAAGGGCGCGGCCGAGGCCGGCGGACATTCGGTGGGCCTGAACATCGAGCTGCCCTTTGAGCAGCGGCCCAACCCCTATGCCAACCTGCGCCTGTCCTTCCGCTACTTCTTCGTGCGCAAGGTCATCTTTGTAAAATATTCCGTGGCCTACATCGTCATGCCCGGCGGCTTCGGCACCCTGGACGAGATGGCCGAGGCCATCACCCTCATCCAGACCCAGCGCATCCGGCCCTTCCCGGTGGTGCTGATGGGCAGCGACTACTGGACGGGCCTGATCGACTGGATGCGCGACGTGCAGCTAAAGAACGAGATGATCAGTCCCGACGACATGGACCTCTTGCGCATCATGGACAACCCCAATGACGCCGTGCGCCTGATCAAGCAACTTGTGATCCTCTAAGGTCATGGCGGGCGGCGAGGCCGGGGCTGGCCATCGCCCGGCTTTGTGGTAAAAATGGGCTTGCGGGGCGGCCACGGTGGCTGCCCCCGACCCCTAAGCCATGGAGGTGTTAGGTGCGTTTGCGCTCACGGACCCGCCGTCTGGGCCTGAAACGGCTGCCATTGTTGGCCATCGGTCTGCTTTTGCTCACTGTCCTGTGCGCCGTCGATCTGGCGGACGCCCAGGGGAACCATCCCCGGGTGAAACTCCAGACCAGCCTGGGCGATATCGAAATAGAGCTCTACCAGGACAAGGCGCCCAAGTCCGTGGCCAATTTCCTGGCCTACGTCAAGGGCGGCCATTACAACGGCACCATCTTCCACCGGGTCATCAGCAACTTCATGATCCAAGGCGGTGGCTTCACCACCGACATGCGGCAAAAGCCCACCCGCGCTCCCATCGACAACGAGGCGGACAACGGCCTGAAGAACGAGATATACACCCTGGCCATGGCCCGCACCCAGGACCCCAACAGCGCCACGGCCCAGTTCTTCATCAACGTCAAGAACAATGACTTCCTCGACCACACCTCCAAGACCCCCCGAGGCTGGGGCTACACGGTATTCGGTGAGGTGGTCAAGGGCCAAGGGGTGGTCAACAAGATCGAGGCCGTACCCACGGGCAACCGGGGCGGGTTTGAAAATGTGCCCCTGGAAGCTATTACCATCATCAAGGCCGAGGTGGTGCAGCCCTAGGGCTGGAGCGCCAAGGCCTTCCGGGATTCAGAGATAAGGAGCAATTCTGTGGTAAAGATCGAAACCAGCATGGGCGACATCGAGGTCGAACTCTACGAGGACAAAGCCCCCAAATCCGTGGCCAACTTCCTGGCCTACGTCAAGGAGGGCCATTACGACGGCACCATCTTCCACCGGGTGATCAACGGCTTCATGATCCAGGGCGGTGGCTTCACCGCCGACATGAAGCAAAAGCCCACCAAGAACCCCGTCGACAACGAGGCGGACAACGGCCTGAAGAACGAGGCCTACACCCTGGCCATGGCCCGCACCCAGGACCCTCACAGCGCCAGCGCCCAGTTCTTCATCAACGTCAAGAATAACGAATTTCTGAACCATACCTCCAAGACCCCCCAGGGCTGGGGCTACGCGGTCTTCGGCAAGGTGGTCAAGGGCCAGGGCGTGATCAACAAGATCAAGGCCGTGCCCACCGGCAGCAAGGGCATGTTCGACGACGTGCCCAAGGATGCCGTGACCATCGTCAAGGCCGAGGTGGTGGAGCCTTAGGTGCCTGTCGCAGTAACACGCAGACAGGCACCTAGAGCGGGCCATGGATGGCCCGCCGTAATTGCGCCAAATCTCGATTTGGCGCGATTACAGAGGAGAAAGCCATGGATGGCTTTCTCCGACAGAGTACTAGACGCTTGACCGCCAAGACCCCCAAACCAAGCGCGCCGCCCGCGCCCGCGCGGGTGCGGGCGGTGTTGACTCTCCTGGATCAGCTTTACCCGGAGGCCAAATGCAGCCTGGAGCATGCCGACGCCTGGCAGCTCCTGGTGGCCACCATCCTCTCGGCCCAGTGCACCGACGAGCGGGTCAACCTGGTCACGCCGGCCTTGTTCGCCCGCTTCGCCGGCCCGGCGGCTTTTGCCACGGCCGACCAGGATGAATTGATGGAGCTTATCCGCTCCACGGGCTTTTTCCGCAACAAGGCCAAGTCCATCCTGGGCGCGGCCCAAACCCTGATGGACAAGCACGGCGGCCAGGTTCCGAACAGCCTGGAGGAATTGGTCAAGCTGCCCGGCGTGGGGCGCAAGACCGCCAACGTGGTGCTGGGCGACGCCTTCGGCGTGCCCGGCATCACCGTGGATACCCACGTGGGCCGGGTGGCCAAGCGCCTGGGGCTGACCGACCAGGACGACCCGGTCAAGGTGGAGTTCGCGCTGATGGACCTGGTGCCCAAGGAACGTTGGACCCTGTTCAGCCACCAGGTGATCCTGCACGGCCGCTCACTCTGCCAGGCCAAGAAGCCCCGCTGCCCCCAGTGCCCTCTTCTGCCCCATTGCCCTTTCGGCCAGGGCCTCCAGCAGGCCTAGGCGGGAGATCCAAGAACATGGACCGGGAACGCGTCTTCGTGGTGGTCATCGGCACGGACCAAAAGGGCATCATCGCCCGCATCAGCACGCTACTCTTCGAGCAGGGCGCCAACATCGAGGACGTGCAGCAGAAGGTCATGGACGGCACCTTCGTGATGACCATGCTGGCCGACGTCACCGGCTGCAAGGTGGGCCTGTCCGGCCTGCGCAAGAGCCTGGAGGAGGTGGGCGCGGCCATGGGGCTCACGGTGATGGTGCACAACGAGTCGGTGGTCAAAGCCATGCACAGGGTATAGGACCATGACCATCAGCGTGGAAGAAGCCTACGAAACCGCCGGGATGATCCTGTTCCACAACTTCGACATCCGTGCCGTAACCTTGGGCGTCAACCTGAAGGACCTGGCCCACCCCGACCACCTGCGCCTGGCCGAGGCCTGCCGCCAGCGCCTGGCCAGCCTGGGCCAGCGCCTGGTGCGCGAGGCCGGCGAGGTGAGCGAGGCCCTGGGCTTGCCCATCGTCAACAAGCGCATCTCCATCACCCCGGCGGCCTGGCTCATCGAGCCCTGCCCCGAGCAGCGCGCCCCGGTGTTTCTGGCCCAGGCCCTGGACCAGGCCGCCAGCGAGGCCGGCGTGGACTTCATCGGCGGCTTCGGCGCCCTGGTGCAAAAGGCGGCCACCGCCGCCGACCAGCGGCTCATGGAGTCCCTGCCCGAGGCCCTCTCCAGCACCCAACGCATCTGCGGCTTCCTCAATCTGGCCAGCACGGCGGCCGGCATGAACCTGGACGCCATCGCCCGCCTGGGGCATATCCTGAAAGACATGGCCGCCGCCGCGCCCCTGGGTATAGCCTGCGCCAAGTTCGTGGCCTTTGCCAACGCCCCGGAGGACAATCCCTTCATGGCCGGGGCCTTCCACGGCGCCGGCGAGGGCGACTGCGTGCTCAACGTGGGCATCAGCGGCCCCGGTGTGGTGCGCGCCGTGGTGGCCCAGCACCCGGACTGCGACCTGACCGAGCTGAGCGACGTCATCCGGCGCACGGTGTTCAAGATCACCCGCGCCGGCGAGATGGTGGGGCGCGAACTGGCCCGCCGCCTGGGGGTCTCCTTCGGGGTGGTGGACATCAGCCTGGCGCCCACCACCATGATCGGCGACTCGGTGGGGCGCATTCTGGAGGCCATGGGCCTGGAGCGCGTGGGCGCCCCCGGCACCACCGCCGCCCTGGCGCTTTTGATCGACGCGGTCAAGCGCGGCGGGGCCATGGCCTCCGGCCACGTGGGCGGGCTGTCGGGCACCTTCATCCCGGTCAGCGAGGACCTGGCCATGATCGAGGCCGTGGAATGCGGGGCGTTGACCCTGGAAAAGCTGGAGGCCATGACCGCGGTCTGCTCGGTGGGCCTGGACATGTTCGCGGTGCCCGGCGACACCCCCCACCACGCCCTGGCGGCCCTGATCGCCGACGAGCTGGCCATCGGCATGGCCAATAACAAGACCACCGGCGTGCGGGTCATCCCGGCGCCGGGCATGGTGGCCGGCCAGTCGGTGGACTTCGGCGGGCTCTTGGGCCGCGCCCCGGTGATGGCCCTCAACCGCTTCAGCGGCGAGAAGTTCATCGGCCGGGGTGGGCGCCTGCCCGCGCCCATCAGCGCCCTGCGCAATTAGCGGGCCGCCGTGACGCCCACTCGCCGGCGGTCCACAGCCCTCCTGCTGGCGGGCCTGCTGGCGGCGCTGCTGCTGGCCCCGCCGGCCCCGGTTTCGGCCAGGGACCGCGACCCCGGGCCGGGGCGCATGCTCTTTGAGGGCGATTCCCTCTACCACCACATCATGGTCAGCGAGGCGGCCGGAGGCCTGCGCTATCTGTCCTTCAACCGGGCCATGGGCTATCAGAGCGCCGTGCTGCCCGGCCATCCCGAGGTGCTCACCTTCGCCTACACCCAGAGCGCCTTCGCGGCCCTGGCCTTCCTGGACCGCGATCCAGGGCGGGTGCTCTTCGTGGGTCTGGGCGGCGGCTCCATGCCCATGTACCTGCGCCTGCTTTACCCCCGGGCGCTGGTGGACATCGTGGAGATAGACCCCGAGGTGGTCCGCGTGGCCGAGAAATACCTGGGCTTCCAGCCCGACGACAACATGCGGGTCATCGTCAACGACGGCCGCTTATATATGAAGCGCCAGGCCCAGCGCTACGACCTGATCTTCCTGGACGCCTACAACGATCACGCCGTGCCCTTCCACCTCACCACCAAGGAATTCCTGGAGCTGGCGCGCTCGCGCCTGGAGCCCGGCGGGGTGCTGGCCAGCAACATCTGGTCCCTAAACCTCAACCGCTACTTCACGGGTCAGATCAAGACCTATCAGGAGGTTTTCCCCCAGCTCTACCTGTTGCAGGCCACGGGCAGCGCCAACTATATCTTCATCGCCACGCTCCAGCCCAGCCAAATCAGCCGGGAGCAGGCCCAGGCGCGGGCGCGGGCATTGATGCAAGGCCGGCCCTGGAGCTTCGACCTGGCCCAGCGCCTGGCCGCCGAATACGACTGCTACACCGGCCGGACGGTGGAGGCCCGGGCACTCACCGATGACTTCGCGCCGGTGAACCTGCTCAAAACCATGGAGGCGCCCTCTTCCCTGGATGGCCGGCCATGAGCCAGCCAGGCCTGACCTGGGGCGTCTACGTCATCGCCTTTTTGAGCGGGGCGGTGGTGATGGCCTTCGAGATCCTGGGCAGCCGGGTGCTGGCGCCTTTTTTCGGCAATTCCATCTTCGTGTGGGGCAGCCTGATCAGCGTGTTCATGCTGGGGCTGGCAACGGGCTACTACGGGGGCGGGCTCTTGAGCAGCCGGGGCAGCTCCTTCAAGGGGCTGGCCCTGCTCTTGCTGGCGCCGGCGCTGCTGATTCTTTTCTTCCCGGTCTACGCCTGGCCCATCTGCGAGTGGCTATTCGACCTGGACCTGGGCCAGCGCCTGGGGCCGCTGTTGGCCTCGCTGATGTTGTTCACCCTGCCCACGGCCTTTCTGGGCACCATCTCGCCCTACACCGTGCAGCTCTTGGTGCGCGAGCAACGCCTGGCCGGCCAGGGCGCGGGCAACCTGTATGCCATCAGCACCTGCGGCAGCATCGTGGGCACCATCGGCACCAGCTTCTTTTTGATCCTGTGGCTGGGCACCAAGGCCAGCATGACGCTGTTGGGCGCGGTGCTGGCGGCCTTGGTGCTGGCGGCGGGGTTGTGCCACCTGCTGGCCAGCCGGGATCGCGCCACCGACTAGCCACCGACTAGCCTGGCCATCAGACCGGCCCTTCCTCCGAGGCCTTCTTGTAGGCCTGCATGGCCTGCAGGGTGCGCACCTCCACCTGGTCGCGCACCTCTATCTCGGCCCGGGGCCGGGGCAGCTCGCGGGTGCTCACCAGCCCGCGCTGGATCAGCACCTGGAACAAATCCTCCATATGATGGCGGCTGACCTCGGGCATGACCTTCAGCGTCTGGGCCATGACGCGGCCAAAGCTGGCCTGGCCGTCCACCAGGCCCAGCACCTGGCGGGCCAGGGCGCGGGCCTGGTAGCTCTTGCCGCTGGCCTGGTCATCCAGGCGATAGACGAGCTTGCCGTCGCGCTCCACCGGCTTTAGGCTCACGCCCGGGGCCAGGCTGGGCACCAGGAAATTCCAGGGCCGGGCGCCCTGGTCCAGGGTGTCGCGGGCCATGGCCAGACACAGCCGGCGCTGGCGGCCCTTGCGGGTCAGGGTGATGGCCTGGGCGTACTGCTTGACCAGGTGCAGGCCCAGGCCCTCGGGCTCGCCGCCTTCCAGCACAGCGTCCAGGGAGTACTCCGGGGTGTTCTCGGGATCATAGGTCAGGTGATCGGTGGTGAAGCACAGGGACAGGCCGTCGGCGGTGACCTGGCCGTCCAGGCGGCAGTCCTCCAAGGGGCCGACGCGGGCGCATTCGCTGGCGATGTGGCCGAATATCTCCTCGGCCATCAGCCGGCAGCGCCCCGCCCCGTGGGGGCCGAAGCCGGCCAGGCGGGCCAGCCCCTCGCCGAAGTTCAACACCAGCTCCAGATAGGCGCTGGCGCCGGGCACCACCAGGCTGACGCCTTGGCCGCTAAGATCATCAGGGCAGTTGTCCATGGCCTCCCCCGTCGCGGAGAGTGGACGAAGATCAAAAGAATAGTGTCATTGCGAGGAGCATCCCGCGAGGGATGCGACGCGGCAATCCACCCTATTTAGTCTCCAAACCCTCTCACGGAGATATCCCGCGAGACTGAGCCCAGGCCTTGCCCAGGATGCTTATGCGCCGGGGTTTTGCCCCAACACACGAAAACCAAGCGGGTGGATCGCTTAGCCAAAGTTCGCCATGACACTACCTTAAGCCATGGCGCGGAGCGGCCGGCCCGCCCCGCGCCTTGGTCTTTACAAAAAGCTCTGCATGCGTTGGCGGCTGGCCTGCAAACGCTCCACCTTGGAGTCGATCTCCGCCACCTTGGCCTTTTCCTTGTCCACCACCTCGATCGGGGCCTTTTCCAAGAAGCCCTCGTTGGTCAGCTTCTTGCGGCTGGGGGCGATCTCCTTCTCCAGCTTGGCGATCTCCTTGTCCAGGCGCGCCACCTCGGCGGCGAAATCCACCAGCCCGGTCAGCGGCACGTAGACCGTCACCCCGGCCACCACGGCGCTGGCGGCCTGGGCCGGCGGCTGGCCCTCGGTGGCCCATTCCAGGCTGGCGGCCTTGGCCAGGGCCTTGAGGCGCGGGGCCTGGGCTTCCAGGACCTGGCGCAACGCCTGCTCGTGGGGCATAAGCACCACGGGCAGGGCCTGGCCAGGATTGATGCCCATCTCGCCGCGAATGTTGCGCAAGGCCCCGATGACGGACATGAGCAGGTCCATCTCCGCTTCCGCCTTTTCGTCGATGTCGCCGGGGGCGCCGGCCGGCCAGTCGGCCTGCATCACGCTGCCCGTTGCACCAGGCAAGCGCTGCCACAGCTCCTCGGTGACAAAGGGCATGATGGGGTGCAGCATGCGCACCAGGCGCGAAAAGACCTCGCCCAGGGTGCGGCGGGTGGCCGCCTGGCGGGCCGGGTCGTCGTGGTTGTACAGGGGCGCCTTGATCAGCTCCAGGTACCAGTCGCAGAACTCGTGCCAGGTGAACTGATAGAGGGCGCTGGCCGCGTCGTTGAAGCGATAGTCATCGATGGCCGCCGCCACCTCGGCCGCCGTGCGCGTCACCCGGCTGATGATCCAGCGGTCCTCCAGGGTGGGGGCCAGCTCGGCGCCGGCGGTGCGGTCGCCCTCCAGGTTCATCAAGGTGAAGCGGGCGGCGTTCCAAATCTTGTTGACGAAGTTGCGGTAGCCGGCGATGCGCTCCTCGCTCATCTTGATGTCGCGCCCCTGGGCGGCGAAGGCCGCCAGGGTGTAGCGGAAGGCGTCGGTGCCGTACTGATCCATGATGATCAGGGGGTCCATGACGTTGCCCTTGGACTTGGACATCTTCTGGCCGGATGCGTCGCGCACCAGGGCGTGGATGCACACGTCCTTGAAGGGCACCTGATCCATGAACTTGATGCCCATCATCATCATGCGCGCCACCCAGAAGAACAGGATGTCAAAGCCCGTGACCAGGCAACTGGTGGGATAGAATTTCTTAAGCTCCGGCGCCTGGTCCGGCCAGCCCATGGTGGAGAAGGGCCACAGCCCGCTGCTGAACCAGGTGTCCAGCACGTCGGTCTCCTGCTGCAATTCGCTGGAGCCGCAGGCCGGGCAGGCCTCGGGGGTGGCGCGGCTGACGATCACTTGTCCGCAGGAGCAGTACCAGGCCGGTATGCGATGCCCCCACCATATCTGGCGGCTGATGCACCAATCGCGGATGTTGGTCATCCACTCGTAATAGGTCTTGGTCCACATCTCGGGCACGATGCGGGTGCGCCCCTCCTGCACGGCCTTAAGGGCCTCGGCCGCCAAGGGTTCCACCTTGACGAACCACTGCTGGCTCAGGATGGGCTCCACCATGGTCTTGCAGCGGTAGCAGTGCCCCACGGCGTGCATGTGCACCTCGTGCTTTTCCAACAGCCCCAGGGCCTCCAGGTCGGCCACCACCTTCTTGCGGGCCTCGAAGCGGTCCAGGCCGGCGTAGGCTCCGCCCAGCTCGTTGATGCGCCCGCTGTCGTCCATCACCCGGATGGCCTCCAGGTTATGCTTTTTCCCCAGGTCGAAGTCGTGGGGGTCGTGGGCCGGCGTGACCTTCAGGGCGCCGGTGCCGAACTCCAGGGAGACGTAGGTGTCCTTGATGATCGGCAGCTCGCGTCCCAACAGGGGCAGGATCAGGGTGTCGTCAGCCAGGTCCTTGTAGCGCGGGTCCTGGGGGTTGATGGCCACCGCCGTGTCGCCCAGCATGGTCTCGGGGCGGGTGGTGGCCACGGTGAGGTGGCCCTTGCCGTTTTTGAAGGGATAGCGGATGTAGTACAACCCGCCTTGCACGTCCTCGTGCTCGCTCTCCAGATCGGACAGGGCCGTGTGGCAGCGCGGGCACCAGTTGATGATGTAGTCGCCACGGTAGATCAGGCCTTCCTCGTAGAGGCGCACGAAGACCTCGCGCACCGCCCGGGATAGCCCCTCGTCCATGGTGAAACGCTCGCGGCTCCAGTCGCAGGAGGCGCCCAGGCGCTTCAACTGGTTGATGATCTTGCCGCCGTATTCCTCGCGCCACTGCCACACGCGCTCGATGAACTTCTCGCGCCCCAGGTCGTGGCGGGTCAGCCCCTCGCTGGCCAGCTGGCGCTCCACCACGTTCTGGGTGGCGATGCCGGCGTGGTCGGTGCCGGGCATCCACAAGACGGCATAGCCGCGCATGCGCTTGAAGCGGCACAGGATGTCCTGCAGGGTGTTGTCCAGGGCGTGGCCGATGTGCAGCTGACCGGTGACGTTGGGCGGCGGTATGACGATGGAGTAGGGCGGCTTGGGCGAGGAGGGATCAGCCACGAACATGCCGCCCTCTTCCCAATAGGCGTACCAGCGCGCCTCCACCTGGGCGGGCTCGTAGGATTTATCCAAAACACTGGGGGCGGCGTGGTTGGTGCTCTCGCTAGTCATGCCGATCATTCTCCGGCCGGGTATGGGGGCTGTTGTTCAAGACAAAACAAAGGCGGGGACTTTACGCCCCGCCTCGACCGGCCCGCCGGGCCGGTGTGCTAGTCTACTACGCTTTGGGAGTCGCCGCCGGCGGCGGCCTGGCGCTTGATGGCCTCGATCTCCTTGGCCACTTCCTCGGCCACCAGCTTGGGCACCATCTGCCCCACCATGCGCTCCACGGTCTCCCTGGCCACGCGCTCGAAGATGGCGCGGGCCTCTTCCAGGGGCAGACCCGCCGGTACTTCCAGGCCGCCGGGCGGGGCCGCCGGTGCCGAGGGTTTGGCCGCTGGGGTCGCCGCCGGTTTGGCGGGGGCGGCGGCCGCCGCCGCCGGGGCCGCGCTCAGGGGCGCCTCGGCCTCCAGCTCGGCCAAGAGGCTGTCCAGGTCCTCGGGGGAGTCCGCGGGCGCGGCCGCCGCCGGGGGAGCCTTGGCCACCGGAGGAGCGGGCGGCGGAGCCGGGGGCGGCGGGGCCGTGGGCTCGCCACCCAGTTCGTTAAGCAGGGCTTCAAGATCGTCCTGGGTCAGATCGGAGGGCTGGCTGGAGGCCGCCGGGGCCTGGGCTGGCGCCGGGGCCGCCGCGGGAGGCGCGGGAGCGGCCGCCGTGGTGTCGCCGCCCAGTTCGTTAAGCAGGGCATCCAGATCATCCTGGGCCAGATCACCGCCCGCGCTGGCCGGGGGCGCGGACGCAGGCTCGCCGCCCAGTTCGTTAAGCAGGGCCTCCAAATCGTCCTGGGCCAACTCCGACCCTGAATTGGCGGCGGCGGCCGGCGGGGCAGGAGCTGCCGGCTGGGCCGGGGCGGCCGCCGGGGCCGGGGTTTCTCCGCCCAACTCGGCCAACAGCGCGTCCAGATCGTCGCCGCCCCCGGCCGGGGCGGCCGGTGGGGCCGCGGCGGGCTTGGGGGCTGGGGCTGCCGGGGGGCTGGCGTCGCCGCCCAACTCGGCCAACAAGGCGTCCAGGTCTTGATCGTCGGAGGCTGGTTCCGGAGCCGGAGCCACGGGCGGGGCCGGGGCCGCAGCAGCCGGCGGGGCCGCAGCGGCCGCCGGGGCCTGCCCTCCCAATTCGGCCAACAGCGCGTCCAGATCGTCGCTGCCCCCGGCCGGGGCGGCTGGTGGCGCTGGGGAGGGCTTGGCCGTGGGGGGGGCCGCTGGCTTGGCCTCGCCACCCAGTTCGGCCAACAGCGCGTCCAGATCGTCGGCCGAGCCCGAGGCGGCTGCCTGGGGCGGGGCGGGGCCTTCCTCGACCACCTCTAACAGATCGATAATTTCCGCGTCGGGAGGCGGTGTGGACTTGCCGGCCAAGCAAACCTCCAGTGTAGGATGGTCTATCAAGGGAAAAAATTAGCATACCACCCAAAAAGTGTCAACCACTGCATATTTGGCCGAGAGACCCTGGATGATGACCACCGCCGGGGCGCGCGCTTGGGCCGGGTGGAGCGCAATCACGCCAGGGCCTGGGACCTCTTGCCCTGGCCGAGGCGGCGCTGGCGGGGTCTGCCAGCACCGGCGGCCCTCCTTCCGGTCATTTGTATAATTTTGGCACCATGTTGCTGGTTTTGCACCTGGATTTCCGCGCGAAGGCCTGGCTTGCGTCACATGGCCAACTCCACCAGCCCCGGGCCAGCCTATTTGGCCTCCACGCCTGGGTTCCCCGCCGGGGCCTGGTATCATTTGCCTGGACTGGAGAACGGCATGGACCAGATTTGGCGGGGCGTGGATCAACGCAAGCGCATGAATGTCATGGGCTGGCTGGTGTTGCTGGCCGGCCTGGGCTGCGCCTTGCTGGTTTACATCGCGGCCGAATATGATTCGCCCAACCCCGGTGACGACCAAGACGGCTACGCCTCCACTTATTCCCTGAACCCGGAAAACTCCAAGAAATTCATACACGACATGGAGGTTTATGGCGGCAAGGCCAACGTGCTCATGTATAAATTCAGGGTGTGGTTCGAGGGACTTTGGCATGGCCAGCCCCTGGCTTACACCATCGCCTGCCTGACCGTCCTGGTGGCGGGCATGATCTTCTATGTCAGCGGCTTTCTGGCGCCACCACCCCGGCCTCCCGACCCCGGTGAAGGACCAAGGCCCTCACCCCCCGAATAGGCCGCCTGCCCGCACTCTCCTGGCCCGGACCGCCGGGTCCTGCGCTCTCCCCGGCCCCGCCCCAGAGTCACTACTAGGCGATCATGCCGGTATAGTTGATCAACCTAGGCAAACCCCCATCATGCTGTGGCATTTTGCCGCACTGCCGCCCGGGCCAGCACCCTAGCGACATTGTGCCCTTGTTGTCGCAAAATGCCGCTTTACGGCATAACATTTTGTTTATACATATTAATTTATTAATCGGCGCCCAGCCTGCTCAAGCGGCGGCCAGGTATTTTGCCCAAGCCGCGCCCGGGGCCGCCGGCCCGCCCTCCCCTGCTCCCATTGGTTTTCATATAATCTTTAAAGCATGTTAACCTGGCAGCCCTTGGTCTTGGCACGGCCCATGCTCTATACGGGGGCAAATGATCCCAGCATACAGCCCCCAGGGGCAGGGAGGTGCCAAATGGCCAGTAAGGTATCCAAGATATCGACGAGCCGCGTGCCGCGGGTTTTCGACATGGGGGATCAGCAGTGCCTGTGGTCCACGGCCGGCGTGGTGGAGCCCCGGCTCTGCCACAACGCCTTCGACTGCCTGAGCTGTTCCTTTGACATGGCCATGCAGCGCAAGAAGAGCCAGGGCTGGCAGGCCCCGGGCCTGGAGCGGCCCGCCCAGATTGGCGGCCTGTGGAACCGGCAGCGCTGGCTAGAGACTCCTCGGGAGGAGCGCTGGTGCCGCCACATGCTCTCCGGGCGGGTGGCGGCCAGGACCTGCGCCCACCTTTACGAGTGCCGCAACTGCGAATTCGACCAGTCCATGGTCGACGGCTCCTGCCACCTGGCCGACGAAAACCTGGCCCTGGTGTCCGCCGCCGGCTTCGAGCTGCCGCCCAGCTATTATTTCCACCCCGGCCACACCTGGGCCAGGGTGGAGTACGGGGGGTGCCTGCGGGTGGGTCTGGACGACCTGGCCGCCCGGCTCTTCGGCCCCGCCGATGAGTTTCGCCTGCCCAGGCTGGGGGAGAACGTGCGCGGCGGCGGTCCCGAATTGGCCTTCTCCCGTGGCCGTCACCAGGCCAGGGCCTGCTGCCCCGTGGAGGGCGTGGTGGTGGCCCGCAACCCCCAGGCGCTCAGCCAGGCCCCGGCCATGCACAGTTCCCCCTACCTGGCTGGCTGGTTGCTGCTGATCAAGCCCGCGCGCCTGCAGCGTGACCTTTTGGGCCTGCGCTCCGGCGAGGACAGCGTGGCCTGGATGACCGAGGAATCCCAGCGGCTCTCCGACGTCCTCACCGCCGAGAGCGGACAGCGCCTGGCGGCCACCGGTGGCCGGGTGGTGGATGATGTCTTCGGCATGCTGCCGGGTCTGGACTGGGATCAGTTGGCCAACAAGTTTCTGCGGCCCTAATTTGCGGCCATTGCATGGTGAGGCCGAATCTTGCCATGCAATGGCACAGGCGAGTCACGAATGACCCGCCTTATGGTGTGCCTGGCGGTGCCACGCCGGCGGGATTATCGGCTAGCCGGGTTCCGGCCCCCCGGGACCCGGCGGCTGGCGGCCGGCAAGCGCCGCCGCCTGGGGACGCCCGGCCGCGGCGCGCGGCAGAGTCACCCTGAAGGTGGTGCCCTCGCCGGGTTGGCTGTCCACCTCCACCTCTCCGCCATGGTCGCGCACAATGCCATAAACCATGCTCAGACCCAGGCCCACCCCCACGCCAGCTGGCTTGGTGCTAAAAAAGGGCTCAAAGATGCGCGGCAGATTCTCGGGCGCAATGCCCTCCCCTGTATCGGCGAACTCCAGCCAGAGACCCTGCCCCTCCGGGTCCAGGCCGCCGGTGACGCGCAATCTGCCGCCCTGGGGCATGGCCTCCATGGCGTTGAAGATGAGATTGGTGAAGACCTGTTGCAACTGGCAGGGGTCGCCCCAGACCTCCATGCCGGCCTCGGCCAAATCCATCTCCAAGGCCACGTCGGACAACCTCATGCGGTTTTCGGTAAGGGTGATGATGGCCCCCAGCAACTCGGGGATGTTCACGGCCCGCGACACCTGGGCCTGCTGGCGAGAAAAAGACAGCAGGTTGCGCACGATGTGGATGCAGCGATCGGCCTCCTTCACGCAGATGGTCAGATAATCCTGGTATTCCCGCAGGTCCGCGGCCCGGTGCCGGCCCTCGCCCAGCCGCTTGATGACCAACTTGACGAAGTTGAGGATACCGGTGATGGGGTTGTTGATCTCATGGGCCACCGAGGCCACCAGCTTGCCCAGGGCGATGAGCTTGTCCTCCTGCACCAATCGCGCCAGGTCGGCCTTGAGGGCCTCCATGCGGCTTTCCATGCGCTGGGACATTTCGTTGGTTATATCCCGCGAAAGCTCCAGCACCTGCACCACCTCGTTGCGGCGGTTGAACATGGGATAGGTCGATACATTGCAGTAGTGGGAGGATCCATCTTGCTGGCCGTGCTCATGTATGGCGTGAGCGCTCTGGCCGGTGGTCCAGGTCTGCATCATGGGGCAGGGGTGTTCGGGGTTGTCGCAAGGGGCGATGGCCTGGTGGCTGACCTGGAAGCAGTACTTGCCCTGGGCCTGTTCCTGGCTCAGGCCGGCCTGGGCCAGGGCCGCGTTGTTGATCCGGCGTATGCGGTAGTCGCGGTCTAGGACCATGACCGCCTCGCTGGTGGCGTTGATCAAGGCATGGGAGAGGGAGCGGGCCATGCTCACCTCGTCCTCCCTGACCTCCAGTTGCTGGTACATGGACACGATGTCGTGAAAAAGCCGGGATGCGGCCTGGCCTATGACCCCCACCGACTCGGGCTTGCTGGCCGCCAGGTCGTCCAACAGCCGCCTGTCGTCGGTGAGTTCGATGACCAAGTCCAAGTGGTGCAAGCCAAAGAGCTCGGAGCAGTCGGTGGTGGTGAACAGGCCTTTCTGCCGGGCGCGGGTAATGCCCGCGGCCTGGGGGTCGAGATCAGCCACCCCCACGATCTCGGCCTGCAGGTTCTTGAGGGCCTGGGACTCCAGCATCTCCAGCGCGGCCAGGCAGCGCCGGCCCCCGCCGATGACGGCGATCTTCAACTTGCCCGGAGGATTGTCCCTGCCCATCGGCGCGCCAAGCCTCCCCCCGGTCGCCGGGTGGGTGGCATCGTCCCGGGAGCTTGGCCCCCAACCCAGCGATCGTGATTAGCCTTAATTATAGTAGGTTATTATAGCATTATTCTCCCGCCTCTTGCACGGGTAATAGGAGGCTTGCCGGAAGGCGCGCGACTCCTTTCGGCCGATGCAGACAGCGCGGCCGGGGGCCAGCCAGCGCCCAGCGCCTGGACCATGGCCCCCGGCCGCGCCGATCAGCGCTCCGGCGGATCAGGGATCAACCCTGGGGCGGCAAGACGGCCGGGGTGGTGAACTGCCCGTCCACCCAGCCCGTCTGACCGCTGGGCGTGCGCACCGACAGCCACTGCTGGCTGTTGCCGATCACCTCCAGGGTGAGGCCCTGCCCCACCACGGTCAGCACCGGGTAGTTGTAGCCCGGGCCGGAGCGTACATTCAGGCTGGGGGAGTTGACCACCACCGATCCGGAGACCGGATTGGGGGCGCTGGCCACCATGGGTGCCGGAGGGCCGGCCATCACCCCCACGGGAGGCGGCACCATCTCCATGGGGGGCGGCACCACCATGTAGCCGCCGGGGGCGGGCCGATAATAAACGCCCGCGTGGGTGTAGTAGGTTAGGCCGGCGATGGCCACCGCGGCCGCGCCCAGGGGCAAGGCCCAGGCCCAGCCACCATGGCCCCTGGCCTCCGCCGGGGAAGGCCCGGCCAGGGTGCAGGCCAGGGCCAGGCACAAACCGCCGCCAAGGAACCGAATCGCTTTGGCTCTCATTTCGTATCTCCCGCCTGGTGTGGACAGGCGTACAAGGTTTGCTCCCCCCGCCATGGCCGGTGGCCTCGCCAGCGCACGCCCGCAATCGGCACCGCCCGGCAAGGGGTCCACCACTCCGGTGATTTATACAGAGCATCATTCATGCCATCGGATCTCTCTGGGGGCATACTGCCACTATATCTGAAATTTTAGCCCCTTGGCTGGCGGTTTTCCCGGCCGCCCGGCCTCTGACCCGGGCTGAGCGCGAAAATCTTATTCATCCCCGGGACCCGGGCGCGCACAATTTACCCACAGGGCACCCTTTCCACTCCCGCCCTGTCAGATCCTGAATAATTCTAGCTCTCCCCTACCAGGATGACCCATGATATTCTAAAGGGCAAGGCACCGCTCCCCAGCTATCGGGGCGGGGGGGAGATATCAATGGTCCGTGCGAACAGGGCGGTAGCCTGCCGGTACCGCCGCCGGGTCCTAGCCGGCCTGCTACAAGCCACCCTGTTGTGCCTTATGGGGCTGGCCGCGCCTTCGCCGGTCGTGGCCCTGGCCACCCTGCCCAGCGTGGTCATCCTGGATTCCTACCACCAAGGAGAGGCCTGGTCGGACAACGAGTTGGCCGGCATCCTGCCCGCCCTGCGCGAGGTTTATCCCGACCTAGTCCCGGCCATTGAGCGCCTGGACGCCAAGCGTTATCCCGGCGTCGAGAACCTGCGACGCGCGAGCCGCTTTCTGGCCGAAAAATATCGGGACCGCCGGGTGGACCTGCTGATGGTTCTGGACAACGCGGCCCTGAGTCTGGTCGTGGAGAACCCCGGCGGGCTGTTCCCCGGCGTGCCGGTGGTGTTTGCCGGCATCAACGGCTTCAGGCCCGGGATGCTGGCTGGACGCGACAAGGTCACCGGAGTCAAGGAAACCGAGGACCTGGCCGGGACCCTGCGTCTGATACTGTCCCTGCAACCAGGCGTCAAACAGGTGCTGGCGGTGCATGACCACACCAATAGCGGCCTGTTGATGCGACGCGAGATGGACGAGACCCTGCCCGCCTTCCAAGACCGCCTGCGCTTCTCTTTCTCCCCCGACGCCTCCTTTGCCCAACTCAAGGCTCAACTGGCCAGCCTCCCCGCCGACAGCGCGGTCCTCATCCTCACCTACGTCACCGACCAGGACGGCCGCACCTTCACCCGCGCCGAGAGCACCCGGCTTATCAGCCAGGCCAGCCCGGTACCGGTCTACGCCATGCACGAGACCCGCCTGCGGCACGGCATCCTGGGAGGCATGCTGCTGGAGGGACGCGCGCACGGCCGGCAGGCGGCGGCCCTGGCCCTGGAAATCCTGGCCGGCAAGGAACCCTCCCAACTTCCGGTGGTCGACAGCCACTCCCGGGCGGTCTTCGATTACCAGCAAATGGCCCGGTTCAACATCCCCCTGGAGGCCTTGCCCCCTGGCAGCCGGGTGATCAACCGGCCGGTTACCCCCTGGCAACGCCACCAGGCCGTGCTGACACCCCTGCTTTTGGTCTTGGCTCTGCTGGGGGCCACGGCGGCCCTTTTGGGCTGGGCCCTGCTGCGGGGTCGACGGGCGGAGACGGCCCTTCGCCAGAGCGAGGCCCGGCACCGTCTGCTGTTGGAGACCATGACCTTGGGCGTGGCCGAATGCGAGGCCTCGGGGCGCATAACCTATGTCAATCCCGCCTTCGGCCAGATGCAGGCCAGCAGCCTCGGGGAGTTGCTGGGCACCCACCTGTGGGAGACCTTGGCCCCCGGGCCGGACCGGGACGGCCTGCCGGCCTACTTCCAGGAGTTGCTGCGGGAACAGCCCGAGGCAATGCCCTACTTCACCACCAACCAGCGCCGGGACGGCTCTCACTACCTGGCGCGGGTGGACTGGAGCTACCAGCGTGACCCCCAAGCCCTAGTGCATGGCTTCACCCTGATCATTCAGGACATCACCGAGCAGATCAAGGCCCAGCAGGCCTTGCTCAAGAGCGAGGAGAAGTTCCGGCAGCTCTTCGAGCATTCCAACGACGCCATTTTCGTGCACGACGACCGAGGCAATTTCCTGGACATCAACGAAAGGGCCTGTCAGTTGCTGGGCCACCCCCGCCAGCGCGTGCTGGCCCTCAAAACCGTGGACTGCCACCCGCCGGAGGCGCGGAGCGGCGCCAAGCGGGCCTTCCGGGAACTCCTGGCCCACGGCCGGGCCAGCTTCGAGACCGTCTTCCGGCGGGCTGATGGCTCCCTGATCGATGTCGAGATCAGCGTGAGCCCGGTGGGAGGCCAAGAAAGGGTTTTCCAGGCCATCGCCCGCGACATCACCGAGCGCAAGCGAGCCGAGGCCGATAGGGCCAGGCTGGAGAGCCAGTTGCGTCAATCCCAGAAAATGGAGGCCATCGGCACCCTGGCCGGGGGCATTGCCCATGACTTCAACAACATTCTGGGCGCCATCCTGGGCTTTGCCGAACTGGCCCGCGAGGACGCCCTGGCCGGTGAAACCAAGCCCCAGGACATCGCACACATAATCCAGGCCGCCGAGCGGGCCCGGGACCTGGTGCAACACATATTGACCTTCAGCCGCAAGATGGAGCCCCAGCGCCGACCCATGGACATCAACCAGGAGGTGCGGAGGGCCATGGATTTGCTGCAAAGCACCCTGCCCAAGATGATCAGCATGGACTTGCGGCTGGCGCCGGACCTGCGGCGGGTCAACGCCGACCCCGGCCAGATGAGCCAGGTGGTGATGAACCTGGCGGCCAACGCCTTTCACGCCATGCCCGAGGGGGGACGCCTGACCATCATCACCGCGAACCTACCCCTGGATCAAAGGACTTGCCCCACCTGCGGTAAGACCTTCTCGGGCGATTGGGTGATGCTCAGCGTAACCGACACCGGCCAAGGCATCGCGCCCGAGAACCTGCCCAGAATATTCGACCCCTTCTTCACCACCAAGGAAGTGGGACAGGGCACGGGCCTGGGCCTGTCCACGGTGCATGGCATCATCACCGGCCACGACGGGCATATCGAATGCATGAGCACCCCCGGCCAAGGCGCCACCTTCCGTCTCTACCTGCCCGCCCTGGCCATCGCCTCCCCCCTGATAGAGGCCGAAGGCCAACCCCTGGAGGCGCCTGACGGCCAGGGCACCATCTTGCTGGTCGATGACGAGGAGGCGCTCCTGGTCATGGGCCAACGCCTGCTGGGCTCGGCGGGCTACCGCGTGCTCACCGCCCACAGCGGCGAGGAGGCCCTGGCCACCTACCGCCAGGCAGGGCAGGAAATCGCCTTGGTGATCATGGACCTGGGCATGCCGGGCATCGGCGGCCACAAGGCCCTCAAGGAGATACTGGCCCATGATCCCCTGGCCAGAATTGTCATAGCCAGCGGCTACGCGGCCCAGGAGCAGGTCAAGGCGGCCTTGCAGGCCGGGGCCGCGGGCTACGTGGCCAAACCCTATCATAGAGCCGCCCTACTATCGGCCATCAAGGCGGTCCTGGACGACGCTGGTCCACCCCCGGACCAGCCATCACGCTGAAACCCCAGCCAATATCCCTAATGTAGACATAGACCCCAGGTTTAATCGCTGAAGGGTTATGGGTTGTTTCCGCACCCGCTGGTGCGCTATAAATAAACGGTCGCCTCTCCGGCCCAGGCTGACCAAAACCCTGGTCCCGCCAAGCCGCAAGGCCCCAAGCCACGGATACCGGATCGCCGCCGAAAGCCCTGTAGTTTATCAACCATTCACCAGGCCCCGCGAGAAAGGCCGGTCGGCAGCCAAATCTTTTTGAGGGAAATCATCATGAATGTCTTATTGTCCTTGGCGGGCAAGATCGACGCCATCAACGAATGCGTGGGGCGCATCGTTTCCTGGGTGGTGCTGGGACTGGTGCTGGTGGTCTTCGGGGACGTGGTGTTCCGCTACGTTTTCAATGTCAGCTTCGTCTTCACCCAAGAGTTGGAGTGGCACCTTTTCGCCTTCATCTTCCTGATGGGCGCGGGTTACACCCTGATCAGCGACAATCACGTGCGGGTGGACATCATCTACCAGCGCCTGAGCGAAAAGGGCCGGGCCTGGATCAACCTGCTGGGCTGCATCTTCTTTCTTTTCCCCGGCTGCCTGCTGGTCATCATCACCTCCGTGCCCTTTGCCTACACCTCCTTCGAAATGCTGGAAGGCTCGCCCGACCCCGGCGGCATCCCCTTGCGCTTCGTGCTCAAGGCCTGCATCCCTCTGGGCTTCACGCTTTTCGGCTTGCAAGGCCTTTCCCTGTTTTTGCGGAGCCTCCTGACCGTCCTGGGCCATGAGTCCAGCGATGAGAAGAAGGAGGCTCGCTGATGGAAGAATACCTGGCGGCCTGGATGTTCCTGGCCCTGACCATCCTGTTGATGGCGGGCTTCCCGGTCACCTTCACCCTTTTGGGCACCTCCATCGTCTTCGCCCTGCTGGGCCCGGGCCTGCCCTTCCTGGACCTGCTGCCCCTGCGCATCTGGGGGGTGATGGAAAACGTGGTGCTGATCGCGGTGCCGCTGTTCATCTTCATGGGCATCACCCTGGAGCGCTCCGGCCTGGCCGAGGAACTGCTGGACACCATGGGCATGCTCTTTGGCCGCATGAAGGGCGGTCTGGCCATCTCGGTGGTGATCGTGGGGGCGCTGTTGGGGGCCTCCACGGGCATCGTGGGCGCCACGGTGGTAACCATGGGCCTGTTGGCCGTGCCCACCATGATCCGTCGCGGCTATCAAAAGGAACTGGCCACGGGCACGGTGGCCGCCTCGGGCACACTGGGCCAGATCATCCCCCCCAGCATCGTGCTGGTGCTTCTGGGCACCATCGTGCAGGTGCCAGTGGGCGATCTGTTCGTGGGCGCCATCATCCCAGGCATGCTCCTGGTGGTTCTCTACATCATCTACATCGCCATCGTTTCCAACCTGTTCCCCAAAATGGCCCCGCCCATTCCCCGCGAGGAGGGGCAAACCTCCAACCGCGACTTCATACTGCGGGTCCTGCGGGCCCTGGTGCCGCCCCTGGTGCTGATCATCTCGGTGCTGGGGTCCATCTTCGCCGGAGTGGCCTCGCCCACCGAGGCCGCGGCGGTGGGTTCCGTGGGCGCGGTGGTGTTGGCGGTGCTCAACCGCAAGTTCAGCTGGAAGATGCTCATCGAGGTGATGCACGGCACCACCCGCCTGACCTGCATGGTCTTCATCATCCTGGTGGGCGCGGCGGCCTTCGGCCTCACCTTCCGCGAGCTGGACGGCGACGCGCTGGTGCGCGGCTTTTTATCCGACATGGCCCACCAGCACACCAAGTGGGTGGTGCTGGCCATCGTCATGGGCGTGATCTTCCTGGTGGGCTTCATCCTGGATTTCATCGAGATCACCTTCATCCACGTGCCGGTGCTGGCCCCCATCATGATCGACTTCGGCTTCGACCCGGTGTGGTTCTGCATCCTCTTGGCGGTGAACCTGCAAACCTCCTTCCTGACGCCGCCCTTTGGCTTCTCGCTCTTTTACCTCAAGGCCGTGACTCCCGAAGGTGTCAGGACGGGCCACATCTACCGGGGAATAATACCCTTCGTGATACTGCAATTGATCGGCCTGCTCCTGGTGGTGTTCTTCCCGGAGTTGGCCACATGGCTGCCCAAGGTCCTTTACACTAACTAAGCGGGGGGATGCGGCCTGGCCAGGACGCCAGGACAAAGGCCTTGGCGGTGTTTTTGAATGTTGCCGGGGAAAAGCTCTGGGGACGCGGGGCTCAAAGCACCTTGCGCGGCTGTTTCCCGGTCGGCGAGCGAGCCATAATCCTTAACAGGAGGGAAGCATGAAAAGACGCGAATTCCTGAAAAAGGCCTGCGTGGGGACGGCGGCCGCCGCGGCGGCCACCTTGGTGGGGGCGCCCAAGGCTCGGGCCGCCAAGGCCAAGTTCAACTGGAAGATGGTCACCACCTGGCCGCCCAAGCTGCCCTACCTCCAGACCGGCGTGGAGCGCTTCGCCCAACGGGTGGAGGACATGACCAACGGCGAGATGAAGATCAGGGTCTATGCCGCCGGCGAACTGGTCCCGGCCATGGGCAGCTTCGAGGCCGTGAGCAAGGGCACGGTGGAGGCCGGCTCGGGCGCGGCCTACTACTGGGCCGGCAAGAGCCAGGCCGCCCAGTGGTTCGCCGCGGTGCCCTTCGGCCTCAACGCCCAGGGCATGAGCGCCTGGTTCTGGGGCGCCAACGGCCTGAAGCTTTGGGAAGAGGTCTACGCCCCCTTTGGCCTGGTGCCGCGCCCCCTGGGCAACACCGGCGTGCAGATGGGCGGCTGGTTCAACCGCAAGATCGAGAAGATCGAGGACTTCAAGGGCCTGAAGATGCGCATCCCCGGCCTGGGCGGCAAGGTGCTGGCCAAGGCCGGCGTGGCCGTGCAGCTCACCCCCGGCGGCGAAATCTTCACCAACCTGGAGCGCGGCGTCATCGACGCCACCGAGTGGGTCGGCCCCTTCCACGACAAGATCATGGGCTTCTATAAGGTGGCCAAATACTACTATTACCCCGGCTGGCACGAGCCGGGCACCGTGCTGGAGGCCTTCTTCAACAAAAAGGCCTATGACGCCCTGCCCAAGGACATCAAGACCGTCATCGACGTGGCCTGCACCGAGACCTACACCTGGATGCTGGCGGGCACCGACTCCCAAAACGGCGCGGCCCTGGAGGACCTCATCCAGAACCACAACGTGGAGCTGCTGGCCTTCCCCCAGGCGGTCATGGATACCCTGCGGGTCTACTCCAAGGAAGTCTTGGACGAGATCGCAGCCGCCGACCCCATCGCCAAGAAGGTGAATGACGACTTCGTCAAGTTCCAAAAGCAGGTGGGCACTTGGGGCACCATCGGCGAAAAGGCCTACTATGACCTCATCGCCGGCAAATTCCCCCTCAAAAAGAGCTAATACCTAGCTCCGCCTTGGCTACCCACAGCCCACGGGCCCGCCGGCCCGTGGGCTGTTTCATCAATGCAGCCGGTGCTGGCGCATGAATTGGTACAGCCGCTCCTGGCGAACCGACCGGTTGCTGGCCTCCATGGCCGCCCGCAGACGTTGATGGTCGATATTGGGGATGGCGGCGGCCGACCGGTCCTGACCGGGCACCAGAGCCTGGCCCCCGGGTCCCGCCTGGGGGCTGGCCCCTGACTGATCGGCGGCCGGGGCCGGCGCGGCCAGGAACAGCTCCAGAACCACCCCCACCAGCCACCTTGCCACCGCCTGGGCCATGCCGCCCTTCCTTCCCCTGGCCCCCCCTCGCCAGCGGACCCTTAACTTCAAGATAGGTTATTAAGTCAATCGGCAACCTGATCTATTTTCTTGAATAACCAGCCGCGGACCAAGAGAATTTCCGGGCCGGCCCGCGCAAACCCGGGCGCAATACTTGGCTGCCCAGCGGAAACAGGACGGGTAATATCCCGCTCTCGGTTGGCAACTTGATAAAAAACAGCCTCCTCCGCTGTCTTGCCAACAAGAGGCTTGGTTGCGTTTCGCCAAGGGGTCGAAATACCTGTGAGGCCCGCCATGCATCATTGACTTATTGGGCCGAATCAGACTAGAATGCCCAGTGTTTCCAGGCTCCGGCCTTGGGCGGATTACCTGCGAACAGACCCCTCGATACAAAATGCCTAGCCTGCCCCCCGGTCTTCAGCAGTGGAGACCAACTGGCTTTTTGTGGACCAGCCAAGGACCACAAAACCATGCTTTGACCATGGCCACAGCACACCTGCGGCCTAGTCGAGTAATTGGGCACGAAAGGCATATCCCCATGAAGAAACTAGCCTATTTAGCTTTTGTCATGCTGGGCGTGGTCATGTGGCTGGCCCAGGCGCCCTGGGCGCTGGCAGCCACGCCCGGCAAGGGAGACCAAGGCTATCCCCTGGACATCGTGCTGGTACTCGACAACTCGGGCAGCATGCAAAAAAACGATCCCCATTCACTCATGAAGTCAGTGGCGATCAATTTCCTGGAAAGCCTGGATTCCCGCGACCAGTTGGCCATGATCATCTTCGACACCGAGGCCAAATTGCTCCAGCCCCTGCACTTCCTCTCCCAGGAGGAAACCCGCCAAGCCTATGCCGCCAGCCTCAAGCACCTGGACTATCGCGGCAAGTGGACCAACAGCCACACGGCCATCGAGCGCGCCATCTATGAACTCAAGAGCACCGGGCGCGAGGATTCGCGCAAGATAATCATCTTCATGACCGACGGCATCCTGGAGACCGGCAACGCCCAACGCGACGTCGAGGCCATCCAATGGCTCAAGCAGTCCCTGACCGAGGAGGCCAGGAAAAACGATATCCATATTTTCGGCGTGGCCTTCACCGAGGCCGCCGACTTCAGCATGATCCAGGTGCTGGCGGTCAAGACCGGCGGCGAGTACTACCGCGCCCTGAAGGCCGAGGAGATCGAGGGCGTCTTCCAGCAGATCAACCGCGACTTGGCCAAGCAGCAGGCCGCGCCCGCCAGCGTCCCCGCCGCCAACAGCCCGTCTCCCGCCCGGGCGACGGCCCCCGCGCCCGCGCCAGAGGCCAAGCCCGAGCCCTCATCCAACCTGCTCTGGATCCTGGTGGTGGCTGGCGTATTGCTGGCGGGCGTGGTGGCCTTGCTGGTGGCCAAGCGCGGCCGCCAGGGAGCCTCCGCCCCGGCCGCCCAGGCCAGCCCGCCCAGCGCCACATCCACCACCAATCCCAACCCCCCTCGCCTGCTGGACCTGGACTCGGTGACCGGGCAAAACAGCGTCGACCTGACCTTCGACCAAACCGTCATCGGCCGCGAGGCGCGGGGCAACGTGAACCTGGTGCTGGCCAAGCCCACCATCTCCAGCCTGCACGCCACCATTCAATACCAGGCGCCTTTCTACTATCTGGAGGACCAGCGCAGCACCAACGGCACCTATCTCAACGGCACCAAGCTGGAAGCCGGCTCGCCCATGCGCCTCAAGAGCGGCGACGAGATGATCTTCGATCAGTACCGTTTTCGCTTCGTGGTGCAAGACGAGATGATGATGGGGCACACCCAGATAGGCGGCCAGGGCTTCGATGACATGGCCACCCAGATCCGTCCCCTGGCCGAGAGCCAGGACCCGGCCAATGCGGGCGAAAGCCAGGGCGATCAGTGGCCCTCCACCCCCACCTCCGAACAGGAGGCCCCCAAGCCGGTCGATGCCCCCCCCGCGGACCACCTGGCGCCGCCGCCAGACTCCCCTGGCCCTGGGCCGGCTTCTTCTTGGGGTGGCGATGGGGCCACCTCGGCGGCCGGTCTTTCGGATACCTCCCACATTGACGACCAGGAGGTCCCTCCCTGGCCAGTTTCACCCAGTTCGGCGCAGACCCCGCCCGAACCTCCCCCTGCCGTGGCCTGGAGTAGCGACCCCGGCAATCCGACCCAGGGCGTGCTGGAGGCCTCCCTGCCCCCGGATATTCCGCCCCAGGCCCGGGAGGACAGCCAGACCAGCGACCCCGGCGACCTGACCCAAGGCGTGATGGAGGCCTCCCTGCCGCCCGCACCCGAGTCCGACGCCACCATGATCATCAGCCAAGCGGGTAGCGACTTGGGGGCCACCGCCACCGCCGACCTGGAGCCATCCCCGGCCGGGCAGGCCAGCTCCCACCAAGAGGCAGGACCCTACACTCCACCAGAAAGCCCCACCATGGCCCTGGAGGACACTCTGGGCGAGGGGAGCGCGCCACCCAACGATCCATCCCAAACCGCCGGCGCGGGCCAGTACGAAGAGGGAAGGTCCTCCCTACCGGGAGATGATTCCGAGTCGCCCTCCTCCGGCCTTGACGAGTACGGGGCATATGATGACCTCAACCGCACCATGCTCAAGATGCCCAACTGCCCTCATCACCCCGACGAGGCGGCCACCGAGCTGTGCCCCGTCTGCCGCCAGGCCTATTGCGGCAAGTGCATGACCGAAAAAAATGGCCAGGATATTTGCCTGACTTGCGCCAAGTCCTGAAACAGACCACGCTGAACCGGGGCGGGCCGAGAAGATGAAGATAAGTCTGGAAATCGTAAAGGGGCCGGACAAGGGCCATCTTTTCAGCCTGCCGGAGGCCTCTACCACCTATGTGGCCGGCCGGGGCGGCAAGGCCAAGATCAAGTTCGGAGACAGTGATCCCTACATCTCCCGCCATCACTTCCTCCTGGAGGTGGCGCCCCCCAGGGTCTACTTCAAGGATCTGGACGTCACCAACCCCTCCCAGGTCAACGGCTTCTTCGTCGATGAGGCCGAACTTAGCGACGGCGATCTTATCGAGGTGGGCTACACCAAGCTTAGGGTGAGACTACAGCATAATTCGGCCCCTCCGCCCGGCCCGGCGGACCCGCCCGCTAACGCCCCGCCCGCCGCCACCCGGGAGCAGGATGACGCCTCCCGGCAGACTCAGGCCCAGGGGCAGGAAGCCCCCACCCCCCCGCTGGGCCTGTGCACCCTGCGCTGTCATCGCTGCGGCAGCGACGTGAGCAATCTGGCGAGTTCGGACGGACGTGCCGCCCACCTGGGAGAAATCCCCATCTATTGCTGCCCCCACTGCCTGCCCAGCCGCGTGGAGGAGCCCAGCAAATTAATCGGCCCCTACCGGCCCATCAAGACCTTGGGACATGGCGGCATGGGCGAGGTTTTCCTGGTCTACCACCCAGCCACGGCCCGCCTGCTGGCCCTCAAGAAGATGAGCATCGACAACCCCATCCTGGGCGCCCGCTTCGACCGCGAGATATTCATCATGCGGGAGCTTTACCACGACAAGCTGATCGCCTACGTGGATAATGGCTGCGACGCCGCCTCGGGCAAGCCCTACCTGGTCATGGAATACGCACCCCTGGGCAGCCTGGAGGAGCTAATCCGCAAGTGCAAGGGTCTGGTGGCGCCGCCCTTGGCGGGGGGCTACATCCTGCAGGCCCTGGAAGGTCTGGCCTTTCTACACCAAAACAACGTGCTGCACCGGGACCTCAAGCCCGAGAACATCCTGCTCAAGGAAACCTCCAGCCTGGGCGTGGTGGCCAAGATCGGCGACTTCGGTCTGTCGCGGCAGTTCTCCGGTGCCGGGGGCACGGTACTCACCCGCCTGGGCATGGCCATGGGCACGGTGCTCTACATGCCCCCCGAGCAGGTGGAAGACGCCCACTCGGTCAAGGAGCCGGCGGACTTGTACTCAATCGGCGCCACCTTGTACCATATGCTCACCGGCAAATACCCCTTCAACTTCCCCACGCCCCAGGAACTGGCCAGATTGCAGGGCAAACGGGAGCATACCCAGGTCTCACCCCTGGGTGCCCTCAAGCAGTTCATGCGCAAGGAAAAGCTGCGCAGCCCCCAGCTCATCGTATTGGAGGACAAGCCCATTGCGGTGCGCAAGCGCAACCCCCACATCCCCGAGGCCCTGGCCAAGGTGGTGGACAAGTCCCTGAACAAAGACATAGCCAGGCGCTATGCCACGGCCCAGGAATTCAGAACCGACCTGGCCCAGGCCCTGGACAAGATCAGGGGATGAGCACCTCACTCTCCTGTCGCGCCTACCCACTAAGGGAGCCTTAGCATGGTTTCGCAAGCTAACCACACCGAGATCAGCAACCAGCGCCGGGAAATCCGCCAATCCCTGACGCCGGGAACCCGCTTGGGCAAATACCGCATCAGCCGCCTGATCGGCCGGGGCGGCATGGCGGAGGTCTATCTGGGCGAGCACGACATGATGCACGGCAACGTGGCCATCAAGGTGCTGCTGCCCGAGTTCGCCGTGGACAAGGACATGGTGGCCCGCTTCAAGGGCGAGGCCCGCGCCGCCTTTGAGCTGCATCACCCCAACATCATCCGCATCCACTATGTCGACGAACACGAAGGCATCTACTACTTCTCCATGGACTACGTGGAGGGGCGCACCCTCTCCGACATCCTTACGGAACGCGGCAAGCTCACCGAGAACGAGGCCCTGGACATCACGCGCCAAATAACCCGCGCCCTGGCCAAGGCCCACTCCCACAACCTGGTGCACCGCGACATCAAGCCCTCCAACATCATGGTCTCCCCCACCGGGCAGGTGGTGGTGACCGACTTCGGCATCGCCAAGGACTGGACCCGGGAGACCACCATCACCCAATTCGGCGTGGCCCTGGGTACCCCGCGCTATGCCAGCCCCGAGCAGAAGGCGGCCATGAAGGTCGACGGGCGCAGCGATATCTACTCTCTGGGCGTGGTGATGTACGAGATGGTGACGGGCAAGACGCCCGCCCAGGCGCAGTCCTCGGCCAACAGCCAGGACCTGCCGCCCTCCCCCAGCAGCGTGGAGCCCACGGTCAGCGATTCCTACTCCAACATGGTGCTCAAGGCCCTGGAACGGCGCCCCGAAAAGCGCTTCACCAGCGCCGACCTGCTCTTGCAGACCCTGGACCGGATCATCGAGGGCAAGAGCTTCCACTACATCCCCACTATGCCTCGGCAAAAGAAGCTCATGCTGGCCGGCGGCCTGGCGGGCTTGCTGCTGATCCTGTCCCTGATCGGATGGTTCGCCGGCGGCGACAAATGGGTTAAAAACCGCCTGGCCCCGCCCTCCAGCCAAAAGGCCATGGAAGACACCGCCAAGGCCGAGGAACTGGCCCGGGTAGCCCAAGAAAAAGCCTTGCGCCTGCAAAAGGAAATGGACGACCTCAAGAAAAAGCAGGCCGAGGCCGAGGAGCAGCGGCGCCTGGCCGACCAAAAGGCTACAGCCCCCAAGGTTTCCCCGGAGTTGATCGCCAAGGCCAAGGCATTGGTGGAGCAAGGCGAGCAAAAGGTCGACAAGGGCGATTTCGACGGGGCCAGCGCCAAGTTCAAGGAAGCCCTAAGCGTGGCCCCGGACCTGATGGAGGCCCACTCGGCCTTGGACACCCTGCCGGTCAAAAAGCAGCTTTGGGAAAAGCAAAAGGAGCTGGACCGCGTCACCAAGAACCAGCCGCCCGCCGCCGGCAAGCTCCCGTCGGGGCACAAGGGGCCAGGCGGGGTGGACCCGGTGAAGACCCAAATAGATACCGCCTCGACCTTGATCAGGGGCGGCAAATATAAAGAAGGAATCGGCTTCCTCAACCTGGCCTTGACCATGGACCCCGGCAACCGGGAGGCCAGGGAGAAGCTGGAAGAAGCCAAGCGCCTCCAGGCCGAGGCCCGCTAGCGACCACGGCGGCGCAATGGATGGTGAATGGCCTTGGCCTTGGCCACGGCCCCTACGGGCACTCACCGACTGCCTCGGTGACAGCCCCCCGAGAGGGTTGAGCCTTTGGATACTCAGCATTCCTCCTCGACGATGGTTGGCGATGCCACCCAAAACCAACACGCGCCCTCCGGAATGGCGGTGGAGGCCCCCGTGCGTTTAGCTTTTGCCGGCGGCAGCGATGTGGGCTGCGTGCGCGAGGAAAACCAGGACTCCATCTTCGTGCCCGCCGAGTTGCCCCCCGAAGGCCAACCGGCCACCTTTTTTCTGGCTGATGGCATGGGGGGACGCAAAGGCGGCAGCATAGCCAGCCAGACGGCCGTCGCCGTGCTCCAAGAGTACTTTGCCGCGCACCGGGACGGCGACCTGAAAAGGGCGTTGAACGACGGCGTGCAACAAGCCTCCATGGCCATCTATAGAAAATCCGAGGAGGATACCCAACTGCGGGGCATGGGCACCACCATCGTGGCCTTGGCCATTTTGGGTGACCAGGCCGTGGTGGCCAACGTGGGAGACAGCCGCTGCTACCGCTTCCGCAATGGACGCCTGTCCCAGATCACCGAGGACCACTCCCTGGTGGCCCAGCAGGTGCGCGAGGGGGTGCTCTCCCCCCAGGAAGCCAAGACCTCGCCCATGCGCAATCTGATCACCAAGGCGGCCGGGGCCATCCCCGATGTGGAGCCCGACCTGTTCAACCTGGACCCGCAACCCGGCGATGTCTTCTTGATGTGCTCCGACGGCCTGCACGGCCCGGTGGAGGAGAGCCAGATGGCCAAGGTACTCTCCTCCCGGCAATCCCTCCCAGAGCAGGTGCGGGAACTAGTCCATCGGGCCAATCGGGCCGGTGGGCCGGACAATATCTCGGTTATCCTGGTGCGGGTGGGCGGCCAGGCGGGGCACCGCGCCGATGACAAGACCGCCCGGCTGCCCGGCAATACCGCTGGCGGCCTCGGTGGCGCCCGACGCTACGCCTTGAAGAGGGCGCTCTTGTTCCTGACCATCCTGGGGGGGGCGGCGGCTGGCCTGTGGTGGTATCTCTTTAAAATTTGACGACAGAGTCCCAGCCTACCAACCTAAAAAGTTGCGGGCATGGGCCAGGGGCTTGCGCAAGAGCCAATAGGCCAGGGAAACCCGGCGGCCGTAGAGCACCGCCATCCCCTTGAGGCCGATGCGCATCTCGGGCTGCTCGGTTTCCCACTGGGCCTCGGCCAGCACGCTGGCCACGCCCTCGGGGTTGGTGACCACGTTCTGGGCCACATAGCTCAAGCGTGCTTCTTGTTCCTTTTCGGGAAAAGCGTTGAGCACCACCTTGAGCAGATGATCGCGGTCAAAATCGACGTTGTCGGTTTCAGGTAGCCAGATGCGAACCTTGTTGCTCTGGGGATTGACGATCATCAGCACCATCTCGCCCAAGGCCACCGGGCGCCCCCGCCAGCGGTGGGGGTCGTCCAACACCACGCGGCCCTGGGTCTCGGCGCTCACCTCCAATTTGCCCACGGTGTACTCGGCCATTTGCAGGCGGGCCTCCTCCTGCTCCAGGCGATGCTCCAACAGGCCCACCTCGGCCCGCGACTTGGGGTCCACGAAGGCCTGCAACTTGGCGCGATTGAGCCCGGAGCGGATGATCTCCACCTGCTGGCGGGCCACCTTCATCTCCTCCTGAGCCGTGCGCTTGTCATAGGTGAAGAGCAGGTCCCCGGGCTGCACCTCCTGCCCCGGCTGCACCATCACCTCGGCTATCACCCCGTTGAGGGGAGCCGTCACCACCCAAGGGTCCTTGGGAACCACCTCGCAAGGGGCCACCACCCGCAGGGGCAGGTGCCACAGCAGGGACAGCACCAGCAGGCCCACGGCCACCCAGCCTGTCTTGTTGGGCTTGAGCAGTCGGCGCCATGTCAGGTTCCATTGGGGCGGGCGGTGCAAGGCCCGCCAGGCGGCGGCATAGGAAACGGCCAGGGAAGCGGTCAACTTGAGTTCGCCCGGGGACCAGCCCCGGCCACCCCATCTTTCCAGCCACAAGCCGGCCAGCAGGCGACCGTCCTCCAGGATGGGCAGCCACATCACCGCGGTGCCGCCGGTTTGCGCGCTGAGCTTCCCCCATTGCTCGGCCACCTCGGCGGGGAAGGCCGCCGGGGACAGTATCTGGTGCTCGGCCCGGCCCTGCATGGCCTCCACCAACCGCAGCCAGTCCAGCACCTGCTCCGAGTGCTTGTCCACCTGGCTGTGCCCGGAGACGCCCAGGCAACGCGGTTTGCGCCCGCTGAAATCCCACAGCACCGCGCGGTCGTAATGCACCAGGCGGATGGTGCGGTTGAGCAGACGGAAGGCCAGCTCCGACCGGCTCTGGCTCAAAAAGCATTCCAGGGTGAGCTGGTGCAAAAGGCCCAGGAGCTTCAGGGCCTCCTCGCCGGGCGACAACGGCTCGGCGGGGCGGCTGCCCTGGGCCTGGGGAGGGGTCTGCTGGGGCGAGGGCGGGATCAAGATCAGTTCCTGCCCCCGTTGACCAACAGGCGCCCGGTCATGCCGCTGCGCAGGATGCCCCCGTGGTTTTCCACCTCGGCGTAGACCTCGAAGGTGGCGCTGGCCGGGTCCATGACCGCGCTGATGTGGGAAATCTTGGCCGATACCTCCTTGCCGGTCTCCTTGATGAGGATGTTCAAGGGCTGACCAATCTTGAGGCTGCCGAACAGGTCGGAAGGCAGAATGATGCGCGCCCGCAAAACACTGTCATCCACTATTTTGAGCAAGGGCCGCCCCTCGTCCACCAATTCGTGCTCATTGACAAACAGCTTCTCCACCCGGCCGCCGTAAGGCGCGGTGATGCGGCAGGCGTTGACGTTGCGCAGGGCGAACTTGCGGCTCACCTCGGCCACGGCCATCTCGGCCTTGGCCTTTTCCAGTTCAAGGATGGAGGCTGACTTTTCCTTGAACAACTGGGCGGTGACGTTATAGGACTTGCGGGCCGCCTCCAGGAGCACGTCGGCCTTTTCCAGGTTGAGGCGGTGGAACGAGGACGCGTCAAGTTCGACCAACACCTGCCCCGTGGCAAAGGATTGGCCGAACTCCCGGTAAATGTGCTGCACCTGGGCGCGCACCTCGGCCGAGAGCACCGCCTCCTTGCGGCTGCTCAGCACCACCGACAGTTGATCGCGGGACACCGGAGCCACCTGGGGCAAGGTCGGCAGGGAAGAAAGCTCTCCTGACTGGGCTTGGCCGCCGATAAGCAGCCAACACCCAGCCAGGAGGATGAACAAACGGGGCAGCGACATTATGGAATGCGCAATCTTGGCCTACTTGGCCATCCAGTCGCGGCCGACGCTGTTGTTCAGTCGGGCGCGGGCCGTAACCAGGCGGCCGTAGGAGTTGAGGTACTCGCTGTTGGCGATCAGGTACTTTTGCTCGGCGTCCAGAAGGTCGCCCTCGTGGGACTTGCCCTGCTTGACCTGGCCGTCCACCGCGGTCAACAGCCGCGAGCGGCTGTCGTTCAGGTCGCGCAGAAGGTCGATGTCATCCAGGCTCTCGGCCTGCTCGATGCTGGCCAGGCGCAGTTGGGTGAAGATCGCCGTGAGCATGGCTTCCTTGCGCTTGTCCACCAACATGACCCGGGCGCGGGCCACGTTGCTCTCGGCCAGGTTGCGCGGCATGCCCAACAAATCCCAGGACAGCTTCAGGCCCACCGTGAACCACTCGCTCTCGGAGAGGTAGGAGTTGTTGTCATGATCGAAGCGGGCGAAGACCGTGGGCGAGGGCAACAGCCGCGACATGGCCGAGGTCACGTCGCGCAGGGAAATGTCCTTGTCGAAATCCAGGGCCACCAATTCGGGGCGCAGGCGTTGGGCTTCATTCCAAAGAACCTCGATCTTGGGAGTGTTCTTGTCGATATGCTCCTCGACCGTCAAGGGAGGCAGTTCGACGTCTTCCACTCGGCTGATGCCCATGAGGCGGGCCAATTCGGCCCTATGGGTTTCGGCCTTGCGCTCGTGCTGCTTGAAACGCATGATCAGGTTTATGAAGTGGGCCTCGGCTTCCAGCCCGGCCACCTCGGCCACGGTGCGGTCCTGCACCTGCCGCTTGACCAGGGCGGTGCGCTTCTTCAGCTTGTCGATGATGTCGTGGGCGGACTTGGCCGAGGCCTCGGCCACCGCAGCTTGCATGTACGCCCGGGTGACGTCCAAGGCCAGGTCCTGCTTTACGCGCCGCAGATGCTCGGCGCTGGATTGCCAGCGAGCGTCGGCCTGGCGCCAGCGGTTGAGATTCACGGCCAGATTCAGCAGGTCCCAGGACAGGATGGCTGACTGGCGCTGCACGGTCTGGTCGCTGGAGATGGAGGCCTCCAGGGACTGCTTGCCAGTCTTGAGCGAACGCGAGGACGTGGCGACGTCCCGGTCCTTCCAGCTACTTTCCGACTCCAGGATCAGGGAGGGCAACAAGGTCCACTTGGCCTGGGTCCTCTGCTCCTCCTGCACCGCCTGCTCCTGACGGGCCACGGCGGCGTCCAGGTTGTTCTCCACCGCATAGGCGACGGCCGCCGCCAGGGTAAGCGGCCTGGGCAGGGGCGGCTTGCCCGCCACCACCGTCACCCCCGCCGCCGAGGGCCTGGTGGTCGTGGGGGCGGAGGGCTTGGCCTCCATGGCGGGTGCGGGCTTTTCCTGCATGGCCACGGGAGCCGGCGCGCTGGCTTGCATGCCCGCCTTGGCCGGGGCGGTGGCAGGCTGGGCCTGGGGCTCGACGGCCTTGGCTACCGGGGCCGGGGCCGGGGCAGCGGCAGGCTGAGCCTTGGGCTCGGGAGCCTTGGCCACCGGGGCCGGGGTGGAGGCAACGGCAGGCTGAGCTTTGGGCTCGGCGGCCTTGGCTACCGGGGCCGGGGTCGGGGCAACCACAGGCTGAGCCACCGGCTCGGGAGCCTTGGCCACTGGAGCCGGGGCGGCCATGGCGGCACGCTCCTCTTCGCTGAGCTTGCGCAGGGAAGCCGCCTTTACGTAGCCCTTGGCTTGCGATTCAGGACGACCTTTGTCCTTGAGGTCAAAGATGGCGTAGTAGCCGTCTTGCAGATAGCCAGCCCAAACCCTCTCATCCAGGTACAGCCAGCCCACCATGGGGTGCTGGGGTCCCC
>JAZDIQ010000115.1:0-3898 GCA_043804825.1 Pseudomonadota bacterium
CAGCCAGGTGGGCGCCGTCGCCACGGCGAAATGCGTAGTCCCGAAGCGCGGAATAGTGCGGCCACGGGTTCTCGGGTGGCAGTGGCAACAAGAGATTGTTGCGCGCGAAGGTCTGGAAGGCCCCCACCTGGAAGAAAGTGATCACGTCGGGGCATTGACCGTAGAGGCATTGCAGGTAGAGCTTCCAGGGCGTGGCGATTGGCAGGATGCGTATGCGCACCCCGGGATGATCGGCCTCAAAGGCGGCCACCGCGGCCCGGCGGGTGTCGTGCAGGTTGGTGGCCCAGACCAGCACGGCTGGTGCCTGTTCCGCGGCCGAGGCCTGGCCGGGCTGACCTGCCCCGCAGATCAGCCCGGCCACCATGGCCATCAAGCATTTGCGAACAAAGGTGTGAGCCAGCAAACCGGCCATCCCTGGGTCATGGGGTAAGGGAACGGGCTATCTCCTAGAAGTTGGCCCTCAGCCAAACAAAGAAGTTCAGCGGCTCACCCGCGCAGCCGGCATCCTGGGATGAGAAATCGTCGTTGATGAAGAACTCATCGAAGATATTGTTCACCACGAACTGCACCTCGTACTTGCCAAAGGTGTAGCCCAGGGCGGTGTTGACCACGGTGTAGGCCGGCAGGTTCTGGGGAGCGGTCACGGTGTTGTCGCGCAGGTTGCGATCGCCCACGTAGATGGCCGAGACGTTCCAATTGAAATCCTTCCAATGGAAGTTCACACCGGCTCCGGTCATATGGCGGGGAGACATGCGCACCCGGTAACCGGCGAAGGAATTGCCGCTGGAGTCCGTGAACTCCAGGTGGTGGGCGTCATGATAGGCGTAGTAGGTCCACAGGCTGAACAGGTGGCTCAGGCGGTAGCGCACTTCGGCCTCCAGGCCGGTGACCCTGGAGCGCGCGTTGGTGAAGAGGAAGTCGTCGCTACTGGTGCGGAATGAACGCGGACCCTTCTTTTCCGTCTCGAATAAGCTGACTTGGCCAAAAAGGCTGCCGTTCAGGGTCGCGAACTTCAAGCCACCCTCGTAACTTTTGGTCTCCTCGGGGTCCAACAACTGGGGCAGGGTCACGCCTTTTAGGGTGCTGAGGCTAGGGAATTGGGTGCGGAAACCCTCCACATAGTTGGCGAACAGGGTCAACTCGGTGTCCCGGCCCTTATAGGCCAGATAGTCAATTCCGAAGCGGGGCGTCCAGGCCGAGTCCGACTGTTCGGCCTTCACCTTTTGCCCAGACTGGCTCAACTCTTCGTCAAAGCTGTCATAGCGCACGCCGGCCATGAAACCGAAGCGACCGTAATTGACCTGGTCCTGGGCGTAGAAGCTGATGATGGTCTGGTCGTAATTACTGCGAGTGGTGGCCCCCCGGATACCCTTAGGTGGGTTGTTCTTATTGGACAACGGCCTCTGCCAATCCGGCGGGCCATAGGTGGGCGCGCTGGTGAAGCTGGGGCTATTCGACTCCTGCTGCCCCCTTTCCAAGTAGTTGCCCAGCAGTAGGGTGTTTGCGGCCGGGCCGAACTGGTTTTTGAACGTAAAATTCAGATCGTTATGGATGCTGGTCTGGTCCGAATCAGTCTCCCACCAGCCCTTGGTGCTGGTCTTGGGGGTTATGGTGATGCCGCCGGTGGCGAAGCGGTCGAAGGCGGCGAAGGTCAGCACGTCCTTGACCGTGACGGCATCACTCAGCTTCAGGGTCGGCGCGACGCTCAACGCCTGATAGCGGCCGTTGTAGGTGGCGCCGTCAATGCCATAGTTGGATTCGCGGCTGACGCCATATGCCGGCTCACCATTCACCAGGGGGATGATAGAACCACGATCGGCAGAGACGTAGCTGTGCAGGTACTGAACGCCCAGGTCCAGTTTTTTAGCTGCTTTGTGGTTGAGTTGCAGGAGGGCGTTGTAGGACTCCCGGTCGGTGCGGTCCTGGAACCCGGAGCTGGTGGAGCCGCCAGCGTTCAGCATCACATAGCCGCCGTCATAGGGCGTCACCACGCGAGTGTCACCTTGCAAGGTGTTGAAGCTGCCGCCGCCCATCTGTATCTTGGTCTGCTGCTTGCTAGTGTCAGCGGGTTTGGTGATGATGTTCAGCACACCCGCCACCGCCCCGCGCCCCCAAATAGAGGACGAGGGGCCCTTCACGAACTCGATGCGCTCCACCAGGTTAAGGGGCAGCATGGTCAGGTCCGCCGAGCCGTCCACCTGGCGGAAGGGGATACCGTCGATCAGCACCGCTAAGTCCTTAGTGTCGCGAAAACCGCGCACCTCGATGTGGGGATAGGCATTGCCCTGGGTGCCGATCTGCAGGCCCGGAACGCTGCGCAGGGCTTCCCCCAGGTTGCGCGCCCCAGAGTTTTCGATCTCCTCCCTGGTGACCACGCTGACAAAGAAGGGCAAGTCCATGGTGTTCTGATCTGTCTTGGTAGCCGTCACCACCATCTCGCCCAGCTTGCCCACGCCTCCCTCGCTGGACTCAGCGGCCGCGGCCCAGGCCGGATTCAGGGCCAGAGCACCCAGCACCATTAAAATAAACAACAAATACATAGGCTTGGTTGTGATTGATGAATTCGTGTTGCTGATCATCCTCAGTTTCCTCTCTCCCGGTTGGTGTACCACGGCGCGGGTCGCCAATGACCGCGCGCTATCTGTTGCGGAGCCATCTCTCCGGTCCCGCGGCACAGAAAATGGCCAGGAAACGCCTACGCCAACGCGGCCTCCACCAAGCAAAAAAAGTCCCCCTGGCTCATGACGAACCAGGGGGACCGCACCCGTCTTACTTGGTCACCCCGAGGAGACCCTACCTTATGGGCGCACCTCAAAGGTTTTGCCCTACGGCCTTTCCGCGAAAGCCTAGGCGGATCAATTTTATTGAGCAGGGAGGTATTCTGACTTACGGTTCATCCTACCGGCCGCGCCTTCCCACCTTTCGGCAGTGGCTTTACGATCGACGCTTCACTTAGAAACCGACGATCTTTTGCGGCTTTCGTCCCCGTTTACAGCGGCGGGACCGTGACGGATTCGCACCGTCTTCCCTTTTAACCACTCGCGTGGCCTGCTCAAGCTGTTTACTTCTATGGGGACGGTCAGAAGAAGTCAATCAAAAAGTGGCTGTGGCAAAGCTCATCCGATCGGAACGTGTCGCCGCTGGCCACATGGTCAAGTCTTATTGGGCCAAATCCAGATTGCGGCTTCGGGCTGCCAGGTTTTCCTCACACGCGACATCAGCCTGGAAACCTGCATCCCTCACCTGCCGAAAACGAGCAACCCGGCCTGAAGGCCTTTGGATCAATCTGGGGCGAACAGCCCAGCTGCCAAAGGTCTCCCCTGTACACCAGGCTTCGGCCCAGGCCCTTTTCACTGGGATACTTTTGGGATACTGAAATCCCAAAAAACGGCCAAAAACAGACAAAAAACCACCGAGGCGTAGGTTTCTCTACGCCTCGGCTGTCAATTTAAATTATTGAAATCATTGGTGCCTGGGGCGGGACTCGAACCCGCACGCCGTTGCCGGCTGGGGATTTTAAGTCCTCTGTGGGCGCCCATTCACGTTACATCGGCAACCCATATGCCTCTGCTCAGGTGAAAACAGGCTCATTAGGGCAAGAAGGCGTCAGATAAACCCTATAGGCAGCATGGGCTTTGCTTGGACTTGGGGGGCAATTCACTGGGATACTTTTGGGATACTGACCCCTCAAAAAAAGGCCAAAAACAGGCAATAAAGCTACGCCCCGGTATGCTCTGGGAAGCAACCGGGGCGCGGCTAACATATCGCTTTTCATTGTATTTTTGTGGAGCCGGCGATGGGATTTGAACCCGCGACCTGCTGATTACGAATCAGCTGCTCTGCCACTGAGCTACGCCGGCTAAATTGCGTATGTTCTTGTATCAGAGGAACTTAGGCC
>JAZDIQ010000116.1:0-2574 GCA_043804825.1 Pseudomonadota bacterium
ACGCACCTGGCGATCGCTGAGACCCACGTGGCCGGCGAGCACCCACGAGGGAATGGGCGTGCCCCGCTGGCACCACACCCTGACGCAATCCAGGCACCAGGCCTCTAGCTCGGTCAGTGCCTGATCGTGCTCCCAGCGGGGACCTACACGGGTAAATCCCAGGTCAGCTCGGGCAAACATCATTTGCCTCCTATCCCCGGCAGGCACTGGGCCGCCGGGACCAGGTCGTTACCCGCCGCGCGGCAGCGGCTTAGCAGCTCCGCCCCGCGTCCGGCCAGATCGCTTGCGCTCTCGGCCCGTTTGGCCAGCACCTGGAGCGGCTCCAGGTTCACGCCAGCCCCGATCAAGGACTGTTCCACCATGACCCGCCAGCCGGCGCCCCTGAGCAACGGGCTCTTGTACACGCAGGCCAGGGCCACCACCTGATCCTCCAGGGGCTGCTCCCAGAGCGGCTTGTCGTCGCCTGTCTGCTGCGTCGGGGCCGGCGGGGACTCCTGGCGATGCTGGCCCGCGCGGCGCCGGGCTTCCAGGGCTTGTTCGTCTTTGGACTCCAGGCGCTTTTCCAGGCGTTCTTCCTTGTCCAGCAGGCCGAGCATGACCTTTTTCAGGTAATTGTGGTTCACCACTCCGGCCTTGCCCTGCATGGCCCGCACGGTCTGGGTGATGGCCTCGCTGATCTGGGCCTGGCTGACGTGGTGCAGGTGGCGGTTGAAGACGAAGGACTTCTCATCCCAAAGGCGGCGCAGCTCCCGGACCAGGCGCAACCGGGTGGGCACCCGCATGGCCGCGTCCGGCGCCGCCCGGAACAAATCCAGGTAGGCCTCCACGGTGGAGCGCAGGGAGCCGAATCCGGCCAGCAGCTCCAGATACTCGCGCAACTCGCCCTCGGCCAAAGACTGAATAGCGTCAAAGGTATGGGCGCAGGCCGGGCAGGTGATGGGGAGGATACTCACTAGCGTGCCTCCCACGCCACCGAGTGCTCCCGATGCCGTGCCCAGTTGGCCAGATAGCGCTGGGCCAGGGTGGCGGAGCGCACGACCAGCAGATTCTCGGCATTGGATTTTTGTGCCGCTGCCGTCCAGTTGAATGATCCGGTGAGCACCCACACCTCATCGATCACCATGACCTTGTTGTGGGCAATGCGGTGTTTGCCATCCAGGTACACCACCACGCCGGCCTGGGCCAGCATGGTGCACACGCTATATTTGCTGTGGCTCGTGGCCTTGTTGGCGATCAACACCACTTCCACGCCACGGTCATGGGCGGCGATCAGGGCCTGGGCGATTTGCGGGCTGGTTATGTCGTAAGCCTGTACGCGTATGGACTTCCGGGCCTGGCCGATAATCTCAACCACCCGGGCCGTCACGTTGTCGCCGGGCACGAACAGCGGCTCCGCCGTGGTGCCGTACTCCAGCACCAGGGGCTCGGCCCACCCCGGCGCCGCCAAGGCCAGGACAAGGGCAGCGGCAACCGTGATTTTTACTAGGCGTCTCATGCTTTCCTCCTATCTCACCCACCACCAGGCCAAAAGCATCATCAGCGCGTTGGCCAGGCCCAGGGCGTTGCCGATCTGGATGCTGCGGCGCTCGCGGCCCAGCCACAAAGCCACCTGCAGGACGGCCAGGCCGGCGGCGAACAGCCCCAGGAACAGCACGCTGAGACCTAAAGCCTGGCGGGTCCACAGCGTGTGGATCCACTGCGCGGCCCCACAGAGCGAGAGCAGCCCGTAGCCGAGGGCCAGCAAAACCCTGGTGGTACGTCTCACAGGGCCTCCCCCCTGGCCTTCATCGCCCTGTACTCATCACTCAGGTTCTCGATGTCACGGCGGCACCAGGCCAGGGCCTCGGCCAGGCTGATGCCAGGCATGTAGCGCTCCGTTAGGCGTAGGAGATCGGCCAGGTCTCTTTTTAGAGGGGCTACCCGTGTGCCCAGCCTCTCCACGGCCGGGTTATGGAGCAGGGAGTCGGTCATCAGATCAACTCCAGCTCGTGTTTGGGGTAGAGCCCCGAGCCGCCGATAAACTGCACGTGCCACCAGTCGCCCCAGCTGCCGCTAGCGCGCACGCCGCGCTTGCGGGGGCCTCGGCTACTCTGGCCCAGCGTGCCCTCCCAGCCCTTGGTGTGGGCGCGCTCCGGGGAGGGGTTGACCACCCGCACTTTCAGGCCGTATCTGAATTCGCGTGTTTCCATGCGCTCTCCTGGGACTATTTTCGGTGCGGCATGCTGGATTTGAACCAGCTTCTAGGGCCTTTATCGTGCCTGATCTAGTCACGGCCTCAGAACCGCGGATGGGCCGTTACATGTTCCCACCATGCCGATGCCGCGTGGACTGCCTCATCAGAGCGGACCGGCCATCACCGCCGACGCTTTTGCTTGCGCTGGTAATGGGCTCGGAGTTGCCGTTCGAAGCTGCGCCGGCGCTCCCGGTCGGCTTCAAGACCTTGGCCATCACCCACGCCCAAAACGCGTGAAAATCTGGCCATTGTTTTTAAAACCTCACCGACACTAATGGGGACGAATAGGACTTGTCGCATTTCATGCGCTCCCGATGGCCCGTTGAATGTTCTGGCCTGCC
>JAZDIQ010000117.1:0-21491 GCA_043804825.1 Pseudomonadota bacterium
TCATCCAGCGCCATCTGGAAGCTGTTCCACTCGATCTCGCCAAACTGCGCCTCCGTGCCCGTCAACGGCAACACCACCCCTACCTTGATACCCTCCGCCGCATTCGCCCCAAAAGAGCAAAGAAGCAAAAGGGAAAATGCCAGGGCTAGAAAGCCTTTTTTGGGAATGCCGGTCATCTCTACCTCCCCATTAGGTTAATATCGAAATTGAAGCTAAGAATGGCTTTACGGGATAAAAGACGTGTCGGGAGACGGTTGTCCCGCCCGCCTTGGGCCGCCCAAGGCTTGAACGATCCGGGAATATTGGCTTACCTTATAATTTAACAACAAATGCGCCTGGCCTGTCAATGTCCGGCCGCCTGCCGGCCTGCCGTGCCGCCCTCGCAGGATGGTCTTGCCAAAAAACCCCCGTTAGTACACAATTCAGAATCAACCCCGTTTCGACGGCCAAGGTTTTCGGTCGCCTTTCCCTAATGGGCAGGGCCGGACACGCGGCCCCGCCGAGGGGGCCGGCCGGCGGCCGACGGTCTGGGACCGTGCCGTTGCCACCGGCGGCGGACAGGTCATGGCCGGCCGCCGCCTTTGTGTGCCGACATCAGCGCCCGCGGGCCGGACCGGCGGTCCCCGCTACAGCCGCCGGGTGCGCCAGCGGGACGGTTTTCTGTCAGGGTGGAGAATTAATGTTCGCGATAATCGGCATATTAGTGGTGTTGGGCTGCGTGGTGGGCGGGTACCTCCTAGAGGGAGGAAACCTGTCCTTGCTCTTCCAGCCCGTGGAACTGCTGATCATCGGCGGGGCGGCGGCGGGGGCCTTCTTGATTTCTTCGCCCAAGAAGCTCTTGGGCATGACCATCAAAGCCCTTTTGGGGGTGTTCACGGGCAAAGGCGTCACCAAGGAATCCTACCTTGAGCTGCTCATGGCCATGAACGAGCTGTTCCGCAAGGCCCGACGCGAGGGGCTCATCGCCGTGGAGAGCCACGTCAACCGCCCCGAGGACAGCACCATCTTCACCAAATACCCCGGCGTGCTGAACAACCATCACGTGCTCAGCTTCCTGTGCGACAACTTCAAGGTCTACATCTCCACGGGCATGGAGCCCGACAGCCTGGACGACCTGATGGAGATCGACATGGAGACCCAGCACAAGGAGACCGCCATGCCCGCCGGCGCCGTGGCCAAGGTGGCCGACGGCATGCCCGCCCTGGGTATCGTGGCCGCCGTGCTGGGCGTGGTGCTGACCATGGCCAAGATCAGCGAGCCGCCCGAGGTGCTGGGCCACTCCATCGGCGCGGCCATGGTGGGCACCTTCCTGGGCGTGCTCCTGAGCTACGGCTTTGTCGGGCCCCTGTCCAGCAACATGGAGCACTCGGCCAACGACCACCATACCGCCCTGAACGTGGTCAAGACCGGTCTGCTGTCCACGGTTTCCGGAGGCTCGCCGGCCGTGGCCCTGGAGTTCGCCCGCCGGGCCATACCCCCGGCCGAGCGCCCCGGCTTCGAGGAATTGGAAGAGGCCCTCAGGGGGGCCAAGGAAGGCTAGCCGGTAGGTGAGCAAGAAGCGGCGCAAAAAGGGCGGACACGAGGGCGGGCACCACGGCGGAGCCTGGAAGGTGGCCTATGCCGACTTCGTGACCGCCATGATGGCCTTCTTCCTGCTTATGTGGATTCTCAATATGGTGCCAGCCGAGAAGAAGGCTAAGCTCGCCGGTTATTTCAAGGAATTCAGCGTGTTCGACAAAGGCGGCGCCTGGGACGACCGGGTCAGCGAAGGCACCAAGGCCGGCGTGACCATGAAGATCATCGACGCCGACACCTCCAGCAGTTCCCTGCCGGCGCCGCCCAGCAAGGACACCGCCTCCTCGGAGCAGGCGCTCTTGAGTAGCCTGCGCAAGGACATCGAAACCCGCCTGGGCGGGGTCAAGGACCAGGTGTTGGTGGACTCCTTCGACGGCGGCGTGCGCATCCAGTTGGTGGACAAGCAGGGCGCCTCGCTCTTCCCCCTGGGCGGCACCCAACTCAGCCAGGACGGCAAGAAGGTCTTGCAGGTGGTGGCCGAGAACCTGCGCAACACCGGCGATCGCCTGGCGGTGGAGGGGCACACCGACGCCCTGTCCTATGCCGGGGCCAAGTACACCAACTGGGAGCTTTCCACCGACCGGGCCTCGGCCGCCCGCCGGGAGCTGGAGGTCAACGGCATCAACCCCGACTGCCTGATGCGGGTGGCCGGCTACGCAGCCACCCAGCCTCTGGTCAAGGACGACCCCCTGGACCCGCGCAACCGGCGCATCAGCATCATGATCTTCTCCAACTCGCCCTGCAAGGTGGCCAAGCCGGCGGCCCCGGCGGGACCGGCCAGCAACCTCAAGCCCGGCGAGGGCACCCTGCCCCCGCCCACCCTGCCGCCCATCGTTCTGCCCCGGGTCCCGGCGGCCCGACCCTGACCATGGGGGCAAGCCCCGTCGTCTAGACTGGATTGCCGGGAGTAAGGGACGCCTGGCCTCAGGGCTGGCCTTGGGGTTGGCCGTGGGCCGGCTCTGACCAGCGCAGGGACTGGACGGGCGCCAGCAGGGTCAGGCCCTCCACCCGCTCCAGCAACAGCCCCTCCGGACGGGCCAGGTCGGGCAGCTCTTGGCCGGCGTAAAGGCTGGTTATCACACTACGGCCCACCACGTGCCGTCCCTCCCGCCCCTGCCCGTCACGGGTCTTGAGCCCCCACAGGCCGTGCAGCACCATGGCCCGGCCCTGGCGGGCGCCGATGTAGAGCATGATGTGCCCCGGCCGCCATACCAGGGAGAGAAAGGGCACCCCGCGCTCCAGGATCATCTTTTCCCGCTCCCGGGGCTCCAGGTCTCCCAGGGGCAGGAATTGCCCTACCTCCCGGGCCTGCTCGCGGGAGTTGCGCGGCAGCCACAGGCCAAAGGGCGTGAAGATATCCTTTAGCAGGGCCGAGCAATCGCGGTTGCCAAAGCTGCCGCCCCAGCCATAGGGCTGGCCCAGCAGGGCGGCCGCCTGGCGGGCCACGGCCGCGGAGCTCAGGGCCAGCGGCCAGGCCTGGGCTTGCCCCGGGCCCAGGCGCACCCGCCGGGGGCGGGCCCGGCCGTCCTGGCCCACGGCGGCCAGCAGCGTGAGCCCCCGCGGCCCTTGCTCCACCAGGGGGAACAACGCCCCCACGCCGGCGCTGAACAGATACACCCCCCGCCCGTCCTTGAGGGCCACCGGCTCCGCCGTCAGGGCCGCCAGGGGCGCGGCCATCCAGGCCCGGCGCAGGTCTGTATCGGCCCGGCCCACCTTGTCGGCCTTGATCCACCACAGGCCGTGGGGGGTGTCGCACAACAGCCAGGCCCCGTCCCGGCAGGCATGGACCACATACAGCGGCGTATTGGGCGGCAAGAGAGATTGCTGAAGATTGTCGAATGCATATCCCTGGCCGGCGTGAGCGAAACCGTCCAGATGGGGCCGCCCGCTGGGCAGGGAACGCAGGTCGGCCGGCCCCAGGCTCAAGCCCGCGTAACCTTGGTTGGGGTAGTCCTCCAGGCCGGCGTAATCCAACAGGCCTTGCAGCCAGGCCGGGTCGTGGGGCCAGCGGTCCTCGCCAAAGCCCAGCCCCTCCAGAAAGTCCAGGAAGCCCTGGCGCACCTGCCCCGCATCCTGGCTGGGGGCCTCCTGTTGCCAGGGGGCGAAGAACTCCTGGCGGAAGCGCCGCGCCAGCTCCCGCTGCTGGGCGGGGTCCAGGGTCCAGGAGCGGCCGCCGGGCTGGGCCAGGTAAAAGGCCGGGTCTTGGGGTAGGGCTTGCAGGTCGGCCACGCCCAGGGCGGAGGCCGCCTCGGGCGTGGGGTTTTCGCGGGCGGGGGAACCGGGGGCGGGGGGACCTTGGCAGGCCGCCAAGCCCAGGGCCAGGGCCAGCAGAAGCGCCCCCAAGCTGGGGCGCCGGCTGCTCAAGCCTGCTGGACCAGTTCGAGGGCCTGGGCCAGATCCAGGGTGCCCTCGTAGATGGCCCGGCCGGTGATGAACCCGGCCAGGCCCAGGGGAGCCAGCTCCAATATGCGGCGCACGTCGCTTAGGTCGTGCACCCCGCCGGCGGCGATGACCGGGCGGCTGACGTGCCGGCAAAGCCGGCGGGTGGAGTCCAGGTTGGGGCCGGAGTGCATGCCGTCGCGGGCGATGTCGGTGAAGACCAGGGCCGCCACCTCGGGCCGGTCGAACAGGGCGGCCAGCTCCAGGTAGTCCTGGCCGCTCTGCTGGGTCCAGCCGCTGACCGCCACCTTGCCCTCGCGGGCGTCGATGCCCACCACCACCCGCCCGGGGTGGCTTTGGGCCATGGCCAGCACGGTCTGGGGTTCGCGGGCGGCCAGGGTGCCCAGAATCACCCGGTCCACGCCCAGTTCCAGGGTGCGTTCCAGGCCGGCCAGATCGCGCACCCCGCCGCCCAGCTGCACGGGGATGCTCAAGGCGCGGCAGATGGCGGCGATGGCCGGGGCGTTGGCCGGCCGGCCGCCAACGGCGCCGTCCAGGTCCACCACGTGCAGGCGCCGAGCGCCCAGGTCCTGCCAGCGGCGGGCCATGGCCGTGGGGTCGTCGCTAAAGACGGTCTCGTCTTCCATGCGGCCCTGTTTGAGCCGCACGCAACGGCCACCCTTGAGGTCTACGGCGGGGATGGCTTCCATGGGGCTATTCCGGGGCCTTTTCCTGGCGCCAGGGAAAGCGTTGCAGCATCTGGTGGAGACCGATGTCGCCCCACTCCTGCACCGTGAACCAACGCAGGCCGCGGTCCATGTACTGCCCGGCGGCCAGCACGTTGTCCGCAAAAGACTGCTGGGTCTCGTCAAAGGAATTCTTCCAGACCACGGCGCCGTCGCTGACCCGCACCATGGCCAGGTCAAAGGCGGCCGAGGCCGGCCGGTCGGCGGCATAGGGGCCGCCCACCCGCTGGGCGAAACGGTAGACAAAGCCCAGCAGCACTCCCTCGGCGTTAAGCTTCTTGCCGGTCTCCACCGCCGCCTGCAGCATGTCCAGGGAGAACTTTTGGCGGCGCAGACGCTCGAAGACCGCCCCGGCCTGGTTGAAGGGGACCAGCGACAACCCCGTCATTTTGGGCAGGGCGTTGTCCAGGGACTGGTCCAGGGCCACGGCGGCGCCCTCGGTCACCGCGCCGGCGGTGAAGGCCGAGCCGGTGAGCGGCGAGCGCACGATGGTGTCATCGCCGCTGGCCTCCACCACCTGGAAGGGCAACACCGCCACCTTGGCCGGCATCCACTGACGGGCCAGCCGTTCGCTGGCGGTCTGTTTTTGCGCCTGGCAGGCGGCCAGAAGGCTGATGGCCGCCAGCAACAATACCCCCGCCGTCAGGCGAGAAATCACCCGGACGCTCATAGCACCCCCTTGGTAGACGCAATGCCCCGGGCGCGGGGCTCGGTGGCGGTGGCCTGGTCCAGAGCCCGGCCCAGGGCCTTGAAGGCCGCCTCCAGCATATGGTGATCGTTTTCGCCGTAGAGCAGGCGCACGTGCAGGGTCAGCCCGCCGTGCAGGGCCAAAGCCCGCCAAAACTCCTCGGCCAACTGGCCGTCGAACTGACCCACCGTGCCCGGACGCCGGGGACCGCTGACCACCAGCAAGGGCCGGTTGCTCAGGTCCACCACCACCTGGGCCAGGGATTCGTCCATGGGCACCCAGGCGCTGCCATAGCGCTTGAGGCCCGCGCGGTCGCCCAGGGCCTGGCTCAAGGCTTGGCCCAGGCAGATACCCACGTCCTCCACGGTATGGTGGGGGTCCACATGCAGATCGCCTTGGGCCGTCAGGTCCAGGTCGAAGTAGCCGTGGAAGGCCACATGGGTCAGCATGTGGTCAAAAAAACCCAGGCCCGTGTTAATATTGACCTTGCCCTGGCCATCCAGGTCCAGGCCCAGGCTGATTTGGGTTTCCTTGGTCTGGCGTTCTATGCGGGCCGCGCGCCCCATGCCTGCCCCCTGCCTAGTTAAGGATGTCAGACCGACAACTATAACGGGATGCTAGCACGATGGGTCTGTCCTGTCGAGTGCTCGGACCGCTTGGTTCGGGATTTGGCCTGGATAGCCCTGGTGGCTGGCGGTTGACTTTGGCCCCGCCCCCCGGTATAAAAAGGCCTCACAGTTGTCCGGGGTGCGGGGATGGCCCCCAACCGCACCCGGCAGCCGCCGCCGCCAGGCGTGGGGATGTAGCTCAGTTGGGAGAGCGCCACGTTCGCAACGTGGAAGTCGTGGGTTCGAGTCCCATCATCTCCACCATACCAAGTCCTTTTCTTCTGATATCAACCAAATAGCTTTCAGCTAAGTGCCGTGATTGCCCCTGGATACATCCGGGGATAGACTGCTGGCAAGGCTTTAGCGTCGACCCACCCCAATTATGGAGGTCATCCGTGGGCACAGCAATGGCAAGGCCCTCGCGGCACTTGGCAAGCAAGGTTCCCGAGGTCACTTTGTTTTTCTGGATCATCAAGATCGCCGCCACCACCCTGGGTGAAACAGGCGGGGATGCGGTCTCCATGTCCATGCACCTGGGTTATCTGGTGGGAAGCGCGATTTTCGCGGCCATCTTCCTGGTGGCCGTGGCCGCGCAGATCAGGGCCAAACGATTTCATCCCGTCCTGTACTGGACGACCATTATCGCCACCACCACGGTGGGCACGACTCTGGCTGACTTTGCCGACCGCTCATTGGGGATTGGCTATACCGGGGGGGCCACACTGCTGGCGGCGCTGCTGTTGATTTCGCTGGCGGTGTGGTATCGCACGCTGGGCTCGGTGTCCGTGGATACCGTCAGTTCGCCTAGCGCTGAATTGTTCTACTGGGTCACGATCATGTTCTCGCAGACGCTGGGCACGGCTCTGGGAGACTGGACCGCCGATACCGCCGGTCTGGGCTACGGTGGCGGCGCCTTGGTATTCAGCGGGCTTCTCGGCTTGGTGGTTGCCGCCTATTACTGGACAAGTCTATCCAGGACCCTGTTGTTCTGGGCGGCTTTTGTCTTGACTCGGCCGCTGGGCGCGGTGGTGGGTGATTTTCTGGACAAGCCAATCAAGGCGGGTGGGTTGGCGCTGAGCCGATACACCGCGTCCGCCTTTTTGCTGGTTTTCATTGTGGCCTGCGTTTTCATCTTTCCGCAAAGGGCCAGCCAGAAGGCGCATTGATGCCGGCGGGGTGGCGCCTCCCACGGCATGCTCGCCCGCCGGGCTTGTACGGTAGAAGCCTCCCGCCTGGCCCCACGGCGCTGTTCAGGATCGGGGCAGCGGAAAGGCCTCCGGCAACTGGCCTGGCGGGTCGTGCAGCGATCCCTCGGCCTTGGCGGTGGCCAGCGCAGGGATGATCGGCGGCACCGCCCGCATCGGCTCCGCCCCGTCTTGACGGCGATCCAACACCTGGCCGATCAGCAGAAGGTTCACTCCCCAGCATGCCCCGCCAGCATGCCCACTGCCCGCGCCTCACCATATGGAGACTGCTGGCATTGCTGGGACATGCTCCCGTCCCCATTTATGGAAACGGGCCGCCGACAATACCGGGGCGAAGCACCCACATCGCGGGAAACTTGTAAGATAGCGACCCAGCCCGTAGAATAGAAGTACACCAAAATATGCCGACAGACCGGACCGCCGCCTGAACGGGCGTGGCTGGGGCGTTTTTGCGAAATCCAGCATCTTGCATTCCGCCTAATTTTCGATCACGCCCTGACCGGCCGGCTCCGCTTCACCAGGCGGAAACCGCCCTCTTGGCGCCAGTCCGACCTCGGCAAAGGAGCAAAGCCATGTGCACCGTTTGCGGGCACTATTCCCATCATGGTCCCATGCCCTGCAATGACATCCACGACATGCTGGTCAAGATGGCCCATCGCGGACCCGACACCCACGGCATAAGCCTGGACGGCAGCGTCAGCCGCGCCGCCACCGTGGAGGAGCTATCCGAGCCTCTCAAAGGCCAAGCGCGCATCGCCTTGGGGCACTCGCGGCTTTCCATCGTGGGCCAGGACAAGCTCACCCAGCCCTTTGTCTCCTGCGATGGCCGCCTGGTGCTGATCCATAACGGAGAAATCTACAACTACCAGAAGCTGCGCACCCTGCTCTACCGCCAGCACGATATACAAACCTCCAGCGACAGCGAGGTGCTCGTGCACCTGTTGGAGGAGACCTACCAGGGCGATCTGCTGAAGGCCATGCAGAAGGTGGTGGGGTTGTTGGACGGCATGTATGCCATCGCCGCCAGCGACGGGCGCTCGGTGGTGGTGGCCCGCGACCCCATCGGCAAGAAGCCGGTCTACTATTTGGAGAACCAGGGCACCACGTACTTCGCCTCCGAGAAAAAAGCGCTCTGGAACGGCCAGGACACCCCGCAACGCCTGCTGCCCGGCGACCTGTTGCACATCGACGCCCAGGGCCACCAGGTGCACCAGGGCTTCCACCTGCAATCACCGCAGATCGACCTCGTGGATTTCCGCGAGGCCGTGGAGCGCTACAAGGAGGTGCTCTGCCAGGCGGTGAACAAGCGGCTCACCGGCCTGAACGAAGACCTGATCGGCGTGATCTTCTCGGGGGGCATCGACTCGGTGTTGATCACCAAGCTGTTGCAGCGCGAGGGCAAGAACCTGTGCTGCTACTGCACCGGCACCGCCGACTCCGGCGATATCGTGGCTGCCCGCGCGGTGGCCAAGGACCTGGGCGTGGAGCTGAAGAACACCATCATCGACGAAGGCATGGTGAAGGACATCCTGCCGGAGGTGATCCGCAACGTGGAGGAAAGCGGGCTGTTGCAGGTGGAGGTGGCCATACCCATGTACCTGGCGGCCCGCCTGGCGGCCCAGGACGGCATCCGGGTGATGTTCACCGGCCAGGCCGCCGACGAGTTGTTCGCCGGCTATCCCTGGTACCGCGACGTGCTGCGGGATTTCGGCTACCTGCGGCTGCACGAAAAGCTGTGGGAAGACCTCTCCCTGCTCTACACCGACACCCTGGAGCGCGAGGACAAGCTGACCATGGCCCACTCCATCGAGCTGCGCGCCCCCTACCTGGACCGCGACGTCATTCAGACCGCCATGCGCATCTCGCCGCGGTTGAAGATCGAGGGCGAGGACGACAAGCTTCTAAAAAAGGTGCACCGCCAGGCGGCGGTTGAGTTGGGGGTGCCGCCCTACCTGGCCTTCAGGGTCAAGGACCCGGCCCAGTCCGGCTCGGGCATCCACGGCATCATCGAGCGCATCGCCAACCGCGATAAGGCGGCGGTGTCGGCCGAACTGGCCGACGAAAACCTTAAGTGCGACAAGGGCAGTCTCTACCGTTATGGCGACGACGCCTACGGCCGGGACGGCGCCCGCGCCATGTTGCAGGCCATCGAGCACGACATCCAGAAGCGCTACATCCCTCCCTATCTGGCCTGCTGAGGTCCGCGCGGCCGTGACGCGCAAAAGGGCAGCACATGAATGAACCGACCAATCGGCCGCTGAAAATCTGCGTCGCCCAGATCAACTATGACCTGAGCAACATCTACCGGCACGTGGAGCGCATCAAGGCCATCATCGCCCAGCGCCGGGAGGCCGATCTCTTGGTGTTCCCCGAGTTGATCCTGCATGGCCATCCTTCCTTTCAGAAGCCCGAGGGCTTTTTGTACCGCCGCATGAAGGTGGCCTACCGGGAGATATCCGAAGACATCCGCGCCCATGTCCGCTCGTTGGGCGCCCGGGTGATCATCGGCGAACTCAAGCGCCGGGGCCAGGAATACTACAACCTGGCCACCTACATCGACGGCCCCGTGGCCCAGAGCTACACCAAGACCCACGTGCACTGGACCGAGAAATTCACCCCTGGCAAGGCTCTGACGACCTTCCCCAGCCCTTGGGGTCCTCTGGGCATCAATATCTGCTTCGACTCGGCCTTCAGCGAGGTGTGGCGGGTGTTGGCCCTCATGGGCGCCCAGGTCATGGTCAATATCTCGGCCGTACCCCGGAGCTTCCCCGTGGCCTACATGTGGCGCCGTCTGTGCGGGGCGGCACTGAACAACCAGGCCTACGTGATCTACGCCAACCGACCCGGGCCGTTCTTCACCGGCCACAGCGCGGTATTCGATCCCCGGGGGGAGGTGCTGGCCAGCCTGGGCCAGGAGGACGGATTCTTGGAGGTGGAGATCGACCTGGCGCGGGTGGCCGCCTGGCGCCGGGAGGAGGCCGTGCTGCCCCACCGGCGTCCCCAGCTCTACCGCGAGATCGTGCGCGTGGCCCGGCCGGAGTTGGCCGCGCCCGAGCCGGCGGCCCCGCCCCTGCGGGTGATCCAGAGTGGCTGAGCCGGCCGGCCCCGCGGCGCGAGGTCTGGCGCGAACCCTGGCGCGGGCCCGGCCGTTGCTCCTGCTGCTGGTCACGGCCCTGGCCATGCTCGCCGGCTGCCAGGAGCAGGCCCGCAATGACGACGGGGTGATCCGCTTCGTTACCTGGAAGCCCAACCAACCCCGGGTATGGCAGGAGATATACCGCCGTTTTTCCCAGGAGCATCCCGGCCTGCGCGTGCGGCCCGAGGTGGGGCCGCACTCTTCCACGGCCCTGCACGACCTGCTCACCCAGAAGCTGAAAAACCAGAGCCCCGAGGTGGACGTCTTTTTGATGGACGTCACCTGGCCGCCGGAGTTCGGCTCGGCGGGCTGGGCCTTGGCCCTGGATCAATACTTCCCCCCCCAGGAGCGCCGGCTTTTCCTGGAGGGGGCCATCCTGGCCAACACCTACCAGGGGCACATCTACGGGGTGCCTCTCTACGTGGACAGCGGCCTGCTCTATTACCGCCAGGACCTCCTGGCGGCCCACGGCCTCAAGCCGCCCGGCACCTGGCCGGAGCTGGCGAGCCAGGCCGCCTTGATCGTGAACGACCAGGCCGGCCAAGGCCGGGCCTTGGTCGGCTACTCGGGGCAGTTCCAGCAGTACGAAGGCCTGGTGTGCGACATGCTGGAGTTCGTGCATGGCCACGGCGGCCATGTCCTGGGCCAGGGCGATGGCGCCTGCTGCCTGGGCCAGCCGGCCGCCCTGGCCGCCGTGGGCTTCGTGCGCGACCAGATCATCGGCCTGGCGGCCCCGCGCGGGGTGCTCACCTATCAGGAGCCCGAGTCCCTGGCGCTGTTCGCCCAGGGGCGGGCCGTGTTCCTGCGCTCCTGGCCCTATGCCTGGGCCCTCTTGGCCGATGCCCGCCAATCGCGGGTGGCCGGACGGGTGGGCATCGCCCCCCTGCCCCGCTTCGACCAGGGGGCCAGCGTGGCGACCCTGGGGGGCTGGCAGGTGGGCATCAGCCCCTTCTCGCCACGGCGGCGGGCGGCCTGGCAGTTCGTGCGCTTTCTGACCAGCCCGGCCATCCAGAAGCTTCTGGCCGTGGAGGCCGCCTGGGCGCCCACCCGCCGGGCGCTCTACGACGACCCCCAGGTGTTGGCGGCCCAGCCCCAGTTGGCGGCCATGCGCCAGGTCTTTGCCGACGCCCGCCCCCGGCCCCGCAGCCCCTTGTACCCGGCCATCAGCAACGCCCTGCAACGCTATTTCCACAAGGCCATCTGCGACCCGCGCTCCGACATCCCCGGTCTGGCGTCCCAGGCCTGCCGCGAGATCAACGGTCTCACGGCCCTGGCCGGGGCAAAGTAGCGTGGCCATGGGCCGGGCAACGCGGAGCGAGCGGGTCTGGGCCTGGGGCCTGACCGCCCCCTGCCTCTTGGTGGTGGCGGTATTCGCCTTCTATCCCATCGTCAGCTCCTTTTGGCTGAGCCTGCATCGCCTGGTGTTGGGTCTGCCCGGCCTGGGCCAACCCTTCGTGGGCCTGGACAACTACCGCCGCCTGCTGGCCGACCCGGCGGCCCTGGCCTCCCTGGCCACCACCCTGGGCTTCGTGGCCCTGAGCACCGGCCTGGAGGTGCTGCTGGGCCTGGGCATGGCCCTGGTGCTCAACCAGTCCTTCCGCTGGCGGGGCCTGGTGCGGGCCGCCGTGCTGGTGCCCTGGGCCATCCCCACCGTGGTCTCTTCCCAGATGTGGCGCTTCATCATGAACGACCAGTACGGTCTCTTGAACATGGCCCTATATGGCGGGGCGCTGGGCGACTACCGCGCCTGGCTGGCCGAGCCGGTCTGGGCCTTGGCCGCCCTGGTGGCCGCCGACGTGTGGAAGACCTCCTGCTTCGCGGCCCTGCTCATCCTGGCCGGCTTGCAGACCATCCCCGACGAGCTTTACGAGGCCGCGCGCATCGACGGGGCCAACGCCTGGCAGCGCTTCTGGCGCATCACCCTGCCCCTGGCCCGGCCGGCCCTGCTGCTGGCCCTGGTCTTTCGCACCATGGACGCCTTCCGGGTCTTCGACCTGGTCTTTGTCATGACCCAAGGGGGGCCTGGCGGGTCCACCGAGGTCTTGCAGTTTTACGGCTACAAGAAAATCTTCGCCGAGGGCTTCATGGGCTATGGATCGGCCGTCTCGGTGCTGGTCTTCTGCACGGTGCTCCTGGTAAGCCTCATCTATCTGCGCCTGTTGTGGACACGCCTGTCGGGGCGGGAGCGGCTCTCGTGAGGGCGCGGGGCGAGCGCTGGCTCTTGGGCCTGCTGGCCATGCTATTGGTGCTTTTCAGCCTGTCGCCATTTTTGTGGTTCGCGCTCACCTCGCTGAAAAGCCAGATCGAGGTGACGGCCATGCCGCCCACCTGTTGGCCCTCGGGCTCCCTGGATTTTTATCGCGCCGTGTTTGGCCGCCATGACCTGTTGCATTTCGTGGGCAACAGCCTGGTGGTGGCCGGGGCCACCACCATCATTACCATGGCCTTCGCCACAGGCGCGGCCTATGCCCTGGCCCGCTTGCCCCTGCGGCCCAAGGGCCTGATCATGGGGGCCTTGTTGCTGGTCTCCATGTTCCCCCAGATATCCCTGGCCGGGCCGGTGTGGCGCATCCTGGGCGGCCTGGGCTGGCTCAACACCTACCAGGGCCTGATCCTGCCCTACGTCACCCTGACCCTGCCCCTGGGGGTGTGGGTGCTGACCAGTTTTTTCCGGGAGCTGCCCCGGGAGCTGGAGGACGCGGCGCTCAGCGACGGCTGCACCCGCTGGCAGGCCTTGCGCTGGGTGATGCTGCCCCTGGCCGCGCCGGGGGTCTTCACGGCGGCCATCCTGGTCTTCGTCTACGCCTGGAACGAATTTTTCTTCGCCCTGTTGATCATGACCCAGCGGCAATATCAAACCCTGCCCGTGGGGGTGGCCCTGTTCCAGGGTCAGTACACCATGCCCTGGGGCGAGATCGCCGCCGCCTCCACGGTGGCCACCCTGCCCCTGGTGCTGTTGGTACTGTTGTTCCAAAAGCGCATCGTGCGCGGCCTGTCGGCCGGCGCCGTCAAGGGATAGGAGGTAGCGTGGCCGAGCTTAGCCTGGAAGCCGTGAGCCTGAACTTCGGCCAGGAGAAGGTGCTGGACGACGTCTCCCTGGCGGTGGAGGACGGGCAGTTGGCCGTGATCCTGGGTCCCTCTGGCTGCGGCAAATCCACCCTCCTGCGCCTGGTGGCCGGCCTGGAGCGCCAGGACCGGGGCCGGGTCTTCATCGGCGGCCAGGAGGTGAGCGGGCTCTCGCCCCGGCAACGCGACGTGGCCATGGTCTTCCAGAGCTACGCCCTGTATCCCCATCTCAGCGTGGCCGACAATCTGGCCTTCGGGCTCAAGGTGCGCCGCGCGCCCCGGCCGGAAATCCGGCGCCTGGTGGACGAGGCCGCCGCCATGCTGGGCCTGGAAGGGTTGTTGCAGAGAAAACCCCGGGAGCTTTCCGGCGGCCAGCGCCAGCGGGTGGCCATCGGCCGGGCCATCGTGCGCCGGCCCCGGCTGTTTCTCTTTGACGAGCCGCTCTCCAACCTGGACGCCCGCCTGCGCGGCGAGATGCGCCTGGAGCTCAACCGTCTGCACCGCCGCCTGGGGACCACCATGCTCTACGTGACCCACGATCAGGTGGAGGCCATGACCCTGGGGCAACGCATCGTGATCCTGGCCCAGGGCCGCGTGGAGCAGATCGGCGGTCCCCGGGATATCTATGAGCGCCCGGCCAGCCTCTTCGTGGCCGGCTTCATCGGCAGCCCGCCCATGAATTTCCTGGAAGCGCGCGTGGCCGCCGGCCCCCGGGAGCTGGTCCTGCGCTGCCCGGAGGCGAACCTGGAACTGGACCCGCCGCCGGGCTTCGCGGCGCCCGAGGGCCTGGCGCTGACCCTGGGCATCCGTCCCGAGGATCTGCTCCCCGCCCCACACGGCATGCTGCGGGCCGAGCTGGAGGTCATGGAGCGCCTGGGTCCGGAGAACCTCTTGCACCTGCGCCGCCGGGACGTCTCCCTGGTGGCCAAGGTCCCGCCGGAGTTTCAGGCCAGTCCCGGCCAGATACTGTCCCTGGATATCAGACCCGGGCGGGTCCACCTGTTCCGGGACGGCCGGCGCTGGGAGCCCAGCCCCTGAGCCCCGGCGCGCTGGCTCGACCCGCCGCCAGTAATGTCTTGACAAAGCCCGCCATAGCTGAGAGTATCGCCCCGTTGGCGCCAGCGAGCCTAATATCCGCGCAGGACGCGGATTGCGCGCGCCACACCCGATCCGCCCCGTTGCGGCGGATGTCAGAGTAGCGATCACCAGTCGGCGGCATCCCCGCCACTGGCGTTCAAGCAAGGTCAAGAAGGCCGTTCCCCTCCTCGGGGGGGAGCGGCCTTTATTTTTTGCCAGGGAGCTGATCCCCATGAGCCTGCCCAAGATTCTAGCCGCCGGCCCGTGGCGTCTTTTGGCTCTGGCCGCACTGGCGCTGCTGCTGGGCGCCGGGCCGGCCCGGGCCGAGGTGACGCCCCAGGATAGCAACCAGGATGGACGTCCCGACCGCTGGGTGCACACCCAGGGCGGGCAGGCGGTCAAGATGGAGGCCGACACCAACCACGACGGCAAGGTGGACACCATCCAGCACTTTCAGGAGGGCAAGGTGGTGCTCATCGAACGCGACCTGGACCACGACGGCCACCTGGACACCTGGGACCATCTGCAAGACGGCCGCCGCACCCGGCAGGAACGGGCCAGCAAGGGGCGCGGCCGACCCGACACGGTCATTCACTTCGACGCTCAGGGGCACATCAGCAAGGTGCTACGCAGCAGCCAATCCGACGGGTTCTTCGACCAGACCACCACCTACCAGGACAACCAGCCCGTGCTCATGACCCGCGACCTCAACCGCGACGGCCAGCCCGATCTCTGGTTGACCTATCGCGCTGGCCAGCCAGCCCTGCGCCGGCTGGCCAGCCAGCACGACGGCCGCGTGGACCAGGAGGTGGAGTATGACCAGCAGGGACAACCCCGCCTGAGCCGCCACGACCTGGACCACGACGGCACCCTGGAGACCCTGCGCGACTACCAGGATGGCCTGGCGGTCAAGGAAATCCGGCGCTCGGCGGACGGCAAGCTGGTGCTGATGGCGACGCTCTACCAGGAGGGCAAGCCGCGCTCGCGCCAGGAGGACACCAACGCCGACGGCCGCATGGACCGCTTCACCAGCTACGACGGCCAGGGCCACCCCCTGGAGGTGCGCGCCGACAGCCAGCACCGTGGAAAGGTGGACCGAGTTATCACCTTCCGCGACGGCCAGCCCCAGGAAGACCGCCTGGACGCCGACGGCGACGGCCGTTTCGAGCAGGTCACCTTCTACCAGGATGGCAAGCCCCGGCGCCAGGAAGTGGACGAAAAGGGCGTGGGCAAACCCAGCCTTATCGTCTTCTTTGACGGGCAGGGGCGCAAGAGCGAGGTGCGCCAGGCCTCCCGGGGCGACGGCGACCTGGACACCTGGCAGTACTACCAGGACGGCCAGTTGACGCGCCTGGAGAAAAAAAGCCCCGGCGCGGCCCGCGTGGATATCAAGGCCTATTTCAAGGACGGCCGGCGGGTGCGGCAGGAGCAGGACCTGGACCACGACGGCCATTTCGAGACCCGACAGCTCTTTGACCAGCCCGGCTATTCCTCGGTGGTGGAGGCCCGCGACCGCGAGGGCCGCCTGGCGCGCCGGTCTTTTTACCGCCAGGGCAAGCTGGTCATCCAGGAATGGGACCAGGACGGCCTGGGACGCCCCACCGTACGCGAGCACTACGACGACCAGGGCAAGCTGCTCAAGAGCCAGGAGGACCGCGGCGACAGTGGCCGCTTCAACTTCACCTTTTACTACGGCCCCGATGGGCAGGTGAGCAAGGCCGAGGAGGACCGGCGCGGGCGGGGCGTGGACATCTGGTACTTCTACCATAACGGCCTGGTGGCCCGCGTGGAGGAGGACAGCGACGGCGACGGCCAGCCGGACATTTGGGAGGAGTACGACCAGAGCGAGGCCCTGGTCAAAAGAAGCCGCGACTTGGACCACGACGGCCAGCCCGACGTGGTTGACATCGACAAGACCGTGCAAGCCAAAGAGGTGAGGCCATGAGCGTCTGGCAATTTTTCGACAAGGGCGGCATCTGCATGTGGCCCATCCTGTTCTGCTCCATCGTCATGCTGGCCATCTTCGGCGAGCGCCTGTGGCGTATGAGCCGGGTGCGCCTGGCCGGGGACGACCTGCCCCAGCGGGTGGCCCGGGCCCTGGCCGAGGGCCAGCCCCAACAGGCCCTGGGCGAGGCCTTGAGCGATCCGGGGCCGGTGGGCCGGGTGCTGCATGCCGCCGCCCAGGTCAACCCCAAGGACCGCGAGACATTGGAGACGGTGCTCATCGACGCCCAGCAAAACGAGGTGCGCCACCTGGAGCGCTATCTCTCCACCCTGGCGGCCATCGGCAACCTGGCCCCCCTGCTGGGGCTGTTGGGCACGGTGCTGGGCATGATCAAGGCCTTCATGGTCATCCAGGAGATGGGCGGCAAGGTCAACGCCGTGGTGCTGGCCGGCGGCATCTGGGAGGCCATGCTCACCACCGCCTTCGGCCTGATCGTGGCCGTGCCGGACATGGCCGCCCACTCCTACCTGGCCGGCCGGGTGGACCGCTTCCATGATCTGCTGGAGGCCCGCGTGGTCAGCTTCATCAAGGCCCTGAACGGCGGGGCCTAAGCCATGCTCAAGCACGCCAAGCCCAAAGCGCGCCCCGGGGTGGTGCTGCCGCTCACCTCCCTGATAGACATCGTGTTCCTGCTGCTCATCTACTTTTTGCTCACCACCAACTTCATGGTGGACGAGGCCATGGACTTGAAGCTGCCCCAGGCCCGCTCGGCCGCGCCCCAGGTGCAGCAGCAGATCACCATCTACGTGGCCATGGACGGCCGCGTGCTTTTGGGCCAGGAGGAGGTGCCGATAGAGCAACTCTACTCCCGGCTCAAGCAGGCCATCGCCGGACGCCAGGACGCGCCGGTCTTCATCAAGGCCGACCGCCGGGTGGTGCTCAATCAGGCGGTGAAGGTCATGGATATGGCCAAGGCCGCCGGGGCCCACGCCCTTTACCTGGCCACGGAGAAGGACCTCTAGCATGGCCGCCGCTCTCATGCCCACGCGGCCCAACTGGCTCTTGCGGGGCCTGCTGGTGGCCTCGGCCGCCCTGCACCTGGTGCTGATCCTGCACCTTACCGGCGTGCTGCAAGTCACCACCTACACCAGGATCGAGGTGAGCATGGCCCAGAACCAAGCGCCGGCCCGCGCCCTGCCCAGGCCCAGGCTGCGGCCCAGCCAGGTCCTGGAGCCCAGCGCCGTCAACCCCCTGGAGGTGCCCAAGGCGGCCATGCCCCTGCCCCGGCCGGCCGAGGTGGCCGCCCCGGCGCGCGCCGATCTGCTGGGCGAGGGGGTCATGGCCGTGCCCCAGGTGGCGGCCCTGCCCACCGGAGGTCTTTTGCCCGGGGGCAACCTGGCCGGCGGCGCGGACCTGGACGCCTATCAGGAGATGGTGCGCGCGCGCATCGAGCGCAACAAGGCCTACCCCACTCTGGCCCGCAGTCGCCAGCAGGAGGGGCGGGTGACCATGGTCTTCGCCATCGACGCCCGGGGACGCCTGCTGTCCCTGAAGGTGGCCAAATCCTCGGGCACGCCCAGCCTGGACCAGGCGGCCAGCCAGGCCGTCAGGCTGGCGGCGCCGTTTCCGCCGCCACCCCGGGTGGGGCCGGGCGGCCTGGAGATGCAACTGACCATCGCCTTTGAGTTGGGCTGAGCCCCGCCCGCGCGGGTGTTGGGCCTGTGGCCACCGCGGGGGCCGGCACAAGACGAGAGTCCGCAAGCGACGCGAGAGGATGGTGGGGGAGGCGGCTGTTCCTCCTTGGCCGGTCGGCACGGCCGCCCCCCCGGTTTGCCAGGGGCCATGGCCCCCGCATGTCCATTTTCCCTCACCATCCGCCCCGGGTCAATCAACGCCAACCATGAGGGAAAGGAAAACGACATGAAGCTGAAAATGGTGCTGGTCATCCTGGGCCTGCTGGCCGGCTGGGGGGCGGTGGGGGCCGCCCCTGGCTGGGCGGGGCGAGACCCGGCCGAGCCGGTCAAGCTGGAAGAAATCACGGTCAAGGGCCAAGGTTTGAACCGCAACGATCTGCCCACCACGGTCAACGTGGTGGGAGCGGAGGAGTTCGAGGAGCGCCACGGCTTGCGCATCGAGCAGGTGCTCAATGACGTGCCGGGGGTGTGGACCAACAACTACAGCCAGGGCGGCGTGGCCAATCAGATCAAGATGCGCGGCTATGGCGGCGGCGGACACGGCGGCGACGTGGGCGTGTTCGTGGACGGCATCCCTCTCAACGAGGGCGAGTCCCACGCCGACGGCTACGCCGACTTGAACGTGCTCATCCCCCTGGAGATCGATCGCCTGGAGGTGTTCAAGGGGCCGTCCTCGGTGCTCTTCGGCAACTTCGGTCGCGGCGGCGCCCTGGCCTTCTACACCAGGCGCGGCGGCCAGTACAACCAGATGCAGGCCGACATCGGCTCCTTCGCCACCATGGACCTGCAAGGCGCCCACGGCATCCGGCTCAGCGACAAGGTGAGCAACAACACCGCCTATGAGCTGTTCCACACCGACGGCTGGCGGGACCACACCGACTGGTCGCGCTTCAACGCCTCCACGCGCTTCAACTACGATGTCTCCAGCCTGCTGGACCTGAGCTTCTCATTCCGCACCCACCAGTCCACCTGGAACGGGGCTGGCTATATTCCCAAAAGCCAGTTCGACCTGGGCCGGGACGCCGCCAGCCACCTGGCGTCGGGCGTCCAGGACGACGGCGGCAATAAGAAGTTCTACACCGAGCGTCTGGACGCCGGCTACAACATCTCCAAGGAGTGGCGCCTGCTCTACTGGGCCTACGGCACCCAGCAGGAGTTCACCCGTTTCCAGACCTCCGACTTCGGCAGCGCCGCCAGCCAAAAGCGCTACTACTACGACCGCAACGTGGCCGGCACCGGCGCTAGCCTAAACCTGGACACCAAGCTGGCCGGGCGCACCCTAACCGGTGTGCTGGGCGCCGAGATCTACGACGAGAAAACCCATGCCCTGGTTTGGAACACCAAGGACCGGGTGCGCACCAGCACCTACCAGGACCGCGACTTCGACATCATCACCAACTCCCTGTTCGCCCAGACCGTCTACGAGTTATCGCCCTACTTCCGTCCCATGGTGGGCCTGCGCTACGACACCTTCGGCGGCTCCCTGGACAACCGCGATACCGGCTCCGCCAGCTACAACACGGACATCAACGACTTCAACAAGGTCAGCCCCAAGGTGGGCTTCCGCTCCAAGATCATCGACAAGCTGGACTTCCGTGCCAGCTACAGCGAAGGCTTCGCCTTGCCTTCCTCGGCCCAGAAGTTCGATCCCAAGGTCCAGGTGGACCCGGTCAACCTGAAGCAATACGAGACGGGCCTGAGCTACGCCATCAGCAAGAAGTTCACGGCTGATCTGGCCTACTTCATCCTGGACTCCGAGAACGAGATACAGGAGGACCCCGTGGGCTCGGGCACCTACCGCAACGTGGGCAAGACCCGCCGCCAGGGCCTGGAGGCCGGGGCCAAGGTCTTCCCCCTGCCAGGCCTGGAAATCTTCGGCAACCTGACCCTCATCAACTCGGAGGTGTTGGAAAACGCAAGCTCCGCCCTGAAGGGCAAGGAGATCACCGGCGTGCCGGACTACACCACCGAGCTGGGCGCCAAATACACCCACGCCAGCGGCCTGGGCGGCAACACGGTCTGGCGCCACATCGGCAACTACTACGTCGACAGCGCCAACATCTACAAGGACGGCGCCTACGACGTTGTGGACGCCGGGATCTTCTACCTGTTCGCCGGCGATGGCAAGCGCAAGTACAAGCTCAGCTTCTCGGTGGACAACGTATTCGACAAGTACTACGCCAGCAACGCCAGCTTCGGTTATGGCATCCAATACTACGCCGCGGGCGATCCCCGCACCTATTGGTTGGGCCTGAGCCTGGACTGGTAGCCCCGACACCCCCCGCGCCGGAGGCCACCCCGGCGCCTCACGAAATGGAGCATGAACATGCGGCAAGCCAAGATATTTTTGCTGAGCGCCCTGCTAGCGGGCCTGTGCCTGATGCCCCGGACGGCCCTGGCCCACGACATGTGGCTGACCGTGGACAAACCCCAGATAAACCAGCCTCTGCACATCATGGCCGCCTACGGGCACGCCTTCCCCCAGGGCGAGGGCACCGAGAAGGAGCGTCTGACGCCGGTCCATGTGCGGGGACCCCAGGGACGGCTGGAGACCAAACCCGGCGAGCAACTTGACTTTTTCACCGTGTCCCCCCTGGGCAAGGGGTCCTATGTGGTGGTGGGAGGCCGCGCGCCCCAGTGGTACAGCAAGACCCCCGAAGGCTACAAGGACGCCCCCAAGGATCAGGTGCCCGGCGCGCTGGCCTGCCTGCGCTCGGCCAAATACGTCAAAGCCGTGGTCAACCTGGGCGGGGCCGCCGATGACCTGAGCAAGCCCGTGGGCCAGACCCTGGAAATCGTGCCCCTGGTCAACCCGGGGTCTCTCAAGCAGACCGGCCAGCTGCCGGTGCTGGTGCTTTTTGAGGGCAAGCCCCTGGCCAACGCCGAGGTGAAGGCCACCTTCGCCGGCTTCAGCCAGGAGGCCAACACCTTCGCCTTCGCCGGGCAGACCGGCAAGGACGGCAAGGCCGTGGTCAAGCTGTGGCACCCCGGTCTGTGGCTGGTGGTGGCCAAGCACGAGGTGGCCTTTGCCAACCCCGCCCTGTGCGACAAGGACATGCACGCGGCCACCCTGACCTTTGAGGTGAAATGAGCGCGCGGGACATGAACAACCTGCCCGGTCCCGGCCTTGCGCCGGGGCCGGGCGCCCGACTCCGGCTGCCGACCTGGGCGGCGGTGGCCTGGCTGCTGCTGGCGGCTGGTCCCGCCCTGGCCCACGGCGTGGTTCTCAGCCAGGCCCGGGGCCAGGCCGTGTTGAGCATCGCCGAGTACCAGGGCGGCGAGCCCATGGCCTTTGCCAAGGTGCGGGTCCTGGAACCCCAGGGCCAGACCTATCAGGTGGGGCACGCCGACGCCCAGGGGCGCTTCGCCTGG
>JAZDIQ010000118.1:0-72485 GCA_043804825.1 Pseudomonadota bacterium
GTGGCGGCCGGCGGGGCCGGGGCCTCCGGCGCCGGGGCGGGCCGGTCGGGGCGGGGCAACTCCGGGGCCACCAGGCGGCTGGTCTCCCCGGCGGCGCCGCCGGCCGGCGGGGGCACGTAGCCCAACTGGGGCGGTGGCACCGGGGCCGGCCGCGTCAAGAAACCGACCACGGCAAAGGCGCCCAGGCTCAGGGCAAAGACGCCCGACAGCGCCAGGAACCTGCGCTTGTCCCCGCTCCAAATGCGCGGCAGTTGGGGAAAAAGCCGGCTGCGCACCAGGTAGCGGTACAGGAAAAAGACCGCCGCCATCAGACTTAGACCGGCGGCGGCCAGGAGAACCAGGAGCAACAGGTTCATCATGCCTAAAAAACTCCCAAACTTGGCCATCGCAGGCTAGCACGCCCGGCGCCGGCCTGGCAACCGCAAAGGCCCTGGCCAAGTCCCCCGAAGCTTGGCACGTGGAATGCAATACCTTGGGGTGCCTTGAGCCCAGGCGGCAGAAATAGCCGACAGCGGCGCGGCGGAAATGCCTAGAAGACCCAAGCCAGCCAAGGCCCTGGCGGCCCGCAAACTGGAGGACCCATGCAGAACCATCCCCGGCGGCAGTTGCAGCTCTTTTACGGTCAGGCCCTGCTCACCCCCGAGCTGTTGTGCCTCAACTGCGCCCACACCGCCTGGAACCGCTCCAATGGCCGCTGTTCCCCGGAGCGACGCGAGGATTGCCTGGTCTTTGTCTCGGACATGGTCAACCGCCTGGGCGACCCCCGCCACCTGCCCCGGCCGGGCGCCCGTCCGCCGGCCCCCGCCCGGCCCTAGCCGCCGGCCGGCGGCTGCCCGCCCGATTAAAGTCCCCTCCGCGCCGGGCCGATAAGTCTGTCAGGAGGTGCGGCCATGTTAGCAGACTTGAGCAAGCTAGCCCCCATCAGGGATACGCCTTCGTCCAGCGGCGCCCCGCGCCGCCGCCAGGACAAGACCAGCACCCAGAAGGTCCTGCCCCGCCGCGAGAACCAGGGCTCGGGCCAGGAGGAAAAGGCCGGCCAGGAGCGCGGCCGGGGGCTGAACGCCTATGTTTGAGACCCAGGGCACCGCGGCACCCCGCCTCATCCCTTGCGCCCGCCAGGTCTTGTCAAAAATCTGACGGGAACTGTTTCCTCCGCGGGCCGGCCCCCTCCCGGCACGGCCGGTCCCTGCTTCCCCGATCAAGCCAGCATCCAGCTAAACGTCTCAAATCACCCAAGGGTCAACCATGACTTGACTTGGCCGAGGCTAGCGGCCATCATGCCCCTTATCTTGTTCACTGGGGAGAACCGCATGCCTTCCTCCACCGCCTATCGCGCGCCCTCGGTGGGGCGCGCGCTCAAAATCCTGGAATTGGTGGCCGAGAGCAACAGCGGCCTGGGCATCAGCGAGTTGGCCCGCCTGTTGGCCATCAGCAAGGGCACGGTCTTTGGGCTGTGCCAGCAATTGGAGGAAGGCGGGGCCCTGGCCCGCGACCCCCTGACCAAGCGCTACGGATTGGGTCCCCTGGTGGCCACCCTGGCCGGCCGGGGCTTTGTGCACGCCCGCCTGCGCGACGTGGCCGGCCCGGAGTTGACCCGCCTGCGCGACGAGTTGAAGGAGTCGGTCTTCCTGGGGGTCTTGGGGCGGGGCGAGGTGACGGTGGTGGACACCCGCCAGCCGCCGGGGGTGATCCGCATCGCCGCCGGCCCGGGCACCCGCCTGCCGCTATCCGCCGGGGCGGTAGGCAAAGTCTTCCTGGCCGGGCTGCCCCCGGCCAAGCTGGAGCAGATATTGTCCCAGGGGCTCAAGGCCTACACCCCCCAGACCGTCACCGACCCCCAGCTCTTCCGCCAGCAGGTCGATGAGGTGCGCCGCCAGGGGCAGGCCCTGGAGCGCGACGAGTACCTGTTGGGGGTGTGGGGGGTGGCGGTGCCCCTGGGCGCCCAGGCCGGCCTGCCCGCGGCCCTGTGGTCGGTGGGCTTTACCAGCGCGCTCGGCCCGGGGCGCCTGGAAGGCATCGCCGCCAGCCTGTCCCAGGCCGCCCGGCGCATCAGCCAATCCCTTAATCAACGCAGCCTGCCGCCGGGTTAGGGCTATTACCATGCCCCGAGGCGTCCTACCCCAGGGCATTATCGGCTTGGCAAAAACGTCGATTTGCCAAGCCTCCCGAAGTTCTCGCCATTTCATGGCTCGCCCTTCGGCGGGCCATCCCTGGCCCGCTTAAGGCCACCGCCACCCGCCCGTCGGCGCGGGGGGCCTCAGACGATCTGGGCGCCGCTGAGGGCCAGGACCAACTCCTTGAACACCTCGGGGTCTAGGTGCCGGTCCAGGTCCTGGCGCATCACCGACAGGGCGTCGAAGGGCGTGCGGGCCTCGGCGTAGGCGCGCTTGCTCACCAGGGCGTCATAGACGTCGGCCACGGCCACGGCCTTGACCGGCAGGGGTATCTCCGGCCCCATGAGGCCGGCGGGATAGCCCTGGCCGTCCATACGCTCGTGATGGAACATAATGCCGTTCAAGGCCACCTGGCTCAAGGGCATGTTGACGCACAAGCCGGCCCCCAACACCGGGTGGGTCTGGACCGTCGAGCGCTCGCTATCGCTGAGTTTGCCGGGCTTATCCAATATTTTCTTGGAGATTCGCGTCTTGCCGATGTCATGCAAGAGGGCGCCCAAGCCGGCCTGCGCCACGGTCTCCTCGGACAGCCCCAGGCGTCCCAGCATCACGGTGGTGTAGACGAAGACGTGCACGCAGTGACTGTAGGTCTGATAGTGATGGGAGATGAGCGAGGCCACGCTCTTGAGCGAGGCCCCGCGCAGCAGGAATTGCACCCCCTGGGCCACCAGGCGCTGGAGCTTGTCGTGCAGGCCGGGTTGCAGGCCGCCGGGCAGGCGGTTCTGAAAGGCCTGGCGCACGATGCCCACCGAGGCGTTGTAAAACACCTTGGCCCGCGCCGGCACGGGCACCGAGTCATCCAGGAGCACCTGCCCCAGATTTTCCTCCAGATAGGCCTCGAACTGCTCCCGATGGGCCGTGAGCACATAGACCTCTTCCACGCCGTTGGCGCTGAGCTTTTTCAGGTTCTCCTCGCTGAAGGGCTCCTCGGGGTGGGCCCAGAGCAGGTAGCGGTCCTTCAGGCGCAGGTAGACCCCGAAGCCGCCCCGCGACTGGGGGAAGAGCAGCAACGGCGAAACGCCGAAGTAGTAGCTGGAGGTGATATCCAGGGCCTCGTCGGGCATGATTGGCTTTCCATCCTTTGGGACCCCGGATGCCAGGGCAGGCCCGGGGCGGCGAGCTTGGCCACGGCCCGCCTGCGACATCTGCCTGCGCGACCTGCCTGATAGTAGCTCCCATTATAGGACTAAGCCTCGGGCTTTACCAGCTTTTAGCCCTCAGAACCCCGCACGCTGAACCAGGGGCCTTCCACCAGCTCCCGCCGGCAGCGGGGGCAGCGACCGGGGGCGTCCAGGCGCTGGCGGTCCTTGAAGACGTAGCGGCACTGGCGGCAGCGGGCCGGGCTGATCTTGAGACGGCTTTTCAGGCTTTTGCGCAGGTGGGGCAGGTGCTCCTCCACCTCGCCGGGGGTGAGCAGGAGCATGCCGGCCAAGTCGCGGGCCGTCAGTTCCTCCCGCTGTAGCAGGCGGATCATGGTTTGGCGCAGGGTGAGGCTCATGGCGGGGGCCGAAATGGGGGACTGGCGGCGGGGCGCGGGTTTCGGCCCCGCCAGGCAGCCCCGAGAACCCGGTCCAGAGCAATCCGCGACACGAACCGCATCGCTTACCGCTGCTTCCTTCCGGACCTGACGGGGTTCACGACCGTCCGTCGCGCGGTGTCCGGTGAGAACCCGGGGCTGCCTGCCGGGGCCGAGGCCCGGCCAGGGTTGTTATACACTACTGGCGTCCGAAAACCAGGGCAATCCGCCCCCCTGGCCGGGGACGGGCGGGGGCCGGGCGCCCCGCTGAAACAAAACCGCCCCGCCGCTGAAACAGGCGAGCGGGACGGATGCCGGCGATGGCTGTCGTGGTGCTGACCAGAGGCGGCGCGGGCGGGGACTAGCTGTCCACCCGCTCCTTCAACTCCTTGCCCACCTTGAAGAAAGGCAGTTTTTTCTTGCCCACCTCGATGATCTCGCCCGTCTTGGGATTGCGTCCCTGGTAGCCATCGTAGTCCTTGACCTTGAAGCTGCCGAACCCGCGAATCTCCACCCGGTCTCCCCGGACCAGGGCCTCTTCCACGGAGCCGAACATGGTGTTGATGACCATCTCGGCCTTCTTGATCGTCAGGCCCTCGGCCTTGGCCAGCGACTCGATAAGCTGGGATTTGTTCATGGACGGGCTCTCCTTCGCAGGGCTAAGAACACCAACGTGCTGTTGGTCCTTGATAATATGCAGACCGCCGGGCGCTGTCAAGGGCCATGGCCCACGCTTGGCCATTCGGGGCATCACCGATTCATTTTCTCGATTACTACAGATTATGCCTAGTTGACCTACCCCCCCTCTGTCAAGCTTTTTTCACGCCCCCCGCCGGGGCGGCCGGGCCGGACCGCGGCAGCAAAGGCCTCGACTTGCCATTGTTTAGCGGTTATAGTCCAGCAGCCCCCAAGGGGTGGTGGCAAGTTCTCTCGGCGCGTGGAGACGGCATGTACGTAGTGGTCATGGCCGGCGGCAGCGGCACCCGCTTCTGGCCGGCCAGCCGCCAACAGCGGCCCAAGCAACTTTTGACGCTGACCGGCGAACGCAGCCTGTTGCAACAGACCGTGGAGCGCCTTAGCCCCTTGACCGGGGCCCAGCGCGTGCTGGTGGTCACCGGTCTGGGGCACGCCCCGGCCGTGCGCGAGCAACTTCCCCAGTTGCCTCCGGGCCAGGTGCTGGCCGAGCCCCTGGCCAGGAACACCGCCGCCGCCGCCGGCCTGGCCGCCGCCTGGGTGGCCAGGCGCGACCCCTCGGCGGTGTGCCTGGTGCTGCCCGCCGACCACCTCATCACCGATGAGTCGCTGTTTTTGGCCACCCTGCGCCGGGCCATCGCCGTGGCCCGCGCCGAGGACGTGCTGGTCACCCTGGGGCTGACCCCGCGCTTTCCGGCCACTGGTTTCGGCTACATCGAGACCGGCCAGGTGTTGGACCAGAGCCCGCCCCAGGTGAGCCGGGTGGCCGGGTTCCACGAAAAGCCGGCCCTGGCCGTGGCCCAGCAGTACCTGCAATCAGGCCGCCACCTGTGGAACTCGGGCATGTTCGCCTGGCGGGCCGAGGTGCTGCTAAAGGAAATCGCCAGCCATCTGCCCGAGCTGGCCGCCGGCCTGGACGAACTGGCCCCCAGCCTGGGCACCCCCGACCAGGACGCCGCCCTGGCCGAGATTTATCCCCGCCTGCCCTCCATCAGCGTGGACCACGGCGTCTTGGAGAAATCGCCCAACCTGCGGGTGGTCAAGGCCGACTTCGGCTGGTCGGACCTGGGCTCCTGGGAGGCGGTGGCCGAGCTGTGGCCGGCCGATCAGGGGGGCAACGTCTGCCAGGAGGGGCGGTTGCTGGCCATCGAGTCCCGGGGCAACGTGGTGGCCGCCGGCGGGCGCCTGGCCGCCCTGTTGGGGGTCAACGACCTGGTGGCGGTGGTCACCGACGACGTGCTTTTGATCCTGCCCAAGGAGCGCTGCCAGGACGTGCGCCAGGTGATCGAGAGCATCAAGGAACATGGCCTTGACGAGTTTTTGTAACCTGTCAGCCAGGCCCGGCGCGCGGGGAAATCATCCGGCGGCTCCCTGCTCCAAGGCCTTCCGATGAACCCGCCCGGACCCCTCATGTTGGCCCCGGTCTTTCTGGACAAGGTCTGGGCCAGCCCCGGCCTGGCCGCGCCCTGGGACGGGCTTTGGCCGGCGCCTCCCCACACCGGGGAAATATGGCTGGCCAGCGACCGCCATCACATCACCCCCGTGGCCCTTGGCCCCCTGGCCGGCCTGGGCCTGGATGAAATCCTGGCCCGCTGGCCGGGGTGGTTCCTGGGCCACCAGCGCGGGTCGTCCCTGCCCATCCTGCTGAAAATCCTCAACGTGGGTCAGTGGCTCAGCGTGCAGGTGCACCCCGGCGACGAAGACGCCCGCCGCCTGGAAAACGAGCCCTGGGGCAAGAACGAGGCCTGGCACGTCTTGGCCGCCAAACCAGGGGCCCAGATCATCATGGGGCTCAAGGAGGGCGTGGACCAGGCCCAGGTGGCCCGGGCCACGGCGGCGGGCGGCCTGCCCGAGCTGCTGGCGCGGGTGGCGGCGGCGGCCGGCGACACCTTCCACCTGCCCGCCGGCACCGTGCACGCCACCGGGCCGGGGCTGGTGATCTTCGAATTGCAGCAGGCCTCGGACGTGACCTATCGCTTCTACGACTGGGACCGGCCGGGCAGCGACGGCAAGCCGCGCCCCCTGCACCAGGACCAGGCCCTGGCGGTGATGAGCCTGGGCGGGCCGGGAGCGCCCCAGCCGCCCCGGCTACTGGCCGAAGGGCCCAACCGCCTGGAGCTACTGGTGCAAGACCCCCACTTCGCCCTGCTCAAGGTGCGCGCCCAGACTCCCTACCGCCCCTGGTGGGGAGGCCGCCGCCTGCGGGTGCTGACGATCTTGGCCGGCCGGGGGCGCTGGCGAGGCGGCCAAGTCCCGGACCTGTCCCTGGACCTGGCCCCGGACCTCCTACCCGGCCAGACCTGGCTGCTGCCCGCCGGCCAGGAGGGCCTGGAAATGCTGCCCGGACCGGCGGGGCTGACCCTCTTGGAATGCCTGGCCTGAGGAGCCTGGGTGTGAGGGGTGCTCCCCCCTCGCCCCGACCCTCGCCCCCCCGGTAGGGGGAGCGGGGGTGACAGCCGGTTGGCAAGCCGCGCCAAGCTTGTGCGCACCCCAGCGACCACTACCCTGCCAAGACCCTGGGGCGGACCGCCCCTAATCTGCTAGAATAGGCGATCCCGGACGCGGCGTCCGGCGTGGCTAGCCATTTGGGGAGGCGTGATGCAGTCCAATATCTTCCGTGAATACGACATCCGGGGCCTGGTGGACAGCGAGATAAGCGACCAGGACGTGACCTTGATCGGCCGCTCCATCGGCACCTACATGGAGCGCCGGGGCGTCAAGCGCCTCACCCTGGGGCGCGACTGCCGCTTGAGCTCCGACAAATACCGCGACCTGCTCTTGGAGGGCCTGTTGGCCACGGGGCGAGAGGTGGTGGACGTGGGGGTCTGCCCCACGCCCCTGTTGTACTACTCGGTGTGGCATTATGAGGCCCAGGGCGGGGTGATGATCACCGCCAGCCACAACCCCCCCCAGTACAACGGCTTCAAGGTGCTGGCCGGCAAGAGCACCATCCACGGGGCCGAGATCAGGAAGCTTTACGACATCGCCCAGTCCGGCGACCTGGTCAGCGGCCGGGGCAGCCTGAGCCACAAGGATATCCTGGGTCCCTACATGGACTACGTGGCGGCCAACATCCACCTGCAAGGCCCCTTGAAGCTGGCCGTGGACGCCGGCAACGGCACCGCTGGCCCGGTGGCCGTGCCCTTGATGCAACGCCTGGGCATCGAGGTGCTGCCCCTGTACTGCGACATGGACGGCCGCTTCCCCAACCACGAGCCCGACCCCACGGTGCTGGGCAACCTGGCCGACCTGCGCCGGCTGGTCAAGGAGCAGGGTCTGCGCTGCGGCGTGGCCTATGACGGCGACTCCGACCGCGTGGGGGCCGTGGACGAGCGCGGCGAGCCGGTGTGGGGCGACATGCTGCTGGCCATCTTCGCGCGCTCCATCCTCAAGGACAACCCCGGGGCCACCTTCATCGGCGAGGTCAAGTGCTCCAAGAACCTCTACGACGACATCAAAAACCACGGCGGCCAGGCCATCATGTGGAAGGCCGGCCACAGCCTGATCAAGCAGAAGATGGCCGAGACCGGGGCCTTGCTGGCCGGCGAGATGAGCGGGCACATGTTCTTCAAGCACCGCTGGTTCGGCTTTGACGACGCCATCTACGCCAGCCTCCGCCTGTGCGAGCTGCTCTCGGCCAACCCCGCGCCGCTCTCCACCTGGCTGGACGACCTGCCCCCGGTGGTGAGCACCCCCGAGATCAGGGTGGACTGCCCCGACGAAATCAAGTTCCGGGTGGTGAGCCAGGTAACAGCCAAGCTGTCCAAGGAGTTCGAGGTGGTGGACGTGGACGGCGTGCGCGTCACCTTTAGCGACGGCTGGGGCCTGGTGCGGGCCAGCAACACCCAGCCGGCCCTGGTGATGCGCTTCGAGGCCCAGAGCCAGGCCCGCCTGGAGGAGATCCAGGCCCTGGTGGAGGACGCGGTCAAGCAGGCCCGCGACCGGGGCTAGGCAGTGCCGGAGAAAGCCACCCGGAAGGAGCCCTCGGCATGAACACACTGGCCACGGCGGGAGCCGATCAGGCCGGCCAGAATCACGGCCCCGTGACCTTGGTCCGGCAGACCCCCCAGGCCCTGGCCGAACTGGAGGGCCTGATCCGCCAGGGCGCGGGCTGGCAGGACGTGGTGGGCGAGCAAGACCCGGGGGCCGCCCCGGTCCGGGGACCCAGCCCGGCCTTCCTGGATTACGAGCTGCACGTGGAGTTCAAGCACCTCAAGCTGCTGGTGCCCCAGGTGGAGAGATTCAGCAGCCTGGCGGGCAAGCGGGTGCTGGATTTTGGCTGCGGCACCGGCGGGGTCTCGGTGGCCCTGGCCTCCCGGGGCGCCCAGGTGGTGGGGGTGGAGCCCACCCAGGCCAACGTGGCCGCCGCGGCGGTGCGGGCCGGGCTGCATGGCCTACAGGATCGCGCCCAATTCATCCACCTGCCCGACACCGCCCGCCTACCCTTTGAGGAAGACTGCTTCGACCTGGTGATCGCCAACTCGGTGATCGAGTACATCTTTCAGGACCGGGACGCCTATTTGGGCGAGATGTGGCGGGTGCTCCAACCCGGCGGCTTGCTCTACATCGGCGACACCTCCAACGGCCTGCTGCCCCGCGAGATGCACTCCGGCCGCTGGCTCATCAACTACCGGCCCGACCTGGTGCGCCAGGAGCGCTGCGTCTCCGGCCTGGGCTATTGGGAGGTCGAAAGCATCCTGGTTGATTGTCCCCACCGGGTGCTCAACCTGGAGCAGCCCCGCCAGGCCCGCGCCGCCTTCCTGGAGCGACGCGGCTGGCCGCCCGCCCTCAAGGCCTTGGTCAACGCGGTGCTGCTGGTGCTCCAGGCCACCCTGTGCCGCCCCTGGGGCGTGCCCCTGGAGGCCTACCTGCCCTGGCTCAACCTGGCCATTTTGAAGCTGCCCCCGGAAGGCCGGGCAGGCTAAGCACGCCGGGCCTGAAGGCGGCGCCAGGCCTGCTGCCCCAGGCGCCACAGGGCGCGCCCGGGATGGGAGACCAGCGGCCCCGGCGGCTGGGGGCCGCCCAGGCCGGCGGGGTCGATGTCGGCGAAATGGAGCGTGGCCACCTCTTGGCGGTGGGCGGCCAGGAACTGGCACAGGCCCTCGAAGCGTTTCAACATCAGGCGGTCCACCCGGGGGGCCAGGCCTTGCAGATGGCGGCGGTGGATCAGCTCGAAGCTGTGCATCACCAGCACCAGGTGGGACCAGCCTTGCCGGCGGGCCTGGCCTATGGCATGCCTGATCTCCCCCAGGGAGCAGGCCGAGAGCTGCAAGTGGCGCAGGTGGCCGGGGTAGTCTTGGAAGGCCGACACCGGCATCTCCCAGACCCCTTGCAGGCGCTGGGGCTGCCACAGGGTCTGGGGCAGGTCGATGGCGCACTCGCCGTCCAGGTAGGCGGGGTTGTAGCTGCTCTCAAAGGCCAGGCCGTTGTCGGCGGCCGCGGCCAGGGTGTCCAGGTTGGCGCCGTAATTGCCGGCGCGCAGGGCGCGGACCCGGTCGGCCCCGGCCTGGCGCAGGCAGTCCAGGCCCTGAGCGATGAGCAGGGCCTGTTGCGGGCGCGAAAAATCCTTGAGACTGCCGCCGCGCAGGCCCGCCAGTTGGGGATGCCGCAACAGGGGCAGCCACTCGCTGTGCAGGTGCAGGGCCACCTCTTGGCCGGCCTCCAGGATCAGGCCGGCCAGGCGCCCCAGCTCGGCGGCGCCGGCATATAGCCCGTAAAAAGCTTCCAGAAAAAAGCAGGCCTTGAGGCCGTGGGCGGACAGGCGGGCCAGGATGTGGCGCAGGCCGAACTCGCCCTGGGGGGTCAGGCCAAAGATGTCCCGGTCCCGCACGGCCTCCAGCCTTTGGGCCAGGTCTTCGTGCCGGGAGTGGGACAGCTCGGTGTCCACGGTGATGATCAGATCAAGCGGAGGCCCTTGTTTCATGTCGCTATAAGGCCCTTGGCTTGGGTTGGGGGGCATGATACCCCAGATCGCGCCAAGTCAGGCCCCCAAATTAAAGCTCCGACCATTGGCGCGGCTCGAAAACCAAGGTCGGCGGTTCACGTGTAAGCAAATACCTATACATCGCTGGGGGCTTTGTTTTTTAGGGTATTTCCCGAGGGAGCGCCGATGGCTAGGCCGGCGACGCAGGCCCCAGCTCCAAGGGTGTCAACCCCACGTGCCTTGGGACATTTTTGCCTTGCGACCGGCGCGGCAATGGACTAAGGTAAATAGCAACCAGTCACAAGGCTTTAATACTAAAGCCCTAGTGTGTTATTCAGGCGATACATAGGATGCAGGCTGTGAAAAAAATATTGCTAGGCCTTTTGGCTTTGATGGCCGTCATGGCCTCGGCCCCGCCCGCCCCAGCCGCCGACGCCGTGCTGGAGCCCTACCGCATTGGCCCCAGCGACATCCTGGAGATCGTGGTCTGGCGCGAGGACGCCCTCACCAGGAAAGACGTGCTGGTGCGCCCGGACGGCCGCCTGTCCATGCCCCTGGCCGACGACGTGGTGGCCGCCGGACAGACCCCCATGGAGCTGAAGGAAGCCATCACCAAGTCCCTGGAGCGCTACATAGCCTCGCCCAAGGTTTATGTGATGGTCAACAACCCCCGCAGCCACTCCTTCAGCGTGCTGGGCAACGTGGTCAAGCCGGGAGACTTCCCGCTGTTGTCCTCCACCAGCCTGTTGCAGGGCATCAGCGCCGCCGGTGGGTTCAACGATTGGGCGGGCAAGGACGATATTGTGGTGCTGAGGGGCAAGGGCATAAACCAAAAACGGCTGCCTTTCAAGTATTCCGAGGTGGTGGCCGGCAAGAACCCCTTGCAAAACTTGGAACTTGAACCAGGGGATATCATCATCGTACCGTGAGACGCATTCGCCACCACCACGAATCGCGCCCCCGCCCGTCGATGCATGGCCACCGGGTGGGCATAGGTCTTTTGATCCTGGCGCTGTGCCTGGCCTGGGCGGCCCTGGCCCCTTCGCAGGCCCGGGCCGGCATCATCTTCACGCCCAACGTCACCGCCGGCGTGGGCTATGACGACAACGTGCGCCAGCAGAAGGACCGCAAGGGCGACGCCTTCGTCACCGCGCGCCCCGGCGCCACCCTGGAGGCCGGCAAGCCCACCAACCAGCTGACCATCGCCGGCTCGGCCGAATTCAACCAGTACAACCGGCTGCACGACTACGACGGCTTTCAGAGCGGCGATCTGACGGCCCGCTGGCGCTATTTGCCCTCCCAGGTGTGGGCCTTCGAGCTGTTCGACAGCTATTCCTCCAGCTACGATCTGGCCGACCTCAACGACACCGGCGGCCTGAACCAGGTGCGGCAGTTCTCCGGCCGGCACGACCGCAACATCGTGGGCACCCGCCTGACCCACATTCTGGGCCCCGGCGGCAGCCAGATAACGGGCGGCTACTCCTATTCCGCGACCCGCAACGAAAACCCGGACGCGGAGGACTCCTCGGAGCAGAAGGCCGACCTGGGCCTGGCCTGGCGTTTCGCCCCCAAGTACCGCTTCGACCTGAACCTGTCCGGCACCTACACCGACTACGCGCGCACCCCCGACGTGGAGCAAGGCACCGTGGATGTGCGCCTGGCGCGCATCTTCACCCCCCGCGACGAGATATGGCTGGGCGTGGTCACCACCACCTCCCACACCTTGAGCGACAACTCATCCATAAGCACGTCCCGGGACTACAAGTCCTACACGGCCCGCGTGGGGTTCAAGAAGTCCTTCAGCCCCAGCTTGGACATGGACGGCTGGGTGGGGGCCACCTACGTCGACGGCGATGAGGCCACCAACCAGTCCGCCGGGCAGACCTCCCCCACCGGCCAACTGGCTCTCACCTACCGCCAAAAGATTTGGCTGTTGCGCCTGACGGCCATGTCGTCCATGGACGAGAACCAAGACCCCAGCCGCAACACCGGCCTGACCAACCGCAAACAGGTGGGCCTGGCCTACGATATCACCCTGACCCAGCGCTGGCGTTACAACATCGGCGTGGATTGGGGGCGGGACGACTACGAACAGAACTCCATCCTGGCCGGGGCCGCCGCCAACCAGGGCTACGCCGAGTATTGGCGGCTGTACAGCACGCTCAGCTACCAGATCACCAAACACTGGAGCGTGCGGCTGGACTATCGCTACCTCACGCGATACTACGAGAATGACGCCGATAACATAGAACAAAACCGCATAGTTTTGTTGTTTGATTACCAATTGCCCTTCCGTTGGTAGGAATATGGCCACACAAGCCGCATCTTCCATAGACATCCGCAAGTACCTCTTCGTCATCAAGAGACGAGCGGTGCTATCCGCCACTATCTTCCTGGTCGTGGTCACCCTGGGGGTGGCCTATTGCCTGTTCTGGCCGCCCATCTACCAGGCCTCCTGCCTGGTGCTGGTGCAACCCCAGAAGGTGCCCACGGAGTTGGTGCAGGCCACGGTCACCACCAAGATCCAGGAACGGTTGCAGATCATCACCCAGCAAGTCCTAAGTCGCAGCCGTTTGATGGAAATCATCGAGCGCTTCAACTTGTACGCCCAAATGAAGGACAAGCTGACGCCCGACGAGTTGGCCCAGTTGATGCGCAAGGACATCAGCATCAAGATCTCCCAGAAAAATTACTTCACCATCGAATATTTCTACTCCGACCCCCAGGTGGTGGCCTCGGTGGCCAATGCCCTGGCCGCCTTCTTCGTGGACAGCAACCTGCGCATCCGCGAGGAAGACGCCGTGGGCACGGCGCGCTTCTTGTCGCGTGAATCGGAGCGCATGAAGGGCCAATTGCAGGAGTGGGAAGCCAAGATCACCGACTTCAAGGAAAAGCACCTGCACGAGCTGCCCGACGCCCAGGACAAGAACCTGTACATCCTGGGTCAGATACAGCAGAAGGACAGCCTGCTGGACCACTCCATCAACGCCGAGCGCACCCGCATGGACAGCCTGGAAAAGGAACTGGGCGTGGAGCAGTACCGGGAGCAGGCGCTGGAGCTGCAACGCAAGTACATTGAGGCCAACCGTGGCGGCGCCTCGGCCGGCGGCGGCAAGAGCCAGGAGGAGACCTCCTCCAAGGCCATACGCTCCGAATTGGAGCGTCTGATGGTCATCTACACCGAGGACCATCCCGACATCCTGAGGCTCAAGACCCACCTGGCCAAGGCCGAGGCCGCCGAGGCCGAGAAGAACGCCCAAAAGGCGGCGGCCTTGAAGGCCAAGGGCATCCAGCCCAGCGAGGGCGACCTGTCCCCGGACCAGGTGGCCCTGGATTCGGTGCGCGCCAGCAAGGAACGCATCGCCGTGCGCATCCGCCAGCACCAGGCGCGCATCGACTTCATCATCCAGGAGCGCGCCGATCTGGCCGCCGAGGCCGACCAGGTGCGCAAGCGCATCGAGAACGGCCCGGCCGTGGCCGAGCAGCTCACCGAGCTGACCCGCGGCTACGAGGGGCTCAAGACCGCCTTTGAGAAGCTGCAAGGCAAGACCCTGGAGGCCAATCTCTCGGCCAACCTGGAGCGCACCCAGCGCGGCGAGCAGTTCGAGGTGGTGGACCCGGCCGAGGTGCCCGACGCGCCCTTCCGCCCCAGCATCAACAAGTCCGTGCCCGCCAGCCTGGGTCTGGGCCTGGCCCTGGCCCTGGGGCTCTCCCTGGCCTTGAGCTTCCTGGACACCTCCTTCACCTCGGTGGAACAGATGGAGCGCCAGGGCAACTTCCCGGTGCTGGTGGTCATCCCCGCCTTGACCACCGCCGCCGAGCGGGCGCGCAAGCGCTTCTGGACCACCCTGGTGGGCGCGGTCTATGGGGTCTATTTCCTGTTCCTGCTGGGCATGATCGCCATTCTGGTCACCGGGCGCGGCCCGGCCTTCAAGGGCATATTCATCAAACTGTTCCAATTCTTACACTTGGTGTCCTAAGCCAATGTACAACGACTTCTACGGGCTGAAGGAAAAACCCTTCGCCGCCGAACCCAACCCCCGGTTCCTGGTGCTCATGGAGGAACACCAGGAGGCCTTGTCCACGCTGGTCTACGCCATAGATCAGCAGGAAGGGTGGGCCTTGGTGGTGGGCGAGCCCGGAGTGGGCAAGACCACCCTGATCATCGCCCTCTTGCGCGAGCTGGGCGAGCGGGTGCTTTCGGCGGTGGTGACCAATCCCAAGCTGGTCCCCTTGGACTTCCTCAACCAACTGGCCCTGGAGTTGGGCCTGGAAGGTCCTTTCGCCAGCAAGGGCCCCTTTTTGGCGGCCCTGGCCCAGTTGATCAACCGCTGCCGGCGCGAGGGCAAGCTGATCCTGTTGGTGGTGGACGAGGCCCAGGACCTCTCGGCCGAGATGCTGGAGGAGTTGCGCCTGTTGGGCAACCTGGACAACGCCTCGCCCAGGGTGCTCAACATCTTTCTGGTGGGCCAGCCGGAGATCATCCGGGTGCTGAAAAGGGCGGCGGCTCGGGCCCTGATGCAGCGCCTGCATCGCTCCTACGCCCTCAAGCCGCTGACTCCCAAGGCCACGGCCCTGTACGTGAGCCAGCGCCTGAGCCTGGCCGGCGCCTCGGGCGCCATATTCAACGTCGAGGGCTTGGCCGGGGTCTACGAGGTCAGCCGGGGGGTGCCGCGCCTGATCAACTCGGTGTGCGACGACGCCCTGCTCCTGGGCATGCACCAGGAGCAAAAGACCATCGGCCGCGAGTTGGTCCGTCAAGCCGCCGCCGACGATCCCTCGTTGGACTGGCCGCCCTCCGAGGAGTTCCTGCGGGGCGTCACCCCGCCGCCCCTGCCGGAGCCTCAGCCGCACGACGCGGCGCCCGAGCCGCCCGCCGAACGGGCCCCCGCGCCGAGCACCTTCCGCGCTGCGGCCCTGGCCGCCGAGCTGGCCCTGGATACTCAGACAGACTCCGGCGGCCAGCCCCAGGCCCCCAGCCCGCAACGCCCGGAACCGGGCGACGAAACGACCATCGAGCCCGAGGACGCGCCGCCGCCCCTGCCACGCCCCGAGCCCGGCATGGCGCCGCCGCGCCGCCCCCTGCCCGGCGCCGTGCGCCCCGGGCAGGCGCGCCCCTTGGTCCGGCCCCCGGCCAAGCGGCGGGGGATTTTCTCGCGCCTGGCCGCGGGGCTTTCCCGGGAGGCGCCGGGCAGCCTCTGGAAGCGCGTCTTGTTCCTGCTGCTACTGCTGGCCCTGCTGGGCGGGGGGTATTTCGGGGTCAAGAAGGCCTGGCCGCGCATAAAATTCTGGGTTTCCGGACCTACCATTGAGATACCGGACATCGTGCCCGAGGTGGCCAAATCCGCACCCAAGGCCAAGGAAGGACCCATCGACTGGGGGCCCACCCTAAAGGTAGCCTCCCCCGCCATCACTGAAAAGGAGGGTCGCCGTGGGCAAAATGACTGACGTGATGAAGCGTTCGGGACAAAGCGTCCCCGAGGAATCCGACGGTGCCGCCCCCATGACGGGACGCCAGCCGGGGCAACGCCCCGCCTTCCGCGCCTCCTCGCCCGAGGTGCGCTACGAGGCCTTCCGCAACGATGACTACGACGACCGCGAGCAGGAGCGCCTGGTCAGTCTTTATGCGCCGGGCAGCCCCGAAGCCAAGCGCATCGACATCCTGCGCTCCCAATTGCTCTTCCCCTTCCACGGCGAGCCGCCGCGCACCATCATGATCTGTAGCGCGGCCCCGCGCGAGGGGCGCAGCCTGTTGGCCGCCAACCTGGCGGTGTCCTTTGCCCGTGGGTTGCAGCAATTCGTGATGGTGCTGGACTGCCATCTCACCGACCCGGTGATGCACAACCTCCTTCAGGTGCCCTGCCAGCCGGGCCTCACCGACTTTTTGGAGCGGGGGGCCGCGGTGCCCGACATCATTCACCGCACCCCGGTGGACAAGCTCAGCGTCATCCCCGCCGGCAGCCCCTCCCAGCGCTCGGCCGAGATATTGGCCACCGACAAGATGGCCGGCCTGATCTCGGAGCTGCGCGCCCGCTACCACGACCGCTACATGCTCCTGGACACCCCGCCGGTGCAGGCCTTTGACGATCCTCAGGTGCTGGCGCGCATGGTGGAGGGCATCATCTACGTGGTCCTGAGCGGCGACACGGACCGCGAGCTGGCCTTGAGGGGTCTGCGCGCCCTGCCCGAGGAAAAAATAGTGGGCGTGGTGATCAACGACATGCTGAGCGCCGTGTCCGACGCCACGGCCGTGGGTGGGTCCTCCGACTTGGAGGCCTGAGCCAGCATGCAGGTGCCCTCCAGCCGGCCCTCGCCCTATCTCATAGCCTTTCTGCTGGGCGAATCGGTGCTGATGGGCCTCGGCACCCTGCTGGCGGTTTATTTTCGCATCGGCACGCTGGCCGAGATATTTTCCTGGCGCTATTCCTGGCACCGCATAGTGGTGGTGCCCATGGTGCTCCAGATAACCTTCTATTATTTCGACCTGCACAACTTCCGCGTGGCCCGTCCCTTCATGTGGACGGTAACCAGGGTGACCCAGGCCATGGCCGTGGGCACCCTGGCCATGGCCGTGGTCTACTACATCTTCCCCCGCCTGTTCCTGGGACGCGGCGTGCTGGTCTTTGGCTTTTTCATCATCACGATCCTCACCTTGTTCTGGCGCGGCCTTTATGGCTGGGCCCTGACCGCCCGCCTGCTGGCCACGCGCGTGCTCCTCATGGGCTCGGGCTCCCTGGCCGACTACATCCTGGAAGAAGTTGTCAGCCGGGCCGACAACATCTACAACGTCGTCTGCATCATGGACATGACCGGCAACACCCCCGAGGGCTATCAGGACGACGGGGAGCCCCAGGTCAATCTCATGGAGGTCTGGGCCAACCTGCTCAAGGCCGATCTGCGCACCGACCCCAGCGAACTGGTGGGACTGCTGCGCCATCACGAGGCCAACCTGGTGGTGGTGGCCATGGATGAAAAACGCACCCGCATGCCCCTGGAGGAGCTTCTGCGCTGCCGCATGCTGGGGGTGCCCATCCTGGGTGGCGAGGACTTTCTGGAGGCCATCTCCGGGCGCATCCTGGCCGACCACATCCGGCCCAGTTGGCTGATCTTCTCCCCGGGCTTCAAGACCAACGACCTCAGACGCCTCTCCAAGCGCTGCGTGGACATCCTGCTCAGCGTTCTGGGGCTCTTGTTGTCCCTGCCCCTGACCCTGCTCACCGCCCTGGCGGTGCGCCTGGACAGCCGGGGCAAGATCATCTACCGCCAGGTGCGCGTGGGGCAGTTCGGGATGGGTTTCGAGATTCTCAAGTTCCGCACCATGGTCGATGACGCCGAGAAGGACACCGGGCCGGTGTGGGCCCAGGAGGGCGACAGCCGCATCACCCGCGTGGGGCGCTTTCTGCGCCGCTCGCGCCTGGACGAGATACCCCAGATGTGGAACGTGCTCAGGGGCGACATGAGCTTCGTGGGGCCGCGCCCGGAGCGTCCCCTGTTCGTGGATCAACTCACGGCCCGCCTGCCCTATTACGGCGAGCGCCACAACGTCAAGCCGGGCATCTCCGGCTGGGCCCAGGTCTGCTTTCCCTACGGCTCATCCCAGGCCGCGGCCCTGGAAAAGCTCAACTACGACCTCTACTACATCAAGCACTCCAGTTTCAGCATGGACATGATGATCCTGGTGCAGACCCTCAAGATACTGCTTTTTGGCGGTGGCGGCCGATGAACCAGACCGCGCCGGCCAACCCCGCCATGGGCCGCCCGGGGGCGCCCCTCTTGGCGGCCTGGTGCTTGCTGGGGGGGCTGTTGCTGTGGATCTACGGACCCCATGTCTTGTCCATGGCCAAGAACTGGTGGATAGACCCCAACTACTCCCACGGCTTTTTGGTGCCCATCATCAGCGCCTGGCTGATCTGGCGCGACCGCCAGGCTATTCTGGAATTGCCGCCCAGGGCCTGCGCCTGGGGCCTGGTGGTCATGGCCTCCGGCCTGGCGGTGCTCCTGGTGGGCCAGTTGGCCCAGGAGTTCTTCCTGCGCCGGGTGAGCCTCTTGCCAGTGCTGTGGGGCCTGGCCCTTACCTACTGGGGCTGGCCCCGGGCGCGCCGCCTGCTCTTCCCCACGGTATATCTGGGGCTCATGGTGCCCCTGCCCTACGTGGTCTACGACTCGGTGGCCTTCCCCCTGCGTCTGTTGGCCGCCAGCCTGGCGGGCTGGGGCCTGCGCATGTTGGGCCTGCCGGTGCTGGTGGAGGGCAACGTCATCACCCTGCCCACGGTGATCATGGACGTGGTGGACGCCTGCTCGGGCATCCGCAGCCTGATCTCGCTGTTGGCCGTGGGGGTCATCCTGGCCCACCTGATGCTGCCCACGCGCTGGCGCAAGGTTTTGTTGGTGGCGCTGGTGCTGCCGGTGGCGGTCTTGGCCAACGCCCTGCGGGTGCTGGTCACCGGGCTTTTGGCCGGGCCATTCGGCGAGGTGGTGCTCAAGGGGGCCGGCCACGACTTCGTGGGTTGGCTGGTCTTCATGGCCGGCTTCCTGATGCTCTTGGGCATCACCAAGCTGCTGGGCCGCCAGCGGGGGCCGGGAGGCGCCGACCATGCCAGCTGACCGGCGCATATGGTATCTGGCGGCGGCGGCGGCCATGCTCCTGGCGGTGCTGGGCTTGATCCAGGCCGGCCAGGTGGTAAAGCCGCTGAACCTGCGCCAGCCCCTGGCCAAGCTGGACCTCACCCTGGGCGCCTGGCGCGCCCACTCCTCGGACCAGGCCCTGGACACCCCCACCCTGGAGCTCTTGAAACCCCAGGATTATCTGCTACGCAGCTATGTGGGCGCCAACGGCCGGCAATGCGCGGTCTTCGTGGCCTATTTCGGGGTACAATTGGAAGGGGCCATGATCCACTCGCCGCGCAACTGCCTGCCCGGAGGCGGCTGGCAGATACAAAGCCGTGAGGAGGTTCTGGTGCCCGGGCCCGGTGGCCCCTACCGGGTCAATCATCTCACCCTGGCCCAGGACATGGACCGCATCAGCGTGATCTACTGGTACCAAGGCCGGGGCCGGGTGGAGCCCAACGAGTATGTCGACCGTCTGAACCTGGTCTTGGACGGCCTGTGGCAGCGTCGCACCGACGGGTCGCTGGTGAGGATCACCTCGCTCCAGCCCGCCGGCGACAACCAGGTACTGGAAGGCCAAATCAACCTTGCCACGGCCCTGATACCGGCCTTGGACAAGCTTTTGCCAACCAACTACATCTCTTCGCGCCCCTGAGCGCCCTTGGAGTAGGCTACCTTGGGCTTTTTCATCACTTGCCTGTACGTGGCGTTCATATTCCTGCGTCCGCAGGAATTCATAGAGGATATCAAGGGCTGGCCCATCATCGAATACATGGCTTATATAAGCCTGATCGTGGTCTTTCTGGAGGGAGATTTCAAGGCCGAGGTACTCAAGCGCACCCCCACCAACGCCCTGGTGCTGGCCTTCTGGCTGGCCATGCCCTTCTCCAACATCGCCAACTTCTGGTTCGGTGGAGTCTCCTACGCCTTCATCGAGATGGCCAAGGTGGCCATCGTCTACTTCCTCATCGTGCTCACCATCGACTCCTGGGGCAAGCTGAAGTTCTTCCTTTGGCTGTTGGTGATCTGCTCCACCTTCCTGGCCGTGCAGGCCATCGTGCAGTTCCATACCGGCGTGGGCCTGGTGGGAGGCCATGCCTTGTTGCGCGATGGCGAGCTGTTGCAGGCCCGTGGCATCGGCATCTTCGCCGACCCCAACGACCTGGCCCTGAACATCGTGCCCATGGTAGCCTTCGTGCTGCCTTCTTTCCATAAACGCTTTTTATCCAAGACCTGGCTCACGGGTATTTTATTCCTGATCCCCATGGTGGTGGGCATCACCTACACCCACTCCCGAGGCGGCATGCTGGCCCTGGCGGCGGTGGGTTGGTATTACCTGCGGCGCCGGGTGGGACGGGTGGCCAGCATTGCCGGCGTGGTCCTGATCTTGGCGGCCATGATGGCCATGCCGCGCATGGGAGAGATCAACGCCCAGGAAGAATCCGCCCATACCCGCCTGGAGCACTGGGGTTACGGCCTGGATCAGTTCAAATCCCATCCCCTGTTCGGCGTGGGCTTCAGCATGTTCACCAACGACTACCCCCAGACCGCCCACAACTCCTTCGTGCTGGTCTTCACCGAGGCTGGCCTGCTGGGCGCCGTCATCTGGGTGGCCATGTTTTTCTCGTCCTTCCGCGACCTGCGTCTGATCCGCAAGGAATGGCGGGGGCCGCCTTATTTGAACGAGGCCGCCGACAGCATGTTCGCCGCCCTCATGGGTTGGCTGGTGGCGGCTTTTTTCCTCAGCCAAACCTACAAGCCCCTCAGCTTCATACTCATGGCCTTGGTGGTGGCCAGCCAAAACGCCTTGGCCAAGGAGGGGGTGACGCTGGCGCATCCCTGGCGGGCCAAGGAATATATCTTCTGCCTGGGCATCGCCATGTCGTCCATCGTGATTCTCAACTTACTGATCATGGCCGCGTGGTAATCGCCGTCACGGTGCCAGCCTTCCTCCGGCATGCTTAACACCGCGCGGCCGGCGGGTATCGACCGCCACCGAATCGGCGTGGCCCTGGTTGGTGGGATAGCCAACAACCACGCCTAGGCCACGCACCCCCGCCAGTCAATGGCTAAAGAGGCTTTAGATGCGAATTATCCTTGCCGACCCCCCTAGAAGGGAAGCCTATTACGACAACAGCTATCCCAATGTGGGGATACTGTACCTCATCGCCTATCTGCGCCAATATTGCGCCTCGCCGCCGGAGCTGATCTACCTGGAGGGCGATTGCACCCTACAGGGGCACCTGGATTTCATTCAGGCGCATAAGCCCGATGTCTACGGCCTGTCATTCGCCATGTGGACCGCCGATCTGGCCTACAAGACCCTGAGCGCGGTAAAGGAGCGCTTCCCCGAAGTCCTCACGGTCTGCGGCGGCCCGGAGCCCACGGCCAACTATGATTTGGTGTTCCAAAACAGCACCGTGGATATCTGCGTGCTGGGCGAGGGCGAGGCCACCTTCAAGCATCTGGTGGAGACCCTGCAAGCGGGGGGGGATACGCGCCAGGTCCCCGGTCTGGCCATCCGCCAGGATGGCGGCTCCCTGTTGACGCCCAAGCGCGAATTAATTCATGATCTTGAAGACATCCCCCTGCCGGCCTGGGATATGGTGGACCTGTCCAAATACACGGGCATGCACATAAACAAGGCCAACCCCCAGACCCACATGCTGGTTTCCCGGGGCTGCCCCTTTGATTGCAATTTCTGCGCTAACCCGGTCTGGAAGCTCAGCAAGCCCTGGGTGCGCATGCGCCGGCCCGAGGGCATCGCCCGGGAGGTCAAGCTGCTCTACGACAAGGGCGTGCGCGAGATATACATGACCTCCGACGAGTTCAACGTCAGCGAAAAATGGGCCCTGGAGGTCTGCCAGGCCATCAAGGCCCTGGGACTGGGCGACCTCTACTTCCAGTGCAATCTGCGGGCTGACAACGTATCGGCCCAGTTGGCCCAGGCCTTCGCGGGCATCAATCTCTGGCTGATTCACCTGGGCATCGAGAGCGGCAATCAGCGCACCCTGGACGGCATCGGCAAGCACATTACCCTGGCCCAGATAGAGCGCACCTGCCAGCTCATGCAGGCCGCGGGCGTCAAGATTTTCGGTTTCGTGATGCTCTTCCACGCCTGGGAGGAAGACGGCCAACTGCAATGGGAAACCGCCGCCGATGTGCACAAGACCCTGGACTTTTGCCGCCAGTTGCTCTCCCGCAAGCTGATACAATACATGTCCTGGCAGGTGGCCACGCCCATGCCCGGCTCGCGGCTTTACGCCACGGCCAAGAAGTTCAATTTGATCCCCAACAAAAGGATCACCGGCGTATGGGCCCAAAACCTGCTCTTGCCGGGAGTACAGGCCGGGGAAGTGAAGAAGGCCCTGCGCCGGGGCATGCTGCTCAAAAATTACTATCTGCTCAAGAACGGCAACATCAACCTGTCGCATTTGAGCCGGGCTCTGCGCAACCTCAAGGTAATTTTCGGCCGTCCGCAAGGCTAGCGATCGGCTGGTATTTAGACCGTGGCCTGACGCCGGGCGGAGCGAGGACGTCTTGCGCGCATGGTTCGGCAATCGCCAGTCAACGCGCCTTGCCCGCCAGCGTAATTGTCTTTATGAAAAATGTTCCTAACTGAAAAATCCGGGGATGGCTTGTCCAACAACTCCCACCTGGGTTAGCGGTAATAAATTATTTTAGCTTGACCGCTGGTGCGCCGATCAACAGTATTATAGGGATCGATCATTCATGGTTCTTCGTGGACAATGGCCCTCGCCCAGGTCGGAAAGACCCGCCCGCCGGTCGCGACCAGGCTGGCATGGGGCCGGGCGCCCGCGTCCCGGGGCCATGTCGCCATCGCCGACCTCCTGTTGGGGTAACGCCGTCCATGCCCGATCGCTCCGCCAGGCATCCCCGCCCCGTATCTGGCCACGCCCGGCTCCCCTGGCCTGGCGCCGGCCCCGGCTGGCCCGTTGGGTGCCGCCCATGAAACGCCACCTTAATTTGTGGCTGGGCTCCTTTCTGCGCCAGGCCTTGGCCGGCCCGCCGGCCACGCCGCCCGGCCAGCCCCTGGTCATCTGCCTGGCCGTGGCCGACCATTTCGAGCCCTTCTGGCACCAGGCCGACCTGGCCACGGCCCTTCAACGCCTGGCGGCCTGGGAAGATGGCCTGCCCCGCCTGTGCCAGGGCCTGACCGACTCCGCGGGCCAGCCGCCCCGGCACACCTTTTTCTATCCCCTGGACGAGTATCAGCCCCAGGTGCTGGATCGCCTGGCCGGGCTGTGCCGCCAGGGACTGGGCGAGGTGGAGGTGCACCTGCACCACCAGGGCGAGAGTTCCCAGGAACTCCTGGACAAGCTGGCGGGCTTTGCCGAGCTTTTGTTCCAACGCCACGGCCTCTTGCGCCTGGACCCCCAGGGCGGCGGAGTCACCTACGGCTTTGTGCACGGCAACTGGGCCCTGGACAATTCCCTGCCCGACGGCTCCTGGTGCGGGGTCAACGACGAGCTTTTGGTGCTCAAGAAAAGCGGCTGCTACGCCGATTTCACCCTGCCCTCGGCGCCCAGCCCGGCCCAGACGCGCACCATCAACGCCATCTACTACGCCACCGACGACCCCCATCGTCCCAAGAGCCACGACCGGGGCCGCCCGGCGGCGGTGGGGCGGCCGCCCGACGGCGATCTGCTGCTGGTGCAGGGCGTGCTGGCCCTGGATTGGCGCCGCCGGCGGCTGGGCGTCCTGCCGCGCATCGAGAACTCGGACCTTAACCCCTCCCTGCCCCCCGACGCGGCGCGCCTGCCCTTGTGGCTGCGCTACGCACCCAGGGTGGCGGGGGCGCCCAATGTGCGATTCATAAAACTGGCCTGCCATGGCGCGCCCGAAAAAGCCCACGAGGCCCTGTTGGGAGCGCCGGCCCGACGTTTTTTTGAGCAGTTGGTCAGGGACTACGACGACGGCGCGCGCTATCGCCTGCGGTTCATGACCTGCTGGGATATGGTCCAGGCCGTGCACGCCCTGGAGAGAGGCGAGGAGATTCGCTGATGTCCCGTAAAATTGCCTTGCTGATACTGGTCCTGGCCTTGTCGGGCTTGGCCGCGCCCGCCCAGACCGCGGCCGCCCCGGCCGCTCCGGCGACCGCCACGGTCGCGGTCCCGGCCCATCCCCGCCTGCTGCTGACCCCGGTCGACGTGGAGCGCCTGCGGCTGGTCGCCCAGTCGCGCCAGGTCACCTGGCGGCGGCTGATCACCTGGGGCCAGGCCCCGGCGCGGCAGGAGCATGCCCCCCTGGACGGCCCCGGCCTGGCCCTGGCGGCCCTGATGGGCAAGGACTCCCAACCCGAGCAGGCCAAGCGCCTGGGCCGCCTGGCGGTAAGCTGCGCCCAGGCCGCGGCGCTGACCGGCCGCGCCCAGAGCGTGCACAAAAATTCCCTCAACGACACCCACCGGCCGGGATCGCTGGAAAAGCTGAAAGCCCACCCCCACAACCTGCTCAACACCGCCACGGTGCATGAACGCCCCTGGCGGGTGGTCAACCAAAACGCCACCAGCCTGGCCACCAACCCCGCCGATCCGCCCCTGGACAGCGCTCTCAAGGACGGCGAGGGCTACATTTTGTTGACCGACGACCTGGAGCGGGCCGGCGAGCTGGTAGGAGCCGTGGCCCTGACCCTGGACTGGGCCTGGGACTTCTTCACCCCCCAGGAGCGTCAGGACGTGGCCGCCTGGCTGGTGGGCCAGGCCAAGGCCTTCGACGGCCAGGCCTTCAGCGGCTTCAGCGACCAGGCCGCGCAACTGTTGCGTCTAAAGGCCCTGGCCGGCCTGGCCGCCCAAGGCCTGCACCCCCAGGCCGAGGCCCTGGCCCAGCAGGCCCGCCAGGAAGTCTTCGCCAAGCAGATACTGCCCTGCCTGCAAGGGGCCGGCGCCGGCGGCGCCTGGTTCGAGGGCTCCGGCGGCGGGGCACTGGCCGGGCTCAACCTGGTGGAGTTCGCGGCCGCCTGGAAAAGCGCCACCGGCGAGGACCTGATGGACTCGGCGCCCTGGTTCCAGGACCGCCTGGGCTACCTGCTCAACCACCAACTGCCCGGCACCGCCACCTCGCCCCGGGGCGCCTACCGCCTCCTGGCCCCGGACGGCGACCAGGACCTGAACCCCCAGGAGGCCTCGGACTTGGTGCGCATGCAGATGCTCTGCCTCTTGGCGCTCAAGCCCCAGGCCCACTTCGCGGGTTGGGCCTGGGTGGAGCTTATGGACCGCAGCACCCCGCGCTTTTTGGCCGACAGCCGCCTGGTCTACGAATTTTTGTGGTACAACCCCGACCCGGCGGTCAAGCCCTTGAGCACCGCCCCCCTGACCTACCTGGCACCGGGGGCGGGGCGGGCCTTTCTGCGCTCGGACTGGTCGCCGCTGGCCACCTGGCTGTCCTTCAACTGCGGCCCCCACTTCGCCCTGCACCAGCACCTGGACGCCGGCTCCCTGGTCATCTACCGCCAGGGCTTTTTACTGCCCCCCGGCGGGGTCTTCGACGCCGCGGTATCCCAGCACGCCCAGAACTACGCCATCCGCAGCCTGGCTCACAACACCGTGCAGGTGCTGGACCCCCAGGAATACTCCTGGCTGGACCTGCGCGACGGCCCCCAGCGGCGCGGCACCTACGCCAACGACGGCGGCCAACGCGCCTGGGAGCTGTACGACGCCCAGGGGCAGGTGAGCAAGCAGGCCCCCTGGACCGCCAGCGGCTGGGATAGCGGCCCGGCGCCCTACAGCCAGCTCAAGGACGTCTACCAGGTGGCCCAGGTGGAAGCCCTGGAGGACAAGCCGCGCTTCGCCTATGTGCGCGGCCAGGCCACCCGGGCCTACGACGGCTCCACCCACAAGGTCAGCCGCCTGGTGCGCCACATCATCTACCTGCGCCCCGGCGGCACCGACGACAGCGAGTCCCAGGAGGCCGTGGTGGTGGCCGACGACGTGGTGCTGAACAACGAGCAGGCCAGCGTGCGCTTCGTGCTGCACAGCGCCAGCGCCCCCCAGGTAACAGGAAGCGTCAGCAACCTGGGGCCGGGGCGCACCCAGGCCGCCAGCCAGCGCCTGCGCATTCTGGAAGGGCCCTCGCGTCTGGACGTGGTCTGCCTGCTGCCGGACAAGGCCCAGATACGCACCTACGGCCAGGCCGGCCTGGCCGACTCCTGGGTGGGCGACCGCAATTACCCCCCCCGGCCGCCGGCCAAGAACCCGGCCCCCTTCCGGGTGGAGATCGGCGCCGCCGAGGCCCGCGGCAAGGACCGCGTGATGCTCAACGTGCTCCTGCCCGCCGACGCCGGGTCCGGCGAACCGGTGCCGGTCAGCGCCCTGCCCATCGCCCAAGCGGGGCTGGTGGGGGTGATGCTGGGCGACAGGACCTGGCCCCGGGTGGTGGTGCTGCGCCTGGGCGATCCCCAGGCGGAGGCGGCGATCGCCTATCAATACCCGGGTGGCGCCTCCCGCCACCTGGTGGCCGGCTTGGTGCCCGGCCAGACCTATCAGGTGGCGGTCAGCGGCGGCAAGGTGAGCCTGAAAACGGGCTCCGGCCCCGGCGAGCCCTTGCAGGCCTCGGCGGCCGGGACCCTGGCCTTCAAGGTGCCAGGCCCCCGTGCCGAGGTTTCCGCTAAATGATCCACAAGGTTGTTCACATCGACCCCGTGAAGTGGACTATAATTTATTTTTAACAATGTTGAAAATACTTGGCGTTCGACGGGCGATGACGCGTGGCGGCGCCTGACCCATTGACCACGGAGTCCCCTGGTTGCCGCCGGGGCCTTGGCGAACGAGACATGGAGGCTAAAGATGAATTCCAACTCCTTCTTGCGGCGGGGATTGGCCGGCGGTCTCGCTACCCTGGCCCTGTGCTTGAGCCTGGCCCTGCCGGCCTGGGCGGACAAGCAGGAATTCCTGCAAAAAGGCCAGAAGTACTTTGACGAGGGCAAGTACCGCGAGGCCACCATCGAATTCCGCAACGCCCTCAAGGACGACGCTCGCTTCGCCGAGGCCCACTATCGCCTGGCCTTGACCTATCTCAAGCTGGGAGACCTGGCCCAGGCCTACCGTCTGTTCTTCAACACCGTGACCCTGGACCCCAGCAATCTGGACGCCCAGGTCAGGCTGGGCCAGATATCGCTGTTGGCCGGCCGCACCGACGAGGCCACCGAACGCGCCGATCTGGTGCTCAAGCAAAAGCCCAAGGACGTGGACGCCATGGTCCTGCTGGGCCAGGCCCATGCCCAGCGCAAGGACTCGGCCAAGGCCGTGGCCACCCTCAAGGAGGCCCAGACCCTGGCTCCGGAGCGGGCCGACATCCACGTGCTCATCGGCCAGCAGTACAGCGAGGAGGGGCGCGCCGACCTGGCCGAGCAGGAGTACGAAAAGGCCAGCTCCCTGGCGCCCCAGCTCCTGACCCCCCAGTTGCTCCAAGTGCGGCTCTACCTCAATCAGCACCAGGAAGACAAGGCCATAGCCTTGCTGCAAAAAGCCGCCCAGACCCACCCCAACGAGTCGCGCTTGCAGTTGATGCTGGTGGAGCTTTTGATGCGCCAGCAGATGTCAGGCCCGGCCGAGACGGCCCTGCGCGACCTGGTCTCCCGCTATCCCAACGATGAGCGTTATCGCCTGGCCCTGGCGCGTTTCTACACCATGGCCGGCCAAACCGAGAAGGCCGAGCAGGTCTACATGGAGGCCGTGCGCCAGCACCCCGATTCCATGTGGCCGGTGCTGATGACCGCCGGGTTCTACGCCTCGCGGGGCGATTCCACCAAGGCCCTGTCCTTCCTGGATCAGGCCGCCAAGGTGGCGCCCAAGTCGCCGGTGCCCCAGAACGCCCTGGCCGAGTTCGACCTGGAGCGCGGCCGCCTGGACCAGGCCCAGACGCGCCTGGAGGCCGTGCAGAAGGATTACCCCGCCGACACCACCACCCAGACCCTGCTGGCCCGACTGGCCATGGCCCGGGGTGATCTGGAAAAGGCCATCAGTCTGTTGACCGGCGTCATCCGCGAGCGTCCCGAGGACGCCGAGGCCCTCTACCGCCGGGCCCAGGCCTCCACCCGTCAGCAGAAGCCCCAGTTGGCCCTGGCCGACCTCAACAAGGCCATCAAGTCCGATCCCACCGACGTGCGGCCCCGCTTCTTGCTGGCCGCCCTGCAGGCCCAGGCCGGGGAGTTGGCCCAGGGCGTGACCCAGATGGACCAGGTGCTCTCGCTGGACCCCAAGAGCCTGGCCGCCCTGGACCTGCGCGGACGCCTCTACCTGGCCCAGGGGGCCTTCCCCAAGGCCGAGGCCGACTTCAAGACCCTGGTGCAGCGCGACAACGCCTCGGGCCTGGGCTACCACCGCCTGGGCATGTTGGCCCAGGCTCGCAACCAACCCCAGGAGGCGGTGAAGAATTTCGAGGAGTCGCTCAAAATCGACCCCAACAACCTTGACGCCCTCATGCGCCTGGCCTTCCTCATGGTGGGCGAGAAGCAGCCCGACAAGGCCGTAGCCCGGGTCAAGGCCCAGATGGAACGCACCCAGCGCAAGGAGCTGGTGCACAACCTCTTGGGCGATCTGTACCAGGTCACCAACCAGCCCGACCTGGCGCACAAGGAATACCAGGCCGCCCTGGCGCTGAACCCCAATCTGGTAACCAGCCTCATCGGCCTGGCCGCCGTGGACCGCGCCCAGGGCAAGAACGAGGCCGCGGTGTCCCAGCTGGACAAGGCCCTGAAGCTGGCCCCCAACAACCCGGCGGCCATGGTGGCCCGGGGCGACGTGCGCGAGGTGCTGGGCAAGGAGGCCGAGGCCGAGGACGACTACCGCCAGGCCCTGTCCATCAACGGCGAATTCGTGCCGGCCTTGAACAACCTGGCCTACCTGCTGGCCCGCCGGGGCGGCGACAAGGCCCTGAACGAGGCCCTGCCCCTGGTGCAGCGGGCCAAGCGCCTGGCCCCCAACGACCCGCGCCTGACCGATACCATGGGCTGGGTGCTCTACAAGCGCGGCTCCTACCAGAGCGCCCTGCAAGAACTGGAGGACGCCGCCAAGCAGACGCCCAACAATGCGGCCATCCACTACCACATGGCCGCGGTGCTGGCGGCGCTCAAGAAGGACACCGAGGCCAAGGCCGAGCTGAAGAAGGCCCTGTCCCTGCCCGGCGACTTCCGGGAAAAGGCCGAGGCCATGAAGCTGCAAACCACCATTGGCGGCAACTAAGATGCGGATGGCGGGGCTAGCGGGCCGCGCCGGCCGGCGGCCCCTGGCCGCCGGGGCGGCGGGCTGGCTGCTGGCGTTGCTGGCGCTTCTGGCCGGCCTGGCCTGGAGCGCTCCGGCCACGGCGGCGGCCCCGTCGGCCCCCCAGGACCCGGCCTACCTGGGCTTCTTCCCCCCGCCGGAGACCAGCGGCCAGATGCCGGTGGAACTCTTCGCCGACCCGCGCACCACCAGCCGGGTCACGGACATCAGCTTCGGGGTGCCCTTTCCCCCTGGCTGCCTGAGCGATCCCAAGCTTATCGCCCTGATCGACAACACCGGCAAGGAACTGCCCATCCACGTCAAGGTGCTGGCCACCTGGCCCCCGCCGGTGCCCCACGCCGGCAGCATCCGCGTGGCCCTGGTGCAGTTCCGCGATCTGATCGCCACATCCCTGCCCCGCACCTACACCCTGCGCTGGGGCGCCCCCCGCAAGGAAAACGAGCCCGACTCCTGGCCGGCCCGCCAGCAATGGCTGCCCGTGGAGGACAAGGACTTCATGGGCACCATGACCATGGAGCCGCCGGTCTATGCCGTGCTGCCCCACAAATGGCTGGGCAAGAGCCTGATCCGGGGACGCATCCTGCCCGAGGGCGCCGACCTGAAGTGGGAATTCTACGACCACAACATGAAGAACTACTTCCTCACCTCCATCAACAAAATCGATCCCCGGGTGGAGAAAAAATTCTTCAGCGAATTCACCAAGGACCTGGAGTGCTGGCTCTTCGACCGCTCCAGCGCCTTCTTCGTCACCTACATTCGCCAGGGCGGGCTGGAGCCCCTGCGCCAAGGGGTGCGCGCCGCCGAGTTCTACGGCGCCCACGTGCAGCCCAACGGCAAGTTCTCCCTGCTGGCGCCCAGCGCGCCGGTGGACGTCAAGTACGGCTACCAGGAGTGCCTGGCTATCAACTACTGGCTGACCGGCGACGAGCGCATGCTCAAGGACTCCCAGTACGTGCTTAAGCTCCTGGACGCCTGGGACCCGGTGCTCACCCCCAGCCGCACCTTCTGGACCGAGCGTCACCTGGCCTTTGCCATGCTCAACGCCACCGTGGCCTATGAGCTGACCGGCGACCCTAAATTGCTGGAGCGGGCGCGCTTTCTCTTCGAGGCCGGCTACAACGCCCAGGTCAACCCCCCGCCCGGCGCCCCCAAGGACGGCTGCATGATCCACACCGCCAAGCAGGGCGCCGAGGAGAGCAACAACGGCCCGGGCTGGATTTGCAGCTCCTGGATGTCGGCCCTGGCCGTGGACGCCATGCTGCGCTACTACATCGTCAGCGCCGATCCCCGGGTGCCCCAGTCGGTGGAGATGCTGGCCAACTCCATCGTGCGCCACGGCATGTACGTGTGGCCCAAGTGGAAGCAGTACGGCGAGAAATACCCGGTGAGCAACGCCTACTACCTCTACAGCTCCCAGCCGCCCACCCAGCGCGAGGCCGGCGAGTACACCGACATGCAACATAGCCTGGACGTGCTCAAGACCATCATGGCCGCCCAGTACTTCCTGCGCAAGCAGGGTCGCAGCGATCCGGGCCTGAACCGCGTGCAGGAGGAGCTGCTCCACAGCACCAAACGCTTCCTGGAAATCGCCCACGTGAAAAACGGCCCGGCCGCCGGCTCGCCGGAATACCCCGTGTGGCCCAAGCGCCGCTTCAACTGGCTCTTCCGCACCACGGCCGACCTGGACTGGTTCTCCAACCAAAAATAACGGTCGCCGCCATCATGTATAGCTCTTATCGCCACCCAGCCCGCGCCACCGCCCCGGTCGAGGGGCTGGCGGGCGGCGGGGCGTGTACCGCTCCACGCCGGGAGCCGGTCGCCGGCCCCGGCCCAACCACCTGGGGATCACCATGGCAAGGAATACCGTCTATTCGTACCTGTGGGCCAACTACCTGGAGCCCGGCTACGAATCCCTGAAGACCAAGGACGCGCTGGCCATCAAGCGGCGCCTCAAAACCGGCCAGTACCAGTCCGGCCAGGGGATTCTTGACGGCCAGTGGAGCGACCTGGCGGCCCTCTTGGCCCACGCCCAGGCTCACGTGCCCTTTTACCGGCGTTTCTTCAGCCAGGCCGGCCTGAGCGCCCGCGAGGTGGTCCAGGCCCGGGACCTGAGCCTCTTGCCGGTGATCACCCGCGAGATGCTCATGGCCCAGCCGGCCGATTTCGCCAGCGACCCCCTGCCCCCCGGCTCCTTCAAGAAGGCCACCGGCGGCTCCACCGGCGAGCCCCTGCGCTTCTGGGTCTGCCCGGCCTCCAACCAGTGGCGCATGGCCATGACCAGGCGGGGCTACGGCTGGGCCGGGGCCATCAACGGCAAGCGCGCGGTCTACGTGTGGAGCCGCGACATCTACGCCAAGACCCCCGCCCACCAGGCCAAGGAAACGCTGCACCGCCGGCTCTTGCGCGCCCGCTACTTCAGCAACTTCGAGCTGAGCCAGGACCGCCTGGCCGAGCTGACCGAGCTGATCGACCGCTTCCGGCCGCGCTACCTGGTCTGCTACACCACCTCCGCCGACACCCTGGCCCGTTATGCCCTGAAAACCGGCTGGCGCCCGCGCTCGCCCCTGGAGTCGGTGGTGGTGGGGGCGGAGAAGCTTTTCGAGCCCCAGCGGGAGATGATCGAGTCCGGCCTGGGCTGCCCGGTCTTCGAGTCCTATGGCAGCCGTGAGTTCATGCTCATCGCCATGGAGTGCGAGGCCCACGCCGGCCTGCACATCTCGGCCGAGAACCTGATGGTGGAGATCATGGGGCCGGACGGCCCCTGCCCGCCGGGCCACAGCGGCCAGGTGCTGGTCACCGACCTGCACAATTTCGCCCAGCCCTTCATCCGCTACCAGAACGGCGACCTGGCCACCTGGCTGGAGGGCGCCTGCCCCTGCGGCCGTCACCTGCCCCGCCTGGCCTCGGTGGACGGCCGCGCCCTGGACCTCATCCGGGGCCTGGACGGCCGGCCCCTGACCGGGGTCTTCTTCCCGCACATGCTAAAAGAATTCCCGGTGGTCAAGCACTTCCAGGTGGTGCAGACCGCCCCGGATAGCCTGACCATCCGGGTGGTGCCGGAGGGCGAGTTCCCGGCCGCCACCCAAGAAGCCATCATAGAGCAGGTGCTGAAGGTGCTGCCCGGCCTCCAGGTGCGAATCGTGCTGGTGGATGAGCTGGAAAAGACGGCCACCGGCAAGATCCGCGTTACCATCGGCCTGCCGCAATGATCAGGCCCAGGCCCGCGCCACCTTGCCGTCGCCCCTGGTCGTGGCCAGCCTGATGCGGGTATTGCAGGTGGTCAACAACCTGGGGCCGGGCGGCCGGCGCCAGGTCATCGCCGACCTGGTGCGCGGCCTGGCTGGCCGCGGCCTGGGCTTGAGCCTGGTCACCCTGGCCCAACCCCAGTGCGACCCGCGGTTCCTGCAAGACCTGGGCGTGCCCTGCCAGCACCTGGGCTGGAGCGGGGGGCTGGATTTTTCCCTGATAGCCAAACTGCGCCGCCTGATGGCCAGCCAGGGCATCGACTTGGTGCACGCCCACGACGGGGCGGCCCAATTCTACGCCTTTGCCGCGGCCAAGACCCTGCGCCGGGTGCGCACGGTCTACACCTTCCACCGCGGCGACCTGGGCGACAGCCAGGACTGGTCGGACCTGGCGCGCAACAAGGCTCTGGACTTCTTCACCGACCGCTACGTGTTCGTCTCCCAGGCCCGTCGAGGCTTCTACTGCCGGCGCAACCAAATCTCCCTGGCCAAGACCGTGGTGATCCACAACGGCGTGGACCTGGAGCTGTGCCGCGGCCGCGCTCCCCAAGGCCCGCGCCTGCGGGCCTCCCTGGGGCTGGAACCAGGCACCATCCTGCTGGGCGCCGTGGGGGCCTTGAAGCCGGTCAAGGGCCTGGACGTGCTGTTGCGTTCCCTGTTGGGCGTGATAAATAGAGGGCACCAGGCGCACCTGGTCATCGCGGGCGAAGGCCCGGAGCGCCCGCGCCTGGAGGCCTTGGCTCGGGAGCTGGGGCTGGCCCCGCGGGTCTCCTTCCTGGGCTACCGCCAGGACGCCCTGGACTGGATAAACGCCCTGGACATCTTCTGCATGGCCCCGCGCGCCGAATCATTCGGCCTGGCCTTTCTGGAGGCCATGGCCTGCGGCAAGCCGGTGGTGGCCAGCCGGGTGGGGGGCATCCCCGAGGTGGTGGCCGAGGGACTGACCGGGCTCCTGGTGCCGCCCGAGGACCCCGAGGCCCTGGCCGTGGCGGTGGCCGAGTTGTGCGCCCATCCCCCGGAGGCCGCCCGCCTGGGCCGGGCCGGCGCGGCGCGGGCCGAGCAGTTTACGATCGCGCGCATGTTGGATAGCTACCACGACCTGCTGAGCGGGCTGGGGCGGGGACGCTCCCCGGCCGATCCCCCCCAGGGCCAGCCATGAGATGCAAAGGCCCAGAAAGGCCCGGAGCCCGTTGACATCACCCAAACCCACCATATGCCAGGTGGTGCTGAGCCTCAACCCCGGCGGCCTGGAACGCATGGTGCTGGACATGGTGCGGGGACTATCCGCCGACGGCTATCCCTGCCTGGTCTATTGCCTGCAGGAACCTGGCCAATGGGGAGAGGAACTGGAACGCACGGGCACGCCGGTGCGCCTGGTGAAAAAGCAGGAGGGCATAGACCTGTCGCTGCCGGGCAAGCTGGCCCGCCATCTGCGCCAGGACAAGGTGGATTTGTTTCACTCCCACAACAAAGGCCCGCTGCTCTACACCTGCCTGGCCTCGGCCCTGTCGGGGGTGCCCCTGGTCAGCACCAAGCACGGCCGCAACGACCCCGACCGCTGGGACGAGCTGTGGCTCAACCGCTTCTCGGCCCTCTTTTGCAAGGCCATCGTGGCCGTCTCCGACGACGCGCTACAGGTGGTGCGCCAGCGCGAGCATATCCCCGCCCGCAAGGTGGCCATGATCCACAACGGCGTGGACACCGAGCACCCTGCCGCCGACCCGGCCCGCCTGGCGGCCCTGCGCCAGGAGTTCGGCATCGAGCCGGACGACCTGGTGATCATCAACGTGGCCCGGCTGTCGTTTGAAAAGAACCACGCCCTGCTGCTGGAGGCCTTCGGGCTTCTGGCCCCAGAGATGCCCACGGCCAAGCTGCTCCTGGTGGGCGACGGCCAAAAGCGCCAGGCCCTGCAAAAGCAGGCCGCCGACCTGGGGCTGAGCGAACGCATCATCTTCGCGGGCATGCGCGACCGCGTGCCGGAGATACTCCAGTTGGCCCACGTCTTCGCGCTGTCCTCTGACATCGAGGGCCTGTCCATCTCCATCCTGGAGGCCATGGCCGCCGGCCTGCCGGTGGTGGCCACCGACGTGGGCGGCAACCGCGAGTTGGTCACGCCGAGCCAAAACGGGCTTTTGGCGCCGCCGCGCGCGGCCGCTGAACTCAGCCAGGCCCTGGCCCGGGTCTTGAGCGACCAGGACTTGCGCCTGGGCATGGGCCAGGAGAGCCGGCGGCGGGTGTGCCGGGATTTCAGCCTGCGGGGCATGGTGCGCCGCTACGAGGAGCTTTATCTGCGACTGCTGGGCCTGGTCCCGGCGGCGTCCGGCGCCAGCGAAGGCCGGCCATGATCCTGCGCAACGCCTCCTTCAGCCTAGCCGGCAGCACCCTCTCCACCTTCCTGGCCCTGGCAATCACCCCGCGCATCGTGCGCTACCTGGGACAGGACGCCTACGGGGTCTGGAACCTCCTGGTGAGCCTGGCGGCCACCTGCAACATCTTCGACATGGGCCTGGCCCCGGCCCTTAACAACGCCCTGGCCACCCTGAGGGCCACCGGCCGCGAGAGCGAGGCCCGCCAGGCCCTAGCCTCGGCCCTGACCATGTATGGCCTCATCGCCTGCGTGATCCTGATCTTCTTCGCGGTGGTGCGCTTCGGGGGCCTGTATCAGGACAAGGTGCCGCCCCAAGCCCTGGAGGCCTATCACTGGGCCTTGCTGCTGCTGGCCGTGGTGACGGCCCTGGGCTTCCCCATGCGGGCCTTCGAGTCCATCCTGTTCTCCCGCGAGTATCACTACCAGGTCTATTCAGCCGAGGCCGCCGCCGACATCGGCCGGCTGTCCCTGATGCTGCTCCTGCTGCCCCTGGGCGGCGGGCTGTTGACCATGGGGCAGATCCAGATGGGGGTGGGGCTCACCGTCTTCAGCTGCATCTTTTTTTTCAGCCGCAAGCTCTGGCCCATGGGCAGCCTGCCCCGGCCGGGCTGGAACAAAGCGCGGGCCTGGGGTCTGATCAAATACGCCCTGGACATGTGCCTGGTCACCATTGGCAGCACCGCCCTGCAACAGGCCCCCATCCTGCTCCTGGGGGCCTTGCTGGACCCGGGTCAGGTGGCCATCTACGTGCTGGGCGGGCGGCTGCTGGCCCAGGAGCGCACCTTCGTGGACGCCGGCGTGGGCGTGGTGCAACCGCGCTACGCCGCTTTGGTGGCCAAGAGCGCCCACGACGAGGCCCGCGCTCTCTTGCTGCGGGCGGGGCTCTACGCCTCGCTGTTGGGCTGCTTCATCGGCATGGGGGTGGTGATCCTGGCGCGGCCCTTCTATCACTTGTGGCTGGGGCCGGCCTTTGCCCAGAGCGCCACCGTGGCCCTGTTGCTCATCGGCCCCATGACCGTGTACATGTGCCTGCGCCCCTGCGAGGTGCTGCTCTACGGCATAGGCCGTCACCGGCTGATCGGCTGGGTCAATCTGGCCGAGATGGCGCTGGTTTTGTGTCTGGCCTGGCCCCTGGTGCGTGCCTTTGGCCTGGCGGCCATGGCCGGCCTGGTGGGCGCCTCCATGATGTGCATCCGCCCGCTGGTCATCCCGGCCTTCGCCTGCCGGCAGCTAGACTTGAGCCCCTGGACCTACTGGCGCCAGGGTCCCTGGCGGGCCGGCCGCACCTGTCTTTTGGCGGTGGTGCCCCTGGCCGCCGTGTTCAGCCAGTGGCGGGTGGATACCTGGCTGGGGCTCTGTCTGGCCGGCATGGTCTACGCCCTGATCTGGCTGCCCTGCGCCCTGCTGGCCGGCCTCAACGCCCAGGAGCGCCGGTTCTGGCGCGAAAAGCTGGCCGGCTTCAAGTTCCTGGCCTGGCTGGAACCCCGCGACTGATCCGCCGAGCCACCCGCCATCCCCGCCAGGCCAAGGAGTCACGGGCGGGGGTGCCCCCTCCCCTACAGCAGAAATTGTTTCCCTTGTCTCACGGATGATGCCTGCACGGGAGCCGAATGGGCTGGCTTGGGTATAAGCCTCTCCCGACCCGTTTAGGCCAGCGGCGGGCACGCAGCCGACCCGTTTAGGCCAGCCCAGACACTGGGCGGCAGATGAGGCGGGCCGAGCGCGCCGCCAGGTCGTGGGTGCGGTAGCGGCCCTGGAAGCGCGCCGCCAGGGGCAGGGCGCGCAAGCTCTGGAGGTCCCGGGCGCTGGGCCAGGTGACGCTCTGGTTGACCACCACCAGGCCGGCCTGGGCCACGGCCGCCAGGTAATCGGGCAGGCGCAGGCGGTTCTGATAATGCAGACCGCAGTTGATCAGCCGCCAGGCCCCGGGGTTGAAGCGCAGGTAGTTATAGGGGCTCAGGGCGGGGTCGAAGTAGGAGTAATGGTCCTGCATGTCCACCTCCAGGGCCAGCACGCCCCGAGGGTGCAGGAGCCGGCGGCATTCCCGTAGGATGTCCACCAGGTCCTCCTGGGGAATGTGCTCCAGCACCTGGTTGGATGAGATGAGTTCAAAGCAGCCAGCCTCCAGGCCGGTGGCGCGGGCGTCGCGGGGGGCCAGATAGCTGATGCCCAGGCGCCGCTCCAGATCGGCGCGGCCGGTGATGGGCTGGCTGGGCAGGGGGCGGAGGCTCAGGGTGCCCTGGGGGTCGATCTGCTCGGCCAGGGCGCGCAGCTTGGCCAGGGCGTCGTTGAGCATCTCCAGGTCCAACAAGGGGCGCAGGTCCACCAGCACCTGGCTCTTGACCCCCAGCATGTACAGGCTTAAAGGCACCGCCAGCTCCCAACCGGCCCCGAACTCGTAGGCCGTGGCCGGAGAACCCTCCAGGAGCCCGTGGCGCCGGGCGTCCTGAAAATGGGCCAGGGCCACGGCGAAGCGCTCCAGTATCTCCCGGCGGCTGCGCGGCAGGCCCTTGGTCACCCGGCGCTGGAAGTGATAATTGAGCCTCTCGCCAGCGGGCAGGGCGGAGAAGAGCTTTTGCAGGGCCGCCTTAAAAAGCCACTTCACAGGGCGGCCTCCCAGCGCGCCAGGCGCAGGTCCAGTACGCGGGCCAGGGGGCGGATGCGGGCCTCGACCAGGCGCTCGCGCCCCAGCCAGTAACCATGCTTGTGCAGGTAGTACATGAGTCCCTGGAGATGGCTCAGCGAGGTGGCCGAGAAGGGCTTCTTGTGGGTGAGCTGGCGGGTGTGGTGCTTGACCTTCAGGCCGGGGAAGAAGACCACCGCCCGCCCGGCCTTCCAGGAGCGCAGGCAATAATCCACGTCCTCGGGGGCGTAGAAGATGCGCTCGTCCAGGGGTCCCAGGCGTTGCCAGGTGTCCTGGCGCAGAAACCAGCAGCAACTGATGGCCGTCTGCACGCAACGCGTGTGGCCAAAGGGAAAATCGGGATACCAGTCGTGGTTGACCGTGGGCCGCCTGAGCAGGATGCCGGGCAGCTTCAGGAGCTTGTCGGTAAGGGTGGGCAGACGCTTGACCGAGTTGTAGGTGGAGCCGTCGGGCATGATGATGGCCGGCCCCACGATTCCCACCTCGGGGAAATCGCCCAACAGGCGCAGCACGGGGGTCAGGTCGGGGTCCAACAGCTCGGCGTCGGAGTCCAGCACGCACAGCACCCGGCCTTGGGCCATCTCCACGGCGCGGTTGCGCGAGAAGGTGGTGCCGGTGTTGCGCCCCAGGTAGAGCACCTTCAGGCGCTGGCCCAGCACCGGCGCGAAGGCCTCCAGCACCTGGCGGGTGTGGTCGCTGGAGCCGTTGTCCACCACCAAGAACTCGTAGTCCAGGCCCGAGGCGCTGGCCGCCAGGGCCGCCGAGGCCAGGCAGCGGGGCAGGCGGCCGGCGTCGTTCCAGGTAATGATCACGTAGCTCAGGTCCAAGCGGGCCTCCTCGGGCTAGGGCCAGGGACGGCCCCCAAACGTCTATGTCCTTTTTACTGCATGCAATATCAAAATGCCAGCAGAGCCTGGCCTGGGCTCCCCTCGGGGCCCCGTGGCCATCCCAATTGCGATATCGGGTACTTAGGGCTATAAAACCGGAGGGGCATCTGCTAATATCCGCCGGTAGCCACGGAGGTTTACCCGGCGGCACGGCCGGCCGGCACGACCAGGCCGGGGACCGTGGCCAACCACCGCCGCCTCCAGGGCCAGGGGATTATGACCATGCCGCGCGTCTCGGTGCTGATGCCCGTGTACAACACCGCGCCCTTTCTGCGCCAGGCCATCGAGAGCCTCCTGGCCCAGACTTTGGATGACCTCGAGCTGATAGTCATCGACGATGCCTCCAGTGACGAGTCCTGGGACATCCTGAGCGCCTGCGCGGCGGCCGACCAGCGGATCATCGCGCTGCGCAACGAGAAGAACCTGCGCCAGGCCGGCAGCCTCAACCGGGGGCTGGAGATCATGCGCGGCCAATACGTCACCCGCCAGGACTCCGATGACCTGTCCCAGCCCGGCCGCCTGGCCGCCCTGGCCGGCTTTTTGGACGAGCACCCCGCCGTGGTGATCGTGGGCAGCGCCATCGATCTGATCGACCCGGAGGGCCGGCCCCTGGGCCAGGCTCGCTACCCCCTGGGCGACGCGGGCGTGCAGGCCTTGGCGGTGTTGCGCACGCCCTTCACCGGGGCCTCGGTGATGATGCGCTCCCAGGTTCTGCGCGCCCACGGCCTGCGCTTCGACCCGGCCATGGTCCACGGCGAGGACTACGACCTGTGCTCGCGCTGTCTGCGGGTGGGCCAGGGCGCCAATCTGGCCCAGGCGCTGATGCTGGTGCGCATGCGTCCGGGCAGCGACACCGACCTGCACGCCCGCGAACAGGAGGAGACGGCCGACAAGATCGCCCTGGCCAACTGGGCCGCCTCGCCCCTGCGGGAGTTCCTGTCGGCCGAGGATATCCTGCTGCTGCGCGCCTGGGCCGGCCGGATCGCCGGCCTGGGCGTGGCCCAAAGGCACCAACAGATCAGCCTGCTGAAAAAATACCTGCGCATCCTGGGGCGGGAGTTGGGCGTGGCGGCCGGGGACCTGGATATAATAAGAAAAAAGCTGGCCCCCCAGTACCTGACGGGCCTGGCCAGGATCGCCGGCCAGCGGGACAGGCTGGGGCTGTGGGCGGCCCTGGCCGGGGTTGATCCCTGGGGGCTGTTGTCGCTGGTCGGCAAATTGGTTATAAACAAATTTCGTTGATGCGCGCCCCCGCCCCCGACTTGCTGGCCCGCCCCGCGCGGCCGAAAAAAGGATCGCCCATGCCCCAAGGCTCAGCCGGCCCCCGGCAGGACAGGGCGGCCGCGCCCCCCGGCGGCCCGGCCTGGCCCGGTCTGGGGGTGCTGGCCCTGACCAGCCTCTATCCCAATCCCTATCGGCCTGACCTGGCGGCCTTCAACCGCCAGCAGCTCACGGCCCTGTCGCGGCTGTGCCATCTGGATTTGATCGCGCCCATCCCCATGGGCCAAGCCCTGGCCTGGCCGCCCCGGCACCCCGCCCCCCTGCCGCCCGAGCCCTTCACGGTGCGGCGGCCCTGGTTCTGGTATATGCCGGGGATCAAGCGCTCCTGGCACGGCCGGGCCTTTTTGCGCTCGGTCTGGCCGGCCCTCAAGCGGCAGGCCCGTGTTTCGCGGCCCCGGGTGCTCCTGGCCACCTGGCTATTTCCCGACGCCTGGGCCGGGCTCATGGCCAGCCGCCGCCTGGGCCTGCCCCTGGTGGTCAAGCTGCACGGCAGCGATTTGAACAGCCTGCGCGCCGACCCCGACCGCCTGCCCTTCCTGCGCCAGACTCTTTGCCAGGCCCAGGCCGTGGTGGCGGTGAGCCCCTCCCTGGCCCAGGCCGCGGCCGAGTTGGGCGCCCCGCCGGAGCGCCTGCATCTGGTGCCCAACGGCGTGGACCAGGAGTTGTTCCGCCCGGCCGACCGCGCCACCGCCCGCCGGGAACTGGGCCTGCCCCTGGGGGTCCCGCTATTGCTTTACGTGGGCTGGCTGGTGCCGGTCAAGGGGCCGGAGGTGGCGCTGAAGGCCCTGGCGCTGACCCCCGGCGCCCATCATCTGGTGCTGGTGGGCGACGGCGCGCAGCGGCAGGCCTTGCAGGCCCTGTCCCGGGAGCTGGGCCTGGCCGGGCGGGTGACCTGGGCGGGGACCCAGCCCCACGCCAGCGTGGCCCGCTATCTGGCCGCCGCCGACGCCCTGGTGCTGCCCAGCCGCAGCGAGGGCGAGCCCAACGCCGTGCTGGAGGCCCTGGCGGCTGGCCGGCCGGTGGTGGCCTCGGCCGTGGGCGGGGTGCCCGGCCTGGTGGCCGAGGGGCTCCAAGGCGCCCTGGTCCCGCCCGGCGACGCCCCGGCCCTGGCGGCGGCTTTTGACCGGGTGCTGGGGCGAAGCTGGTCGCCGGCCGAGTTGGCCGCCTCGCTGGCCGGGCGCAGTTGGACGGCCAGCGCCCGTGCCCTGCTGGAGATATTGCAACAAGTGGCTTCAGCGGGAGCGCCGGCATGAACAAGGTCCTTTTCGTCAGCTACGTCTTTCCGCCCGTCGGGGGGGCCGGGGTGCAGCGGGCGTTAAAGTTCGTCAAGTACCTGGGCCAATACGGCTGGCGGGCCGTGGTGCTCACCCCGGACCGGCCCTCGGCGCCGGTGCTGGACCACAGCCTGGCCAAGGACCTGCCCCCCGGCCAGGTGGTGCGCCGGCTGCCCAGCTTGGAGCCGGCGGCCCCCCAAGGCGACGGCGACGGCGGCAACGGCCACAGCGCCCTGGCCCGCCTCAAGACCCTGGTCTCGGGGCTCTTGTTTCCCGACCGCAACGTGTTGTGGCTGCCCACGGCCCTGGTGGGCGCCCTGGCAGCCGCCCGGCGCCACCAGGCGCAGGCGGTGCTGGTCACCGCCCCGCCCTTCTCGGCCTTCCTGTTGGGCTGGGCCGTGGCCCGTTTCAGCGGCCTGCCCCTGGTGCTGGATTTCCGCGACGACTGGTCAGGTTTTTTTAGCAAGGGCTACGCGGCCAAGGGCGGCGGACGCCTGTGGCCGGCCCTGGTGCGCGGCTTGGAGGGCTTTTTAGTCCGCGCGGCCAGCCGGGTCATCGGCAACACCCCGGAGATGACCCAGGGCCTGTGGCGGCGCCACGGCGGCCCGCCCGAGAAGTACGTCTGGATTCCCAATGGCTATGACCCGGCGGACTTCGCCGGCCTAGCCGAGGCCCCGCCGCCGGCCGACGGCCCGCGCCCCTTGCGCCTGCTCTACACTGGCACGGTCTTCGAGTCCCACCCCCTGGACGACCTGTGGGCCGCCCTGGCCCTGTTGAGCCCGGAGCAGCGGCGGGGCTATGAGGTGGAGATCGTGGGCCGGGTGGTGGCCGGCCAGGTGGTGGACCCCGGCCTGGAGGGCCTGACCGTGCGGGTGCTGCCCTACGAGCCCCATGACCGGGTGATCCGGCGCATGGCCGGGGCCGACGTATTGCTTCTCACCCTGGCCGGACTGCCCGGCCTGGAGCTGATGGTGCCGGCCAAGCTCTTCGAGTACCTGGCGGTGCGCCGGCCGGTGCTGGGCATCCTGCCCCAAGGCGCGGCCAGCAAGATCATCGAGGCCACCCGGGCGGGCGCGACGGTGGTCCCGGGCCAGGCCCGGGAATTGGCCGACCTCCTGGCCGGCTGGCTGATCCGGCCGCCGGAGCCCCTGGCCGCCCCGCCCCTGGCCTTTGACCGCCGCCACCTGGCCGGGCTCTTGGCCCGCGCCTTGAGCCAAACCCAGCACTCGCCCGGGGCCGGTGCCCCGGCGGATAAGGACTGAGGACCTCATGGCCGTGCTGGCCAGCATCCTGCCCGTCTTCCTGGTCATCGCCCTGGGCATCGTGGGCGCCCGGCGGGGCATGTTCCCGCCCCAGTTCATCGAGCCGGCCAACCGCCTGGCCTACTACCTGGCCATCCCGGCCCTGATATTCAGGGCCGTGGCCAAGGCCCCCCTGCACGAGGCCCTGCAACCCGTGCCCATGCTGCTGGGCCTCCTGAGCATCGTCGGCGGCTGGCTCCTAGCGGTGGTGGCGGCGCGCCTGGCCTATGGCCCGGCACGAGGCAAGAGCCGCAGCCGGGCCTCCTTCATCCAGGGCGCCGTGCACGGCAACCAGGCCTATATCGGCCTGGCGGTGGTCTTCTACGCCCTGGGCGAGGCCGGCCTGCACGCCGCGGCCCTGGTGGCGGCGGTGATCATCATCACCCAGAATCTCCTGTCCGTGATCACCCTGCACCACTGGGGCGAGGGGGGCCTGGGCGGCACCTCCCCGGCCAAGGCCGTGATGATGAACCCCATCATCATCGCCTCGTCAGCCGGTCTGGCCTGCTCCCTGGCCGGCCTGCCCCTGCCCGCCGTGCTGGACCAGACGCTCAACATCCTGGCCGGCCTGGGCCTGCCCCTGGCCCTGTTGATCATCGGGGCCAAGCTCAGCCAGGGCAAACTGGAGGGCAACCCCCGCGTGCTGGGCCTGATGTCCTTCTTGAAGCTTATGGTGTTGCCGGCCCTGGGCTGGGGCCTGTTGTGGTTGACCGGCCAAGAGGGGCTGGCTCTCAAGGTCACGGTAATCCTCCTGGCCTCGCCCACGGCCACCATCAGCGTGATCATGGCCGGCCAACTGGGCGGCGAGCCCCACCTGGCCTCGGAGAACGTCACCCTCACCCACGCCCTCTCGGCCCTGACCTACTCCCTGTGGCTGATGCTGCTGCACGCCTAGTGGCCTGCCCGCCACGGGGCTATGACGAGTCGATTGACGTGGTGGCGCAAACGGGCGCCGGCGGCTCCCGTGGGGGGCTATTCACCTGGCGTCATTGCGAGGGCCCCACGCCGGGGTCCCCAGCCTGGCTGGGGTGGCGGGGCGACAAAGCAATCGCGTCGCAAATGGTGTGGCAACCGTTGGAGCCCACGGAAAAACACGGGCGGGGGTAAACCCCGCCCCTACATCAAAAAAAGGCAATCACCACTTTGCCTTAATGTAGGAGCGTGGGCCACCACCGCCCGCGAAATTTTTTGGGACATCCTCCCAACGGGCTTGGTTGGGGATCAACCCCACCCGACCCGTATATGCCCAGCCCGGGGCACCGGGCGCCCCGTGGCGGGCACGCCACTACTCCAGGGCGGCCAGGCCCTCGCGGGCGGCTTGCAGGTTGGGCTCCAGGCTCAGGGCCCGGCGGTACTCCTCGCGGGCGGCCTCCTTCTGGCCCCGCGCCACCTCCACCCGCGCCAGTTGCAGGGCCAGGAAGGCGTCGCCGGGGTGCTCGGCCAGGCCCTGGCGCAGGAGTTGGGCCGCCTCCTCCCAGCGGTCCAGGACCGACAGGGCCTGGGCCAGCACCCGCAGGTGGCGGGAGGCCTGGGGCTCCAGCTCGCGGGCGCGCCGGGCCAGGGACAGGGCGATCTCGCGGTTGGCCCCCCGGTCCAGGTACAGGCCGGCCAGGCTGGCCAGGGCCGGGGCGTCGTTGGGGTTGACCTTCACGGCCTGGTTGAAGGCCTCCTCGGCCTCGGCCAGGCGCCCGGCGGTGATCAGGGCCTCGCCCAGGTGGCGATGCACGGCCCGCCGGCAGCCACTCTGGCGGGCGGCCCGGCCCAGAAAATCCAGGGCCGTGTCCAGCCGTCCCTCGTCCTGGGCCAGGCGCCCCAGTTGGAACAGGGTGTCGGCGTGCTCCGGCGAGAGGCTTAAGCTCTGCTCCAGGTTCTGGCGGGCCTCGGCCAGGCGGCCCTGGCCCATGAGGGCGTAGCCAAGGTTGTAGTGGGCCATGAAGTCCTGGGGCGAGGCGGCCAGCACCCGCTGGAAGAACTCCAGGGCCTTGTCGGCCTGCCCCAGGTGGCCGTAGCACACCCCCAGGGAGTTGAGCACGTTGGGCTCCTGAGGGCTCAAGAGCAGCGCCTTCTCGTACTCGCGGATGGCCTCGCGCAGACGCCCCTGGCCGAACATTTCGTCGCCGCTGACGTTGAGGCTCACGGCGTCGAAGATCACCACCGCGCCGGGCGCCAGAAAACCGGCGTGCACCAGGGCCTTGGCGGCGTTGTCCAGGGCCTCGGCCACCCCGAAGCCCGGGCAAGGATGAAAACCCACCCCGGCGCGCAACACCCGCTCGCTGCCCTGGGCCTGGCGCTCCAGCACCCGCCGGGCCAGTTGTTGGGCCGCCAGGGCCTCCTCGCCGGGCAAGAGCGCCGCCAGGGTGTCGGGGGCGTAGCGCCCCAAAAGCTCGTGGCGGGGGAATATCTCGCGGGCGCTGGCGGCCAGGGAGCCCATCAGGGCCTCGGCGCCCACGCGCCCCACCAGCTCGCGCAGGCCCTCCAGGCCCTCCACGCGCATCAAGACCGCGCACAGGGGCTTGTTTTCGGCGCACAGGGCGCTGAACAGGGCCATGAAGGAGCGGTGGTTGGCCAGGCCGGTCACCTCGTCCAGGGTCACCTTGATCTCGCGGCCGGCCACGACCGCCACCCGCTCCAGGCCGGCGTCCATCTGGATGGCCGCCTCGTGCCCCAGGCGCAGCAGGTGGTCGCCGGGCCTCAGGCTCCAGGTGGGGTCGCCCAGGGAGACCACCTCGGCCAGGGACTCGGTCTCGCCCACGCTGACCACCATGATCTCGGCCTTGCCCGCGCCGTTGGCCAGGGGCCTCTCGGCGCCGCCGGCCACCTGAAAACGCTCGCCCTCCACCAGGCCGTGCACCCGGCCCAGGTCCAGACGCACCCGATCCAGGGGCATCACCTCGGTGAGCCGGCCGGCCTTGTCCACGATCTCGTTGAAGAACAGGGTCTCGCCCAGTTCCAGGCGCACGGCGCATTCCAGGGCGCGCAGGGCCCGGCTTTTGATGATGGCCGCCGCCTCCGGGGCCTGGCCGCCTTCCCAGGACTGGGCGCCCAGGCTGGCCGCCCCCAGTTTGAGCCCGCCCCGCCAGGGGTCGCCCTGGGGCGGGGCCAGTTCCAGGGTCTTGACCGCGCTGGCCAGGCGTCCGGCCAGCTCCCGTGCCCGCGCCGCGCCGCCGGCCACCAGCACCAAGAAGGCGTTGCCCACCCGTGCGGCGCTGGTCACTTCCTGGCCCAGGCCGCCGATTTTGCGCGCCACTTCCCTGAGCAGGCGGTCGCCAAAGCGCCGGCCATAGCGCTCCAAAAGGCCGGGCAGGCCCTCGGGCTGGCAGGCCAAGAGCGACAGGCCCTGGTCCAGGCCCTGGCGGTCCAGGGCCGGTCGGTCGCGCACCTTGGCCGGGGTCAGCCGCCCCAGGGCGTGGATCAGGGCCTCGTCCAGGGCCGGCTCGTTGTACAGGCCGGTGACGGGGTCGCTCTCGGCGGCCAGGCGCAGGCGCACCGCGTCCAGGGCGGTCTCCACCAGGGAGGAGAGGAAGGGGCTCACGGCCGGGGCCAACTGCTCGGCCACCACCCCCCAGATCACCAACAGTCCCAGGGTGCGCCCCTCGGCCAGGAGCGGCACCACCAGGCGGCCGGCCCGCTCGTCAAACACCGCCCGGCCCTTGGTCACCGCCCGCGCCAGGGGCTCATCGGAGTTGGGGTCGGCCTTGGGCGCGGGCATGAGGTCCACCCGGCCGCTTTCCAAGGCCCGCCGAAAGGGCGGCTTCAGGGTCTCCTCGAAGCGCAACAAGAGCTCGTAGGTCAGCTCCGGGGACGGGGGCAGCAGGTCGGGGGCCAAGTTCACCTCCTGGGTCGCGCCGGGACGCTGGTCCCGAAAAATAGCCTGGGCAGGGCGGCCGGCCCTCAGGCCGGGCAGGGAGCGGCGGTAAGGCGGGCCAACTCGGTTATGGCCCGGGCGATCACCTCCTGGTCGTCGGCCACCAGGGTGCGCACGTCCAGGAGCAGGTGGCCATCCTCCAGGCGGGCGATGATGGGCACCTCGCCCAGGCGCAGGCCCTCTTCCAGGCGGGTGGGGCTCATGCCGGCCAGGGCCACCGCCACCAGGCGGGTGCGCGGGGCGGCCAGGGGCATGGCCCCGCCGCCCACCCGGCTGGCGCCCTCGCGGGTGGAGACGCCTAGGCCCGGCAGGCCCAGGGCCTTCAGCCGTCGGGCCAGGGCCGCCGCCTGGCGGCGCAGCTCCTGGTAGGGGCGGCAGAGCATGCTCAAGGTTGGGATCTGCTGAAGAGCGCGCTGGGGCTCGCGGTAAAGCTCCAGGGTGGCCTCCAGGGCGGCCAGGGTCAGCTTGTCGATGCGCAAGGCCCGGTTGAGGGGGTTGGCGCGCAGGCGCTCGATCAGCTCGGCCTTGCCCAGGATGATGCCGGCCTGAGGTCCGCCCAGGAGCTTGTCGCCGCTGAAGGTCACCAGGTCGGCGCCCTCGGCCAGGGCCTCTTGCACCGTGGGCTCCTGGGGCAGGCCCCAGGGCGCGAAATCCACCAGGCTTCCCGAGCCCAGGTCCTCCATCAGGGGCAGGTGATAGCGGTCGGCTATCTGGCGCATCTGGGCCAGGCTCACCGCCTGGTGAAACCCCACCACCGCGAAGTTGCTGGTGTGCACCTTGAGCAACAATCCGGTGTCGGTGGTGATGGCGTTCTCGTAGTCGCGGGGGTGGGTCTTGTTGGTGGTGCCCACCTCGCGCAGGATGGCCCCGCTCTTGGCCATGACGTCGGGGATGCGGAACGACCCGCCGATCTCCACCAGTTGGCCCCGGCTGACGATGACCTCGCGGCCGGCGGCCAGGGATTGCAGGCTTAAGAAAACCGCCGCGGCGTTGTTATTGACCACCAGGGCGGCCTCGGCGCCGGTCAATTCACGCAGTATGCCGGCCACGTGCACGTAGCGGCTGCCCCGGGCGCCGGCCTCCAGGTCGTATTCCAGGTTGCTGTAAGCCCGGTTCAGCTCCACCAGGCGCTTTAGGGCCACCTCGGCCAACAGCGAGCGCCCCAGGTTGGTGTGCACCACCACCCCGGTGGCGTTGACCACCCGGCGCAGGCTGGGCCGGGCCAGGCGGCGGGCCTTCCGGGCGGCCCGCTGGGCCACGGCCTCCAGGGCCAACGCGGGCGGGTCCACCTCCTGGCCGGCCAGCAGGCGCGCCCTCAGCTCGTCCAGCACCTGGCGCACGGCCCGCAGGATCAGGGGACGCGGCACCTCCTCGGCCAGCGAGCCCAGCTCCGGCCGGGCCAGCACCTGGTCCACCTTGGGCAGGCGGGCCATGAGACTCTGCTCCACCATGACGATTCCTCCAACAAGGCCTGTGCTTGGCTTACACCAAAGCGCGCGCCAGAACAAGGCCTTATCGTGTCTAATTCAGACGCCGGCTTCCCGGGGCGGCCAGCCACCCGCCAGCCAGAAAAAGCACAACGCCGACAGCACCAGGCTGTGGTCGATGACCCCCTGGCGCACCAGCTCGGGCAGGTCGGCCACCGGGCGGGTGAGCACCTCGATGCGCTCGTCGTCGTCGGGGCGCGGCGGGGCCTGGGGCCGGGCCTCCAGGGCCAGGTAGGAATGGCAGATATTGCTGAACAGGGCCGGATTGGGATTGACCTGGCCCAGGCGCAGCAGGCGGGGCGCGGCGTAGCCCGTCTCTTCCAGCAACTCCCGCGCGCCGGCCTGCTCGGGGCTCTCGCCGGGGTCGATGATGCCGCCGGGTATCTCCAGGGAGGGCGCGGCGCTGCCCTGGCGCCATTGGCGAATGAGCACCACCTGACCCTGGGGGGTTATGGGCAGGATGTTTACCCAATCGGGCGAGTGCAACACGATGAAATCGCGGAGCGGGCCGTCCGCCAGGCGTCGGCTGGCCCGCTCCACTCGCAGGACCGGGTGATCCAGGGCCACTTGGGAATGGCAGGTGCGCCAGGCTTCCACTTTTGTCTCTCCGGAGTCAAGCGGCGGCTTGTATTGCCGGCCGGGCCATGATAAATAAAATTAAAGGGTTCTTAACTTCTGGCCGATATTGCTGAATTTCACAAGGTGTTGCTAAGTTTTTCGGGGACTGTGCTATCCTGGGTTGGGGTCCGTGCTGGCCGAGCGATCCCGGACTTTAAGCGCCCGGAGGGCGCCGGTGGCGCGACGCACGGAGATTCAACCCGCACCTAGCCTAGCGAGGGACGTACTCCCATGAACGTAGAGATCATCAATCCCTTTCTCAAGGCCACCAGCAACGTGCTCAAGACCATGGCCTTCACCGAGGCCGTGGCGGGCAAGCCCTACCTGAAAAAGGACGGCCCGGCCGGCGGCGACATCTCGGGGATCATCGGCATCACCGGCGAGACCGAAGGCTCCATGTCCATCTCTTTTACCGAGAGCTGCATCTGCGGGATAGTCAGCAACATGTTCGGGGAGAGCATCACCCAGATCAACCGGGAGGTGGAGGACGCGGTGGGCGAGATCACCAACATGATCTCCGGCGATGCCCGCCGGGAACTGGCCGAGAAGGGGCACACCCTCAAAGGGGCCATTCCCTCGGTGATCAGCGGCAAGAATCACACCATCAAGCACATGTCCAACGGTCCGGCCATCGCCATACCCTTTTCCACCGCCGGCGGCCCCTTCATCGTGGAGGTCTGCTTCAACGCCTAGGCCCGCGGCCGGCTCACGGCCTAGCCGCCGATGGTGTTGAGCCAGGACAGGACCGTGCTGATCACCACCCTCTGCACAAAGAAAATGGCCAGCAGCAGCAGCAGGGGCGCGATGTCCAATCCGCCGAAATTGGTGGGCACCAATTTGCGGATACGGTAGAAGACCGGCTCGGTGACCCCGCGCAGAAAGCGCACGATGGGGTTGCCGGGGTCGGGACTGACCCAGGTGATGACCGCCGAGGCGATGACCACCCAGGTATAGACATCCATCAGCCAACTGGCGAACAAGATCAGCTTGGTCAAGAATCCCAGGAACAAAGCCATTTATCTGTTACCCTCCGGCGGCGGGTCGCCGCCCGCCGACGCGCTCGGCCTGATTTAAGGTTGGCGCCCGCGGACACGCCGCTGGCCGTTACTAGGGACTTTGCTGGCCGACTGGCCGGCCAAGGGACCAAGCGCCCAGGCCCCGGCCGCCCCGGCACCCCTATACTGATATGCTGGCCAGCACCTGTCAAGCCCGGCGGCTCCCCGGCCGCGAGCGGCCAGCGTTTAAGGCGCGGTTGAGTTTAGCGGCCCAGGTTGCTATACTACAACCAATCAATCACAACCGTCCGGACCTACCTGCCTGCACCTTGCTCCTTGCTCCGGACAAGCCGCACGTAAACCATCGGGAGAAATTAGACATGATCGGCAGTCGTTTGGCGGTGGCCCTTGGACTGGTGGTGGCCCTGGCCCTGGGTTTGGCCCTGGCGGTGGGCGCCGAGGTCAGCAAACCGGCCCAGTGTCTGGATCGCCAATTGTGCGCGGACCGTCTGCGCCATGGCCAAGAGGCCTTCAGCCGTGGCCAGTTCAGCCAGGCCAAGGCCTTTTTCCGCGAGGCGGTGCAGGCTGATCCCTCATCGCCCAAGGCCTGGAGCTTCTACGACCTGTCGATGATGTACGCCGTGGCCGAGCAGATCAAAAAGACCGGCACCGTGCGCGACTCCACGGCCCCGGCCCCCGACACCTATCAAACCTCGCCAGCGCCCACCCCGGCCCCGGCCGTGCCGGCGCCCTCGGTGGCGCCAGCCCCCCAGCCCGGCGGCGCCGCGCCGGCCATCCCCGCCATCAAGCCGGACGAAGGCTGCTAAGCCCGCGCCCGGCTCGGGGTGATTATTGCCCGTGATGCTACCGATCACCTGCCGTGCTCTCCAATGCCTGTCCCGCGAGGCCCAAAAAGCCACGGGGCATGAAGAGGACGGGAGATGAGGTTAAAGTCCTGGTTCAAAGGCCAAGGACATACACTTCAAAACCCGGAGGGAAGGAAAATGAAGAAACTGTTGGCCGTGTTCATGGCGATGTTCATCGTGGTGGCCTTTGCTGGCTTTGCCGCCGCCACCGATGACTCTCCCCTGATCGCCGGCGAAAAAGCCGTGCACAAGGACTTCGTGTCCGCGGTGCCCAAGGACAAGGTCAAGACCATCGATGACCTGTACAAGAAATGGGAAGAGGTCATCGCCGGCAAGTCCAAGGCCATCCTGCTGGACGTGCGCTCCCACCCCGAGTTCGACGCCTTCCACGTCGAGGGCTCCAGCCACATCCACTCCGGGCACATGTATACCATCCCCAAGAAGATCAAGGACGCTGACGCCGAAGTCTGGGTCTTCTGCCGCACCGACCACCGCGCCAAGTACGTGGCCGGCATCATGTACAAGTACGGCTACAAGAACGTCTACTTGGTGGCCAAGGCCCCGGACGGCACCGACGGCGGCATCGTGGGCTGGGTCAAGCGCGGCTACCCGGTGGTCAACTACTTCTTCGGCTACGCCGACAAGAACGGCATCCACTACTCCGCTCCGCCGCTGAAGGAGCGCAACTGCGGCAACTACATCCGCGAGTTCGACAGCCAGCGCGGCGAGACCTGCGGCAAGTAACAACCGCCTGACTCCCGGCTAACCAGCGGGGCAGTGGCCGCGCCCGAGGCGCAGCCGCTGCCCCGTCTTTTTCCAAGGGTAAAAACCATGAACCCCCAAGATATCAGAAGCCAGGCCCGGGACATCCTGGGGGCCTGCCTGCAAGCCGTGGACCCCCATGAGGCCGTACGCCAGGCCTTGGTCCTGGAGGGCCAGATACTTACGGTGGCTGGCCAGACCTACGACCTGGGGCGCTATCGGCGCATCATCGCCGTGGGGGCGGGCAAGGCGGGGGCGCCCATGTCCCAGGCCTTGGAGGAGGTCCTGGGCGAGCGCCTGGTCGCCGGCCGGGTGGTGGTCAAGGAGGGGCACGGCGGACCCACGCGGGTGATCGAGCTTTTGGAAGCCAGCCACCCCGTGCCCGACCAGCGCGGCCTGGCCGCCGGGCAGGCCCTGGCGGAGTTGTTGTCCCCGGCCGACGAACAGACCCTGGTCTTCTGCCTGCTCTCCGGCGGGGGCAGCGCCCTGTTGGTGGCTCCGGCACCGGGACTGACCCTGGCCGACAAGCAGGAGACCACCCGCCTCCTGTTGGCCAGCGGAGCCGACATCGGCGAGGTCAACGCCGTGCGCAAGCACCTGAGCCAGCTCAAGGGCGGCGGCCTGGCCCGCCTGGCCGCTCCCGCCACAATGATCACCCTCATCGTCAGCGACGTGGTGGGCGACCCCCTGGACGTCATCGCCTCCGGCCCCACGGTGGCCGACACCTCCACCTGGGCCAACGTGCGCGCCGTGCTCAGGCGCTACGACCTGCTGCACCAGGTGCCGCCGGTGGTGCGCCAGCGCCTGGAGCAGGGCCTGACCGGCCAGGTGGCCGAGACCCCCAAGCCGGGCCAAGACTTTTTGGGCCGGGTGCAGAACCTGGTGGTGGCCGGCAACCGCCAGGCCCTGTTGGCCGGGCTGGCCCGCGCCCGCCAGTTGGGCTTTCAGAGCCTGCTGCTCAGCTCCAGCCTGGTGGGCGAGGCCCGGGTGCTGGGCGGGGCGCTGGCGTCCCTGGCCCGGGAAATCCGCGCCAGCGGGCACCCCCTGGCGCCGCCTTGCTGCCTCATCGCCGGCGGCGAGAGCACCGTGACCCTGGGCCAGCACCCCGGACAAGGCGGGCGCAATCAGGAGCTGGCCCTGGCGGCGGCCCTGGGACTCCAGGGCCTGCCCGGGGTGCTGTTCCTGAGCGCCGGCAGCGACGGCACCGACGGCCCCACCGACGCCGCCGGGGCCGTGGCCCTGGGCGACAGCGTGGCCCGCGGCCTGGCCCTGGGCCTTAAGGCTCTTCAGCACCTGGAGGAGCACGACGCCTACCCCTTTTTCCAGGCCCTGGGCGACCTGTTGCTCACCGGCCCCACGCGCACCAATGTCATGGATATTCAGATACTGCTGGTAAGTGCCCTCGACGATGTGCTAGACTGATGTGTATGAGTGACGACCGCCGCTATCTGGTCTGCCCGCAACGCCCCGGCACCCCCAGGGTGGCGCTGGAGGTTTGCCGTATCTGCCCCAAGGCCAAGCGTTGCGCCGCCTGGCGGGATTTCCGCTGCCCCAGCCTGTTCCCCGGCCTACAGGCCCAGCGCCCCCAGCCGGCGGTTCGGGTCCAAGGGCGGCCCGCCGCTCCGGCCCCGGCGGCAGACCAGTCCACCCTGCCCCTGGCGGGCGTTTAGCGGACCTGAAAGGGGCGGGGGGGATAGAGCCCCCCGCCCCTTTTGTTCTCCCGCCCCAAACCCCCGACGCCAACTGTCAGACCGCTCCCATCCGCAAGGCCAAACACCCCGCTCAGGCCTCGGCCGGCACACTGGGTCCGAAGCTCACGGTGTCGCCGTTGCCCAGGTAAAGGGGGCTCCTGGAGCCCTGACTGGCCCGGCCCTCCTGCACGGGATAGCCCAGATCGCGCATCAACTCCACGGCCTTGATCCCGGTGCAGTGGTTCACGGCCAGTTTTTCCAGGCCGTATTGGCCCAGGCCACGGATGGCCTGCTCGGCCTGGGGACCCAGCTCGCCGAAGGGGGCCAGATGCAGGCCGCCGTAGAGGCCATGGAGGGCCTGACCGCCGGCCAGGTGCTCCCGGGCGAAGTCCAACAGCTGGTTCAGGCCCTGGTGACAGCAGCCGGTCACGCAGAGTATACCCTTGTCCCTGATGTTGAAGTACAAGGACTGCTCGCCCCTGACCCCCAGGATGATGGGCTGGTCAAAGGTCACCGAGGCGCAGCCCTCGAAGAGCAGGTGCACCTTGCCCGCGGGCATCTTGAGCAGCCGCCCCTGGTGGGGGGCGCGGTTTTTGGCCCCGGCCAGGTGGAAGGAGCCGCCGAAGATGAACTTGAGGGCCGATATGGACAGCGAGGAAGGCACCAGCATGGTCAGGTCGGGGTCGCGCCGGAGGATGGCCTCCAGGCCCCAGAAATGGTCCATGTGCTCGTGGGTCAGGTAGAGCAGGTCGATGCCTTTTTGCGCCAAAAGGCTGGCCACGCCGGTGGCCTCCAGCCGCCAGTCCAGGTAGGCTGGGTTCCAGGCCGCGTCCATGAGGATGCGCCGCAGCGAGCCGTCCAGAGCCTCCACCTCCAGCAGGTGGCAGCAGCCGGCGGCGTTGCCCTGTTCCCAGGCCACGCCCCACTGCTCGGCTTTTTCCAGGCCGCCGGCCTGGCGCACCGGCGCCAGCAGGGCCTGGTCGTCCCACCAGCCCACCTCGGATAGACAGGTGATGCGCACCGCCTGGACCTGCCCCATCTCCACCCGCCCCTGGCCAGGGTCCAGGCTCCGGGGGTTCAATTCCGGCCTAGCCGCTTTTTCGCTCATGGCTGCCTCCCGCCGTCAGTCCGTCACCAAGATGAAAGCCCTGGCCCCTGCTGGCCGTCCCCTCTCACTCTCGCCGCGCCAGGCCCCGGGCGGCCATGCGCCCCAGGCGGTCCAAGAGGGCCGCGGGGCTTTCGCGCCCCAGGCCCAGGGGCCGGCCGAACCAGAAAAAACCGCAGCTCAGGGCCAGCACGGCCAGGGCCAGTTCGCGGCCGTGCTCGGCCGGCCAGCCCAGTTGCCCCGCCGCCGGGGCCAGCATGTCCGCCACCATGTCCAGGTGAGCCATGAGACGCAAACCCACCTGGCGCCCGGCCGGGCTGTCCTCTTGCAGTCCGCAGGCCTGGTTGAGCAGAGCCGCGGCCTCGGGGCGCAATTGAAAATAGCGCAGATGCACGGTGCCCACCCCAGCCAGGAGGGCCTCGCCGTCGGAGGGACCCAACCCCAGGGGGCGCACCCGCCGGGCCAGGTCGCCCAGCACCTGGTCCACCAACTGGGCCACGAAGGCCTCCTTGGAGGCGAAGTGGGTGAAGAAGGTGCCCTTGCCCACCCCGGCGGCGGCGGTGATCTCCTCCACCCGGCAGGCCTGCACCCCGCGGGCGGCCATAAGCTTGAGGCCCTCGGCCAACAAACGGCGGGCCGCCTCCTGACGGCGGACCTGCCGGGGGCTGGGGGTGGCGTGTGGCTGCTCGGGCGCCGGCATGGGTATTCCCTTCCTAGCGTCGGCGCCGGGCCGACGGCTCTTGTCTCACTATCGCCGCTAGCGCTACAAAAATGCAAGGGCCTAGCATCCATGCCCCCTGGCGAGCAAGAAGGCTTGACGACCTTTGGGCCCTCGGCTATGTTGAAATAGTCCCTTGCCCTTCTCACCCCAAGCGCGAGTGCATCCCATGACCGACGCCGCCAACAAACCGCACGCCCAAGGAGTGGCCGCCAACATCCCGACGGCCGACCGCGAACTCTTCGACCGCCTGGACCGCGAGCAGCTCTACGAGTACATCTCCATGCAGGTCAAGAACATCTGGCGGGTGGATGGCCTGTATTTCCTGGGCATCGAAAAACGCCGCGACATGCAGGAAGCCACCGACGTGGACGCCGAGTGCTGGCGCTACATGGGCAAGGCCGAGGCCAGGGAGCTGAAGAAGTTCCTGGGCATCGCCGAGCCCGACCCGGCCCAGATGCTCCTGTTGTTGCGCCACACCTCCTGGGCCCTGAGCCACGAGATGAAGTCCTTTGAGGTGCTGCCCGATGGCTCGGCCGACTTTGCCGTGGACAAGTGCCGCACCCAGCTCATCCGCCTGGACAAGGGCCTGGACCCCCACCCCTGCCGCCAGGTGCGCGAGGGCTACTTGCAGGCCTTTGTCAAGGAATGCAACCCCAAGGTGAAGGTGGAGACCGTCTCCTGCCCGCCTGATCGCACCACCGAGGATGTCTGGTGCCGCTGGGTCCTGCGCTGGGCCTAGGCGTGCGCCCGAACGGCGATGGCTGCGGGGGCTTGGGTGCGGACAGCCTTGGCGGCCAGGGAAACATTAGTTGAATATCAGGAAATTCCTGGAGAGCTGGAACGGCATCCTGCTCATTTTGTTCCTCGGGATATACCTGATGTTACCGGCCCTCAAGGCCGCCTGGCTGACCGAAGGCGTCGGCCTGGCGGGGCCAGCCGCGCAAGTCCAATTGCTGGTGGGGGGCCTGGCGGTCATCTGGGCGCTCTGGGCCATGTGGGGCAAGCTCGGCCGGAACAAGGACGAGTAGGGCACGGGGGGGGCGCTTGCGGGCCTGGCCCCTTGCCGACAGCCAACTCAATAGCGGGGGAGGGGTAGCCATGGCCGACGACGATCTGAACCTCGACGACTGGTTGCACAAGAACATCTCCTGGATGGTGCAGGAGACCTACCAGTACTTCGACACCCGCGAGCTTTTGATGCTCTGCCAGACCGTGGCGGTGATGCGCCTCAACCAGACCCTGGAGAAGCTCTGCCAGACCCGGGAGGCCGACAACAAGAAGGAGCGTCCCAAACCCGCCCCGGCCAAGAAGCCCGCCAAGTAGGCAGCGTCCCGGCTGGCTCGGACGCCCACCGTCAGGCTGGCGGCCGGCGTTTTCCGTGCTGACGCCAGCGCGCCCCGCCGGGCTGGCGTCTAACGCGCCCCGCCGGGAAACACAAAAAGCATCCTCAAGAACACCCAATGCCGCCCCTGTTTCTCCAACAGGGCCGACAGGCGACCCGGCACCGGCACCGGCCCCTGGAACAGGCCCAGGTTCTCCATGCCCTGGGGCATCTGGGGCACCACGTAGGCCACCAGGGCGGCCTCCAAGTTGGCCCGCGCCCCGGCGGCCCGCACCCGCACGTCGCTGAACTCCACCGAGGGCTCCGGGGCCCGGACCAGCTCCGGCCCGTAGCGGGCCCGCGCCCGCTGACGCCCCACGGTGCGCTGGTTCAGGCCCATGCCGCGCACCTCCACCACGGCCTTGTCATCCAACATCGCCGTCAGATGCCTGGCGTCCTTGCGGGCCAAGGCCGCGCTGGCCTGGTTCAAGAGAGCCTCCACCTCGGCCTGGGCCTGGGCCGGGGATGAGGCGGCCCGGGCCGGCAGCGCCCCGGCACCACCGGCCCCCAGCAGCATCGCCAGGCAGCACGTCACCAGCCAGGCCTTTGCCATCAAGGCTCACCTCGCTCGTTAGTCGTCGCTGTCGGTCTGCAAGACCGCCAGGAAGGCCTTTTGCGGGATGGGCACGTTGCCCACCAGCTTCATGCGCTTCTTGCCTTCCTTCTGCTTCTCCAAAAGCTTGCGCTTGCGGCTTACGTCGCCGCCGTAGCACTTGGCGGTGACGTCCTTGCGGAAGGCGCCCACGGTGCTGCGGGCGATGATGGTGCCACCGATGGCCCCCTGCACGGCGATCTTGAACTGCTGACGGGGGATGGCGTCTTTCAGCTTGTTGACCGCGTGCAGGGCGCGCAGGCGAGCGCGCTCGCGGTGCACCAGGCAGGACAGGGCGTCGACCTTCTCGCCGTTGACCAGGATGTCCAGCTTGACCAAGTCGGTGCGGCGGTAGCCGATCAGCTCGTAGTCAAAGGAGCCGTAGCCCTGGGTGACGGTCTTGAGCTTGTCGTAAAAGTCGTAGATCACTTCGGCCAGGGGCAGTTCGAAGGACAGCTCCACCCGCCCCTTGCTGGGGTAGTGGTAGTTGGGGTTCTCGCCCCGGCGGTCCAGGCACAGGGTCATCACCGCCCCGATGTAGCGCTCGGGCATGAGGATGGAGGCCTTTATGTAGGGCTCCTCGCAGTGCTCGATGCTGGAGGGGTCGGGGAAGTAGGCCGGGTTCTCCACCTCCAGCAGGGTGCTGTTGTTCAGGTAGATGTGGTAGCGCACGCTGGGCACGGTGAGGATCAAGGACAGTCCGAACTCGCGCTCCAGGCGCTCCTGCACCACCTCCAGGTGCAACAGGCCCAAAAAGCCGCAACGGAAGCCGTAGCCCAGGGCCTGGGAGGAGTCCTTGTGGTAGGTCAGGCTGGCGTCGTTGAGCTTGAGCTTCTCGATGGCGTCCACCAGCTCGGGATAGTCGTCGGTGGCCACGGGGTAGATGGAGGAGAAGACGACTGGCTTGACCTCCTTGAAGCCCGGCAGGGGCTCGGCCGCCGGCCGTTCCTCGTGGGTCAGGGTGTCGCCGATGTTGGTGTCGGCCACGGTCTTGACCCCGGCGATGACGTAGCCCACCTGGCCGGCCACGATCTCCTTGGCCGGCACGCGCTTCAGGCCGAACAGCCCCACCTCTTCCACCTTGTGGGTGGTGCCGGTGTGCATGAAGCGGATGACCTCGCCGGCCTTGAGCCGACCTTCCTTGACCCGGATGGAGATGACCGTGCCCCGGTAGGGGTCGTACTGGGCGTCGAAGATCAAGGCCTGCAAGGGCGCCGCGTCGTCGCCGATGGGCGGGGGCAGTTTTTGCACCACCGCCTCCAGCACCGCCTCGATGTTGGTGCCGTCCTTGGCGCTGATGGCGATGGCCTCGTCGCCGTCCAGGCCCAGGTCGTCGCCGATCTGCAAGCGGGTGGCCTCCACGTCGGCGCTGGGCAGGTCTATCTTGTTGATCACCGGCACCACCGCCAGCTCGTGCTCCATGGCCAGGTAAAGATTGGCCAGGGTCTGGGCCTCCACGCCCTGGCTGGCGTCCACCACCAGGAGCACCCCCTCGCAGGAGGACAGCGCCCGGCTCACCTCGTAGGAGAAATCCACGTGCCCGGGGGTGTCGATAAGATTCAGCTCGTAGGTCTGGCCGTCCAGGGCTTTGTAGGGCAGGGTTATGGCCTGGCTCTTGATGGTGATGCCGCGCTCCTGCTCCAAATATAGGTTATCCAGGAGCTGGTCGTAGAACTCGCGGTCGGTCACGCCGCCGCAGGCCTGAATCAGGCGGTCGGCCAGGGTGGACTTGCCGTGGTCGATATGGGCGATGATGCTGAAATTCCTGGTATGGGCCCTGTCCGCCAAGCTTATGAATCTCCCACTCCGGCGCGCTAGCCGGGCATTGCATAGTCTTGTTCAGCGATATCCAAACGATAAGCTGACAGGCCTTGCCAGCCAAGCCCCCCTGGGGCGCTGGCCGTCGCCTGCCGCGTCCCGGCTCGGGCAGCGGCCCCTGCCGGGTTTGGCGAGAATCGCCGATGGTATGAGCAGGATAACCAACAGCGAGGCTTTCGTCAAACCCCGCCCCAAGCCCAACGGCGCGGGGCCTCTCCCCGGCCGGGAGAAGCCCCGTGACTTTACAACCCGATCCCGCTCAGCCGGCCTCAGCCGCCGACCACCAGGCTCAAGCCCTCGCTGGCCGCCTCCACCGGCAGGTTCGCGCCGGCGGCCTGGCGGGCCTGGGCCAGAATGTGGTCCACCTGCTCGTCGCTGCGTCCGGGGTCGTGATGGGTCAGCAGGAGACGCCCCACCCCGGCCCTCTGGGCCAGCTCCACCACCGAGCGCCAGTCGGAATGCCCCCAGCCCCGGCGGCTGGCCATCTCCTCGGGCAGGTACTGGGCATCGTGGATCAACACCTCGGCCCCCTGGCAGAAGCGGGCATAGTGGTCGGGGTCAAAGGGTCCGGGGCCGTACAGCTCGTTGTCGGTCAAGAACACCAGTGATTTGCCTTCCAGCTCCAGGCGGAAGCCGATACCGCCCTGGGGATGGTTGAGGCCGATGGTGGTCACCTGCACCGATCCCAGGCGAAAATGCGGTGGCCGCAGGCTCTCGTCGGCCTGGATGCGGGCCGGCAGATCAGAGAAGGTGACCGGGAAATTGCCGTCGCCCCGGCGGGAATCGAAGAGGCTGCGCAGACCCTCCATGCCCCGAGGCCAGCCGCCCACCGAAAGGCTGGCCCCGGCCCGGTAGGCTGGCTCGAAAAACAGAAATCCCAGCAGGTGGTCCCAATGCAGATGGGTTATGAGCAGGCAGACGTCCAGGGGCGCCCCGGAGCCGGCCAGGTGCAGGCCCAGGTCGCGGATGCCGGTGCCCGCGTCCAGCACCACCGGCCGGTGGCCCTCTATTTCCAGGCACAGGCAGGTGGTGTTGCCGCCATAGCGCAGGGTGTCCTGGCCCGGCACGGCGATGGAGCCCCTGGTGCCCCAAAAGGTGAGCTTCATGGAACCCCCAAGCGGATGAGTCGGCAACTGCCCTACTTACTAAATCATATCCGCATGCCGCTTGGCAACCATTCAGGGGTGGGCGGCCAGACTGATGTCGCCGTAATATGCCACCGCCTGGCCGCCGGTGTTGTCGGTATCGGTCATCACCGCCACGGCCCCCATATCCGGGGGCTCCCCCCCGAAGAGGCGGCGGTAATCCTCGACGATGTCGCGTTCCTCGGCCAGCCACCGCCCGGCCTGGACGTCGCCGGACTCCACGGCCAGCATCATGGCGTTGCTCGTGAAGGCGTTGGGCAGATGCTCGCCGCGTGGCAGGTGGTTGGCCCAGATGTAGTTGATGGCCCTGGTGCGCCAGAACAGGGCGCTGGGAAAAACCACGTAGACCCGGGCGGCGTAGTCGTCGCCGGCCTTGCTGCGCTCGTCTCCCCCGGCCACGGTGGCTTCTATCTTCCAGGACCAGCGCAATAGCGGGTATTGCCGGGGGTCCAGGCGCAGAGTCTTGATCAGAGCCGAGGCGCTGGCCCGGGCTTGGGCTTTTAGCACCGTGCGCCCGTCCTCGCTCACCAACTGGTAGTCGGTCTGCCCCTTGAAGACCTTGGGCTCCCAGCCGGCCAGGTCGCCGGCGCTGAAATTACCCACCCGCACCTGGCCGTCCCCGGCCGGCCCGGCCTGGGCCAGGGTCGGGATGAAACCCAGGCACAGGGCCAAGCACAGGATTAGGCACCAGGCCGGCCGCCAGACTCCGTCCGGGTGGCGCGAGGGCAAAGGCATCAGGCCGCCGCGTGGGCGCGGGCGGTGAGCCCGCTGACCGGGCAGTGGATCAAGGCCCCCCGCCAGGCGCCCTGGGGACCCACGGCCTGGCGCATGGCCGCCCAGCCCGGACAGCCCCGGCAGATGTGGCCGGCCACCTTGAGACAGGGAGGGGTGGGACCGGGGCGCAGGACATCCAAGGACGGCGTATCGGCCGGGTTCTGGGCCATGTTACACCCTCTCCAACTCGTAGGAACGCGAGCCCAGGCCGATCTCCTGGGCATAGGCCAACTGTATCTCCCAGTCCACGCGGGGATAGATGTCGCGGAACTTGTCCTGGCCCGGCGCGTGGGCGTGCTTGAGTTCCGAGGCGGGCGCGCCCTGGGCCTGGTTGACCAAATCCACCGAGGCCTGGTCCAGGGCCACCGGGTCCAGGCTGGCCACCACCCCCAGGTCGGCCACGATGGGCGCGTCCTGGAAGGGATAGCAGTCGCAGGCCGGGCTGATGTTGGTCAGGAAGTTGAAGAACAGGCTGCGCTCCTCCTTGCCCTGGAGCACCCCCTTGGTGTAGGCCACCATGCGCCGCAGGAACTCGGGTATCTGGGCGTCCCACTGAATCTGGATGGCCCCCGTGGGGCAGACCAGGATGCAGTCGCCGCAGCCCACGCACTTTTGGGGGTCGATCAGCGACCGTAGCGCCGGGTGCTTGGCCCCCGCCGGGGGCTTTTCCTCGGGCTGGCGCTTGACCAGCTTGATGGCCGAGGCCGGGCAGCGCATGATGCACTCCCCGCAGGCGATGCAGTGCTTGGCCGCCACCGCGGGCGAGACGTTGCTGTGCTGGAAGAGCTTGCCCCGCCGGCTGGCGGCGCCCATGCCCAGGTTCTTGATGGTGCCGCCGAAGCCGGCCAGCTCGTGCCCCTTGAAGTGGGCCAGGCTGATCAGGTTGTCGGCCTCCACCACCTCGGAGCCGATGTGGGCCTCGGCGCACTCGGGCAGGTCCACGCGCACCGCCGTGGAGGAATGGCCCTTGAGGCCGTCGCCGATGACCAGGGGCGCGCCCACCACGCTGTAGGCGAAGCCGTTCTCGGTGGCGGTGATCAGATGGCTCACGGCCTGGGCGCGGGTGCCCACGTAGAGGGTGTTGCAGTCGGTGAGGAAGGGGTTGCAGCCCAGGGCCTTGACGGCGTCCACGAAGCGCCGGACCAGCACCGGCCTGATGAAGGCGGTGTTGCCCTTTTCGCCGAAGTGGATCTTGATGGCCGTCAGCCCGCCGGCTTTGAGCCGCTGGGCGGGGTTTAGGGCCTGGATGAGGCTGTCGATCTTGTCGTTTAGCGAGCGCTTGGGGTTGGCGCGCAGATCGGCGAAATAGACCTTGCTGGGCTCGGTGGGCATGGGGCGACCTCCTAGTGGCCGGGTTGTTATGCCTATTAGGCTAGGCGAGGGGAGGCGGAGTGTCAAGCGGACGCGGGGGCGGAGATTCGGGCGACCAGGACGGGACGGCGGGACCACGGATACGGCGGGCAAAATCCCTGTCAAAAATCTTGACAACATTGTGGCGTTACTTTATATATCTATCAGCTCTTGTTAATTAAATTAGTGACAAAACCATGGACAACATCTTAGTCAAAAAAGTGATCACCTTCAAGTCGGGGCAGTTTGTCTTCAGCCGGCTGTACGACCAGCAGGCCCTGGAGAAGCTCTTCCTGGAGGCCCGGGTGCTCAAGGAGACGGTGGCCGACCTGCCGGTGCTGCCCTGGCTGGCCTCCAAGCTGGAAGAGGAAACCATACGCCGCTCCATCCACAGCACCGCCGCCCTGGAGGGCAACCCCCTGACCGAGGAGCAGGTGGGGCGGGTGGTGGGCCAGGATGATCAGGTAGGAGCCGCCAGCCAAGCCGAACAGGAGATTTACAATCTTAAACTAGCCTACCATGTCTGTAGATCTCTGATAATCGAAGGTCCCTTCCGCCGGCTCGACGAGGATTTGATACGTGATTTTCATAAGTTTATTACTACAGATATCCAACACCCCCACAATACTCCAGGTAAGTACCGGGACCATCTGGTGAAGGTGGGGAACCAGGACCATGGAGGGGTGTACACGCCTCCTAAAATATTGGCCGACATCAAGACCCTGATGAAAGAATTCATCACCTGGATCAACAGCGATGAGCTACTGGCCGAGGAACCCATAGTGCGCGCGGCCCTGGCGCACTTTCATCTGGCCAAGATTCACCCCTTCAGCGACGGCAACGGCCGTACCGCCCGCCTGGTGGAGGCCCTGTGCCTGCAAGCCCACGGCCTGGGGCATGTGCCAGTCATGCTCTCCAACTACTACTATCGCCACCCCGACGACTACTACTGGGCCTTCTCACGCGCCGAGCGCAACCCTCAACACGACGTCACGCCCTTTGTGCAGTTCGTGCTGCAAGCCTTCATCGCCGCGCTGTATGAAATCAAGGACCGCATGACCAGCGCCATACGTCAGTTCGCCCTGCGAGAACACGTGGCCAGGCTGCGCCAGGCCAAGCAACTGACCCAGAGGCAGTTGTCGCTTCTGACCCTGCTGCTTGATTCGTCCCTGACCTTTTCCTTGCCTGACCTCTTCCACGAGCCCAAACTAGCTATTCTTTACCGTGGCGTCTCCGAACGCACCGCCCGGCGCGACCTGGAACGCCTGCTCGGTCAAAGGCTAATCCAGAAAGATGGGCAAGGGCGCTATCGCCTTAACGACAAGGCTCTGGGTTAACGCAAGGCTGCCGACCTCACTTCCCCTGGCATCTTTCTCCCCCTGAACAGCACCCCCAGGCCCGTGAACATGAAGGCCATGGCCGCGCCCAGGTGGCTCAGGTCCAGGACCAGCATCATCCCGGGTGAGATGAAGACCCCGGCGTTGCGCAGCACCTTGCCCGCGCCGGTTAGCACCAGCAGGGCCAAAAGCGCCCAGCCCCAGGCGCGGCGCGGCCCCCAGGCCCAGCGCCCGCCCGCGCCCCGCAAAGCCAGGCCCGCCCGCCAGGCCAGGAGGGCCAGGAGCAGGGCGGCGGCCAGGTAGTGCAGATTGCTGGTGACGTAAAAATCGGCGCTAAAGGCCAGGCCCGGCAGATCGGCCAGGTAGTAGCGCTTCATCACCGGCAACTGGGCCAGGCCGCTGAAGATGAGCAGGCCTACGGCCAGGGCGTAGAGCCAGCGGGCCGGCCGGCCCCCGGGGAAATCAGGCTGGGCGCTCACGAACGGCCTCCCTTCTGGCTATCGGCCGGAGCCGCTGGCGGGGGAACAATGGCGGCCAGCTTGCGGGTCTTGTTGAACAGCCGGCCCAGGCCGGCGGCCAGGCCGGCCACCGGGGCCACGGCCAGGGCCAAGGTGAGGTTCTGGGCGTCTGCCATGCTGTTGGGCACCGCGCCCAGGGGCGGGCGTCCCAGATTGCCGGCCTCGGGCCGGCGCCCGGCCTGCTTGTCGGCGGCGCGATCCTTGACCGCGCGCTCCTGGTGATCCTTGCCCAAGGCCGCGTTGATCTCCCCGAAGGGCATGGGCGCCACGTAGATGGTGTTGGTGCCGCCGTTGTCGCTCAGGCCGTAAACATAGTCCCGCCACTTCTCCGGCGAGGCGCCGTCCTTCTGGGCCATGGCCCGCGCCAAAGCCTCGGCCTGGCCCACCTGGGCCGCGCGGGGGCCGATGCTTTGCACCTGCTGGGGGCATTCGGCTATGCAGCGCGGGGCCTGGCCCTGCTCAAGCAGCGGCAGGCAGCGGTGGCACTTGAACATCACGCCGTTGCCCACGTACTGGGGCAGGATATTCAGGTACAGCCCCACGCCGGACTGGCGCTGGGGGATGTGCCAGGGGCAGACGTTCTTGCACTTGGCCCCGCCCAGGCAGAGGTCCGGGTCGATGTGCACCACGCCGTTCCTTTCGTCCTGGCAGGCCCCGAAGGGGCACAGGTTGGCGCAGGGCGCGTTCTGGCAATGCATGCAGCGCCGGGGCACGTGCAGTTCCACGCTCCGGCCGGCGTGGGGCACCTCCAGGTGCTCCACGTAGAGAAAATTGTAGGGCGTGAGCCGGTCCTGCACATCCTTGCGCGAGGACCAGTCCTCGGTGGGCACCCGGCTGGGCAGCGGGCGCGGCAGGGGCCGCACGGGGTCGGGCAGGCTATCCTGCCACTGGCCACGGCAGGCCTCCACGCAGGCCTCGCAGCCGATGCACTTGCTCAGGTCCAGCAGGGTGCACAGGTCCTGTGGGTTCTGGCCATCGTCAGCGGCCAGGGCCGCGGGCAAGGCCAGGCCCGAGGCGGCCAGCCCGGCGACGGCGGCCAGCCCACCCTTCAAGAACCCGCGCCGTGAAATATCCTGGGCCATGTCGACAACTCCTTGCCTAAAGGGGCATGGGGGCGCTCATCACTCCCTGCCCGATCTGAGAGCAAGGTGCGTGCCTAACAGGGCGTTGCTTTTTTTATTATTGAATACAGTTACTTGGCCATAGAGGCCCGGGCCGGCCCGCCCGGTTAACGGTTAACGCGCTTAAGGGGTTAACCATACTTACAGGCCCAGGCGCTTGAGCCGCTTCCAAAAGGTCACCCGGCTCACCCCCAGCATCTCGGCGGCCTTGGCCTTGTGACCGCCGCTGGCTTGCAGGGCCTCCAGCACCTGCTGGCGCATCTGTTGGTCGTCTGGCTGCCCGCGGGGTCCGGCCACGGCCGGACGGGCGGCGGCGGGCTCCAGGCCCAGCACCGTGGGAGGCAGGTGCTGGGGCTGTATCTCGCCCTGGCGGCAGGTGACAAAGGCGTATTCCACGGCGTTGATCAGCTCGCGCACGTTGCCCGGCCAGGGGTAGAGCATGAGCCGGTCCAGGGCGGCGCGGCTCAGGCCGCTTATGGGCCGGCCCGAGCGCAGGGACAGGCGTTCGGCAAAGGCCTCCACCAAGAGAGGGATGTCCTCGGGGCGCTGGCGCAGGGGCGGCAGGCTCACGGGGATGACGTTGATGCGGTAATAGAGGTCCTGGCGAAACTTGCCCAAGGCCAAGAGCCCGGCCAGGTCCTGGTTGGTGGCCGAGATGATGCGCACGTCCACCTTGATGGGCTCCTGGGAGCCCACGCGTTCGATCTCGCCCTCTTGCAGGACCCGCAGGAGCTTGACCTGCACCTCTGGCGGCAGGTCGCCTATCTCGTCCAGAAACAGGCTGCCGCCGTGGGCGGCCTCGAAGCGGCCCTTGCGCAGGCGCTCGGCCCCGGTGAAGGCCCCCTTCTCGTGGCCGAAAAGCTCGCTCTCCAACAGCGAGGCGTTCAGGGCCGCGCAATTGACCTTGATGAAGGGGCCATCCTTGCGCGGGGAGCGGCGGTGGATGGCCGCCGCGGCCAGCTCCTTGCCGGTGCCGCTCTCGCCCAGGATGACCACCGGGGCCTGGCTCTGGGCCGCCGAGTCCAAAAGATCAAAGACCGCCGCCATGGCCTTGGATTCGCCCAAAAGCCCCTCAAAACCGAAGGAGCGCTTGAGCTGCCGGCGCAGGCCGCTGATCTGGCGCTCCTTGTCCACCACCTCGCTGATGTCGGTGATGGTCTCCACCCCGCCGATGACCTGGCCGTGGGCGTCGTGCAACACTTGCGCGTTTTTCAGCAGGTGCACCGCCCGGCCGTCCTTGTGCCTGACCATGCAGCGCCGGTTGGTCACCCTCCCCTCCTGGAATAGGCCGCAGGCCAGGCCGCCGTCCGGTCCCTTGCAGGCCAGGCAGGTCTCGGACTCAAAAACGGTGCAGGAGCGCCCCAGCACCTCCTCGCGCCGGTAGCCGGTGATGTTCTCGGCGGCGGGGTTTATGAAGACCACCACCCCGTTGGTGTCCACGATCAACAGGCCCTCGGACATGGTGTCCACCACCGACAGCCAGTAGAGATGACACTGCTCGCTGGTAATCTCCTCGCCCACCGGCAACCCCCTGCTAAAGGCCCACGTTAACTAAACGTTAACACGGCGGCGGCCCCGGCTCAAGCCTTGGGGTCAATATATTGATTATAAACGTTTTTTATGTAGTGGTCCGCAGGGTACGCTTCTTGCCTAGCACCAGGCTAGAGGATCAAGACCATGAGCGACCCCTTGCCCCAATACCTGGACCTGCGCGCCGGCGACTCGCCGGTGCTGCCGTTGATGGTGCTGCAGGCCCTGGCCCGCCTGGACCCCGGCCAATGCCTGGAGGTCTGGCTGAGCAGCCCCCGCTGGTTCCGCGATCTGCCGGTGATCCTGCGCCGTGGCGGCCACCGTTGCCTGGATTGCCACCAAGCCCCCGACGGCTACCGGCTCTTGCTGGCCCCGGCCCGGCGTCCCACCGCCTGAACCCCGGCCGGTCCCGCTTTTTTCCGCGCAGGCCCCTTGACCTGTCTAGGGCTTGATAGTTCAGCCTGAGGACAGGCTGGCCCCTTGATGGGCCGGCCCCAGCAGGCCCTCAAGCAGACCAAGGGGAGGCACGACCATGGCAAAGCGAATTTTACTGGGCTGGGGACGCTGGCTGTTGCCCCTGCCCGAAGGGCTGTGGCGGCGGCGGGTGGCCAACCACGTCCACCAACTGGAGGCCCACCTGGGCTTCATGACCCCGGAGCACCACCGGGTGCGCAATCTGGCCGTGAGGAGCATCGCCGACAGCGGCCAGCCCCTGGCGGTCGATAGCATCGTCCAAACCCTGGGCCTGGCCCCGGCCCGGGTGGCCGCCATCCTGGGGGACCTGGAGCGGCACCTGACCTTCCTGTTCCGCGATGCCCAGGGGGCGGTCTCCTGGGCCTATCCGGTCACCTCCCAGGCCACCCCCCACCGCGTGGCACTGGACAGCGGCCGGGAGGTCTTCGCCGCCTGAGCCGTGGACGCGCTGGCGACGCCCTTCGTGCAAGGGCGACTGACCCAGAAAGCCGTGTCGGCCGTGGTGCAGAGCCAATGCGCCCACAGCGGCCAGAGCCTGACCATCGACATTGACCACCAACTGCTCTGCCAGGCGCGGCAGGCGGGGGCCCGGCCCCTGGTCTTCGCGCCGCTCAAGGTGGCCCGGCCCGGCGCGCCCAGCATCATCGACGACTTCTGACGCCATTCGCTGTTCTTCTGGTCAGAAGAACATGCCAGGGCGCACCGCCGCCAAAATCAGGGCGTGGCCGGGCTATATCTCACCCTGGAGCAAGGCGCCTGGTTGACGCCGCGCATTCAGGGAGCGCTTTTCCCCCGGCCCGGGCTAGAATGAGACAGCGGCCCCGGTCCACGCGGGCCGGGGCCGTTTTCTGGGAGGGCGGGCATGGCGGAACCGCAAGTGTTCACGGTGGGACGATTGGCCCGGCGCCACGGGCTCTCGCGCAGCACCCTGCTTTACTATGACTCCATCGGCCTGCTCAAGCCCTCCCGCCGGGGCAAGGGCGACTACCGCCGCTACAGCCAACAGGACGCCCAGCGCCTGGAGCAGATCTGCCTCTACCGCCAGACCGGGCTCAGCCTCTCCGACATCGCCAAGGTGCTGGAGGCCCCGGACAGCCGCCTGGCCGGCCTGCTGGAGCGCCGCCTGGAGGAACTCAACCAGGACATCGCCCGCCTGCGCGAGCAGCAGCGCTTCATCATGGGCATTCTCCAGAACCCCGAACTGGGCCGCAGGGTGGGGGTGATGAACCGCCAGACCTGGGTGGAACTCCTGGCGGCCTCGGGCTTCAGCCAAGAGGACATGCTGCGCTGGCACCTGGAGTTCGAGCGGCTGGCCCCGGACAAGCACCGCCAGTTCCTGGAGTTCTTGTGCATCCCCGCCGAGGAGGTGGAGATGATACGCAACTGGGCCAGGACCTCCCAAACCCCAACCTAGCCTCGGCCTCTCTCCGGGCCCAGCGGCCGCAAGCCCAGCGCCCCGCCCCCGAACAGGCCCCCAGGGCCGGGGCCAGGGGGCAAATCCACCGCCTAGCGCCAGCCCGGCAGTTTGCCGAACCTGGCCCGGAAGCGCGACAGGGCCGACATGGTGCGGAAAAATTCCACCAAGGCCAGGACCCACAACAGGCCGCAGGCCGCCAAGGCCAGGATCGCCACCGTGCTCATGATACCCTCCCTAATCTGAAAGGGGCCGGGGACGCAGGCTCACCGGCCCTTCCTACCGGGGAAGTCTGGCAGCCTTGCTTGGCAAATCGGTTACAGCCTGGTGACTTTTTGGCCATTGCCCAGCACGGGTCCGGTGGAGCCGCGCCGGGGCCTTGACCGCCGCTGGCCGGGTATTATTATTAAGATGCCAGGCTAGAGCGCTCGCCTTTTATTGAAACTGAGTTGCAATTACATCCAGGGCCTGGTAGTCTTGCCCGCAAACAAGGAGAGCCACCCGTGAGCCATGTCCTGCACCAAGAAGAGCGTCGCCAGTTCGAGCGCCTGCTGCACCAGCAGCGGGTGGATCGCGTGGGCGACCGCCTGGCGGTGCTGGAGGCCTTCCTGGGCTCCGAGGAACACGTGAGCGCCGCTGACTGCCAGGGCTTGATCGCGGCCAGCGGAGTGGAGCTGGAGCCGGCCTTCGTGGCCCAGACCCTGGACCTGCTCACCCGCTACGGCCTGGCCACCCGCCGGGAGTTCGAAGGCGGGCCGCCGCGCTACGAGCACCGCCACCTGGGCGAGCACCACGACCACCTGATCTGCACCCGCTGCGGTTCCATCACCGAGTTCCACGACCCCGACCTGGAGGCCCTGCAACAGAAGGTGGCCCGGTCCCAGGGTTTCCATCCCCTGCGCCACATGCTGCACATCTACGGCCTGTGTCAGGACTGCCTGGCCACCCGCCAGCCCACCCTGCCCCTCTTGCTGGCCGCCCCGGGCGAGCGCCTACGCGTGGAGCGCCTGGCCGGCGGACGGGGCCTGGCCTGCCAATTGGGCGAGATGGGCCTGGGACTGGGCAGCGAGCTGGAGGTGATCAGCGCCGGCGGCGGCGGCATGGTGGTGGCCATCAAGGGCTGCCGGGTGGCCCTGGGACGGGGCGTGGCCCAAAAGGTTATGGTGAGTCACGTCAACAACGGCTGCGGTTCCAGCCCGGCCTAGAGAGGCTATTACGGCCCACGCGGGCCTTTTTTTACGACCAGCTATTGCAATTGAGTTGCAATTGCCATTTCTAACAGGAGCGAGCATGTCAACCATATCCCTGCGGCGCTTGAGCCCCGGGCAGACCGCCGTGGTGGTCAAGATCACCACCGGCGGCGAGTTGGGACGTCGCCTGCGCGACATGGGCCTGGTGCCCGGCACCCCCCTCAAGGTCATCGGCCGCGCGCCGCTACAGGACCCGGTGGAGATCAAGCTCAGGGGTTACAACCTGACCCTGCGCAACAACGAGGCCGACCACATCATCGTGGAAGTGGAGTGAGCGCCATGAGCCAGCCCCAGTTTACCGTGGCCCTGGCCGGCAACCCCAATGCCGGCAAGACCAGCCTGTTCAACGCCCTGACCGGCGCCCGCCAGCACGTGGGCAACTATCCCGGCGTCACCGTGGACAAGAAGGAAGGCGAGGCCCGCCTGGACGGCCAGGCCATCCGCGTGGTGGACCTGCCCGGCACCTACAGCCTCACGGCCTATTCGCTGGAAGAGATGGTGGCCCGCAACTACCTCATCGGCGATCGCCCCGACGTGGTGGTGGACGTGGTGGACGCCTCCAACCTGGAGCGCAACCTCTACCTGGCCGTGCAACTCATGGAGCTGGGCGTGCCCCTGGTCATCGGCCTGAACATGATGGACGTGGCCGAGCAGCGGGGCATGAAGATCGACCCGGCGAAGCTCTCGGAACTCATGGGCGTGCCGGTGGTGCCCACCGTGGCCCGCAGCGGCCAGGGCGTGCAGGAGCTGCTGCGCCAGGCCGCGGAGCTGGCCGGCCAGCACCCCCAGTGGAAGCCTTTGAACATCTCCTACGGCTCGGACCTGGACCAGGGTCTCGGCGAGCTGGCGGGCCTTCTGGAGGGCGCCACCCCCCGCCAGGGGCTTATTTCGGCGCGCTGGCTGGCCTTGAAGTGCCTGGAGGGCGACAGCGAGGTCATGGACACGGTGCGCAAGGATCCCGCCCTGGCCGGGCAGGTGCTGCCCATCTGTCAGCGGGTGGGCGAGCACCTGCGGGCCACCCTGGACGACGACCCCGAGAGCGTCATCGCCGACTACCGCTACGGCTTCATCAGCGCCATCACCCGCCAGGCCCTGACCCTGGAGCGCGAGGTGCGCATGGACTTCAGCGACAAGGTGGACCGGGTGCTGACCAACCGGCTCATCGGGCCGCTGTTTCTCTTGGGGGTGCTCTACGGGGTCTACCAGTTCGTCTTCTGGGCCAGCAAGACCCCGGTGGAATGGTTTGAGTCCTTCTTCGGATGGCTGGGCGGCGGGGTGGAGGCCTGGCTGCCCGAGGGCATCCTGCGCTCGCTCATCGTCAGCGGCGTCATCGACGGCGTGGGCGGGGTGCTGGGCTTCGTGCCCCTGATCATGTTCATGTTCTTCGCCATCGCCATCATGGAAGACTCGGGCTACATGGCCCGCATGGCCTATCTCATGGACCGCATGCTCAGGGCCTTCGGCCTGCACGGCAACTCGGTGATAAGCCTGATCGTGGGCGGCGGCATCAGCGGCGGCTGCGCGGTGCCGGCGGTGATGGCCACCCGCACCCTCAAGGACCCCCAGGCCCGCCTGGCCACCATCTTGGTGGTGCCCTTCATGAACTGCGGGGCCAAGCTGCCGGTGTACAGCCTCTTGATCAGCGCCTTCTTCGCCCACCGCCAGGCCGACGTGATGTTCGCGCTGACCATCATCTCCTGGGCGGTGGCTCTGTTGGCCGCGCGGGTTCTGCGCTCCTCGCTGCTCAAGGGCAGCCAGGCGCCCTTTGTCATGGAGCTGCCGCCCTACCGCACGCCCACCCTCAAGGGCCTGATGATCCACACCTGGGAGCGCACCTGGCAGTACATCAAGAAGGCCGGCACCATCCTCTTGGCCGTCAGTCTGGTGGTCTGGGCCTTGATGAGCTTCCCCGGCCTGGACGAGCAGGAGCAGGCCCGCTTCGAGCAATTAACCGCCCAGGCCCAGAGCGATGAGGCCCGCCATGAAGTGGCCAACGACCGGGCCGCCGCTGAACTGGCGGCCACCGTGGCCGGCCGCCTGGGGCGCGCGCTCACGGTGATCACCGACCCCCTGGGCTTTGACTGGCGCACCAACGTGGCCCTGGTGGGCGGCCTGGCGGCCAAGGAGGTCATCGTCTCCACCATGGGCACCGCCTACAGCCTGGGCGCGGGCGCCAAGAAGGGCGCCGACGCCGAGCCCCTGGCCAAGCGCCTGGGCGCCAGCAAGACCTGGACGCCCCTGGCCGCCTTCGCCCTGATGATCTTCGTGATGATCTACTCGCCCTGCGTGGCCACCCTGGCGGTGATCCGCCGCGAGACCGGCGGCTGGCGCTGGCCCCTGTTCGCCATGGTGCACCATACCCTGGTGGCCTATGTGCTAGCCCTGTTGGTCTACCAGGGCGGCCGGCTCCTGGGCCTGGCTTAGGTAAGGAGGCCCGTCATGTGGCAAACGCTGATCGTGGTGGTGGTGGTGGGCGTGGCCGCCCTGTGGCTAGCCCGGCGCATGTGGCGCACCGTGGAGGGCAAGGGCCCGGCCTGCGGCTGCGGCGATGACGGCGGGGGCCAGCCCCCGGGGGGCTGCTCCTGCGGCTCCTGCCCCGGCGCCCAGACCGGGGCGCCGCCGCCAGAGGGCTGCCCGTCCTGCGGCCAAGACAAGTAGAAGAGCCCCAGGCAAGGAGGACCACGCATGTCCAAGCCCATAGTCATGGAAATCGGCGCCACCCCCCGCGCCCTGCCCCAACTGAAACGGCGCTGGGTGTTTCTGCGCCCAAGTCCGGAAGACGCCTTTGCCGGACGCCAGGCGGCCCGGGGCCGCTGAACGGATCAGTGCCAACGAGCTAGGAGCGCAAGCAGATGAAAACTGGCAATCGCCCCCAGGAACCCAGGCCCAACCAGCCCCACCCCCGCCCCCGCCACGACGGCCCCTGCCGCTGCCAGGGGCAATGCCCCGGCTGTCCCCGGCGGCGCCAGGCGCCGGAAGCCCTGCCCGACGATACGGCCTAGGGGGGCCTCTCCGCTGGCGGCGGGTGGGCCGCCGGCGGAGAGTCTTGACAAAGGGTGCGAAATGGGCCAAGACTGGTCCTCGGCGGATCAACGCGATCCTGAAGGACCGGCCTTCCCGCCACACCCAGGGCTTGGCGCGGGGCCGCCAGCGGCGGTCCACTCTCCCAGGCCCCCATCCCCAGCACAATCGCCCAGAAGGGCGGCAATTTGGCGGCGCCACCAGCGGCGCGGGCCCTCATGGCGAGAGTCTCGCCCATGGCGTGCCCAGAGGATAACCACATTCGTTCACAGGGAGAGTTACGATGAACGCCTTAAAAAAAGTCATGGCCTGCGCTCTGGTGCTGGGCACGCTGGCCTTGCCGGGCCTGGCCCGGGCCGCCGAGGCGGGCACCAGCCTCAAGGAGAGCGACGCCCAGGCCTGGTCCGTGGACCTGAGCCTGCCCTACTACAGCAAGTATCTCTCCCGCGGCGCGTTGACCGTGGACGACCCGGTGCTGCAACCGGGCGTGACCGTGGCC
>JAZDIQ010000119.1:0-18580 GCA_043804825.1 Pseudomonadota bacterium
GGCATCCGCATGCTCAGCAAATTCGCTGACACCCTCCTGGCCCACAGAGCCGGCATACTGGCCTACTACGATTTCCCAATATCAACAGGCCCCTTGGAGGGCACCAACAACAAGATCAAGACCATGAAGAGGCAAGCCTAAGGCTTCCGTGACCTGGAGTTTTTCAAGCTCAAAATCATGGCCGTCCATCAGGCCAAGTACGCTTTAGTCGGATGAACCGGTTTTTAGATGAAAGCGGGCAGACGCATCCTAGATAAGACGGAGGTCATCAGCCGGCGTGGCCCGTGGCGCTGCCTCGAGGATGTGGAGTTCGCTACCCTGGAATGGGTCGATTGGTTCAACAACCGCCGCCTGCTCGAGCCCATCGGAAACGTCCCGCCTGTGGAGTTCGAACAGGCGTATTATCAGAGTCAGGAAGCTCCGGCCATGGTGGCCGGTCTCACCTGAAATGGTCTCCGGCAATCCCGGGGCGGTTCAACCCTTAATGGCGACCCCACTTCGGACGACCTTGGCGGCAGGTGAAACTAGCGGCTTGTGTTTGTAAAATCTTTTCCACCAAAGCCGTGGCTTTAAGCAGGTTGTCAAAATCCAAACCTGTCTCTATTCCCATTTCTTGAAACATATTAGTCATGTCTTCCGTGGCCACGTTACCCATGGCCCCCACTGCGGTGGGGCAGCCGCCCAGCCCGCCCACCGAGCTGTCGAAGACGCGACAGCCGGCCTGATAAGCGGCGTAGGCGTTGGCCAGGCCCAGGCCCCGGCTGTTGTGAAAATGGGCCGCCAGGGGCAGGCCCTGGTGCTCCAAGCCCAATCGCTGGAAGGTCTCGGACACCTGACGGGGATTTGCCATGCCGGTGGTGTCTCCCAGGGAGACCTCGCGCGCCCCCAGGTCGGCGTAGGCCGCGATGATCCGCCGCACTTGGTCGAGAGGGATGGCGCCCTCGAAAGGACAGCCGAAGGCGGTGATAACATAGCCACGCAGAGTCCGGCCCGCGGCCAAGGCCAGACGGGCGATCTCGGCGAAGCCCTTGAGCGAGTCCTCGATGGACATGCCCACGTTCTTTTGGTTGTGGGTCTGGCTGGCCGATACGAACAGGGCCAGTTCGTCCGTCGGGGTCTCCAGGGCCCGCAGGCACCCCTTGAGGTTGGGCACCAGAGCGCTGTAAAGGACCCCCGGGGCCTTTTTCATGCCGGTGAGGACTTCCACGGCATCCCTGAGGTGGGGGATGGCTTTGGGGTGCACGAAAGAGGTGACCTCTATGCGTTCCAGCCCGGTCCGCGACAGGCAGTCGATCAGAGCGATCTTATCCTCGGTGGGAAAAAACGCCGATTCGTATTGCAGACCATCCCGGGGGCCGACCTCCACCACCACCACCCTGTCCCCTGACTTGTGGTCTGTTCTATTCAAGCGCCGTTCTTCCTCCATGGTTCTGGCTGGCCAGGTTGCCCGTTTCAGTCTTTCCATATTGGTTTGCGTTTTTCAATAAAGGCGGCGCGCCCTTCTATGGAATCGTCGGTGCCGCTCACCATCACAACCATGTTTCTCAAGTACGATATGGCCTTGTTGTATTCCAAATCCCCGATATGGTTGAAGGCCTCCAAGCCCAGGCCCATGATGGACCGGCTCAGGCTTTTAAGCTGATTGGCCAGGGCCAGGGTCTCCCCCAGCAGTTCGTCCCGAGTGGTGACCTTGTTGATCATGCCGATGCGCAAGGCCTCGCGGGCATCGATCTGCTCCCCGGTGCAGATCAACTCCAAGCCCTTTTTGCGGCCCACGGTGCGAAAGAGGATGGCCATGACCATCATGGGCCATACCCCCACCTTGATCTCGGGCACGCCGAAGATGGAGTCATAGCTGGCGATGCTGATGTGGGGTAGCATGGCCAAGCCACAGCCCCCGGCCAGGGCATATCCGCTGATCATGGCTATGGACGGCGTGGTGATGCGGTTGAACACCAGGCAAAGGTCCGCGTAGCCCTGCAAGTTCTCCTTGCCGGCCAGCACCGAGTCGGCCTTGAAGTCGCCAAGGTCGCCGCCAGCGCAGAAGGCCTTGCCGCCCTCTCCGCTTATGACGATTACCCTCACCTCTGGGTCGTGATCAGCCTTTTCCACCAATAAAGCCAATTGCCTCATATTGGCGAAGTCGAGGCGGTTCATCTTTTTCGGCTGGTTTATGGATATCCAGGCTATCTGGTCCTCTACCCGATAGAGTATTGGTGCGCTGTCCATGCTGTCCCCAATTCTGGAGAGGGGTTTTCCGGTTCCACTCTGTCGGTTGAAAATTGTCCCTCAGTCTAGCATCCCAACCATCATGGCGCAAAATTATGACCATGCCCTGTCTGAGATCACCCCAGTCTTGCGGGCAATTTAAGAGACTCAGTATGCGAACCTTTCAAGGTGTCCACAAGACCTGGTGAACTTCAATCCAGTTTGTCTAGCAGGCCAAAGACCCGCCGAGGATGGTCCCCGCTTAAACCATGGGATGCTGGATCAGACGCGGTTTCCGTTCCTGGCGAACCGCGCCGCCTCCGCGGTGATCATGCCCACCAGGCGGGCCGAGGCCTGACCGTCCAGGGGCTCCAGCTGCTCCCTGCGGCAACGCCGCCGCCCCTCGGCGTCCGCCGTTGGTTCGTCGAGATAGCGCTTGAGGGCCTGATCCAGTTCCGTGAAGCTGGCCGCCAAGTGTAAGCCCCCGCTTTCCAGCACCGGTCGATAATGGTCCATTTGGTACCAGTGTTTCACCTGGTGTTCGGGTCTCCCCTCAAGATCACCGGCAAAACCGATGGCCACCGCGCAGGTATCCAGGGCCATGGCGTCCAGATGAATGGTTCCCCCCGTGGCCAGCAACACCTCGGCGTGTTGCAGCAGGTTGGCCAGGAAATCCAGACGCCCCCACTCGGCGGGCAGGACCAGCACCCGCGGCGGGTCATGCAGAAAACCAAAGCGCTCCTGCCAGCGTCCATCGTTGGGGTGGGGTCTAATGATCAGGGTGACGTCCCCGCCGGCGGCCAGCCGAGGCAAAATCCCGGCCAGGTGGGCGGCGATGCCCGGCTCGTGGGGGCCAAGGCGGGCGCTGTTGGCCCCTAGCAACACCAGGCGGCGCCCAGGCTCCAGGCCCAGTTCAGCCAAAAGGTCAGCCCTTGGCCGCAGCAGCCCCGGCTGCCGGTAAAGGTCCATCTGGGGCCAGCCCACCACCTCCACGTGCTGAGGATCAACGCCATGAAAGCGTTGCAGCTCCTCACGCATCCTAAGGCTCTGCACCGCGTAGCGCCGGATGCCGGGGCACAGGGGACCCTTGGTGGTGGGCTGGTCCCAGCTGGCGACGATACCCAGCATGGGCAGACCGCGACGGCGGGCGGCGGTGTTGTAGGGCCGGATGCTCTCGAATTGCAGGTGATGCAACACCAGAAGATGGGGCCGGAAACGGTCCAGGAAGGCTTCCACCGCCGGTTCGCTGTACCAGGTGGCGTAATACAGTCGATAGAGCAGGCTCAACATCTCCTGGCTCTTCGGCCAGGGGTGGCCCAAGCGGGGATCCACGAAATTGCCTGCCTGGGCCTCGCGGGCCTGTCGCGCCGGGGGCAGGGCCTTTTTTTGCAAGTGGCCGACGAAATGATGAATCTCGTTGAAGCGATAAACCAGGTTGCCGAAGCCAGCCCAGGGATTGGTCGCGCGCATGGCCAGGCGCTGCAGCAGACGCCAGGCCAGGGCTCGGGGTCCACCGTAACTCAGCCCCACCCCCTCCACCGGCCGGTGCAGGAGGCCCCAGGACAGGTGCCCGGCCCCGGTCTGTTGGATGCGCTTTTGGTCCTGGGGGTAGGGCGTTAGGAACACCACCTCCAGGTCAGGATTGGCGGCCAGTTCCGCCAGCACCGGCGTTTGCAGGGTGTTGCGCACCGCGAAGGAGTTGGCCAGCACCATGGCCACGCGATAGCGCCCCTGGGGACGACTGCTGTCAGGGACCCTGGGACCCCCACCTACTGGGCCTGGCGCCACGGCGCCGCGCCCGGGCCGCTGGATGGGGCCCGCGGGGTCACGAAGCACAGGCTGGTCCAGCAGGCCGCCAAGCGCCGGCCCCGCAGATTGAAGTCACCGGTCGCCAGGCCCGGGTGTCACGCCAGACGCTATGCGGCGGGCTCTGGCAGGCGGCGCGGGCCAGGGTCTCGGAGGCCTTAGGCCCGCCCAGGGCGTCGGCGTTGGCGAAGGCGTTAGCAGATGATTGGGGAGCCAGAATCTCTTGATGGTATGGCTTGTGGCCACCCAGATGCGCCCGGAGCGGCACGCCGCCGCTCTCAAAACGGCCCCTCAGCTCCCTGGCCACCAAATCCGGGGTGCAATCGCCCAGCAGGGCCAGTTTGTGGCTGATTTGCGGCAACTATCGTCTGCTCGGCTTGGGGGATTGGTCGGCTTGTGTTGGCGTTAGCCTAACTTGTATTGAGATGTTTTTCAAGCGCGAGACCCCGACGGACGCTCGCGGCAGGCGCCCCCCTGTGGGTCGAGGTGGCCCTAGGCGCTGCTGAAACCAAGGCGCCGCCCGGCAGCGCCCGGAGGATGGCAATTGGATCGGGTTGTCAAGCGCCGATCTGCTCGCTTGGCAAACCGCCCTTTATGCGCGGGCGGGATCAGCAGCCCCAAGAAGGGACTTCCACGCCACAACCCTAGGGTTGGCGTCGCAACGCCCCGGCGGAGGTGATCAGTTGCTCTAGGGCGGGGTAGGGTTGGGCGCCCACCACGGTCCGCCCGCCGGCCAGGAAGGTGGGCACCGCGCTTATGCCCAGGCCGCGTGAGCGGGCCCAGTCCTGGTCCACGGCCGCCGCCAGCCGCCCGGAGGCCAAGGCCGCCAGCCCGTCCCGGGCGTCCAGGCCCAAGGAAGACAGGATATCCTCCAACTCCGGCAGCAGGGCGATGTTGCGCCCTTCCACGAAGTAGGCCCGGAACAGGGCCTGGTGGAAATCCTCGCCGCGCCCCTGGTCCTCGGCCCACTTGCCCAGTTCTTGGGCGCGGCGGCTGTTGAAGGTCATGCTGCGCTGTCCCCACGGCAGGCCCTCCTGGGCCGCCACCCCAGCCAGGCGGTCCAGCATGGCCGGGATGTCCAGGCCACGGCCGGCGAAGAGCTGCTCCAGGCTCTGGCCCGCCTCGGGGGTCTCGGGGTGCAGGGGAAAGGCCAGCCAGCGCACTTCCAGTTGATATTCCTCGCTAAGACGCCGCACCCGCCCGGTGCAGAAGTAGCACCAGGGTCAGATATAGTCGGAGAATATTTCCAGCGTGAGCGGATGTGACATGAGACCTCCAGGGTTGGCCAAGCGTCTGGGATCAGGGGCTGCCGTCCGGCAGCCCGCAGAGGCGGGCGATTCAGAAGGGTAGGGGCAAGACCCCGAAATAGAACCCGGCCGCGAGCGCGGCCAGGATCAAAAGCGGCCAATAATGGCGCATGCGAAGGGGACCTTTCTGGCCACGGGCCTCGGGCGGGCACTCGGTCTCCGCCCCACGGCGGGCGCGGGATTGCGATGATGCCGACAATGATTATCATAACATAAAAAGAGTGCGCCGGCCCGCAAGGGTGCCCCTCATACCGCGAGGTGATGCATGAGCGAAAACTTGCACGTGGTTTGTCCCCATTGCCAGGCTGTCAACCGCCTGCCCGCCTCGCGCCTGGGCGCAGGCCCCAACTGCGGCGGATGTCACGCCCCCCTGCTGGAGCCCAAGCCCCTGGCCCTGGACCAGGCGGCACTGCTCCGCCAGATGGAACGTGGCGACCTGCCGTTGCTGGTGGACTTCTGGGCTCCCTGGTGCGGACCCTGCCGCAACATGGCCCCGGCCTTTGAGCAGGCCGCCGGGCAGCTTTTCCCCGGGGTGCGCCTGGCCAAGGTCAACACCGACCAGGAGCAGGCCCTGGCCGGTCGCCTGGGGATTCAGTCCATCCCCACCATGGTGCTCTTCAGCGGGGGCCGAGAAAAGGCCCGCACTTCCGGAGCCATGCCGGCCGCGGGGATCGTGGGCTGGGTGCGCTCGCAATTGTGAGGGCGCTGGCGGGGCGCCAGGTTCGGGCCTGGAAACCTGGCGCGCGGCCGGCCAGGGCCATGTGAGCCAACCATTTGGGATTAAAAGATTAAAAGCTCCTAGCAACCCGGTGTTGGGGCTGGGCTGTCCAGCCTGCCACCTCCAGAGCCGCGCACCTGTGCGCATTTTCTCAAAAAAATAAAAACAAGTAAATTAGGCGCATGCAAGGCCGTAGTGCCAATTGTGCAATATATTCAGCGAATTGCCGTTGACAGCAGCTTGTGAACTTGATACTGGTTTGTGAGCAAGTGCCGTGTGCACACGTGGCACTTTTGCACATAACGCACAATAACTTTAAGCCGGCCAGGCTACGGCCCGCGAGCAAGGCGCCTGGCCATCCGGGGGAGGGCTCGACAGACACTCACGGGCCAGGCGTGGCCCATGGCCCAAGTACCATCGTCGGGCTTGGCATGATCGATGATATAGATGCCTGGAACGCTGATTAGGTCATCTCGCTTTGATTATCCGATGGGAGTGCGGTGCGACAAAGATGCGTTAGATTAACATGTTATACCTTGCCATATTGTAAGCATCACTTGTGCAGACTCCGCGAGCCATAAGAATGGCCGAGTGGCAGAGGCAAAGCGTCGTGCCTGGAGCCTGCCAGCAAAAGAAAATAATAACACGTCATTGAAGCAATAACCTGGTAACACGGTGGTTTTGGGGTGGTTGGATTGCACAAATTTGGAGGCGCGCAGACTGGCCCGAAAGCGCAAGAGAAATTAGTCGCAATAAGCAAGTTAAAATAGGAACTTGTAAAAATACTTGACACTTTGCCCGTGCTTGTGCATTAAAACCTTGCCCCATGTTGTGCCATTTTTGATATTCAGAGTAGCCAAGTGGGCAAGGGGCGGGGCCGGTAACGCGGTTATGGGCGGGCCCCTGTGCCTAAGGGCCCGGGCTCTGTTAGAGCCTGGGCGAGGGTGCGCATCCCCGGATAAAGGCATGGAGGGATATGCAGTTCGATATTCTCAACCTGGCGGTGGTGGTGTTCCTGGTGGCGGGCGTGATCTTTGGCGCCGGTCCCTTGATAGGTTCGCTGCTGCTGGCCCCCAAGAGCAAGGGCGGCGACCTGGGGTTGCCTTATGAGTGCGGCGTGGTGCCCTTCGGACCGGCCCGGACCAACTTCGGCATCAACTACTATTTCTACGCCTTGTTGTTCCTGGCCTTCGATGTGGACGTCCTTTACCTGTTTCCGGTGGCCGCCGTCTATCCCGGCAGCCAGGGTTGGGCCATCTTCTGGGAGCTGATGGTGTTCCTGGGGGTGCTGGGCCTGGCCGTGGCCTACTTCTGGCGCAAAGGAGTCTTCACTTGGCCCCGCAGAATCAAATTCTGAGACCGGCCGTCAGCGACATCCAACCGGCCTTGATCAACGTCAAGCCGGTGCAGATGATCGTGGACCTGTGCCGGTCCATGTCCATCTGGCCCATGACCTTCGGCCTGGCCTGCTGCGCCATTGAGATGATGGCCGTGGGCATGGCCCGGTTCGACATCTCGCGCTTCGGGGCCGAGGTTTTTCGTCCCTCCCCCCGCCAGTCGGACCTGATGATCGTGGCCGGCACGGTCTCCAAAAAGATGGCGCCGGCGGTGGTCAGGCTCTACGAGCAGATGCCCGCGCCCAAATGGGTCATGGCCATGGGCAACTGCGCCATCTCCGGAGGGCCCTTCTATTTTGAAGGCCAGTACGGCATCATCGAGGGCGTGGACAAGCTCATCCCCGTGGACGTCTACGTGCCTGGCTGCCCGCCTAGGCCCGAGGGTCTCCTGGAAGGTCTCTTCGAGCTGCAGAAAAAGATCACCGGCAAGCGCTGGTGGCCCGAGCCCGTGGAGGACAAGCGCGTATGAGCTCCGAGCAAGAGACGCGGCTGATCGCGCAGCTTGACCAGATCAAGTCATGGTGCAAGGCCCAGGGCGACTTCGCCAAGAGCGGTCACCATGCCTCGTTCTTCGTGGCGGCGGAGGATCTGTTGCCGGCGGCCAAGCTGCTTTTTGACCAGGGCTACTTCCTGGAGTCCCTGGGGGGGGCTGACGTGGAAGAGGGCATCATGCTGGTCTACCACTTCGACCGCTACGACCGCTGCGAGCGGGTGGTCTTGCGCCTGTTGGCCCCCCACGGCGACAAGAAGGCCCCCTCCCTGGTCCCGGTGTTCACCGGGGCCGATTGGCATGAGCGCGAGTGCTTCGACTTCTTCGGCGTGGTCTTCGAGGGCCACCCCGACCTGAAGCCCCTTCTTCTGCCCGACGACCTGGGGGTCCATCCCTTGCTCAAGGAGCAGGGGCGCAAGTCCCTGCACAGCCTGCTGCCCTTGGGGCAACTGGTCGACAGCAAGCCCTAAGGGGCGGGTGGAGCCGGCTGACAAGACAGAAGCGGCCAACTAGCCAGTTGCGCCGAAAGGCATATCCGGAAGGAGCCCAATGATGAGCAAATACTACATAACCCAGGACAAAGACCGCTGCATCGGCTGCTTGAGCTGCGAGGTCTACTGCAAGCAGAACAAGCAACTGCCCGAGGGACCCCGGCTTTGCCAGATCGCCGTGCTGGGCAAGCGCAAGGTGGCGGGCGTGCCCCGGGAATCCTACGTCTACCTGGGCTGTTTTCATTGCCAGCACCCGGTCTGCGTGGCCGCCTGCCCCACCGGCGCCATGCAGAAGCGCGAGAGCGACGGCATCGTCAGCGTGGACCCCGAGCTGTGCGTGGGCTGCAAGGCCTGCATGGTGGCTTGTCCCTGGGGGGCCGTGCAGTGGAACCCCGAGACCGAAAAGGTCGTCAAGTGTGACTTCTGCCAGGACCGCGTGGACCAGGGCCTGAAGCCGGTCTGCGTGACGGTCTGCACCACCGGCTGCCTGAGCTTCAACGAGTTGGAAGAGCCCCAGGTCGAGGCGGGCGGCAAGTAAAAGGCCGTTTGAACTCGGCGCAAACCGGCAACCGGCCCAGGCCGGGCCGCGCGCGCCGGGTGCACCGGGACCGCGAGGTTTGGACGCAAGGAGGGATCAATGTCCGGGACCGACGTGATTAACCAGGCAATAGAAGTCGACTATATGGTCCTGGACCGGATCATCAACGACGACTTCGGCGGTAACCGCGAAGCCATGATCATGATGATGCAGTCCATACAGCACCACTATCGCTTCCTGCCCGAGGCGGCGCTGAAGTATCTGTCCCAGTCCATCGAGGTGCCGCTGACCAAGATTTACGAGGTGGCCACTTTTTACGCCTCCTTCAGCCTAGAGCCCAAGGGCAAACACATCGTGCAGGTCTGCACCGGCACCGCCTGCCACCTCAAGGGCAGCTACCGCATGGTGGAGCATATCTGCGAGAAGAAGGGCCTGGAACCCGGCAAGACCAGCGACGATATGATGCTAACCCTGGAGACGGTCAACTGCGTGGGAGCCTGCGCCGTGGCCCCGGTGGTGGTCATCGACGAAAAGTACTACCCCAAGGCCGACATCACCACGCTGAACAAATTCTTGGATGGTCTGAACGCCCAGTAGCGGAGAGACGTCATGGCCCAAGCCATTAGCCCTGCGAACATAGACAACATCCCGACCATAAAGATCTCCAGCCCTCGGGACCTGGAGGAGTACCGTCAGGCCCTGGTGGCCAGCAGCGATCCCAATGCCCCGCGCATCATCGTCTGCTGCGGTACCGGTTGCCAAGCCACCGGCAGCGTGGAGGTGGTCGAGGCCTTGAAGAAGGCCGTGGAGGCGGCCGGCTGGGAGGGCAAGGTCGTGCCCCAGCTCAAGAAGACCGGCTGCCATGGCTTCTGCTCGCGGGGGCCGTTGGTCATCATCGAGCCCATGGACCTGTTCTATCAGCGCGTCAAGGGCAGCGACGCCGAGGAGATCGTCAACCAGACCCTGATGAAGGGCGAGGTGATCAAACGGCTGCAATACAAGCCCGCCGACGCCAAGGAGCCGGTGGCCAAGAGCGCCGATATCCCCTACTACGCCAAGCAGACCCGCCTGGTGTTAAGCAACATCGGCAAGATCGATCCCTTCGAGATCAAGGACGCCCTGTTGCACGGCGCCTACCAGGCCCTGGCCAAGGCGCTGACCGAGATGAGTCCGGCCCAGGTCATCGAGGAGGTCTCCAATTCCAAGTTGCGTGGCCGGGGCGGCGGCGGCTTCCCCACGGGGCTCAAGTGGGAGTCCTGCGCCAAGCAGGCCGGCACGCGCTACGTGATCTGCAACGCCGACGAAGGCGACCCCGGGGCCTTCATGGACCGCTCCCTCTTGGAGGGCGACCCCCACAAATGCCTGGAGGGCATGGCGCTGACCGGCTACGCCCTGGGCTCGCATCGCGGCTACATCTACTGCCGGGCCGAGTATCCCCTGGCGGTCAAGACGTTGACCTCCGCCATCCGTCAGGCCGAGGAACTGGGCCTGTTGGGCGAGAACATCCTGGGCACCGGCTTTGATTTCAAGATCACCATCTCCACCGGGGCCGGCGCCTTTGTCTGCGGCGAGAGTAGCGCCCTGATGTCCTCCCTGGAGGGCAAGGTGGGGCGGCCGCGGCCCAAGTACATCCGCTCGGTGGAAAAAGGCTTCCGCGACAGCCCCTCCAACCTTAATAACGTGGAGACCTTCGCCAACATCCCCGACATCGTGTTCAAGGGCGGCGAATGGTACAAGACCTTCGGCACCGAGCGTTCCACGGGCACCAAGGTCTTCGCCCTGACCGGCAACGTCTTCAACATCGGTCTGGTGGAGGTGCCCATGGGCACCTCGCTCCGGGAGATCGTCTACGGCATCGGCGGCGGCATACCCAACAAGAAAGAGCTCAAGGCGGTGCAGACCGGTGGCCCCTCCGGCGGCTGCATCCCCATCCCCAAGAAGTTCCTGGACATCAACGTGGGCTTCGGCAAGCTGGCCGAGGTGGGCTCCATGATGGGCTCCGGCGGCATGATCGTCATGGACGAGGACACCTGCATGGTGGAGGTGGCCCGTTACTTCATCAACTTCCTGGTGGAGGAGTCCTGCGGTCAGTGCACACCCTGCCGCGAGGGCCTCATCCGCATGGTGGAGATACTCACCCGCATCACCAAGGGCCAGGGCCGCAAGGGCGACATCGAGGCCTTGCTGGAGATCGGCGAGTTCACCAACAACTTCTCGCTGTGCGGTCTGGGCACCTCGGCGGCCAACCCGGTCTTCAGCACCATCAAGTACTTCCCCGAGGAGTACGAGGCGCACATCTACGACAAGAAGTGCCCGGCCGGCGTGTGCAAGCCCCTGTTCCACTACGAGATCGACCCGGAGGCCTGCACCGGCTGCGGCCTGTGCCGCATGAAATGCCCGGTCCAGGCCATTGCCGGCGAAAAGAAAAAGCCCCATGTCATTGATCAGGACAAGTGCATCAAGTGCATGGAGTGCTACCGCAACTGCAAGTTCAAGAGCATAAGGATCCTGTAGGGAGACTTGCGGCAGTCACCTTTTGGCCCCAAAAGGACGTCAAGATGAAGATAGTAATGAACGGTAAAGAGGTCGCGGCCGAGGAGGGGCAGACCATCCTGCAAGTCGCGCGGGCCAACGGCGTGAACATCCCGACCCTATGCTACGTTCCCGCCCTGGAAGCGGCGGCCATGTGCCGGCTGTGCACCGTCGAGCTGACCGAGGGCCGGCGCACCAAGCTGGTCACGGCCTGCAACTATCCCCTGCGCCGCGACGCCGAAATCCAGACCGACAGCGAGGCCCTGCGTCATGGCCGCCGGCTCCTAATCGAGCTTCTGGCCCCCCGCTGCCCCGACTCGGTCAAGCTCAAGGAGCTGGCTGAGGAGTACGGCGCCAACCTGCAACGCTTCCCGGAGTCCAACCAGGACTGCGTGATGTGCGGCCTGTGCGCCCGGGTTTGCGAGCGGGTGGGCGGTCGCACCCTGACGCTCAGCGGCCGCGGCGTGCAGATCCACGTGGATACCGCCTTCAACCGTCCCTCCGAGTTGTGCATCGGCTGCGGGGCCTGCGCCCAGATCTGCCCGGTGAACAAAATACAGATCGTCGACGAGGATGGTTTCCGGCGGGTGATCGTGCGCGGCCAGGAAGCATCCCGCATCCCGCTTAACAAGTGCACCAGTTGCGGCAAGCATTTCGGACCGGTCATCGACCTGGCCCTGGTGATGGAGCGCTTGGGCGAAGCCAGCGTGCCGGCGCCCAACCAGAGCGTCTGCCCCGACTGCTCCCGGCGCAATCTGGCCACCAAGATGGCCCAGCGACACTTCGAACAATACGAGCTCGCACCGTACGAGACGGTTGAGGAAGTTTAGCCGATGCCGCAAGACGCCATGTCCAAGCTGGTGGGTGATTATTACACCACCCACTTCAGGCCGGACCCCACGAGCGAGGGTGACACTCTCATCCTCAACCTGGGTCCCCAGCACCCCTCCACCCACGGCGTGCTGCGGGTGGTGGTGGAGATGGACGGCGAGTACATCCGCCGCTCCGAGCCGGTCCTGGGCTACATCCACCGCATGCATGAAAAAATGGGCGAGGTGAAGACCTACCTGCAGTACCTGCCCAACATGGGGCGCGTGGACTACCTGCACGCCCTGGCCTGGAACTGGGCCTACGTGGGGGCGGTGGAAAAGCTCATGGGCATCAAGGTGCCCCCCCGGGCCGAGTACATCCGGGTCATCACCTGCGAGCTCAACCGCATCTCGTCGCACCTGTTGTGGTGGGGTGCCTACCTCTTGGACCTGGGCGCCTTCACACCCATCCTCTACGCCTTCGCCGACCGCGAGCGCATCATGGACATCCTGCAGAAGGTGACCGGCTCGCGGCTGACCTACTGCTACTACCGCTTCGGCGGCGTCTCGGCCGACATCGAGGACGACTTCATCAGCGAAACCCGCGATTTCCTCAAAGAGTTCAAGACGCGGCTGCCCATGTTCCACGAACTGGTCACGGGCAACATCATCCTGCGCGGACGTTGCGAGGACATCGGCGTGCTGCCCGTGGAGATGTGCCAGCGCTACGGGGTCACCGGCCCGGTGCTCAGGGGCTCCGGGGTGGCCCACGACCTGCGGCGCGTCGAGCCCTACTCGGTCTACGACCAACTGGAGTTCGACGTGCCGGTGGGCAAGAACGGCGACGCCATGGACCGCTACGACGTACGCCTGGAAGAGATAGTCCAGAGCGTGCGCATCATCGAGCAGGCCCTGGACGCCCTGCCCGCCGGACCCTACCTCAGCCCCGACCTGCCCGAGCGCTTCATCCCCGAAAAGGGCGAGGTCTACCACGCGGTGGAGGGGGCCCGGGGCAAGATCGGCGTCTATATCCTGAGCGACGGCAGCCCCAAGCCCTACCGGGTCAAGCTGCGCTCCCCCAGCTTTTCCAACCTGCACATCTTCTCGGAGCTGGCCCAGGGTACGCTCTTGGGCGACGCCATATCCATCATGGGCAGCCTGGACCTGGTGATTCCGGAGATAGACCGATGAGTGAGCTGCTACTGACTCCCCTGGGACACTTGGTCGCCGCCCTGGTCGCCATCCTGGCCTTCCTGGGCCTGGCGGGCCTGGTCCTGGTGTACATGGAAAGAAAAGTGGTGGGCTTCATCCAGCGCCGCCCCGGCCCCTACGAGGTCGGACCCCAGGGTCTGTTGCAGTCCCTGGTCGACGCCTTGAAGCTGATCGGCAAGCAGTTGGTCACGCCCCTGGGGGCCGACACGCTGCTGTTCTGGCTGGCGCCCTTCATCTCCTTCGCGCCGGTGGTCATCTGCTTTTTGCCCATTCCCTTCGGCCCCATCGCCACGGGCATGAACATGAACCTGGGCCTGCTGTTGATCCTGGCCTTCTCGGGGCTCAACGCCTTGGCCCTGTGCCTGGCCGGTTGGGGCTCCAACAACAAATACGGCCTGTTGGGCGCGGCGCGCGCGGTGGCCCAGTCGGTGGCCTACGAGATCCCCCTCTTGCTGTCGGTGCTGGCCATCGCCTTCCAATACGGCACGCTCAACCTCACGCCCATCGTGGAGGCGCAGAAGGGCATCCTGTCCTGGAACATCTTCAGCCAGCCCCTGGCCTTCTTGATCTACTTCATCTCGGCCACGGCCGAGACCAACCGCGCGCCCTTTGACCTGCCCGAGGCCGAGAGCGAGTTGACCGCCGGCTTCCACACCGAATACTCGGGCATGGGCTTCGGCATCTTCTTCCTGGCGGAGTACTCCTACATGATGGTGGTCTGCGCCGTGGCCACGGCCCTGTTCCTGGGCGGCTACGACGGACCTTTCGCCCCGGGCATCTGGTGGTTCCTGGCCAAGGTCTTCTTCCTGATCCTGGTCCTGATGTTCTTCCGCTGGACCTTCCCCCGGGTGCGCTTCGACCAGCTCCTGAACATCTGTTGGAAGTGGCTCATACCGCTGGGCCTGGTCAACCTGGTCGCCACCGCCCTGGTCATGAAACTGGTGAGATGAGCATGAAAACTATCGGTCAGACCATAAAGGGCCTGTGGAGCCTCATCGTGGGCCTCAAGGTCACCAGCAAGGAGTTCATCAAGCCCCAGATCACCGTGCACTATCCCCGCAAGGAGGTCACGAATCTGGGGACCTACCGGGGCCACATCGACCTGGTGCCCCTGGCCAACGACCCCTTGAGCCCGCGCTGCATCATGTGCGGCTATTGCGCCGATACCTGTCCCTCGGGCTGCATTACCTTGAAGTACCACATGACCGGACAGGAGACCCAGGCCGGGGAGCGGCGGCAGTTGCTCCTGGGCCTGGACGTGGCGGTGCCCCATTCGGCGGGCAAGACCCCGCCTCCGGACAAGATCGAGCGCGTGCTGGATGGCTTCCGTCTCGACTACAACTATTGCAGCCTCTGCGGGCTGTGCGTGCAGGGCTGCCCGGTGGGCTCCCTGGCCTTCTCCCGGGAGGCCTACCTGGTGGGCCGGGCCCGCGAGGATTTCGAGTTCGACCTTTTGGCGCGCCTCAAGTCGCGGGCCGGCGGCCGTAGCGGCGCCGCGGCCGCCTAGGAGTCTTAAGCACATGGGCGAAGCCTTGATGCAACAATTGGCCTACGTGGGCTACGGACTGTACCTGGTGCTGATCATCGCCGGGGGCCTGGCCGCCGTGCTCTCCACCAGTCTGGTGCGGGCACTGATGGGCCTGATCCTGAGCCTCTTCGGGGTGGCGGGCATGTTCCTCTTGATGAACGCGCCCTTTTTGGCCTTCATGCAGGTGCTCATCTACGTGGGCGCGGTAAGCGTGCTCATCTTCTTCGCCATCATGCTCACCAAGACGCCCGAGGGCGAGGCGGGCGCTGAGAACGTGAAGGAATGGATCGGCCTGCGCGCCGGCCTGGCGGTGCTGGCCGCCCTGACCCCGGCCATCATCATGGCCACGCTCATCGTCAAGAAGGCGCCCGAGGCATTGGCCTTGAAGCCCGAGGTAACCCTGGCGCAGATGGGCCAGTTCCTGACCGGTCCCTTCGTGCTGGCCTTCGAGTTGATCTCGGTGGTGCTCCTGGCCGCCATGGCCGGCGCGGTGGTCCTGGGATTCGAGAGGAGGAAGGGCAAGTGATTCCCGCCATGAACCCCCTGGTGCTGTTCCACCTGGCGGCTTTAGTGCTGTTGGCCTTGGGACTCTACGGGCTGACCGCCCGCAGGACCTTGGTGGGCATGCTCATCTCCGTGGAGCTGATGCTCAACGGCGCCGGCCTGGCCCTGGTGGCCAGCGCCCGTCTGACGCCGGCCCTGGATGTTTTGGGTCAAGTGGGCACGTTGTTGGTCATGGGCCTGGCGGCGGCCGAGGCCACCCTGGTGTTGGCCATAATCCTGGTAGTCTTCAAGCGCTTCGGGACCTCCGACAGCGCCAAGATTTCCACCTTGCGGGGATAGAGAACCATGATCGAAACCACCTCCGCGCTCATCTGGCCTATCCTGATCACGGGTCTGGCCCCGCTGGCCATCTGGCTGTTCCGCGAAAACATCAATGTGCGCGAGGGCGTCTCTCTGGTGGCCGGCGCCATCACCTTCGCCATCGTGCTGAGCTTCGTGCCGCCGGTCCTGGACGGCAAGATACTGATCTATCCGCTGTTTCAGATACTGCCCGGCATCGAGATCAAGCTGTGCGTGGATGGATTGACGCTGATCTTCGCCATCGTGGCCTCCTTCCTGTGGATGCTGGCCACCTTCTATAACATCGGCTACATGCGCTCCCTCAACGAGCACGCCCAGACCCGCTATTACTTCTGCTTCGGTGTGGCCATCTTTGGCGCCGTGGGCGTGGCCATGAGCGGCAACATCTTCACGCTCTACTTCTTCTACGAGGTGATCACGGTCTTCACCTACCCCTTGGTGGCCCATCACCAGGACGCGGAGTCTTACCACGGCGCCCGCAAATACCTGGTCTACCTCATGGGTACCTCCAAGCTGTTCCTTCTGCCGGCCATGATCCTGACCTACGTGCTCTGCGGCACCCTGGACTTCCACCTGGGCGACATGGTCACGGGCATCTTCCCGCCCGACGCCAACCCGCTCTTGGTGCAGATCACCTACGGCCTGTACGTGGCGGGCCTGGCCAAGGCGGCCATCATGCCCCTGCACAACTGGCTGCCCTCGGCCATGGTGGCCCCCACCCCGGTGTCGGCCCTGCTGCACGCGGTGGCGGTGGTCAAGGCCGGCGTCTTCTCGGTCAGCCGCGTGCTGCTCTCGGGCTTTGGCGTCAATCTGATGGACTCTTTGGGCCTGGGCTTTGTCACGGCCTGCTTCGCGGCCTTCACCATCGTGGTGGCCTCCTGCATCGCGTTGACCAAGGACGACCTCAAGGCGCGGCTGGCCTATTCCACGGTCAGCCAGCTCTCCTACATCGTTCTGGGCGTGGCCATGCTCACGCCCATGGCCGTCACCGGCGGCCTGGCCCATATCGCCCACCACGCCTTCAGCAAGATCACCCTGTTCTTCGCGGCCGGCGCCATCTACGTGGTCACCCACCAAAAAAAGATCAGCCTGCTGCACGGGGTGGGCCGCCGCATGCCCTGGACCTTCGGCGCCTTCGCGGTGGCCTCCCTGTCCATGATCGGCGTGCCGCCGGTGTGCGGGTTTGTCAGCAAGTGGTACATGGTCAACGGGGCGGTGAACTCGCACCAATACATCTTCCTGGCGGCGCTGTTGGCCAGCACCTTGCTCAACGCCTCCTACTTCACGCCGGTCATCTACAAGGCCTTCTTCTACCCGGCGGCCGAAGGTGTCGACCTGAGCAAATACTCGGAAGCCCCCATGACCATGGTGGTGCCCCTGTGTTTCACCGCCGCCATGAGCGTCTTCCTGGGGCTGTACCCTGAGACCTTCTTCCAGTTCATCAACGCCTTCAGGGGCCACTAGGGGAGTGCAGCAGTCATGACGCATGATCCAGACCATAGCCACGAGCAGCCGGCGGCCCCGCCCGCTCCCCTGGGGCCGGTGGCCAGGGGCCTAAAAAAGCTGATGTTCCTCAGCCTGGGCGTGCTGGTGCTCCTTAACGTGCTCATCCAGGCGCCCCACCCCCACTTCGACCTGGAGAAGCTGCCCGGGTTTTGGGCACTGTTCGGGCTGATCGGGACGGTGGTACTGGGCAGGCTGGCCAAGGGAGCGGCCCATACCTTCCTGGGCAAGGACGAAGATTTTTACGACAAGTGGGACTAGGGCTTCCCTAACCTAGAAAAGGGCATCGCCGTGAACGAATTTGTCCACCCAACCATATTCTTCGTGATCAGCGCTCTGATCGTCTGGGCGCTGCCCGGTCGGCTGGGCCGCTGGGTGCCGCCGGTGGCCGCGTTATGCGCCGTGTTCAGCGTGTTGACCATGCAAGAGGGCGTGTTCACCCAATTGCATTACTTGGGACTCACCCTGAACCTGGGCCGGGTTGACAAGCTCTCCCTGGTCTTTGCCCACGTGTTCGCCATCCAGGCGGTGATCGGTTTCGTCTACGCCCTGCACGTGGACGACAAATGGCAGCACATGGCCGCCTGCATGTACATCGCCGGTGCCTTTGGTAGCGTCTTCGCCGGCGACTACGTCACCCTGTTCATCTTCTGGGAGATGATGAGCGTCTCCTCCACCTTCCTGGTGTGGCTGCGGCGCGTGCCGGCCTCCACCAAGGCGGGCATACGTTACTTCCTGTTCCACACCTTCGGCGGCCTGCTGCTCCTGGCCGGTCTGCTCCTGCGCTACGGCGCACTGCACACCTTTGCCTTCGAGGCCTCCGATCCCCACGCGGCCCAGTTCTACGACATCCTGATAATGCTGGGCTTCTGCGTAAACGCCGCGGTGATCCCCCTGCACGCCTGGCTGCCCGACGCCTACCCCGAGGCCACCGTGGAGGGGGCTGTATTCCTGTGCGCCTTCACCACGAAAACCGCCGTTTACGTGCTGGCCAGGGGTTTTTCCGGCTTTGAGATCCTGGCCGTTATGGGAACGGCCATGACCATCTTCGGGGTTTGTTACGCCGTGATCGAAAACGATATCCGCCGGGTCCTGGCCTACCACATCATCAGCCTGGTCGGCTACTTGGTGGCGGGGGTGGGGATCGGGACCGAGATGGCGGTCAACGGCGCGTCGG
>JAZDIQ010000120.1:0-3699 GCA_043804825.1 Pseudomonadota bacterium
CACCGGCGCACCACGACGCTCCGGACCAAAGCTCGGAAAGGCCTGGGCGTATTTGCCCTCGGCGATGGCCGCCAAAGCCATCAACTCCGCCGAGGTCACCGCCCCCTGACCACCTCGGCCATGGAAACGTACCTCAATCATCAGCGACTCCTTGTTTGTAATTGGTCAGACCAGAAATAAACAGCACAACCCATTGTATTTACATGAACGGATGGAGTCAACATATTACTGAGCCGCGTTCAGCGAATTGGTAGGACCACGCATCGCCGTTTGCACAGCCGGCCGGGGCCATCCGTAAAGGCAGAATGCATAATTCTAGCGGGGCAGCGGCGTCTGTCAACCTGGGGGAGCAAATCAGAGTAACACTTGTGCGGGGCACTGGCCAGGGCGGGAAGGGAGCGCCCGGCCGGCGCCAACGCGACGCCGGCCGGGACAAGCCGTGGGCGGGGTCTCTTTAGCGGCGGTCGCCGAACAGGCGCAGCAGCATCAGGAAGAGGTTGATGAAATCCAGATAGAGCTGCAAGGCCCCGAAGATGGCCATCTTGGAGACCGTGACCTCGTTGGCCGCCTCCAGGACCATGGTCCGCAGGCGCTGGGTGTCGTAGGCGGTCAGCCCCACGAAGACCCCCACGCCGATGATGCTGATGACGTAGTCCATCACCGGCGAGCGGAAGAACATGTTGACCAGCGAGGCGATGACGATGCCGATCAGGCCCATGAACAGGAAGGAGCCCCAGGCCGTGAGGTCCTTCTTGGTGGTGGAGGCCCACACGCTGGTCAGGCCGAAGGTGCCGGCCGTGACCAGGAAGGCTTTCATCACCGAGGCGCCCGTGTAGGCCAACAGCACCATGGAGAGGGTCACGCCGTTAAGGGCGGCGTAGAGCACGAACAAGGTGGCGGCGGTGCCCACCTGGATGCGCCGGATGCCGGCCGAGATGGCCAACACCAGGCCGAACTCGGCGATGATGGCCCCCCAGAACAACATGCTGGGGCCGGTGGGGGTGAAGAACAGCCTCAATACCGCCGGGGTGCTGGCCATGTACCAGGCCACCAGGGCCGAGAGCCCCAGGCCGGCGGCCATCCAGTTGTAGACCTTGCGCATGAAGGCGTTGACCAGGGTCAGTTCCCCGGTGCCGCCCACGGTGCGGGGATAGGGCTGCTGATAATATTGATTCATGGTTGGTACGCTCCTTAAACTTAGGTCGCTTGCCCGCCCGGCCGGGGCCGGGTTACGTGTCCATAATTATAACAGGCCTCGACGGCGGCCAGCGCTTTTTCGGACCCAAACCGCTTTATCCAGCGCAGGCAAAGGGTTGGCCCACGCCCTCCACCGCCAGCCAGCGCCAGCGCCAGAATCCGGCCAGCCGGATGACCAGGGCCGGCCCCACCACCACCAGGCCGGGGGGCAGGAATACCTCCACTCCGTCCACCTCTTGGCGCCTGAAGGTTTTGGCCAAGCGGCCTTCCGGGGCCCGTGGCGCCACCTGCGCCGGCGTCCCGCCGCTTCAGCCCGCGCCCGCCCTGGGGGGCGTCACCGTGACCTGCCCGCCCTTCTGCTTGATGAAGGCGTTGGCCTGGGGGTCGATCTGGATACGCATGGCTATGGCCGCTCCCGATAGGGTTTGGCTATAAAGATGGGGCATCGGACGGCGTTGTCAAGGGCCTGGGGCCACCGCACCGGCCCCGGCGGACCCCAATAGCCCGGGCGGACGCCCCAAAAAAGGCGCGGGCCGGACACGCGCCCGGCCCGCGTTCAGAAGCTAGGCCGATTCTAGAAGTTGTAGCTCAGCCCCATGCTCACCTCGTTGCGGGCCATGAAGTCGGCCTGCATGTTGAGCAGGAAGTTGCGCCCCAGGTTCAGGTCGCAGCCCAACAGGGCGGTGACCAGGTCGTTGCTGCGCAGGGTGGCGTCGTAGTCGATGCGGCTGGCGTTGGCCCCGTTGGTGATCCACTGGCCGGTGTACTTGGCCTCGTTGTAGGAGATGCCACCGCCCACGTAGGGGGTGAACTTGCCGCAGCTCCAGTAGGCCGTGGCCACCAGGTCGGTCTGCCAGTAGTAATTGAGCTTGTCGTTGATATCGTAGAAGGTCTGGGCGTTGTAGCCCGCGCCGGAGGAGGTGTTCTTCCACTCCTTGACCTTGAGGTCGTCATAGCGCAGGTACTGGGCCGTGACCATCAGGCCCGGGCCGCCCGGCTTCTCCCACACCCGGGCCTTGGCCCCGGCGGCCCACACGAAGTCGTTCTTGAACTTGGCCTGCCATTCGGCGCCGGTCTTGAGGTTGTGCTCGGTGTACTTGCCGCCCTCCACCACGCCGAAGCGGCCGAAGACGTTGAGCCAGTCCCGCACGCCATAGGTGGCGGTGGCCATGAACTTGGACTGCTCCTTGATCGAGGCGCTTATGTAGCCGAAATCGCTGCCGTCGCCTGAGTAGCGCCTCTCCAGGGCGAAGTCCTTGAAGCGCTGTACGATGAGGTAATCGCCGGACAACCCGAAGTTGGAGTGCCCCTGCCCCAGCAATTGGGCGGGGTTGCCCAGATCGCCGGCCTGGGCCTGGGTGGCAAAAGCGCTCAACCCCAACAAGATCAGCACCAAGAATTTTTTCATGCTCAGGTCCTTTCGCGGCCAGGGCCTTACATGGGCCTCGCCTGGAAATAGTCGTCCGGGGCATAGATTTTGGAAACGCCCACCGTGGATCCCTGCTCGATGACGAACTCGCTCAGCCCCACATGGCTCTTGCTGCCCCAGTCATAGGTGTAACCCAATTGGGTCCAGGGATAGGGTTTGTCGGTTTGGAAACGGTCATGCTTGGCCTGGTTGAACCAGGACTTGTAGCTGTCGGCCACGCTGGTGCGGCTGCCCTGGGGGAAATCCAGTTCCGCCACGCTGTCGCTGATCTCGGGATCAGGGCTGGGCCGGAACAGATCGTCGGGGTTGACCCAGAACTCCACGATGCGCGTGTAGCCGTTGTCCGGCGGCAGGCCCAGGAGCTGCTCCAGGCGGCGCATGCCGGGCGCCTCGGCCTGGCCCTGGAAGAACTGCCGCATCTCCGGGGCCACGGTCACCCACAGCTCGCCGAAGCTGAGCTGGTAGTCTTGCCCCTGATAGGCGTCGTAATAATTGCGGGTCAGGGCCGCCATCTTCACCCGGGAGGCCCCGGCCGCGCCCTCCCAGACCAGGTTGGGGTTGTAGGCCACGATGGGCGTCAGATGGTTGTCGATCTTGGCGGGCGAGGGGTCGCGCGCGTCGGCCACCGCCGCCAGGTAGTCCGGGTCGGCATAGTTGGCGGCCAGCCCCTGGGCGGCCCAGAGCAGGGACAAAAAAAGGCCCAGGGCCAGCCATGGCCAGCGACGCGTTTGGTTTACAAACGTTAATTTACGGTTATAACTCATAAAATAACCGCTGCCCACCTGGGCCCCGCCGGGGGTGGCCGTGGGGGGAAATCCCCGTTCCGCCTGGGGCTGTATATGGGTTAGCCCCGGACCTACAGCCATGTTGTCCCAATTTACAACAACTTAACCCTTAATGAAAACAGAAAAAATACCAGGGGTAGAATTTTCAGCCTCCTCGTCACAACCAGTGGAATTGGGGTTTGACCGATGTCATGCTTCCCTGGCCCATTTGAGGGTAGCGAGGAGGAGCAGATCATGGACATCGGAGAACTTTTGGCCCTTGGGCTGGGGTTGCAGCCACCGTGGAGG
>JAZDIQ010000121.1:0-2373 GCA_043804825.1 Pseudomonadota bacterium
GGATCTGCGCCAGGCGGTGCTGGAGGCCTCCAGCTACGATGACCTGATCCAGCGGGTGGGCGCGTTGCGCCCCCATGCCGGACCTGATCTGCTGGCCGAGGTGCTGGAGCGCGCGGCGCTGGTGGCCGAGCTGGACGGCCGCGCCTCGGCCCTGCCCGGGGGTGGGCGATGAGCGCGCCAGCCTTTGTCATGCAGCCCTTGCACTTTAAGGAGGCCATTGACGCCTTCCAGGGGCGCCTGCCGCTCACCCCGGATCAGTTCGCCCGCCTGGGGGCCGAGGCCCGGGCCAAGGCCTTTACTATGGCCGGGGTGTACCGCGAGGACATGCTGGCCGAGGTATACGGCGCCCTGAACAAGGCCCTGAGCGAGGGCACCACCTTCGCCGACTTCAAGCGGGCGGCCCAGGATATCTGGGGCCAGCGAGGCATGGCCGGCCCCAACCCCTGGCACTTGCAAACGGTGTTTCAGACCAACCTGCAGACCTCCTACCAGGCCGGGCGCTATCGCCAAATGAGCGAGACGGTGGCCCGCCGTCCCTACTGGCAGTACATGGCGGTGATGGATGGGCGCACCCGGCCCAGCCATGCGGCCCTGCATGGCCAGGTCTGGCCGGCCATCCACCCGGTCTGGAACAGCATCTACCCCCCCAACGGCTTCAATTGCCGCTGCGCCGTGGTGAGCCTGAGCCAGGACGAGATGGACGAGGAGGGCCTCACCGCCCAGCAGCGGCCGCCGGACATGCAGCCCGACCCCGGATGGGACTACAACCCCGGCCGCGCCCACTGGGGCGAGGGGCACATCAACCGCGTGCTGGGGCAGTCCCTCGAGCCCGGCGGCTGGAAGCCCCTGGACAAGCTGCTGGAGGCGATGGACGCCCCGCCCAAGACCATGCCCGCGCCGGCACCCCTGCCGGCCGAGTTGCCGCCGCGCGCGGACGATTTACTGCGCCAGGTGGGTGGGTCGCAGGACGCGGCGCGAGCCTACTACCAGGGCCACGCCCAGGCGGCTATCGGTTTCCTCCTGCAAGACGGCCTGCCCCAGCCCGTGGACCTGGTGGACGCGCGCGGCGATGGCTGCCTGCTCTCTCCGCGCATGCTCGATCACGTTACCGCCAAAAAGGAGGACCTGGAGCGAGCTCGCTACCTGGGCCTGGCGCGAGATGTAATCCAAAACGCAGACGAGATATGGCTGATCCCTGGCATCTACCCCGATGGCCGGGTGACCATGCGCCGCCGTTATCTCAAGATTTACCAGGATGACACCGAGGTGCGGACGTTGATGACCGTCGCCGAGCTGAGCCGCGGCGTCTGGGACGGTTTCAACGCCATGCCGCTCAAAATTCGCACCTTCAGGCAGCAAAGAAAAGGGCTGCTCCTCCTGGGAGGCGGCAGCCGTGTGTAAGGGGTTTGCGCTAAGGGCGGCGCCCGCCCCGCGCACGTGCTTCCCGGTTATCGAGGGGCCTCAACCGGGCTCACAACTTAATTTTGGGGCGTGAGGACATGAAAGTCAAGACTCGGGGCAACTTGATCGAGCTGATGTCCAGCGCGGGGGCCACGGCTCCCGAGTGGGTGAATCTGCTGCCCGCCGGTGAGCTGACCACCAGCGACGGCCTGCGCTACCTGGTGGACCAGGCAGCGATGAACTACATCCTGGCCGCGGTCAATGCCCGCCGCGTGGATCTGGTCATCGACTATGAGCATCAAACCTACGAGGGCGGCCAGGCCCCGGCCGCCGGCTGGGTCAAGGAATTGCAGACCCGGCCGGATGGGCTATGGGGTCGGGTGGAATGGACCCCGCAAGGCCGGGACTACGTGGCCAACCGCGAATACCGCTACCTGAGCCCCGTGATCATGGTGAGCAAGCAAAACCGGCGCGTGCTGGACATGGTGGCCGTGGGGCTGACCAACGTGCCGCGCATCAATGATTTTCCACCCCTAACCAACAAGGACAAGGGAGACCAAAGCATGAACTGGCTGGAGAAACTCACGAAGTTGCTGGGCCTGGACGCCGGGGCCAGCGAGGAACAGGCCGTGGCGGCCGTGGAAAAAACCCTCAACTCCGCCAGGGGGCTGCTGGCCACGCTGCGCACCCTGGTCGGCCTGGGCGAGGGGGCCGAGGCGCCCCAGGTGCTGGAGACGGTCAAGACTGAGCTGAACAAGGCCAAGGCCGCGCCCGGCCAGGTCCTCGTCGTTTCCAACAGCGTTTTGGCTGCTCTCAAGCTGCCGGAGGGCTCCGGGGAGAGCGCGGTGCTGGGGGCCATCAGGGGGCTGCAGGAGGGCTCCCAGCAGTTGGAGACCCTGCAGAATCGCCTGGTGGCCCTGGAAAAGGGCGACCTGGAGCGCCAGGCCAACCGCCTGGTGGATACGGCCATGA
>JAZDIQ010000122.1:0-16987 GCA_043804825.1 Pseudomonadota bacterium
CGGTGGGCGTGGGGCCGGATGGCGAGTCGTTGAACATCAACGCCGACCTGGTGGCTGCGGCCGTGGCCGCCGGCCTGCGCGCCAGCAAACTTATTCTTCTGACTGATACCCGCGGGGTGCTGGACGGCCGGGGCAACTTGAACCAGGAGCTGACGCCCACCCAGGTGGGCGATCTGTGGGAGGACGGCATCATCAAGGGCGGCATGATCCCGAAGGTGAGCTGCTGCCTGGAGGCCCTGGAGGCCGGCGTGGAGCAGGCCCATATCATCGACGGCCGGGTGCCCAACGCCATCTTGTTGGAGATATTCACCGACCAGGGCGTGGGCACGGTGTTTCGTGCCAAGTCCAAATTTAAAGGCTAGGGTGGGCGGGTTGTTGGGTTCCAAGGGGAGGCGCTAGGGTGAGCCAAGGGTTTGCACGCAGCCGGCTACTGCATCGACGACGATGGGCCAGCGCCACGGGCTCCCCAGGGGGGCAGGGGCCGCGTTAGGGCGGGGCAGGGGCCTGCCCGCCGGTCGCCGCCCGGATTTGTGTGATGCCTTTGCGCGGCGGGTCAACAGGCGCCAAGCGGCGCCGGGCCGGCCTGGAGAATAGGACATGACTCAAAGCACCCAAGACAAGATCGATCGGCTGGTGATGAACACCTACGGCCGCAACCCCGTGACCTTCGTGGAAGGCCGGGGCTGCCAGCTCACCGACGAAAACGGCAAGACCTACCTGGACTTTTTGGCCGGCATCGCCGTGTGCAACCTGGGGCACGCCCATCCCGGCGTGGCCCAGGCCATCTGCAACCAGGCCCTGAAGCTCACCCACGTGTCCAACTTGTACTACACCCAGCCCCAGGTCCGGGTGGCCGAGTTGTTGGTGGAGAACTCCTTCGCCGACCAGGTGTTTTTCTGCAACTCCGGGGCCGAGGCCAACGAGGGCGCGCTGAAGCTGGCCCGTCTGTGGGGCAAGGAGAAGCTGGGCGGGGCCTTCACGGTGATCACCATGCAGGGCTCCTTCCACGGCCGCACCCTGGCCACCCTGGCAGCCACCGGCCAGGTGAAGATCCAGAAGGGCTACGACCCCCTGCTCTCCGAGTTCCGGCACGTGCCCTTCGGCGATCTCGCGGCCCTGGAAAAGGTCATGGACGAGCGGGTCTGCGCGGTCTTGATGGAGCCGGTCTTGGGCGAGGGCGGGGTCTTGGTGCCGCCGCCGGAGTTCTTGAAGGGCGTGCGGCAGTTGTGCGACCGGCGGGGCGCGCTCCTCATCTTCGACGAGATTCAGACCGGCCTGGGACGCACCGGCCGGCTGTTCGCCCACGAGCATTTCGGCGTGGCGCCCGACGTGATGACCCTGGCCAAGGCCCTGGCCAACGGCCTGCCCGCCGGGGCCATCCTGGCCAACCGGCAGGCGGCCAGCCTCTTCGGCCTGGGCGCCCACGCCAGCACCTTCGGGGCCGGCCCGGTGGTGATGGCCGCCGCCGGCGTGGTGCTGGAGCAGCTCACCGCGCCGGGCTTTCTGGAGGGCGTGCGCCAGAACGCGGCCTATTTCCACGATCGGTTGGTCGAACTGGCCACCCAGTATCCTGGCGTGGTCAAGGGCCTGCGCGGCCTGGGCCTGATGCTGGGCCTGGAGTTGGCCATCCCCGGCGCGCCCTTGGTCAAGGAGTTGTTGGCCCGGGGCTTCGTGGTCAACTGCACCCAGGAGACGGTGCTGCGCTTCCTGCCGCCCCTGATCGTGAGCCAGAACGAGATAGACGCCCTGATCGGCGCCTTGGGCCAGGTGTTGGCCCAGGCCCCGGCGGCCTGAGGTATGGCCATGCAGCTCAGCACCAAGCATCTATTGGCCATCGGCGACCTGGAGCCGGCCGACATCCTTAACCTGGTGGCCCGCGCCGCCGAACTCAAGGCCGGCTGGCTCAATGGCTACCGGCCCCGGCCCCTGGCCGACAAGACCGTGGCGCTGATCTTCCAGAAGGCGTCGACCCGTACCCGCGTCTCCTTCGAGGTGGGCACCCGCCAGTTGGGCGGAACCAGCCTGTTCATGACCGACCGTGACAGCCAACTGGGGCGCTCGGAGCCCCTCAAGGACACGGCCCGGGTCTTGAGCCGCTACGTGGACGCCATGGTGGTGCGCACCTTCGGCCAGGAGGTATTGAGCGAGTTGGCCTCCTACGCCAGCATCCCGGTGATCAACGCGCTGAGCGACGCCTCCCACCCCTGCCAGGTCCTGAGCGACCTGTTGACCGTGCGTGAGCAGCGGGGGCGCATAGAGGGCCTGGCCTACGCCTGGATCGGCGACGGCAACAACATGGCCAACTCCTGGCTGGCGGCGGCCGGGCACCTGGGGCTGGACCTGCGCCTGGCCTGCCCCCAGGGCTTCGACCCCGACCCCCGGGTGCTGGAGGTGGCCCGCGCCCGGGGCGGACGCATCCTGCTCACCCGCGACCCCAAGGAGGCCGTGGCCGGCGCCGACGTCATCAACACCGACGTGTGGGCCTCCATGGGCCAGGAGGGCGAGGCTGAGCAGCGCCGGCGGGCCTTTGCCGGCTTCCGCGTGGACGCCGGGCTACTGGCCCTGGCCCAGGCGGAGGCCATGGTGCTGCACTGCCTGCCGGCCCACCGCGGCGAGGAGATCAGCGACGAGGTGCTGGAGGGACCCAAGGCCCCGGTGTGGGACCAGGCCGAGAACCGCCTGCATATGCAAAAGGCCATCATGGAGGCGCTGATCGCCTGAGATGGCCAGGCCCTCTTGATTGTAGGGGCGGGGTTTACCCCCGCCCGCATATACAAAGGCAACCAAAACGGGCGGGGATAAACCCCGCCCCAACAAAAAAACCGGAAATACCACGATCCCCTGAGGGGTGGAACACCATGGCAGATAAGAAGATCAACAAGATAGTGCTGGCCTACTCGGGCGGCCTGGACACCAGCGTCATCCTCAAGTGGCTGGCCGAGACCCATAAGTGCCAGGTCGTGGCCTTTGCCGCCGACCTGGGCCAGGGTGACGAGCTGGCGCCCATCCGCGAAAAGGCCCTGGCCACCGGCGCCAGTCAGGTCTTCATCGACGACCTGAAGGAGGAGTTCACCAGGGACTTCGTCTTCCCGGCCTTCCGCGCCGGCGCGGTCTACGAGACCAAGTACCTCTTGGGCACCAGCCTGGCCCGGCCCTTGATCGCCAAGCGGCAGGTGGAGATCGCCCGGCTCACCGGCGCCGACGCGGTCAGCCACGGCGCCACCGGCAAGGGCAACGACCAGGTGCGCTTCGAGCTGACCTACCAGGCCCTGGCGCCGGACCTCAAGATAGTCGCCCCCTGGCGGGAGTGGGATCTAAACTCCCGCGAGGCCCTGATCGCCTACGCCCAGCAGCACGGCATCCCCGTGCCGGTGACCAAGGCCCGGCCCTGGTCCAGCGACCGCAACCTCTTGCACATCTCCTTCGAGGGCGGCATTCTGGAAGACCCCTGGGCCACCCCGCCCGAGGAGATGTTCGTGCTCAGCGTCTCGCCGGAGAAGGACCCGGACAAGCCCGTGGAGATCAGCATCGATTTTGAGCACGGCGACCCGGTGGCCATCGACGGCCAGCCCCTCTCGCCGGCCAACCTCTTGGCCCGGCTCAACGAGTTGGGCGGCCGCCACGGCATCGGCCGCGTGGACCTGGTGGAGAACCGCTACGTGGGCATGAAGTCCCGGGGCGTGTACGAGACCCCGGGCGGCACCATCATGCGCGCCGGGCACCTGGCCCTGGAGTCCCTGTGCCTGGACCGCGAGGTGCTGCGCCTGCGCGACGGCATGCTGCCCCATTACAGCGAACTTGTCTATTACGGGTATTGGTACTCGCCGGAGATGGAATTGTTGCAGTCCTTCATGGACCAGTCCCAGAGGCCGGTCAGCGGCACGGTGCGCCTGAAGCTCTACAAGGGCAACGTCACGGTGCTGGGCCGCCGCTCGCCCAACACCCTTTACCGGCCCGACATCTGCACCTTCGAGGCCGACACGGTCTACGACCAGGCCGACGCCACCGGCTTCATCCGCCTGAATGGCCTGCGCCTGCGCATACGGCACGCGCTGGCCCAATCCCAGGGCCAGAAGGTCTGCTGACAGGGGCGCCACATGAGCGAGCCTAAGGATTACAAGCTCTGGGGCGGCCGCTTCGCCGAGCCCACCCACGCGTTGATGGAGCGCATCAACGCCTCCATCAACTTCGACAAGCGGCTCTACGCCCAGGACATCCGCGCCTCCCAGGCCCACGCCGCCATGCTGGGGCGCCAGGGCGTCATCGGCCTGGATGACGTGGTGCAGATCATCCAGGGCCTGGACGAGGTCAAGGAGGAGATCGAGGCCGGCCAGATGGCCTGGCGCACCAGCCTGGAGGACATCCACACCCACGTGGAGGCCCGGCTCAAGGAGCTGATCGGCGAGGCCGCCGGCCGGCTGCACACCGCGCGCTCGCGCAACGATCAGGTGGCCACCGACCTGCGCCTGTGGGTCATGGCCGCCTGCCGCGACCTGGACCAGGCGCTCCTGGAGTACCAGCGCGCCCTGGTGACCCTGGCCGAGGCCCACGCCGAGGCCATCATGCCCGGCTATACGCATCTCCAACGGGCCCAGCCGGTCTTGTTCAGTCATCACCTGCTGGCCTACCTGGAGATGGCCCAGCGCGACCGCGACCGCCTGGCCGACTGCTACCGGCGCGCGGCCGTGCTGCCCCTGGGGGCCGCCGCCCTGGCCGGCACCACCTACCCCATCGATCCGGCCACGGTGGCCCAGGACCTGGGGTTCAGCGGCGGGGTCTGCCAGAATTCCCTGGACGCGGTCAGCGACCGCGACTTCGCCGCCGAGCTGCTCTTCGCGCTGACCCTGACCCAGGTGCATCTGTCGCGCCTGGCCGAGGAACTGATCCTGTGGTCGACCAGCGAGTTCGCCTTCGTGCGCCTGGCCGATGCCTTCAGCACCGGCAGCTCCATCATGCCCCAGAAGAAGAACCCCGACGCCGCCGAGCTGATCCGGGGCAAGACCGGCCGGGTGCTGGGCGACCTGGTGGCCCTCTTGACCGTGCTCAAGGGCCTGCCCCTGGCCTACAACAAGGACCTGCAAGAGGACAAGGAGCCGGTCTTCGACGCCGTGGATACGGTGCTGGACTGCCTCAAGGTGCTGGCGCCCATGCTGGAGAGCCTGGACGTGCGCCAGGAGGCCATGGCGGCGGCGGTGTCCGGGGGGTTCCTGAACGCCACCGAGTTGGCCGACTACCTGGCGGCCAAGGGAGTGCCCTTCCGTCAGGCCCACGAGATCGCCGGCCGGGCGGTGCTGTTGGCCGAGTCCAGCGGCCGCGCCCTGGAAAACTTGGGCATCGAGGAATACAAGGGCCTGTCTTCTGTGATAGAAGAAGATGTATACGAGGTGCTTGCGCCCGAGCACGCCGTGAACCGCCGCCTTAGTCCCGGAGGTACCGCCGGGGCCAATGTGCGGGCAGCCCTAAAGGAGGCAAGGAAGCGCTTATGGCCCCCACCCGCATGACCCTCGGCAGTCTTGGCCTGATGATGGCCTTAGCGGTCCTTCTGCTGGGCTGCGGCATAAAGTCCGCGCCCCTGCCGGCCACCATGGCCGCCCCCCTGCCCCCCCCCGACCTCAAGGCGCGGGCGGTGGAAAGGGGCGTGGAGGTTTCCTTCTCCGTGCCGGCGGCCGATCAATCCGACAAGCAGGTGGTGGAGGCCTGGCTTTACTACGCCTATCTGCCCAAGAACGGCGATCCTGACTGTCCCCCCTGTCCGCCGCGCCTCAAGCGCTACTACCAACTGAACCTGGCCCAGCAGCGGGGCCAAATGGAAGGCGGGCGCTTCACCTACCTGGACACCCAGGCCCCCATGGAACAACAGGCCGCCTACCAGGTGAGGCTGGTGGACGCCCGGGGGCGGGCCGGGGTGGTTTCGGCCATGACCACCGCCCTGCGCGTGGAGCTGCCGGCCGTGCCCCAGGGGCTGGTGGCTGAACTGGGCGAGCGCCAGGTGGACCTCTCCTGGCAGCCCGTGGCCACCCTGGCCAGCGGCCAGCCCACCACGGACAGGATCGGCTATATCCTCTACCGCAAGGCGGGCGCCCTGGTCCGCGCCCTCAATGAGCGGCCCATGAGCAGCCCCGGCCTGGTGGACAGGAGCGTGTCCCTGGGGCAGGTCTACGAGTACCAGGTGGCCGCGGCGCGCATGATCGGCGACTACGTGGTGGTGGGCAGGCCCACCAACTGGGTGGCGGCCACGGTGGCCAGCCTGGAGCCGCCCTCGCCGCCCACGGGGTTGGTGGGGGCCAGCCTGGGGGACGGCATATACCTGCGCTTCACCCCCAGCCCCCAGCAGGACACGGCTGGTTACAACATCATGCGCTCCGAGAGCAAGGATGGCCCCTGGCGGCAAATCAACCAGGGGCTCAACCGCGAGAACACCTTCGTGGACAAGGACGTGAAGGTGGGCGGCACCTATTACTACCGCGTGGAGGCGGTTAACGAGCGCGGCCTCAACAGCGAGCCCAGCCAGGTCATAGAGGTGCAGCAGCAGCCCTAGGCTTTTACGATATACCCTTGGGCGCCGCTCCGGTCGGGGTGGCGCCCAAAGGGCCCGCGGCAACCCGATTACACAACACAGAGTAGCCATGCATCACTTTACCTATCAAGACGGCCAGCTCATGGCCGAGAACGTCAGTCTGGAAGCCGTGGCCCGCCAGGTGGGCACGCCGGCCTATGTCTATTCCCAGGCCACCCTGGTCCGCCACTTCCAGGCCTTCAGCCAGGCCTTCGCCGGCCTGGAGACCCTGATCTGCTTCGCGGTGAAGTCCAACACCAGCCAGGCGGTGATGAACCTCTTCGCCTCCCTGGGCGGCGGGGCCGATATCGTCAGCGGCGGGGAGCTGTACCGGGCCTTGCGCGCCGGGGTGGACCCCGGCCGCATCGTCTACTCCGGGGTGGGCAAGACCAAGGCCGAGATGGAGGCCGCGCTCCAGGCCGGCATCCTGATGTTCAACCTGGAGAGCGTCCAAGAGCTTTTGGTGTTGGACCAGGTGGCCGGTAGCCTGGGTATCAAGGCGCCGGTGAGCCTGCGCGTCAATCCCGACGTGGACGCGCGCACCCACCCCAAGATCACCACCGGCCTGGCCAAGAACAAGTTCGGCCTGGACGTGGACCTGGCCTTTGAGCAGTACCAGGCCATGGCCGGGCTGAACAACCTGGTCATCAAGGGCGTCTCCTGCCACATCGGCAGCCAGCTTACCGACGTGCGGCCCTTTGCCGACGCCCTGGAGCGCCTGGCGGAGTTGATCTCACGCCTTAGACAGGCCGGCCTGGAGTTGCAGGTGCTGGACCTGGGCGGCGGCCTGGGCATCACCTACAACGACGAGGAGCCGCCCAACCCGGCCCAATACGCCGCGGCCCTCAAGGACACCGTGGGCCGCCTGGGGCTCAAGCTGGTGCTGGAGCCGGGGCGCGCCCTGGTGGGCAACGCCGGCCTGCTCCTGTGCCAGGTGCTCTACACCAAGCAGACCCCGGCCAAGCGCTTCATCATCGTGGACGCGGCCATGAACGACCTGATCCGCCCCAGCTTCTACGACTCCTACCACGGCATCTGGCCGGTGAGCCAGAAGCCCGGCCAGGACACGGTCATCGCCGACGTGGTGGGACCCATCTGCGAGACCGGCGACTTCCTGGCCCGCGAGCGCGAGTTGCCGGCCTTTGAGCGCGGCGATCTGATGGCCGTGATGAGCGCCGGGGCCTATGGCTTCGCCATGAGCAGCAACTACAACTCCCGCCCCCGGGCCGCCGAGGTGCTGGTCAGCGGCGAGCGTTTTAGCGTGGTGCGCCAGCGCGAAACCTACGAGGACCTCTGCCGGGGCGAGAGCCTGCCGGACTGGCTTAAGTAGGACCGCGCCCCGCGCGGCCCTCGGGAAATTTGGGGACCCATGCAAGCACCCTTGGAACAACTACAGGCCCTGCACGGCCTGGCCTTCGCCAAGATGAACGGCTCGGGCAATGACTTCATCCTGGTGGACAACCGGGTGGCCCGGCTCGCCACGTCCATCATGCCCGACCTGGCGCGGGGAGCCTGCGCCAGGGGGCGCTCGGTGGGCGCCGACGGCTTGATAATCCTGGAGCCCTCCGATAGAGTAGACCCCGCCTTGGGCCGCGTGGACTGGCGCTGGCATTTCTTCAATGCCGACGGCTCCTCGGCCGAGATGTGCGGCAACGGCGGTCGTTGCGCCGCCCGTTTCGCCGTTGACCAGGGCCTGGCCGGCCCCCGGATGGTCTTTGACACCCTGGCCGGACCCATCCGGGCCTGGGTGGAGGGCTCGGTGGTCAAGCTGGAGATGGTGCCGCCCAAGGGCGCCTACCGGGACCTGTGCCTGGAAGCCCAGCATGGCTCGGTGATCCTGCACGGTGTCAACACCGGCGTTCCCCATGCCGTGGTGCCGGTGGAGGACCTTCAGGCCGCGCCGGTCAAGGATATGGGCCGGGCCTTGCGCTTTCACCGGCATTTCGCGCCGGTCGGCACCAACGTAAACTTTATTTGCGTGCAAGATGGAGAGCTGAAGGTGCGCACCTACGAGCGCGGAGTGGAGGACGAGACCTTGGCTTGCGGCACCGGGGCGGTGGCCTCGGCCCTGGTGGCTGGCAGCCAGGGCTGGCTGAAACCCCCGGTGACCGTGCGGGTCAAGAGCGGCGAAACCCTCAAGGTGCATTTCAGCGCCGGGGAAGACGGGTTTCGCGAGGTGCTCCTGGAGGGCGCGGCCTCTTACGTGTATCAAGGGGTCCTGCACCGGGAGGCCTTTCAGTGGCTGGCATATTGATTAAGGAGATTACGAGATGTTGAAGGGAGCCTTGGTCGCCATCATCACCCCGTTCACCAAGGGACAGGTGGATGAAACGGCCCTGCGGGAGCTCATCGAGTTCCAGATCGCGGGCGGCACGGACGGGATTGTGCCCTGCGGCACCACCGGTGAATCGGCCACGCTGAGCCACGAGGAGCACAGGCGGGTCATCGAGATCACCGTGGATGCAGTAAAAAAGCGCGTGCCCGTGGTGGCCGGCGCCGGCTCGAACAACACCAAGGAGGCCATCGAGCTGACCCTGCACGCCAAGCAGGCCGGGGCCGACGCCGCCCTGCACATCACGCCCTACTACAACAAGCCCACCCAGGAGGGCCTCTACCGCCACTTCGCGGCCATCGACCAGGCCAGCGGCGGCTTCCCCCTGGTGCCCTATAACATCGCCTCGCGCACCGGCGTTAACATCCTGCCGGCCACCATGGCCCGCATCGCCGCGCTGCCCGGCGTGGTGGCGGTGAAGGAAGCCAGCGGCGATCTCAACCAGATGGCCGAGATCGTGGGCCTGTGCGGCGACAAGATCGCCCTGCTCTCGGGCGACGACGCCATGCTCTTGGGCGTGCTGGCCATCGGCGGTCAGGGCGTGATCAGCGTGGTGAACAACATCGTGCCCCGGGACGTGGCCGATGTCCTGGCAGCCTGGAACCAAGGCGACATCGCCGGGGCCCAGGCCAAGTTCCACCGCCTGCTGCCCCTGGTCAAGGCCATGTTCGTGGAGACCAACCCCATACCGGTCAAGACCGCCGCCGCCCTGATGGGGCTGATCCCCGACGGCGAGCTGCGTCTGCCCATGTGCGAGTTGAGCGCCGACAGCCTGCAAAAACTCAAGGCGGCCCTGACCGCCTACGGTCTGAAGCTGAAGTAGGTCCAGTGCCTGGGCTCCCTGAACTGGTCAGGGTCGGCCCTGCCAGGAACAACGCCCGCCGGCGCTTCCGGAGAATGGCCGTGGGGAAAACAGAGGTTGCGGTGGCCGCTAAAATAGCTCTGCTTCCCTAATCCTAGTTGGGCGTCATTGGCCACACGGCACAACAGGAGGTGCAGATGATTACCGTCTTCACTACGTTCACTTTGCCGAAGCCAATCACTCGCGAGGAAGCTCGCAGCATCTTCCTGAGCACCGCGTCAACGTATCGAGGCGTACCAGGTTTGTTTCGGAAATACTATGTGCTCTCCCAAGACGGGGTAACAGTAGGTGGCGTCTACCTTTGGAATTCGAGGCCAGAGGCAGAGACAATGTACACAGCATCATGGCGCTCATTCGTACGAGAGAAGTACGGCGTTGATCCAACCGTAACCTACTTCGAAAGTCCCGTGGTGGTCGACAACGTGGCTCAGCAGATTTTTACCGACGAATAGGAAAGCACCGTCCTGCAGCGCAATGACGTCCAACCCTTCCGTCGAGTGGACATGCTCCGGCGGGTTTGGCCCGCCGGAGCATGTCGCTCATGTCGAACGTTGGGCGGCACCGTATGCTCTTGGAGTAAGGATCAAAAACTTTAGAGGTCAAAAGTCGCCAACGACGCCGGACCTCTTGTCAAAGGAGAATATCATGGTGCGCATCGCCGTGGCCGGGGTGGCCGGCCGCATGGGAGGACGCATCGTTCACGCCATCATGGCCCGCCAGGACGCTACCCTGGCCGGAGGCTTCGAGGCCCCCGGCCACCCCGCCCTGGGGCGCAAGATCAGCGAGGTCACCGGGCAGGCCGAGGCCCCGGGCCAGGTGCAAGAAGGCGCCGCCGGCGTGCTGGCCCAGGCCGACGTGCTGGTGGATTTCACGGCCCCGGCGGCCAGCCTGAAGCACCTGGAGCTGTGCGCGAAAGCCGGCAAGGCCGCGGTCATCGGCACCACCGGCCTGGACCCCCAGCAGAAGGCCGCCCTGGCTGGCCTGGCCCAAAAAGTGCCGGTGGTGTTCGCGCCCAACATGAGCGTGGGCATGAACCTGATGTTCAGGCTGGTGGGTGACATGGCCCGGGTGCTGGGGCCGGATTACGCCCTGGAGCTGGTGGAGGCCCACCACGACCAGAAGAAGGACTCGCCCAGCGGAACGGCCGTGCGCCTGTTGGAGGAGTTGGCCGCCGCGCGCGGCTGGGACCTGGAGCAGGTGGCCACGCATGGTCGCCAGGGCCTGGTGGGCGCCCGTCCCCAGGAGGAGATCGGCGTCTCGGTCATCCGGGGCGGCGACATCGTGGGCGACCACACGGTGTACTTCATCGGCCAGGGCGAGCGTCTGGAGTTGACCCACCGGGCCCACTCCCGCGAAACCTTCACCCAGGGGGCCATGCGCGCGGCCCTGTGGGTGGCGGGGCAAAAGACCGGCCTCTATGACATGCAAGACGTGCTGGGCTTGAAAGGCTAAAAAATCATGGCATTCAACCCTCAAGACATCTTTGCCTCCAGAGGCATCCTGCGCCTGGGCGGCCAGGGCCGGGTGCGCTACGCTCTGTGGGAAAAGGGCCAGGCCCGCCTGTACGAGGGCTCGCCCTTTGGCGGCGGCGTGCCGGGCAAGGAGACGGTCAAGCTGGCCGAGGCCCGGGTGCTGGCCCCCTGCCGGCCCTCCAAGGTGGTGGCCGTGGGGCTCAACTACAAGGCCCACGCCGCCGAGGTGCACAAGGCCCTGCCCCGGGAGCCCATGATCTTCCTCAAACCCGACACATCCGTCATCGGCCCGGGCGAGGCCATTGTGCGTCCCCTGGACATGAGCCGGCGGGTGGACTTCGAGGCCGAGTTGGGCGTGGTGATCGGCCGCCTGTGCAAGGGCGTGACCCCCGAAGAGGCGCCGAGCTACATCCTGGGCTACACCTGCCTGAACGACGTCACGGCCCGCGACCTGCAAGCCGGTGACATCCAGTACACCCGGGCCAAGGGCTTCGACACCTTCTGCCCCCTGGGGCCGGTCATCGCCCTGGACCTGGACCCGGCGGACCTGCGCGTGCAGAGCCTGGTGGACGGCGTGGTGCGCCAGGACACTCGCACCTCGGACATGATCTTCCCGGTGGCCCAGGTCGTCAGCTTCATCAGCCGGGTGATGACCTTAAAGCCCGGCGACGTCATCGCCACCGGCACCCCGGCCGGCATCGCCCCCCTGGAGGATGGCCAGGTGGTCACCATCGAGGTGGAGGGCGTGGGCCGGCTCAGCAACCCCGTGACTTCAAGAGGATAACCAGATGAGTTTTCAGCGCGCCCAGCGCCTGCAATTGATGCCCCCCTACCTGTTCCAGGAGATCGACCGCCTGCGCGATGAAGTCAAGAAGCGCGGCGTGGACATCATCGACCTGGGGGTGGGCGATCCCGATCAGCCCACGCCGGCCCACGTGATAGATCGCCTGTGCCAGGCGGCCCAGGACCCGGCCACCCACAAGTACCCGGCCTATTCGGGCCTCTCCACCTTCCGCGAGGTGGCCGCCGGCTGGTACCAGAAGCGCTTCGGGGTCACGCTGGACGCCGCCAAGGAGGTCATCACCCTCATCGGCTCCAAGGAGGGCCTGGCCCACTTTCCCCTGGCCTACATCAACCCCGGCGACGTGGTGCTCTACCCCAGCCCGGCTTACCCGGTGTACTACTCCTCCACCATCATGGCCGGCGGCGAGCCGGTGGCCATGCCGCTCTTGAAGCAGAACGGCTTCTTGCCCGACCTGGAGGCCATCCCCCGGGACAAGCTGGCCAAGGCCAAGGTGATCATCGTCAACTACCCCAACAACCCCACCGCCGCCGTGGCTGACCTGGATTTTTACCGGCGGGTGGTGGAGTTCGCCCACGCTCATGGCCTGATCGTGGTCTCCGACGCCGCCTACACCGAGATGGCCTATGACGGCTACCGGCCGCCCAGCTTCCTGGAGGTGGATGGGGCCAAGCAGGTGTGCATCGAGTTCCACAGCCTGTCCAAGACCTACAACATGACCGGCTGGCGCCTGGGTTTCGCCGTGGGCAACGCCGAGCTGGTGGGCGGCCTGGGCCAGGTCAAGAGCCAGATTGACTCCGGCGCCTTTGACGCCGTGCAGATGGCCGGCATCGCCGCGCTGACCGCCGACCAGGAGTGCGTGCGCTCAAGTTGCGCCATGTACCAGGAACGCCGCGACGTGCTGGTGGGCGGCCTGAAGGCCATGGGCCTGGAGGTGGACGTCCCCAAGGCCACCTTCTATGTGTGGTGCTCCTGCCCCCGGGGCCTGAACAGCGCCGAGTTCACCAAGCGGGTGCTCAACGAGGCCGGCATCGTCACCACCCCGGGCAACGGCTTCGGAGCCGCCGGCGAGGGCTATGTGCGCTTCGCGCTGACCGTGGACAAGACGCGCCTGGCCGAGGCCGTGGAGCGCCTGCGCGGACTGGGGCTCTAGGGCGTGCCGGCCGCCGCCAGCCCGGAGGTGGAGGTCCACATCGGCCTGGGTTCCAACCTGGGTCAGCCTTTTGAGCACCTGCGGGCCGGCCTGGCCGGTATCATGGCCCTGGAGGGCTACCGGCATATCGCCCAGTCGTCCTGCTATGTTACCGCCCCGGTGGGCCGCGTGGACCAGCCGGCCTTTGTCAACGCCGTGGCGCGTGGTATGTATTACGGGGCCGCGCCGGAGCTGCTGGCCGGGTTGTTGAGGGTGGAGGCCGCCCGGGGCCGCCAACGCCTGGAGCACTGGGGACCGCGCACCCTGGACCTGGACCTGCTGCTCTTCGGCGACCAGGTGCTGGACCTGCCGGGGCTCAAGGTGCCCCATCCCGAGATGCACCGCAGGGCCTTCGTGCTGGTGCCGTTGCTGGAATTGTCCCCGGATCTGCGCCTGCCGCGGTGGGACCAGACCGCCGGGCAACTCCTGGCCCGCCTGACGCCGGAAGAGCGCGACCAGCAGAGAGTGGAGAAGGTTCCATGGGGCTGATCAGCGGTTTGTTGCGCTACCTGCTCATAGGCGTGGCCATCTGGATGCTCTTTCGGGTGCTCAAGCGCTGGATGGCCGGCCCGCCGCCGGCACAAGGCGGCAATCTGGGCCAGGGGCGCGGCCGGCCTCGCGAGGTGGTGGACGTGATGGTCCAGGACCCCCAATGCGGCGTGTACCTGCCCCAGCACGAGGCCCTGAGGGCCATGGCCCGGGGTCAGGAGCGGTTTTTTTGCAGCGAGGCCTGCCGGGATGCCTACCTGGCGGGGCCTAAGAAGGATTGACCCCGGGGCAGGCCCCGGCCCAAGACTTTTAAGGAGTGGCTTAAATGAAGATTTTCATCGATACCGCCGATATCAACGAGATCAAGGAAGCGGCCAGCCTGGGCGTGCTGGATGGCGTGACCACCAACCCCAGCCTGGTGGCCAAGACCGGCAAGCCCTTCGAGGCCTGCATCAAGGAGATCTTGGAGGTGGTGCCCGGCCCGGTGAGCGTGGAGGTGCTGGCCGTGGAGCACGACCTCATGGTGGCCGAGGCCCGCAAATACGCCACCTGGGCCGACAACGTGGTGGTCAAGGTGCCGATCATCAAGGAGGGGCTCAAGGCCATCAAGACCTTGTCCCAGGAGGGCATCAAGGTCAACGTGACCCTGTGCTTCTCGCCCCTGCAGGCTTTGCTGGCCGCCAAGGCCGGGGCTACCTATATAAGCCCCTTCGTGGGCCGCTTGGACGACATCTCCCAGGACGGCATGGAACTGATCCAGCAGATCGTGGACATCTACGCCAACTACGCCTTTGACACCGAGGTGCTGGTGGCCAGCGTGCGCAACCCCATGCACGTGGTGCAGGCCGCGCTCATGGGCGCCGACGTGGCCACCATCCCCCTCAAAGTCATTGATCAGCTCCTGAAGCACCCCCTGACCGACTCGGGGCTCAAGCAGTTCCTGGCCGACTGGGAAAAGCGCAAGGCCTAGGCCCCGCTAGCCTTGGGCCGTAGAAAGGTGTGTTGATGACTTCCCGGCTGCGCGAAAGCTTGTTTAACGTTCCCAACCTGCTCACCCTGCTGCGCGTGGGCTCCATACCGCTTTTGGTGGGTCTGCTGTACCTGCCGGGTCAGGTATGGTCCAGGATGGCGGGCGGGCTTTTCTTCGTGGCCGGGATCACCGACCTCCTGGACGGCTGGCTGGCCCGGCGGCTCAAGAAAGTCACCCTGGTGGGCCAGTACCTGGACCCGGTGGCCGACAAGCTCCTGATCGCCTCCATGCTGGTGATGCTTTCGGCCCTGGACCGCCTGCCGGCCTGGATGACCATCCTGGTCATCTGCCGCGAGATCGCGGTGACCGGCATGCGCGCCCTGGCCGCCAGCCACGGCCTGACCGTGCCCAGCGACCTGTGGGGCAAGTGGAAGACCGCCTTGCAGATGCTGGGGGTCTTTTTCCTGCTGCTCTATTACCCCCTGGGCCAGTTCGAGCCGGCCTATTGGGGGTTGTGGTGCATGTGGCTGGCGGTCTTGATCACCGCCTGGTCCGGGCTGGCCTACGCCTATCGCTTCCGGGAGCAACTCCGGGAGCCCCCGGCCCGAAATTCATAAACAAAATGGCCTTGACAACAGACCGATATCTGCTAGTATTCGTCCTCGTCGAGCGGGAGTAACTCAGAGGTAGAGTGCAACCTTGCCAAGGTTGAAGTCGCGGGTTCAACTCCCGTCTCCCGCTCCAAGAAATCAAAGGGTTAGCTCACACGGGCTAACCCTTCTTGATTTTTTGTGGGGACATGTGGGGAGAAAATTTGGCATAGCGGTTGCTCTTCAGACGCCCACCAACTCCCGGATATACCTCTCGGTGGTGCGCAGGCTGCTGTGCCCCAGTCTGGCCTGGATCTGCACCAGCGGTATGCCCTCATGGGCCAGGGTGGTGGCGTAGTAGTGGCGGAAACACCCCACGCTGAACCATTCCAGCCCCAACTCCTTCAGGATGGACCTGAGCCGCTTCTCTGCCCACACGGGGTAGTGAGGCGCGTCCTTGTCGGCCTGCCTGAATAGATAGGCCTTGCTGGCTCCCTGGCGCCGCCAGGAGCGCAGACGGCCGGCCAGGTCTCCGGTTATCTGCAGGCGCCGGGGCACGCGGTCACCATGGGCGGTCTTCTGGGTGTAGAGGACAAGGCTGGGCGGATCCGCATCGATGCGGCAGTCAAACCAGGTCAGGGCCAGGGCCTCGCCTGGGCGCGCCCCTGTCTCCAGTAGGATTTCCAAGTAGAGTTGGAAATCGCCATCGGCGGCCATCTTGATCGCCGCCACCTGCTGGTGGGTGGGAACATACTTGGCCCGCCGTTGGACGGCGAAGCGATCAACCACGGCAAAGGGGTTGGACTGGTATTCCCGCTCGGCCCGGCGCCGGCCCCAGGGAGCGCTGTAGGCGGTCTGAGCGTGGCGGAGGAAGTCGTTGACGTAATGGTATCCGTGGCCCTGCTCTGCTTGCTCGCGGGCCAGGTCCTCGGCCCATTTCTCGGCGGCGTGTGGAGTAATACTGACGGCGGGTAGTTCGGCCAGGTCAGGACGTAGGCTGCAGGCCTTGAGCATCAACCGGCGCATGTTGTAGGCCACCCGTGGGCTCCGATGATGCTCCATCCACTTGCACCACCGATAGAACAGGGCCTCGACCGTCTCTGTCTCGCCTGGCCCAGCGGTCGGCAAAAGGGTTGGGTTGACGCCCGATGCTTGGAACTGGGCCACTGCTTCCGCTTCCGCCAGCAACGCCTGCTGCTTGGTTAGATAGACCGCCCGACTTCGCAGTCTTTCGCCCCTTACCACCCTGTCGTACCGCCACCTGGCGCCGTCCCTGGTTTTTACCGCTGACGCGCCCACTGACCTGCTCCTGCCAATTTGGAGGGAATCTGAGCAAACGGCCCACTTTAATGCCTCCGAGGGTAGCATATTGCTCGCGCACCAGGCGAACGGAGACACCCAACGCAAGGGCCACTTGGGTAGCGGTTAGCCAGGTCATGGTGCCGAGTCCACGGCGATGGCAAATACAGCGCTGGGCATGACTATCTGGCGACCCCGGCCAGCAGCTTCAGCACGGCGCCGGCGCGCGCCCTGGTGTATTGGTTGTGGCCGCTGGCCGGCCGGGTCAGGCCGGCGGCCTTGATGACCTTGCGTATGTACTTCTCGCTGGCGCCGGTCAGGTGGTGCACGTCCAGGACGGATAGGCCGGAGCGGTAGGCCTCGATGATCTGGTTATCATCCGGCATGGCTCTGCTCCCCGTGTATTTTCACCTCTTCGAGATA
>JAZDIQ010000123.1:0-23633 GCA_043804825.1 Pseudomonadota bacterium
TGTCGCGCCTGGATCAGAAAACCAAGGCCTGAGACCCCGCGGGGCGCCGGGTGCCCCCGGCAGGGCGATAACGGGTCGCTTGGGGTTGTGGCCAGAACGGGCCTGACCGGCTCCCGTGGAGAGGTTGATCCACATAAGACCCGGGCGGGGATAAACCCCGCCCCTACGAAATCCCAAGGCAGAAAGAGGCCTTCTCTTCGTAGCCGGGTGCGGGCCGTCAGGGAGTCGCGCACCAGATTGAACTGAGTTGAACACAGCTTCCGGGTGAAGGGCGGTGTGGGGCCGCCGCGCCGGGTCCATATCTTTGGGACTGGCAGCCCGGGGCGAAAATAGGGCATCAAGCGCTCGATGGAGGGCGCTGAATGCGGGCCGGACCCCGAAGGGCCTGGGGTGAGCCACCAGGGGTGCGGCGCTAACCATGGCCTGGCCAGATCGTTCGAGGAAGCTGGCTATTAAGAGCCGAGCTGGCCAGGCTTAACACGAGAAGGAGTAGAGGGAATGAAGAAGTTGTTCGCGATTATGGTGGCTATAGCCGCGCTGGTGGCCTTCACCGCGCCGGCCATGGCCTCCGACCAGCCTGGACCCACCTTCGTGGTGGGCGGCCGCATGCTGACCGACGTCGGCTACAACAATTTGAGCAAAGAGCTGACCACCAACAAAAAGGAAGACGTCACCACCGCCTTCGTTAACCTGGCTGGCCACTCCTACCTGCACGCCAAGTTCACCAGCGCGGACAAGACCACCGGTGGTTTCATCGAGCTGGGCCTGTCCTCCAAAATCAACAACGCCGAGGCCGTCACCCTGCGTTACGCCTACGGCTGGTGGAAGGTCGGCAACTGCCGGCTGCTGGCCGGCCAGGATGAGAGCTGGCTGGGTACCCTGATCCATCACCCCCACCAGTACCTGGGCCTTAGCCAGTCCGCCAAGCTGCTCATGTCCAACTGGGGCTACACCTACACCGGCCGTCATCCCATGGTCCGCTTTGAGTGGAAATCAGGCATGTTCGGCTTCGCTCTGGCCGCCGCCACGCCTGGCGCCGAGTACGTGCCCACCGCTCCCGCCGGCACCGATTACTATGCCAACATGCCCCGCTTCGACATCGCCGGCTACCTGAAGGCCGGCGGCTTCTGGACCCAGCCGGCTTTTGGCTTTAGCCAGCTCAAGTTGGAGGGCACCGCCAGTGGCGCCGACAACACCTTCACCCAGTGGATGGCTGTCTTGCCCGCCAAGTTCACGGCTGGTCCCTTCACCGCCAAGGGCGAGATCCACTACGGACAGAACACCGACATCGAGTGGGACGGCATTAAGCCCAGCGTGCGCTCCGTGCTGCTGAACGAGCCCTTCGTTGGTGCCAACGGCAAGATTGAGGACTCCAAAATGCTGGGTGGATTCATCGCCCTGGAGTACAAGGTCCTGCCCGTGTGGGAGCTGACCGCTGGCATCGGTATGGAGAAGGTTAGCAACGACGCGTGGAAGAAGGCCGTTGCCAACGGCGGCGCTGCCTACAAGGACGACAACTACACCCGCAAGGCCTACTTCGTGGCCGCTCCCTACGCGGTAACCAAGAACTTCACCATTCATCCTGAATTCGCCTACTACGACTACGGCGACAACCTCAAGGTCGGCGGCGACACGGGCAACGAGTGGCTGCTCGGCATGCAGTTCAAGTTCGTCTTCTAGTCAACTGAACGCCTAAATCACCCCAAGATGGGTCGGAGCCTCGTGGCTCCGACCCATCTCCACTAGTTTCGATCCCTCCTGGTTTTTGGACCAAGGGCAGGATGCGCTTTGCGTTGGCCGGGATACCCTGGACCGTGGGCTCACGTTTGAAGTCTTGTCCGGGGGTGAAGTAGCCGGACCAGCCATCGGTGAGCATATTGGTTCCGAGACTCAGGCTGTCACGGATAAAGGCTCCGATGCTGCCGTAGGCCGCCGAGACGATCATGGCCACCTTGGCGCTGCCCACCACGAAGCAGGTTTTCTTGATTCCTAGCACCTGGTCTTTGCGTGCGGGCTTGAGCTCCACGGCCATGACGATCAGGGCCTTGTTCTCGTTGGCCAAGCTTCTTCTTGCGCTGCCGGGACCTCCCTTGCCTCCGTAGTAGGTTTCGTCCACTTCGACTACTCCGCCAAGGAGGTAGCCTCCGTTGTCGGCCAAGGCCCGACGGAGTTTGTGGAGCATGGTCCAGGCGGTGGCATAGCGCAGGTTGAGCTCCCTCGATACATGCATGGCCAAGACGCCGCGCTTGTTCTGGGCCAGCATGTAGGCGGCCCAGAACCACTTGACCAGGGGGAGCTTGGTCCTGTGCAGCAGGGTCCCCGCAGTGACCGACTCCTGGAAGTTACAGTGGGAGCACATGAAGACCCGTGGTTCCATCTTGAGTTGATAGGCCTTGTCCCCGCCGCACTTTCGGCAACTGTATCCATCGGGCCATCTCAGCGCGGCCAGGTGCTCTATGCAGGCTTGCTCGGTGGCGAAGCGTTGTTGGAAGGCGATGAGCGACGATCCTTTGTTTTTCTTGGCCTTGGCTAACCCCCGAAAAGATCTTATGCTGTACGCTCGTATAGTTTTGATTCTCCAGGCTGTCATGGCTCATAGGGATAGGCGCATCAGTAGGTCTAAACAGTGTCGGCTACAACCGAGCATGCGGAAAAGCCCAGGCACCATAAATAGGCTCTGCGAGGTAGGATTCAAACATTTCGGATGTCAGCCTTTTGCATGAGCGTCGACCAACCCAATTGTTGGCTGGAAATGGCTGGAGATTTTTTGAGATTGACGAATTTGCCGCCAATGTCGCCTTTTTTACAAGACCTTTATTTTACAGTTTATTGCTGGCAATCCCCTGCCCTTCTGAGCGCCATAAACCGCGTCCCAACGGACTCTTAAGCCGTGGGTTATGTGCTAACCTCGGCTAGGGGGCGCTATGGCCATGCACCCGAACCCTTCAGGTAAGCGAGAAGGTGGTTGATCTGGGTAATAGTGGGTAATTTTTCTGTACTATGTGCCAGAAAGGCAGCCTTCGCCTACAGGCTTGCCAGGCATAACATCGCCAAACTTAATATAAAATACTGTTTGGGAAAGTAATCGACAACGCACCCTGACGGACTGCAAATCCGTTATTCATCGGTTCAAATCCGATCGCCGCCTCCAAAAAACATCATAATAATTAGACAGATAAATTACACCCCGGATGGCTCTTGCAGCCTTCCGGGGTGGCGTTTTTGGCCTCTTTTGGCCCCTTCTGAACAACTAATCTACAACACGAAAAATGACACTACTTGGTCTCTAGGTGGACGGTGCCCGAGGACATTGGAAGCCATATGAGGCTCCTTGAAGGGCTTTAGGAAAGGTAGCCACGCCGGCTGGGACCACCAGACCTCGGCCCAAAAACCAACCCTGCAATCCTATTGAATAAGTCAGAGTTTAATTGAAAACTCAACCTTAGTCTACAAGCTGAATATGATATAATATTGGCTAGTTGCAGCAGGCGATGCTAGTTTTTGTCCAGCACACTTCTGATCGTGGCCAGTAACTCAGCCTTCTTGAATGGCTTGGCCACGTAGCCGGCGGCACCATCATCCATGGCTCCCTTGGCGCGACCAGTGGCCGAGTTGCCGCTGGCCACGATGATCTTGGCCGCCGGATTAATATCCAAGATGGCTTTAAGGGCCTTATGCCCGCCCATGCCAGGCATGCCCAGATCCATAATCACCATGTCCAGACGCCTGCCCATCTGGCGATAGATCTCCAACGCCTCTTCCTCACTGCTGGCCGTGGCCACTTCGTAGCCCTTGCCCTTCAAGATGCGGGTTCCCAGCTTCCGAAGGCTTTCTTCGTCGTCAACCAACAAGATTGTTTAGCGGCCATCGGGACGGTTATCGATCTTCTCGGCCGGATCGCCGGCTCCTGCTTCGGTCGCGCCTTGCGACACAGGCAAATAGACCGCGAAGGTGGTCCCCAGGTCTAACTGGCTTTGACCCAGGGTCATGCCGAACCTCGGTCCCGGACGTTGGTTCAAGCCACGGCCAGGGGTCTGACCGGCGAGGCGGTGCCACCCCGAATCTTCAGGGGCGAGACGATAAACAGGAACTGATAAACGGAGGCTTGGGCCAGTTCCTCCAGGTTCATGACCTCTATGATGTGGATGCCGTTGCGCACCAACAGGATGACATGCACCGGCAGGTCGCTGCTGGGCGTCTTTTCCAGGGCGATGGTGTCTGCGCCGACCAGTGACGCACCAAGCTCCACCAGCCACCGGGCTCCGTCCTCCACTAGGCCTGGGCAGCCCTCGTGGTGGGAAACGTACTTACGCGCATCGGTGAAGTGCTGAATCCAACCGGTGCGGATCAGCACGGCATCGCCCGGGCCGGGGTTGACGCCCTGGCGTCGGGCTGCTTCGGCCAGTGCATTACTTCCCACGGCATAGGTCGGGTCCAAGCAGTTCACGTCCTCCAGGCCGGCGATATCCAGCATCACTCCGCGGGTGACCACGGGGGCCACCTGCTCGATGCCACCCTTGTACAACCCTTCATACTTCTGCCAAGGCCTTATGTCATCAACCCCATAAATGGCGTTGTCTTTGGAGATATGGCCCAAGGCATCCAAATGGGTACCGGTGTGTCCCCCGGTGGCGAACATGCAATTGCTGGCCGATACACCTTGATCGTAAACCATGTCACCGTGCACTTTGGTCAGGGAAAAGACAAAAGGCGGATGGTTGGGATGGTGGGGCATGCCTACGAAATATTCCATGCCCAAATCATAGACTTGACCAGTCGTCACTAGCCCCTGAAGCATTTGGGGATCCATGGGGCCTCTCCTCATCCCTTTAGAAGACTGCTGGCGATGATCAGCCTCTGGATCTCTGAGGTTCCCTCGTAGATGCGCAAGGCCCGTATCTCACGAAAAAGGCGTTCTGCCGTCAGGCCCTTGAGCACTCCAATCCCGCCATGCATTTGGACCGCCTGGTCAACCACCCGGAAGGCGGCTTCCGTAGCGTAGAGTTTGGCGATGGAGGCCTGGCGGGTCACGGATTGTCCGCCGCGGTCCTTGAGAATGGCCGCGCGGTAGACCAGGGCGCGGGCAGCGTCCAACTCCATGGCCATGTCGGCAAGTTTCATCTGGGTGAGTTGGAACTCGGACAGGGCCTTGCCGAACTGCCGCCTCTTGCGTACGTGGGCCAGTGTGGCGTCAAAAGCAGCCTGCCCGATGCCCAGGGCCGCAGCGCCCACGGTCACCCGGAAAAGCTCCAGGGTCTGGGTGGCGATGGCAAAGCCCTGGCCGACCTGTCCCAGTAGGTTTTCACCGGGGACAAAAAGGTTTTCGTAGCGCAGCCGAACAAGGTCGTGTGGAGCGGTGACTTTCAGCCGTTCGGCCACGCTTAGGCCCGGCATTCCCTTTTCGAGGATGAATGCCGATAGCGCGCGGGGGTTGTTGGGCAGTGGCGTCCGTACGAAGGTCACCAGGATGTCGGCTGCGTGGCCATTGGAAATAAAAATCTTCTCGCCATTCAGAACAAAGCCCCGCCCCTCGGGCCGGGCCTGGCTCTGCATGCCGTTGATGTCGCTACCGGCCTCCGGCTCGGTAAGCGCGAAGGTGGTCAAAAGCTCACCCCGCCCCACCCGGGCCAGATACTTCTGCCGTTGCTGGTCGGTGCCGGCCAGAAAAATGGGATAGCCCCCCAGGCCCTGCATGGCCAAGGTTACGTCGGCTGGGCAGTAAGTCCCGGCCAGGACCTCGCGGGCCAGGCACAAGGGCAAAGCCTTGATGCCACGTCCGCCCATATCTTCGGGCAGGAGCAACGCGAACAGGCCAGCTCCGGCCATGGCCGCCACCATTTCGCGGGGCACCTCGTCGGTCTCGCCATACCGGTCGGCAAGTGGCGATAGAGATTCCCGCGCGAACTGGCGACAGCTGTCGCGAAAGGCAATCTCTTCATCATCAAGCATGAAATCCATCGCGCAACTCCCTGGACTGGCTACTGTTTAGGCAGCTCTTTTTTCATTATTTTCCCGGTTGGGTTTTTAGGCAAATCTGGCATGAATTCGATCTGGGGCAGCTTGTAGGGCGCCAGGCTGTGACGACAGTGTTCCAGAATATCCTCGGCACCGATCTCGCTCCCTGGCTTGAGACTCACGAAAGCCTTGGGGACCTCGCCCTTGACCGGATGGGGGACACCGATCACAGCGGCCTCGCCGACGCCATCCATCGCGTAGAGCACCTCCTCGATTTCGCGGGGATAAACGTTGTAGCCTCCGGTGATTATCAATTCAGCTTCGCGGCCCACGATGAAAAAGTGGCCGTCAGCATCCCGATAGGCATGGTCGCCGGTGTAGATCCAGCCGTCCTTGATCTTCTCGGCCGTGAGTTCCGGTAGCCGGTGGTAACCGGGCGTGCCATTGGGCCCCTGAAAAACCAGGTGGCCCACCTGGCCGACCGGAACCTCCAGTCCGCGCTCATCCACCAGCCGGACTTCGACCCCAGCGGCGCTTATGCCGATGGATCCGGGTTTTCGTTCTCCATAAACCGGACTGCAAGCCACCAGACCGGTGGATTCAGTCAGGCCGTAAGCCTCGATGACCCTGGCGCCGAAGCGTTCCTCCCATTGCCGAAGAACCTCCACCGGCAGGGAAGCTCCTCCGGAAAGGCCCATTCTTAGGCTGGACACATCGTGACGCTCGCTGTCCACGCCGGACAAAAGGTAAGTGAACATCGTGGGTACTCCAGGGAACCAAGTAACGCCGTGGCGGCTAAAGGCCTCCAGGACGATCTCAGTCTTGAAGCTTTCCAGAACCACCACGCTGCCACCAGCGCTAAGGCTGCCCATGAAAGGGCTGGCGATGCAGAAAATGTGCACCATAGGCAACACCACCATGGCGACGTCGCTTTCGCGCAAGCCAAAACTCTGGGCGATGTTGGGCCCGCCGAAGCAAAGGTTGCGGTGAGTCAGCACCACGCCCTTTGGCCGACCGGTGGTGCCGGAGGTGTAGAAGGTGAAGGCCGGCGTGTCTGGAGTCAGTTCGGGCAAAGCCGCCAGCGAGGTCCCGTTACTAGCGGACATGGCCAAAGCATCTTCCATGGTTTGGTTGGCTGAGCGGGTCAGGACCGTTTTTAGAGCGGGGGCCTGGTCGGCCGCGACTTGCGCGTTGGCAGAGAGGGATTCATGCGCCAGCAACACCGTTGCTCCGGAGTCGTTGAGTATGAATACAATTTCCCGCGGTGTGTAAACGGGGTTGATGGGCACCACCACCGCGCCGATCTTGACGATTGCGTAGTAGGCGAGGAAGAGTTGGCTGCTATTGGGGTGCAGAATAGCCACCCGATCGCCCGGCCGCACCCCCAGCCCCAAGAGGTTGTTAGCCAATCGGTCGCTGGCCTGATCAAACTCCGCATAGCTGATGGAGCCGAACTCGCCGATCAGGAAAGCCTTGTCAGGATAGGCCGTTGCTCGTTCTTCGAGTAACCGCTTCATGTCCATGCCGTTGAATTCTCCTAGCTGCTTAGAGAACCGTGCGCCCGCCGTCGATGGCCAGCGTCTGGCCGGTGATGAAGTCAGCCGATGCTGAGGCCAGGAACACCACCGCGCCCACCAGGTCGCGAGCCCCCCCCACCCGTCCCAGGGGAGTGAATTCCAGGATGGTTCTCAAGGCCTGGGGGTCGCTGATGCGGTCCTGTGTGAGGGGGGTGGCGAAGTAGCCGGGGGCCACGGCGTTGACGTTGATGCCATAGACAGCCCATTCCGCCGCCAGGGCCTTGGTCAGCATCACTACCCCGGCCTTGGTCATCGCGTATACGGACAAGGGCAGACCTCGGCGCACCAGGAAGGCGGCGGCCGAGGCCATGTTTATGATCTTGCCCCCACCGCGCTCCTTCATCACGCGCGCCGCGGCCTGACAGCCGAAATAGACGCCCCGCGCGTTGACGGCCGTCACGGTGTCAAACTCGTCTGGAGTCATCTCCAGGGCTGTCTTGCGCACGTTGATGCCGGCGTTGTTGACCATGATATCCACGGTGCCGAGCTCTTCGACCGCCGTCCTGACCATGGCTTCTATGGACGCCGTGTCAGTCACGTCCACCTTGGTTAAATGAGCCCTGCGCCCCAAGGCTTCAATCTGGCGGCAGATTTCTTCGCCCTCGCCGCGATGATCCTGGTAAGTCACCAGGATATCGGCCCCGGCCCGGGCCAGGCCCAATGCGATCCATTTGCCTATGCCACGGCTGGAACCCGTGATCACAGCGACTTGGCCTGTCAGATCAAAGCCGGGCCAGTCATTGTCGGTTAACTGCATGACTTCTCATCTCCTGGCTTTCAGTCGGGATGGCGCCTAGGCGGCATTTTAGCTGGGCAGAGAATCATCAAGCAGGGCCACCGCCCGCACCGGGCTGCCGGTGCATCCCTCCAGCGCCAGCGGCAGGCCCACGAAAGTGAAGCGCAGTGCCCCGATCCGGTTAAGGTTAGCCAGGTTCTCGTAGATGGCGATGCTCCGGCCCAGCAGATATAGATGGACACAACGAGTCATGTCCGCGTTGTCTTCGATATTGCCCAGGTCTATGCCGACCGCCTTGATCCCCCGCTCTCCCAGCCATTGAGCGGCGTCCAGGCCAAGGCCGGCGCAGCTGTGGAATTCGGGTTCGCCCCAAGAGCCAGCCCAGGCGCGGATGAGCACTATGTCGCCGGGCGCCACATCCAAGCCGTCGCGGGCCAGGACCTCCCGCACCAGGGGCAGGTCCACCTGTCTCCCAGGCTCCTTGTGGCTCACATCTAACAAGAGCGCCGATCCCATGTACAGATCCAGGCCCTGCCGATCGATGCTTTTGCCCTCGGGATAGAAATGGGAGGGGGCGTCGACATGGGTGCCGGCGTGGTCGGACATGAGCAGCTGCTTGGTGGCGAAACCCCCGCAGGGCGGCAGATAGCGTGGCGCCGAGAATGCATGGGTCACGAAGTCGTTTATGACCACTCGCGGGTGCGAGGCGTGGGTTTGCAGGCCGTCGCACAAACGGTGGGTAAGGTCCACAATTTTCATGAAGCCTCCTTCGTCGTCGCGGGCCGTCGGCCTAAAAAAGATCCCACAGACTCTTGCGGGCAGACATGGCTTCCTGACTTTCCTCCAGGATGATTTGGCCAGTCTTCATCACATAGATGCGTTGGGCCAGCGAGATGGCCATGCCCACGTTCTGCTCCACCAGCAAGATGGCGGTGCCCATTCGCTGCACTTGACGCAGGGCCAGGCCCAGGCCGTGCACCAGGTTGGGCGAAAGGCCAAGGGTCGGCTCGTCCAGCAATAGCAGGCGGGGACGGATCAGAATGGCCATGCCGATGGCCAACTGTTTTTGCTGCCCACCGCTGAGAGTGCTGGCCATCTGCCTGCCTCGCTCCTTGAGGATGGGGAAAATATCGTAGACCGTGGCAAGCCTCTGCTCCAAATCCTGCTCCATGCCCAGGGCATATGCGCTCAGTTGCAGGTTTTCCAGAACCGACAGGTTGGCGAAAAGCGACTTCTCCTGGTGAACAAAGCACAACCCGTCGCGGACGTTGCGATTGGGCGGCCGGGAGGCGATGTTGCGCCCATCATAGATGACTTCCCCCTGACCGGGACTGAGGAACCCGCAAATAGTCTTGAGCATGGTGGTCTTGCCAGCGCCATTGTGCCCGATGAGGCTGACGAACTCGCCTTCGTCCACCCGCAGGGAGGCGCCAAAAAGCACCTGTTTGGTCTGATAGGCAACGTTCAAAGATTTGACCTCTAGGAGCACTGCTCCACCCCTCTCTCCACCAGCGGGGCTCTACACCCCAAAATAGATTTCCCCCAGCCTGGGATCGGCCATCAGTTCCTCGGCCGTGCCCTGGGCGATTCCTTTGCCTTCGGCCATGAAGTACACCTGGTCGGAGATACCTTTCACCACTTCCAGGTTATGTTCGACGATGCAGATCGTTTTGCCCGCCCTCGCCAGCCCCTTGGTGATTTCCATAACCTGGGACACCCAGTTGGGGTCCACGCCGGAGGACGGCTCGTCGAACAAAAGCACGGGGGCCTCCGTGGACAGCAGCCGGGCGATGGCCAGGAGTTTCTGCTCGGCGTAGGACAGATCGCGGGAGATCACGCCGGCCTTGTCGGCCAGACCCACCTGGCCTAGGTAGCCATAGGCCTTCTGGCGGTGCCAGGCCCTTTGCCGCGATGCCAGCCAAGGCAGGAGAAGCAGGGTGATGGGGTTCTCGCCCTTCTGGCTTTGACGAGCAAGCAGCACGTTGTCCAGCACGGTCATGTCCTGGAAGATCCTGACGTCCTGCCAGGAACGCACCAAGCCGGCCCGGGTGCGCTGATGCGGCTTCAGACTGGTGATGTCGCGGCCCAGCAGGATCACGCGGCCCTGGTCCGGCCGCAGAAAGCCGGTGATGAGGTTAAACGCGGTGGTCTTGCCACACCCGTTGGGACCCACAAGAGCGGTCACCATGCCGCGCCGCAAGGTCAGGGAAAAATCGCTCACGGCCTGAATGCCGCCGAAGGATTTGGCCAGGCCCTGGACCTCCAGCACCACGCCATCGTCAACGGCCGCCGAAGCCGCCGGGGGCTGCTCCTCGCCCCGAAGCTCTTGCGCGGTCCTGGCCTCGGTCAGCCGCCGTTGCAACCGTCGCGAGCGAGCGTGGCCAAAGTATTCCGGGATGATCCCCTCGGGCCGGAAACGCATGAACAGCAAAAGCAGCAGGCCGTAGATGAAGTTGCGCAGGGGCACGATCAGGTCGCTGGCGCCAGGGATGAAGGTGAGAAGCTCCGGGATGACGATGAGCAGAAAAGCGCCAACCGCCGAGCCCCAGAGGTTGGCCACCCCGCCCAGAGCCACCATGGCGATGAGCAGGATGGACTCGTCAAGGCTGCCGATGGTGGGGTTGATGAAACGGGAATAATGGGCGAACAGCGCCCCGGCTGCCGCGGCCAGGCCAGTCCCCACCATGAAGACGATGACCTTGAACTTCAGGACGTTCTTGCCCAGCGAGGCCACGGCCGAATCGTCTTCGCGCAGGCCCTTGAGCACCCGGCCGAAGGGTGATTGAGTCAACCTCATAGCCACATAGTAGACCGCCACCACGAACAGCAACGTCAGAGGCAAGAAGCCCAAGGGAGTCTCGGGGGTCCAACCCGCCAGGCTCACGCTGGGTACACCGAAGATGCCCGAATCTCCGCCCGTGATGCTGATGAGCGAGAGCATGAGGTGGTAGGAGATCATCTGGAATGACAGGGTGAAGAGTATGAGGTATTCATCCTTGATCTTGATGAAGGGCCCTGCCAGGACGCCGCCCGCCAGGCCGGTGGCCAGGGTGGCTGCGGCCATACCCACCAGGAAATTGCATCCCAGCTTCATGGTGATGAGTGTGGAAATATAGCCGCCCACGCAGAAAAACACCGCGTGGGACATGGAGACCATCCCTCCGAAGCCCAGGATCAGGTTCAGGGATACGGTCAGGGCCACGAAGAACAGGGCCAGATTCAAGGTGTGAGCGAGGTACTCCACTTACTTTTCCCCGTGCTAGGCTTTCTCGCCCAAGAGACCTTCGGGCTTGATGATGATCACTAGGAAGAGGATAGCGAATGTAACCACCATCTTGTATTCGGTAGGCAAAAAGAGCAGCACCAGGCTCTCCACCAGGCCCAGGATGAAGCCACCCAAGGCCGCGCCAAGCAGGCTACCCACCCCCCCCATGAAGACAGTGATGAAGGCCATCAGGACGGCGCCCAGGCCGATCTGCGTCGTGGCAGGTCTTTCCAGTAAGGTCAAAAGGGAGGCCAGACCCATCAACAGAGAGCCAATGGCATACACCTGCATGAACACGCGGTTGGAATCTAAACCAATAAAGACGGCCTTCTCTGGGTTGCTGGCCACGGCCCGGATCATCATGCCCGCCTTGGTGCGCTTGAGGAAGTAGCCCAGCGAACCCATGGCCGCCAAGGACCCCAGGGCTCCCAGCATGTCCAGGTTGGTCACGGTGACGGGGCCCAGGTTCAGGGTGACCTCGCCCAACAACGAGAATGGCCGGGAGTCCGGCCCGCACAGCATTTGGATGAGGCTTTGGCCGGCGATGAGGATGCCCATGGAGGCCAGGAAGATGGTCAGTTGGGATGCGCCTTTGGCGCGCATGGGCTTATAGCCCAGGCGTTCAATAACGCATCCGCTCAGCGCGGCGGCCGCCAGGCCGGCTAGGAGCGCGGGCCAGGCCGGCAACCCGGCCTGCACGCACATCAGGGTAACATAGGCGGACAGTGTGTAGATCAGGCCGTGAGCAAAGTGAAAAGTTCTGGTGGTGTTGTAGATGATACCCCAGCTCACGCCCAACAGGGCGTAGACGCAGCCTGTCAGCAGACCTCGCACCAGTAGTTGGATCAGCAGGTCCATCTGTGCCTGCATGCCCGCGCTCCTTGCCGCACCCGTTCTCGGCTGCCTAGAATTTCTTGACGATGACAGGCTTGGCGCCCTCGATCTTGAATATCACCACCGGCTTTTGGCAGGTGCCGTCCTTGCGGAACTGGATGTGGCCACCGTAGATGCTCTTAAACTTGGGATCGTCCCATATAGCCTTTTCCAACTGGGCCCCGTCCAATGGGTCGCCGCCCTTCTTGCTCACCCGGGTGACCAGGTCCTTGAGAATGTATGTGAGCTCGTAGTAGTTGGCCGCATAGAAGTCGGGCTTTTCCTTGTAGCGCTTCTCGAACTCGTCCACAAAATGCTTGGTCCAGGCGTCCTGGGAGTTGACGTCGAAAAACTCGCTGGCGAAGAGGTAGCCCTCGGAGGCGTCGCCGGTGACCTTTTCCATGTCGCCGGAATGCTCGGTGCCACAGATGTAAGCCTTCAGGCCCATTTTGCGCACGGCCTTGATCACGTATCCCACGTCCAGGCCGGTGCTCCAGCAACCGATTACATCGGGATTGCTGGCTTTGATGATGGAGGCTTCAGAGGAGAACTCGGTGGCGCCGGTTTCGTGGACCTGCTGGCTCAGCACCTTGCCGCCCAGCTTCTCCCAATAGGCCACGGCAGCCTTATTATTGGAGATGGGAGCGGCTTGGTTGGCGTAAATGGTGCTCATGGTGCGGGCTCCCTGCGCCCACAGGTAATCAAGGGTCACGGGCACTATCTCGTTACCCAGCATGCGGGTGTTGTAGAGATAGGGCAGGCCGACCAACTGAGGGCTGGAGGCACCCCCGTTGAAGACCAGGACATGCTTCTGCTGGGCCATAGCCATGATTGAAAGGGTGGGGGCACTGAAGGAAGAGAGGATTGCCGGCACTTTGTCGATGGAGGTCATTTTGCGGAAGGCGTTCTGGGCCGGGGTGGTCAGACCAGACTTGTGGTCCTCGGTGACCGTGGCAAATTTGTAGCCCGCGACGCCCCCGGCGGCGTTGATCTCATCCACGGCCATGGTGGTGCCCCGTTTCATGGTGGCGCCATACCAGGACCCGGAGCCGGACAGGGCATAGATTTCCCCAAATTTGAACTCCTTGTCCGCCGCAAAGCCGGAAGAGGCCGTCAGGGCCAGCACCAACCAACCTACGATCGCCATCCAGTGTTTCCTCATCGCTCGCCTCCCTTTGCGTCTGTGGATACTCTATCGCTCTTGGGGTGATGACCGATCATCGCCATCGATATTTCCCCGTCTGCCCGAATTAGTCCGCAGGAAAAACTGGTCCAGCACCTTCTGCGCCCGCGTTATGTGTCCTTCCATGATGATCCGTGCTTGCCGGTGCTGCCCTTGGCGCAGCTTTTTGATCATCAGATCGTGATCGCTAACATATTCGTCGAACACGGGAACCATCAGAGAGGTGTAGAGAGAGCGGGTGATGCGGGCGCGTACTTCCTCCACTAGCCAATCCATTTTGAGATTGCCGCAATGTTGCCGGAACATATCGTGGAAGGATTGGTTCAAAGCCACCCAGTCCTCTATGGCTGTGCGGCTATTGGGAGTGATCACCCGCATGGCGTTATTGATCTCCTCCAGGCGGTTCAAGTCGTCAGCAGTGAGGCGTGGGCCTGACCACTCCACGGCCGTACCTTCCAATACCTTAAGCAAGGCGTAGTAGTCGTAAACCTCTTGGGCCGAAATTTTGGTGACCACCGCGCCTTTGTTAGGCAACAGCTCCAAAAAACCTTCCCGAGCCAGGCGGGAAAGGGCTTCCCGGACAGGGCTTCTGCTGCAAGAGAATCGCTCGGAGATGGTCACCTCGGCCAAGCGTTCCCCAGGCATGAGATGACCCAAAATTATTTCTTCGCGAAGGCTCTTGTATATTTCGGAGGCTATGGCCACGTCTTAGGTACGTCCCATTAAGGTTGGAATTTGCTTTTCTTTTACTTCAAGCAGACGACTAAGGGCCTGCCGAGGGCGATCATGCCCATAAGGCAATCTACCACCCCCGTAGCGATAGTGGACATTGCCTGCCTACAACATTGTCGACAATATTGCCTTCTTAAAACCCCTGAAGTCAAGCTGTTTTTTGCGCAAGGGCCAGCGCCGACAAAAATGGCCCGAGAAATCATTCTCGGGCCGCAGTGAACCGTGGAGTATGTTGGTCAGGACGCTTGTGCCAGCTTTCTCTCCGGACCACAGGCGATGCCGCCCTGGAGACCCAGAGCCAGGCACTGGCCACATGATATGCACCTTGCCGGACGCAGGTCTCCAGCCTTCCATCTTCGGGGTAGATCGGGCTCCCGGATCAGGGGACGGCTAAGGGATACCGCCTCCACCTCCGTCAGGGCATTATCAATGCGTTCAGGGCTGCGCCAACCGCCCACGCTAATGATCGGACAGGCCACGGCCCGCTTGAGGGCAAGGGCATTAGCCAGGAAGTAGCCTTCATCTTCCGGACCCTTCACCATCCGCCCTGGAGAATTATTGTGCTGCTTACCTCCGCCAGCCACTCCGCCGCTGACCTCGATGGCATCCATGCCCAGACTAGCCAGACGGGTGGCCACCATCACCGCATCGATGGGCCCAAAGCCACCAGGCAGGCCATCGTCGCTGTTGAGCTTGATCAATAAAGGGAAGTCAGGGCCAACTGCCTGACGCACCGATTTATATATCTCGTAGCAGAAACGCGCTCGATTCTCTAGGCTACCCCCGAATTCATCGTCACGTTGGTTGAAAAGCGGGCTCAGGAACTGATTGATTAGATAACCGTGCGCTGCGTGGAGCTGAACGCCATCAAAACCGGCGGCCTTCACTCTTGCCGCCGCATCCCCGAAAGCTGCGATGATTTCTTTTATTTGATCCTGGCTCAACTCCTCGACCTCCTCCCCCAAGGCTTGATTAAAGCCGGCCGAGGGTGCCTGTGGCTTAGCCTTGATCCATTGCGACCGGGTGTGCCGCCCAGCATGCACCAACTGCATCAACACCTTGCCACCATCGGCATGGACGATCTGCGCCAGCCGGGCCAAGGGAGCGATGTGCTCGTCATTGAAAATGCCGATCTGATTAGGCAGACCCTGTCCCCGTGGCAGGACATAGGCGTAACCTGAAATGATAAGGCCAACCCCTCCCTTAGCCAGTGCGGAGTAAAGGGTAAAAAGTTCTTGTCTTGGCATGCCGCCATCGTCGCACATGCCTTCCCAGGTGGCGCTTCGCACAAGCCGGTTTGGCAGGTGAAGCGAACCGATCTGCCACGGTGAGAATATGTTTTCCATTGATCGTCACCTCCGTCGGGAAATGGAATGGTTCTTGTCCTTGGTAAAGCAGCCCTCTCAGCAGCCCTCTCAGGCAGCCCTACGCGAGAGGCTAGTTGTTTGCACGGTTGGTGATAGAAGTTTCAGGCGACAGGCGTTTAGGAAGAGTCAATCTTGTGCTAAGAACCAAAAAGCTATTAAATCATTATGAAGCCCACGATAGCACACCCAATATTGGCCGCGCAATCTGCTCCCGGTTGGCCAGCAGCCGGCCCCGGACCCTGCCGCTACCCTATGCACCCCCACCTCGGCCTTGCCTGTGGGGGCCTGCCTTCCTCAGACGGTGCCGGGTTGGAGGTAGGGCGCCGCGTTTCCGGTGCGGAAAGCCCCACGAGCGTTGGCTTGTCCAAAGCTGGCACGGGATGCGATATGCAGCCTCGGCGGCTCCCTGCCGAAGCTGTGGGCGACCCTCACCCCTCCTGCCCGTCCTTCTCTTCTGCCTTCCCCTCCCCCACCTCAACCGCCTGCCCCAGCCACTTCCCGGTCTCTCCCGCCGCCAAGTCTCAGATCACTTGCGACCAGGCCCGCACCCTGGCAAAGCAAGTGCTGGCAGCCGTGGCCTTTGGTGAGGACCCTGGCCGGGAGCGGGCACTACAACGGCAGGCCCCCACTATGGCCGATCTTTTCGGTAGGTATTTTTCGGAACATGCCGAGCCCAAAAAGAAGGCCGCCACCGTGCGCCAGGACCGCGGGTGGGTCACGCGGTGGGTCCTGCCCGCCCTTGGTAAAACGAAGGCGCGCGACGTGACCAGGGCCGACGTGGCCAACCTGCACCATGCTATGAGAGAGACACCGTATCAGGCCAACCGCGTTCTGGAGATTTTGAAGAAAGCCTTCAATCTGGCCGAGGGCTGGGGGTTGCGCCCGGACGGGAGCAATCCATGTCGGCATGTGGAAAAGTTCAAGGAAGCCAAGCGTGAGCGCCTGCTGACGGTAGATGAACTTGCCCGCCTGGGCCAGACCCTGGACCAGATAGAGCAAGAAGTCTCGGAGATGCCAGCCATGATTTCCTTGGTCCGGCTGCTGGTCTTGACCGGGTGCCAGCTGGGTGAAATCCAAAACTTAAAATGGGAACATGTGGACCTGGAGGCCGGGGCTTTACGCCTGCCGGACTCGAAGACCGGGGCCAAGGTGGTCCCCCTGGGGGACTCCGCCATGGAGTTGCTTGCCAACCTGCCCCGCGCGCCCTTCGCCGTGTATGTGTGCCCTGGGCTCAAGGCCAATCGCCCGCTGGTGGGCATACATCGCGCCTGGTACAGAATCAGGGAGCGGGCCGGCCTACCGGACCTGCGACTGCATGACCTACGCCATGGGTGGGCCAGCCTGGCGGCTTCATCGGGATTAAGTTTGCCTATCATAGGGGCCGTCCTTGGCCACGCACAGCCGGGGACCACGGCCAGGTAGGCCCATTTCCTGGCCGAGCCCTTGCGCCAGGCCGTGGACCTGGTGAACGGCAAGATTGCCGAAGCCCTGTCCCAGCCGGTCAAGGAAAAGGTGGTGCCCCTGGCCGTGGCGCGGGAGAATAAAAATGCCTAGCCAGGACTGGCGCGATCCCGAAAACTACGCCTACACGGCAACCCATGATGATGCGCACTGGGCCGGGGAATTATTGAGAAGGAATCCTGCGTATAAAACCGACTGGCAAAAAGCAATCTCCGCCGGACTTACACGGCTCAGGGTGCGAGATAAATCTTTAAGTGAGTTTGCTTCCGATGAGTGGGACGAGATGCTATTGTTTCCACTTCTGCCCATTGGCCACCCGAATTTTAGACTGCCCCCAAACACCCCCGAAGAAGAAGACTTTCTAAGTGATAAATGGGGCTTACGCTGGTGGCTGAATCCGGAAACCAGCCAACCGCTATTTCTTTATAAAAGCTGGGCAACTATGGAACAATTGGCATTTTATGTTGGCGGAGGACCTGGCATTTTTGCGGGCCTTCGAGAAAAGCAAAGTGTAAGGATTCCTAACGGACACATGGCGGTTGTTTTTGATTTGGGGCGCACACTCACGCATCAATTAAACGCCGCAAAGGCCAATTTAAAGACCATGCAACAGCATTGGCTTGCTGCTACTGGAACCGCGAAGCCTGCCCGCAAGCAGCGAACCGCGTACAATTCGTATACCATCTATCTTCAAGTTTTTGATGCTAAAAAGGCGAGGGCGACACTGGCAAACATTGTGGAGCATTGCTACGGCATAAACTCCGAAGATGCTGCCAAAGAAGGCTTGAAGCAAGCTCGATATTGGGTCAAAAACTATCGGTAGCTTCTGGTTACATAGCAGCCAATCCAGAGGGTTATAAAGTAATTTTATAACCCTTTTTACGCCTACCGTATCGCCCATGTACGATCCAAGTAACGCTGGTTCATGCCCCGTTACTTGGAGGTTTCCATGGCCGAATACTTCGATGAAACCGAGTTTTCCGCTCGGTACTGCATCCCCAAAAAGACAGCCCAAAAAATGCGCCTGACCGGGACTGGTCCGGTTTTTCATCGTATAGGCGGACCCCAAAAAGGCCGAGTATTGTCTCGGCCGATGTGGAAGCCTGGCTGGCCACCTGCCGGCGTCGTTCCACGTCCGACCCCGGCCAGGCGGCCTGACCATGGCCGGCCTTGACTTCGCGGGGGTGGCCCGCGCTGCCCTGGCCCAGGCCCCAAGCCTGCTGGCCGAGTGGTTGCCCGGCGGCTGGGCGATGGAAGCCGAGTACGAGGCTCGCAATCCCACCCGGGCCGACCGCAAGCCGGGTTCTTTCAAGATCAACCTGGACACTGGCCGCTGGTCGGATTTTGCCGGCAACGACCGGGGCGGGGACTTGGTGAGCCTCTATGCCTACCTGAACGGCACAGGCCAGGCCGAGGCCGCCCGTGAGTTGGCCCGGCGGCTTGCGGTTGACGGCCAGCCCAGGACCAATGCGGCCCGCCGGGACAAACCAGCCTGGACGCCGATCATGCCGGTGCCCGCCAACGCCGGCAAGGCAGAGCATCACCATGAGCACGGCAAGCCTGATAAAACCTGGGTATATCGTGATGCCCAAGGCAACCGACTCGGTTTTGTTTGTCGCTTTGACAAGCCAGACGGACCCAAGCAAGTGCTGCCCCTGGTCTATGCTGAAGGCCCTAACGGTCAGCGGGCCTGGCGGTGGCAGGGCTTCCCCGTGCCCCGCCCGCTCTACAGCCTTCACTTAATGGCGGCCCAGCCTGATGCCCCGGTGCTGGTGGTCGAGGGCGAGAAGACCGCTGACGCGGCCCAGGGCCTATTCCCTGACATGGTGGTGGTGACTTCGCCAGGCGGGAGCAAGGCCGCCACCAAGGCCGACTGGCGACCCCTGGCCGGTAGGCAAGTCGTGATTTGGCCCGATGCAGACGAGCCCGGCGCGGCCTACGCCCGCGACGTGTCCCGCCTGGCCCTGGAGGCCAGGGCGGCGGCGGTGAAGTTGGTGGTCCTGCCGGAGGGGCTTCCGGTGGGTTGGGATGTTGCGGACCCGCCGCCCGAGGGATGGTCCCCTGAGGTGCTGCAAGACCTGCTGGAAGCCGCCCAGCCGGTGATGGCCCCGGAGCCTGCCGAGGCCAAGGAGCCCCAGGCCATAGCGGACGATGACTGGCCCGATCCGGTGCCCTTTGAAAGCCACCAGGCCCCAGCCCTGCCGGTGGATGCCCTGCCGGGGTGGGCGCGGGACTTCACCCTAGCCGCCGCCGAACATCTACAGGTGGCCCCATGCTTGGTGCTGGCCAGCGTCCTAGGAGCGGTAGCCACAACCACGGCCCGTAAGCTGGCAATCGAGGTGAAGCCGGGCTATTTGGAGCCTGCCAACCTCTACATCCTGGCCCCCGCCCCGCCGGCCGAGCGCAAGACGGCGGCCCAGGCGGTGGCCCTGGCTCCGCTATACACCTGGGAGCGTGAGCAGGCCCAGGCCATGCGCCCAGAGATTCAGGAGGCCGCCAGCCGGCGCAAGAGTCAGGAGGCGGTGATTGCGGGGCTTCGCTCCCGTTTGGGCAAGGCGGCCCCTGAAGACCGCGAAGACCTGATGGCCGAAATCGCAGACTTGGAGGCCGGCCTTATCGAAGTGCCCCGCGCCCCCCGCCTGCTGGCCGACGACATAACCCCGGAGGCCACGGCCGCCCTGATGGCCGAGCACGGCGAGCGCCTGGGCATCGCGTCATGCGAGGGCGGGCTGTTTGACACCCTGGCCGGCCGCTACTCAAGCGGCGTGCCGAACCTGGATTTGGTGCTCAAGGCCCATGCTGGCGAGCCCTGCCGCGTAGACCGCAAAAGCGGCCAGCCGATCATGATGAGCGCCCCGGCGTTGACGCTGTGCCTTAGCCCCCAGCCCGAGGTACTGATTGGCCTGGTGAGCAAACCCGGTTTTCGGGGGCGGGGCCTGCTGGGGCGCTTCGCGTATGTCCTGCCCCAGACCCGCCTTGGCCGCCGCGTTGTGGACGCCCCGCCCATACCCGAGGCGACCCAGCGGGCCGATGACAGCGCCTTGCACGGCCTGCTGGGCCTACCATGGGCCTGCGACGAGAATGGGGAGCCCGCCGCCCACGGCCTGCGCTTGGAGCGCGGGGCCTACCTGGCCTGGGCCGAATTTGCCGGGGCCATAGAGCCGGAGTTGGCCGAGGGTGGGCACTTCGAGATGATCCGCGATTGGGCCGGCAAGCTGCCTGGCCTGGCCGCTAGGCTGGCCGGCAACATCCACGTCATGGAACACTTGGAGCGCGCCCCGGCCTGGCCGTGAGCGATGACACCATGGGCAGGGCGCTTGACCTGGCCGCCGCCCTGGTGGGCCACGCTCTGGCCGCTTTCGACATGATGGGTGCGGACCCGGATATTGAGGCCGCCAAGCATTGCTTGGCCTGGCTTCGCCGGGAGCATGTCGAGCGCTTCAGCTTGAGGGACTACCACAGGGCCGTGATGGGCCGCTATCCCAAAGCCGATCAGGTGCGGGCCGCTCTGTCCATCTTGGAAGAGCGCGGCCACGTCCTGGCCGAGCCTGCCCCCAAGGCCAGCGGACCCGGCAGGCCGGCCAGCCCCGGCTACCTCGTCAACCCCAAGGCCCTGGAGGTTGTGTGATGGCTTGGCAGAACACCTTGGCCCAAGCCCTGGGCCGCCCATGGGAGGCACTGGAGTGCCCCCAAGGTGAGCGGCAGACCCCCATGGACAATATTGACGCAATTGACAGAAAGCAGCCCAAGTCGAATTTTGTCAATACTGTCAATTCTGTCAATAGGGGGTTGGGGGTGAAGGTGGCCCCAGCCCCCCAGCCGACGGATACCTGCATCTTATATCGGGGGGTTGCAACCTTGGAGGTTGACCACCGGCCAGCCTGCGAACTGTGTGCCGGGCTCCGGGCTGGGCCGGAGAGGTGCGATTGGGCAGGGTGCCCGATTCATGCGCATGTGCGGCCACGGGCCACGGTGCATTGAGGCAGGTGATAGCAGATGAGCGGTCACGGCGAAAAATTGTCTCGCAAACAAGAAGCGGCGATCATCGCCCTGCTGACCACCGGGACCATTGGCGAAGCCGCCCGGGTGGCCGGGGTGGACGCGGCTACCCTGGGCCGGTGGCTCAAGGCCCCCGCTTTTGCAGACGCCTATCGCTCGGCCAGACGCGAAGCCCTGAGCCTGGCCACCAGTCGGCTACAGCAAGTGGCTGGCGAGGCTGTGGACTCCCTGGCAACGGTAATGAATGACCAAGCCAGCCCGGCCAGCGCAAGGGTGAGCGCCGCCCGGAGCGTCCTGAATTTGGCCTACAGGGCTCAGGAGCAACAAGATTTTGAGGCCAGACTAAGTGCCCTTGAGGCAAGAACGGAGAATGACAAATGCGAAAGTTGAGCCCCCGCCTAGCCGCCTTGGAGGCCCAGGCCAGCGCTCAAGATAACCCCCAGGCACATCTGCAAGCCCGCCTTGAGCGGCAGGCCCTACGCCTGTCATCCGAAACCCGGCGGGCCGCAATCGTGACCTTGTGCGAGCGCCTGGGGCCGGACGGTCTGGCCCGCGCCTTGGCCCGGGGTGGGGCCGAGGGCCGGCGGATAGCCGCGAAACTTGGAATTGCCCTAACCGAAAGTGAGGCAGCATCATGCTGAGACTGGCACTGGACAAGGAAGGTTGGCACGCCCTGCCCGAAGCCCTCCGGGAGTTCTACGTCGAACATGGCGGGGCCTTTGTGCTGCCAATCGAGGGCGAAATCCCCGGCATGATCCCAAAATCTGCCCTGGCCGAAATCCTAAACCAGAACATCGCCCTGGCCAGGGAGCGCGATGAATTGGCAGACAAGGCCCGGCAACTGGAATCCTTGGGCGACCTGCAAGAGGTGCGGGCTGCATTGGAGGCGGCCCGCGCCGCCAGGGACCAACAGCTTTTGGAGGCGGGCCAAGCCGAGGATATGATCCGGGAGCGGCTTGCCCCGGCAAAGCAGAAACACGAGGCGACTCTAGCCCAGCTTCGGGCCGAGCGGGAGCGGCTGACCAGGCAGGCCACGACCCTGCAAGACCGGCTGGCCTCTGAGGTGGTGGGCCGGGCCGTCCTGGATGCCCTGGCAAGTCGCCTGGGCGGTCGGGTGCCAAGGGCCGCCGCTGGGCTTGCGGCTGTCGAGGCTGCGGAAATGATGACGGTCAACTCCGAGGGCGAAGTTATCTACAAGGCAACCGAGCTACCCTACGCCCCTGAGCAATTCGTGGCCCAGTTTTTGGACACCTACGGCCGTGACTGGCCCGTGCCCTCCGGCCCCGCCAAGGGCCACCCACTGGCCGCTGGTGGGAATCCCTGGGCGCCTGGGCCGGGCTACAACCTGACCGAACAGGGCCGGTTGATCCGCACCGATCCCGAACGCGCACGGCGACTGGCCGCTGCGGCGGGGTGTCCCATGCCCTAACGTGCCCCTGCCGCAACGGGGCGCTCGCCCCAGGCTGGCATGGGGCTTCTTCATGCCCCAAGGGTGTACCCCGAGATGACACCCTTAGACCCAGCGCCAGCTCAGGAAGTGTCCCGGTCCCGCTGCCCGTCTGGCGGGGCCGGGTTTTTTTGTCAACCTGCTACGGAAGGTATTGAAGGGAAGCCCGGCCCTGCGGCCCAACAGGGCCGGGTGCCCATACATTTTAAGCTCTTATGGTGTTTAACCGGGGCGCAAAAATAACTAAATGAGCTTATGCACCCGAGTCTACGCGTTTTGGCGCATAGCTCTTTTTGCTGCCATCAACAGAAAGGCCGACCGGGTAAGGCGCACCTGCTTGGCGTAGGAATCAATACGGCCCAAATCATCCTCCGGCAGAATGATGTTGACCCGAACCTTCTTGCTGGGCCGGTTGGCCACGCTCACCAAGAAGGCCACCGCGTCCGCGTTGTCAGGGTCGGCCATGATGGTATCCAACGGGGTGGGTTCTGGGATGGGGTCGCCATCTTCCACCATTCCGGCGATATGGAACGAAAGGGCCTCACTGGCCCGCTGGCGGGCTTCCTCAAGGGTGTTGCCGGCGGTGATGCAGCCCGGGAAGTCCGGGAAATCCACACCGTAGGCGCTTCCCCGTTCCTTGCGGATAAGGGCAATATAGTTGGTCATTATCTCAACTCCAGCCCTGATTGACGTCTGATGCTGCCCAGGGTCCCTTGGGGAATGTCCTTAACCGGGTGAGGCACGGTTACGCGGCCCGGCCTGGTGGGGTGCTTAAATTGCACATGGTCCCCTTGCTGGGCAACTTCATACCAGCCATCGGCCTTGAGCTGTCGAATCACTTCCCGGCTGTTCATGTGTGTATGATACACACTGTTGGCTTCTAAGGCAAGAGCCCACCGCCCCTGGCCGTGAAACCGTTCCGCGTGCTTCCGGGGTGCTTCCGGATCAAAAATTAGGGCCTAGGCGTTTCCGCCTAAGCCCTTGATTTGTTTGGCTCCTCGGGACAGATTCGAACTGCCGACAGGGTGGTTAACAGCC